>JBEKKR010000001.1:0-212717 GCA_050010635.1 Candidatus Limnocylindrales bacterium
ATGTCGATTTTCGCCTTCCTGCCGGCGCCCGCCATGCGCTGATCGGCCCGAACGGCGCCGGCAAGACGACGTTCATCAATCAGCTCACGGGTGTCCTGCGGCCGACCTCCGGCTCGATCCGGATCGACGGCCGCGACATGGTCGCCGACCCTGGCCTGGCTCGGCGGCTCTGTTCCTTCCAGGCCCAGGCGCAGGTGCCGATCGACGGGCTTACACCCCGTCAGGCCATCGACCTGCTCGGCCAGCTGCGCGGTCTCTCCAGGGGTGAGGTCCAGCGCCGGCGCGAGAGGCTGGTCGACGCCCTGGACCTCGGCGAGTGGCTCGACGTCGATGCCGCCCGCCTCTCGGGCGGCGTCAAGCGGCTCGTGGCTTTCGCCATGGCGGCCGTCGCACCGGGCCGCCTGGTCATGCTCGACGAGCCGACCAACGACGTGGATCCGGTGCGGCGCCGGCTGCTGTGGCGGCAGGTTCGGACCCTCGCGGACCATGGCGCCGCCGTTCTGCTCGTCACCCACAACGTCATCGAGGCGGAGCGGTCGGTCGACCGGCTGGCGATCCTCGACGACGGTCGGGTCATCGCCGAGGGAACTCCGGCGGAACTGAAGGGCCGGCTCGGGGCGGCGCTCCGGTTGGAGCTGGTGCTCGATCCCGATCTGATCGACCTGCCGGTCTCGCCCTTCGGTCTCTCCGCGGTGCCCGTCGGCAATCGGCTGATGGTCGGCGTGCCGACCGATGCCGCGGGCCCGGCCGTCGCCTGGGCCGAGTCGCTGAAGCGCGTCGGCTCGATCGAGGAGTTCACTCTTGGTCCGGCCACGCTCGAGGACGTTTACGTGGCGCTGGTCGGCGGCTCGGAGGCCGCGCCGGCGCAGGTGGAGGAGGTTTTCGATGCAACTGCTGCGTAGCTACTGGCTGCTGGTCACCTGGCAGGCACTGCGCAAGAAGAACTACCTGCCGTTGATGATGGCGGTCCAGACGCTCTTCTCGTTGGGCATCGTCCTGGGCTACCCGCTCCTCTTCCCGACTCTCGATCGAACGTCGATCTACCTGATCGCGACCGGCGCGCCTGCCATCTCAATGGTGTCCGTTGGGCTGGTCGCGCTGCCGCAGACGATCGGGGAGCAGAAGGCCGAGGGCAGCCTCGCCTACATGCGCTCGCTGCCGGTGGCCCGGCTGGCTTATCTCGTGGCCGACCTGACGGTCTGGCTCGCGATCGTGATCCCGGGCGTCGTCCTGGGCGTGATGGTCGGTGCCTGGCGGTTCGGCCTGGACCTGCAGGTCAGCCCGCTCGTCGTTCCGGCTGTCGTGATGGTGGCCCTGACCGCTACCTGCGTCGGCTACGCCATCGCCTCTCTCCTGCCGTACATGCTGACCGTGATAATCACCCAGGCGCTCGTCGTCTTCGTGTTCATGTTCTCGCCGCTGACCTTCCTGCCCGACAAGCTGCCGGGTTGGCTGGAGGCGATCCATCGCGTCCTGCCGATCCAGGCGATGGGCGAGGTCACCCGCGGCACGCTCGCCCCGAACGAGTTCGGGCTGCCGCTCGGCGCCTTCCTGACGCTGGCGGTCTGGTGCCTCCTCGGGTTCGGGGTCACGTACGCGGCCATGTCCCGGCGGGGTTGATGGCGCGGTAGGCTGTCGCTATGACGAGGCCGATCGCATCCCGAGCGCGAGCGTGACCGGATCCGCGAGGCTGCCGGCCCGGGACTTCGAGGAGATACGCCTGGCCGAGGCTCTCGAGCGCGGCCGCTGCCCGGTCTGCGACGCCCGCCAGGAGGCGACCTACGCGGCGCTGCGAGGCCTGGCCCGCGAGGGGGCCACGGACCGCGGCCTGCGGGCCCAGATGGACAAGGGCCTGGGGTTCTGCCGGCCCCACAGCGCCGGCCTCTCGAAGATGGAGCTGCTCCAGACCAGCAGCCAGCTCGCGACCGCCGTTCTTTTCGATGCCGTGCTGCGGCGGCGCTTGGCGACTCTTGCGAAGCTGTCCCGCGGCGACGCCTCGGGGCAGCTCAAGGGCCTGGCCGGACTGGCGGATCCTCGCTGTTCGGTCTGCGAGCGGGCCGCGGAGGCTTCGCAGATGACCGTGAAGCGCCTGCTCGAGTTGTCGGAAGACGCGGCCTGGTCGGCGGCCCTCGGAGGGGCCGAGATCTGCCTGGAGGACCTCTACGCGCTCTGGTCCGCCGCCGCGGCCGGGCCCAGAGATCAGTCCGCGCGATGGGCGGCGATCCTGGCCGCGCAGCTCGCCAAGCTGGAGGCCCTCCAGAAGACCCTGGCCGAGTATGCCCACAACAGCACGTCCGACCGCCGCCACCTCATCACGCCCGAGCAGCAGGAGGCCGGCGCCGCCTCCATCCGCCTGTTCGGCGGGAGCCCGGACCGCGATCGGACCCGGTAAGGGCGCGGCGTCGCGGGGATCGCGATCGTCGCGCCGGCGCGGCGGGTAGCGCGCCTTCCGTAGAATGGCCCAGCCGGCTCTGCCGTCTCGCGCCTGGAGGACCACTTGCCCGCACTGCCATACCCGGTCGCTCGACTGATCGACGCCGCGCTAGTTGGCGAGCTCACGGTCGTGGGCCCCGACGGACGCCCCATCGTCTATCCGATGGTTCCGCTCCTCTGGGGCGATCGGATCTTCATGACCTCCAGCGTCCTCGACAGCGCCAAGATCGCCCATATCAAGGCCAATCCGAGAGTCAGCTTCTCGGTGACCAACCCGGATGCGATCGGCACCTACACCGGCAAAGTGACAGTCCAATGCGATGCTCGGGTCGCGGAGGATGATCTCCACGCGGGCTGGCAGAAGCTCCTGCCCAACTGGAAACGCAAGGACCCCAGCACGCTGGCGCTGCTCAAGGAGAGGCTGGACTACCCGCTCCTCTTCGAGCGCGTCCTGATCGAGCTGACCCCGCGCCGGACGTGGTTCTGGGCGGACGGCAGGACCGACCAGGCGCCTCAGACTACCGTTGCCGCCGAGGTGGCCCGATGAGCCCGAGACTCCGGCTGCCCGGGCTGCGAAAGCCGGCAGGGCCGTCGTCGCCCGAGCCAGCGGCGCTCGAGCCCGAGCTGGCCTCGCCCGAGCCGGCGGCGCTCGAACCGGCCCGGGTCGAGCCACAGGCGGTCGCATCGCCCGAGCCGGCGGCGCTCGAACCGGCCGAGCCTTCGACGGAGGCGACGTCGCCCGAGCCGGCCTCGCCCGAGCCGGCCTCGCCCGGGCCGGCCTCGCCCGAGCCGAGTGCGCCAGAACCCGAAACGACGCAGCCGCCGGCGCCGGACGAGGAAACGGAGGAGTCCGGTCCCGTGACGGTGGCCGAAGGCGTCGCCCTGCTGGCCGCCTACCGGCGGGCGGTCCTGAGCTGGATCGCCGAAGACGGCTACCCGATGAACGTCGACGTGGAGATCGAGGTCAAGCCCGCCGAGAGCACGGTTCGATTTGCCGAACCGCCGGGCTTCCACATCGCCGCTGGAACGCCGGTCGCGATCACCCAAAGCCACGTTCGCCAGCTTCCGGAGGGTGGCTTCGACGAGCGCCGCTACGTGACGGTGTGGGGACACGTGTCGGCCCGGCCGCGGAGCCGGTACGCCGTCATGCCCACTCGTGTCTGGGCGTGGGGCGAAGACGACCAGCCTCTGGCCGCGTCCTACGGTCGCAGGTTGCCGCAAGCGCGACGGTACTTCGAGGCCGTTTCGGTCGGCCACGCGGTGGCGATACGGCCCAGGCTCTCGGGGCGTCTCGCCCTCTTCCGCGCGACGCACGCCCCGTTCCTGCGGGCTACCTTCGTCCCGCTTCTGCTCGGCCTCGCCGTGGCCGTACGCGCCGGCGTTGTGGACCTCGTGACGGCCGTCATCACGTTGGCCCTGGCCGGCGCCGTCCATCTCGGCCTGAACGTGGCCCGGGGAGTCTTCGACCTGCTGCACGGCCCTGACGAAGGCGGGCAAGGTTCCACCCGGTCGAGCGCTGTGGCAGGCGTGGTCGGAGACACCCTGGCCGCGATCGACAGGATTCCGCGGTTCGCCCTCGTCTGCTATCTCGCGGCCGGCGCTCTCGGCCTCGCCCTTCTGGTCCTGCGCGGATCGCCGGAGGCCGCAGCCATCGCCGTCCTGGGCGTCCTGCTGGTCGTGGCGTACGGGACCCCGCCGGTGAAGCTGGCCGGCCGGGGCCTGGGCGAGGTCTCCGCCGCGATCGGATTCGGGCCGGTTCTTCTGCTCGGCACCTACGCCGTTCAATCGCGGGGCGCGTTCTCTACCGAGGCGCTTCTTCTCTCGATCCCGATTGGTCTGCTGGCGGGCGTGATCGTCTACGTGGGTGAGATTCCGAATCGGGTCGTCGATGCCAGGGCAGGTCGGATGACCCTCCCGGTTCGATGGTCGAAAGCCGTCGTGCTCCGCGGATTCGACGTTGCCGCCATCGCCGCCTTCGCGAGCCTGCCGGTTGGCGTGGCAGCCGGCTTCCTGCCGATCCCCGTTCTGCTCGCCCTGTTGGCGGTTCCCCTGGCGATGCGCGTCCGGTCCGATCTGGTCCGCCACTACGACTCGCCGAATGCGCTCACGGCCGCGCTGGCCGCGAGTCTCCAGCTGCACATGAACGTCGGGCTGCTCCTCCTGGGCGGATACCTCCTGACGATCGCCGATCAGGTCTTCCTGATGCGGGCGCCTTTCCTCCGCTAGGTCGAACCGCGGCAGGTCAGCGGTTGGCGAAGTAGGCCTCGAAGCCGGGCGTCCACACCAGGCGGGCGTTCGATCCATCGGCGTCGGCCGTGACGGCGCAGCCTTCGTAACCCGGAAGACCGGCGACCCAGGCGAGGCCCGGCGGACCCATGGCAAAGGCGGCGGTCGCGTACGCGTCGCCGAATGTGAGGCTCGGGCCGACGATCGTGACGCTCAGCACACCCGATGGGGGCCGGCCGGTCAACGGGTCTCGGATGTGCTCGCCCCGCTCGTAGGCGCCGGAAGTGGCAACGGCCGCATCGCGGACGGCCAGGACCGTGGCCAGTGCGTCGGCGATCGCAGGGTGGCGAATCCCGACTCGCCAGGCCTGGCCGGGCGCGGCCTCGCCGCGAGCAACGATGTCGCCCCCGCCGTTGATGCAGTAGTTGCGGGCGCCCGCCGCCTCGAGGATGCGACCGGCACGCTCGAGGGACCAGCCCTTCACCAGGCCGGTTGGATCTGGCCGCCCGTCCGGTCGATGAGCGCGAATGTCGAAGTAGCCGTCGCTGGTGTGCCGGACGTCGTCGCACAGGCCCAGGATCTCCCGCAGGTCCGGGCTGCAGTCCGCCTCGCCGAGCTCGCCGCGAATCAGCCGGCTGACCTCGCTCGCCTGCTTGTATGGGCTGAAGCGTTCGTCCACCTCGCGGAGGTATAAGAATGCCCGATCCAGCGCGGCCACCGGGACCGAAGCGTCCCGGACATCCAGGCCGATGGCCGTGCCCATGATCTGCTCTACGCGGTGAAGTCCGGGCAGGGGAGTCGTGGCGGGCGAGGCCGTACTCGCCGCGGGATGGCCGGAGGGGAGAGAATCGGACCGCGACATGGAGGCATTATCGGACCCGGCGGCGCGGGGTCGTCGCGGTCGCCGCTCCAGGAAGGAGTACCAGTGATGTTCAGGCGTCGAATCGGGGTCTTCGAACGCCCACGGCTATTGGGCGCGGCCCTGGTTGGCGGGCTCGGATTCGCCGCCGGCCGGGCCAGCAAGGGTTCGCCGACGGCTGAACCGGCGGGTCAACCGGCCGCCGCTACGGATCTCACGGCGAAGCTCAAGGAACTGGCCGACCTGCACGCTTCGGGGGCCCTGACCGACGAGGAGTTCGCGGCCGCGAAGTCCAGGCTGATCGGTTCCTGACCATCCTGCGCGAACCGATCGACCGGCACCGGCAGGCCGCCTTCGCGCCCGACTGGCGGGCCCCGTCGAGCGGGCCGGGAAAGGTCGTGCGCGCGCGGCAAGGTCCGGCGAGTTGTGCAATGCTGCGCGTCACGCGGCGGCGCAGGCTGACTGGCAGCGTCGCCGCATCCGCTTGAGATCAGGCTGGGCCCCCGCACGCCCATGCCGGCCCACGATCCGGCAACGCCGCGACTAGCGAGCCCTCGGCCGCACCAGGCTCATCAGGGCAGACAGCAGGCGCGGCATCGGCATGAGCTCGGGCCTGCCTGCCCCAACCCACTCCCGGTATCGACGATCTATGCGCGGCGCGATCCAGTCGTAGGTCGCCCAGGAGTCGGGCACGGCGTAGCGGTCGGCTCGTCGCCCGAAGGCACGGCGCCAGTCGCTTGGGTAGCCGTACTCAGGCGCGTAGTAGGCGCCCGTGAAGCCCCGCCCCTCGGCCGTTAGCATCTCGCCGGTGAGTCTGCCCTCGGTGATGTCGCGCAATGCGCACGGGGATTCGCTGCGCTCGCGAATGGACGTCACGCCGGCCCCCACGCCTTGCCCGGCGGACCAATCCGCATCCAGCATGTCGTGCTCGATCAGCCAGGCCACGAAGACCCCGATGTGGACATAGCCCTGCTCGGGCGGCTGGTCCTTGGGGAAGGCCCCCTCTGTGTGCCAGAGCCACCGGTCGTACTCGATTGGAGCGTCTTCGTCGGGCTGCATGTGGCGATCGTAGCGGAGGCGGCATCCCGGTGCCGTTGTCGGACCCGATCAGTCGATGCCGTTTCGAGCCTGACGAGGCGGCCCCACGGCCGTGCCTCGCCCGACAAGCCGCGAGGACGGCGAACCGACCTGGCACGCCGATCCGACCCGGCCTGCCCGTTTGGACGGGATTGCAATACTCTAGTTGCCCACTTAGGATTGGGGCCCCCAGGACCCGGTCGGCGGGGAGGCCGGACCTGCTCAGGCAGTGGCCCCGCAAGGAAGGCGATCGATGGCGATCTCGGTGCAGGTCGACATCCAGGCGCAGCGGCGGAGTTCTCGGGCGCAGGAAATGTGTCCTGCCCAGACCCGAGCGTTGGCTCTGTGGCCGCGACTGGATCGACGTGCTCTTGCTCGGTGCGGCTGCGACCCGGCCCGCATCGCCAACTACGTTTCGCGCCGAACGCGAATGCCCACGAAGGCGATCGAGACTCTCCTAAGCCAGTCATAGGCACCGACGGCGCAACTTGCTCCCGCGGCTGCAACAAGATCGAAGGGGGCCCCGGGCGCTTGGGGGAAAGTGCCCCGGGGCCTGGCGATTCTCATGGGCTCGAGAGGCACGCCGCCGACGCGCCCGACCGCGGTGCACGCCGGTGCCCTGGGCGCCGGCCGGCGAGCGTCAGCCCCGATACCGGAAGCAGCCGGGCAGATGGTCGTCGACGAGCCCGACGCTCTGCATGAAGGCGTAGACGATCGTCGAACCGACGAAGCGGAAACCGCGACACCGCAGGTCGGCCGAGAGAGCGTCCGATTCGCCGGTTGAGGCCGGCACGTTCGCCCAGGTTGCGCCCGCGGGTAGGGTCGGCGAGGGTCGCGGCAGACGGCCCGCCATGTAGGCGGAGAAGCTTCCGTGCTCGGCGCTCACTGCCAGGAATGCGGAAGCGTTGCCGATCGCTGCGTCGATCTTGGCGCGATTGCGGACGATGGCGGAGTTGGCCAGCAGTCGGGCGCGATCGGCATCGCCGTACGCGGCGACCGTAGCCGGATCGAAGCCGCCGAACGCAAGCCTGAACGCATCCCGCTTTCTCAAGATCGTGACCCAGGCCAGGCCGGCCTGGAAGCTCTCCAGGGCGAGCCGCTCGAAGAGGTCACGGTCGTACTCCACCGGCACTCCCCATTCGCTGTCGTGGTAGAGGAGCATGAGCGGATCGGCGCGTTCGATGCCGTCGGGCCACCAGCAGCGCGGGCGTTCGTCCGTGGTCACCAGCGGAGGGGCAGGGGGGCGAAGGCCGAGCCGTCTTCGCCCGGGTCGCCGGGCGCAGCCGGCAGCGGCCACCCCATCAGGTTCAGGGTCGTCCGGAACAGGTCAAACTGCTCGGCGGCGTTGCCGAGCAGTTCGACGGCCCACGAGCGCGGCGCCAACGCCCAGAGCCGTTGCTTCGGTCATCCAGCGCTCCGGGCCACGAAACGGGTCGCCGCGTCGCGGAAGATCTCGGCTCGTTCGACGACCGTGGCCGCGGCGTCGTAGTCGATCTGGGTGGCGATCTCGTTCGTGGCGGCTCTACGCAGATCGGCTGCGTCCAGGAGCCAGCGGAAGTACGCCGAGTACATCCGCCCCGTCTCGACGAAATGGCGGCCATACGCGGAGCAGACGGCCGTCGCCGGTCCCGGCGTGAGGCCCTCGACGTCGAGGCAGGCCTTCGCGAGGCGGAGCATCGCCACGCAGGCTCGTTCAGCCGCGGTCTCGAGATCGCTGGCCTCGAGCTCTCGCTGCGCCGATGCCAGGGCCCGATTCGCCCCGTCGATGAGTTGAGCGGTGCGAGGCGTCATAGGGCGACCGCCTCGGCCCGGATCGCGGGCGTGACGCCGTCGGGGTCGCCGTTCCAGTCGGCCTCCGAGACGAAGATCCGACTGACGACCAGGTTCATCTCGTGCGACAGGGCCGCGCACACGTGGCTCGTGCGCTCGAGTTCGGCGCCGTAGTGATCGACTTTCTCGAGGACGACGATCGTCTCCACGTCGGCCTCGGCCGGCGCCGGGCCCGAAGCTCGCGAACCGTACAGATAGAAACCCCGGAGAGAGTCGCCGTAGATCTCGCGGATGGATTCGGCCAGCCGACCGGCGATCCGGAGCCCGAGAGGATCGGCCTTTGCGACCGGCGCCGCCGGGGCAGGACGTATGACTCTGGGCGCGAAGCTAGCCGGCCTCGGCTCCTCGACCGGTGTGGTTTCTGAGGGTGCTTCCGCCGGAGCCGGTTCAGCCGGCGGCGGGACCGTGTCGGCGGCAACGGCCGACGCGGGCAGTCCGGCGGGGGCCAGCGGCGGGACCGGAGTCGCATCGCCGAGCGGCGTGTCCGCCGGAGCTGCCGCGGGCCCCGATGCGGCTCGGGGAAGGCGGGGCGGCCGCGGCTTGACCTGCGGCGCGGGCATGGACACCAGAACCGTTCGCAGCATCGTCGCAAGCGGCGAGCTCGATGCCCGGAAGTAGACCTGGTTGCCCTCTGCCTCGCGATCGATCAGACCGGCCGCCACCAGCTTGGCCAGTTCGCGACTCGCGGTTCCCGGGCTCGTGCCGACGCGACGTTGGATCTCTCGCAGATGGAGCCGGCCAGCCGTCTCATCCATGAGCAACGCGAGGATGCGCTGCCGCACGCTGGACCGTCCGACGGCCAGATCCAGGGCAAGGGTGTTCTCAACCACGAGAACACTCGTTCTCAGCAATGAGACGAGCGTTCTCAAGGAGGGAACACTCGTTCTCGGGCACGAGAACAATCGTACTCAGGCCCGAGGACGGGTCAATAGGGGCTGCCCCGTACTGCGATCAGCCGGGAGACCCGGGGCCGGTCCCGCGCCGCAGGGATTTTCGGTCGAATGACGCGTAGCCGACAGCACGTACTCTGCCAGATCGGCATACTCGTCACATGGCCATCACGTGTTCGGACCAGGCGTCGGCGCGGGCGGGGTTGCTCGGCGGACCGAAGGTTAACTCCTTCAAACGCGATCGGATGGAGCTCCAGGCCCCAGCCCGGTCGATCCAGCGCTACCGGGTCATACGCGGCTTCCTCCGCGTGGCCGTCAGGCTCTACTCGCGAGTTCGCGTCGAGGGGATGGAGCGACTGCCGGACGGCCCGTCGATCCTGTGTTTCACCCACGAGAGCTGGGCCGACCCGCTTTGCATCTTCGCCGCAGTCCCCGGCCGGCCGCGGGTCTACTTCTTCGGGCCGGAGCAAGAAGAGATGCGACGCGGTTTCCGGAACCGGGTGATGCGTTGGGCCGGGGTAGTCGTTCCGTTTCGGCCGGGCAATCGCGGCCTCGTCGCCGCGACGTCTCGCGCCGAATCCCTGCTCTGCGCGGGAGCCGTCGTAGCGATTGCCGGCGAGGGGCGGATCCACGCCGGCGAGAATGTCGTCCTCCCGCTTCGCGACGGTCCCGCATATCTGTCCCTGCGAGCGGGCGTGCCGATCGTTCCGCTGGCGATCAACGGCACGACATGGCTGGGCTTCCGCCGGGTGGTTCGGGTGAGAGTCGGCTTGCCCATCAAGGCCGCGCCCGCGCCGGCGAAGCCTCACGCGAACGATATCCTGCGCTTGACGGCGCAGATTCAGTCTGCCCTCGAGACGCTCGTGTCGGACTTTCCGGAGCAGCCGCGGCCGGGCCCGGTCGGTCGCTGGCTCACGGAGCTGTTCAACGACTGGCCGGAGGGTTCGCGACCACCGATCGCTTCGCAGCCAGGCGATCGCCAGGTGGCTGGACGGACCTCTCAGAGCTAGCGATCCGGACCTTCGGTTAGACGCTCGCAGCTACCACGTGCGGCGTGCCAGCCCCGCGTCCGTCGATCCACAGCACGGGCCGATATCGCCGAGTCTGCGATACTTGGGCGACCAAGAAGAAGGAGGAGACGTGGGCGCCACGGGCCTGGCATCAAACCCGACCGAGTATCGCGACCGGCTGCGAACGCAGTCCGACGAGCAACTCGATGCATGGACCGCCGAGCTCCTTCGGGACGTTGCCAAGAGGCGGGGCGTCGCCAGGGTCGTGGCAGATTTCAGGAGGACCATCCACCTGGACGAAAAGGCCTTCCGGCGCGTATTTGCGCGCGGCGGCGGGGCTCCGCAGACCGTCGGCACGGATGCGGCCGGCCATCTCATGGTTCCGACGATCTCCCTGCATTTCCTCGTGCCCGGGCTGAGGGCCGAGGTGGCGGACGCCCGCGACAGGCTGATCGCCTACCTCGTGGTGAGCTTCGACGAGATCGTCTACGTCTGAGCGGAGGCCTTCGCGCCGCTTTGTTCTGGTCGGGCTTCTTCGAGTCGTACACCCGTTCCCATCGACGGTCGATGCCGTTGCAGCTGCGACCATCGCCCTGATCGCGGGAGCGGATGGCGCCGTCGCACTCCGATTGGGCGTCGGGATGCTGAGCCTGCAGTTTGCGATCGGTTCCGCCAACGACCTGGTGGACGCCGAGGACGACCGTGCCGTCAAGCCCCATGAGCCCATTCCGGCCGGTTTGGTGTCGCGCCGAGCGGCCTCAGCCCTCTGCGTGACGGCGGCCGCGCTGGGGCTCCTTGCGGCGGCCACGGTCGGTGCCGGGGCCCTCATCCTGGGTGCTATCGGGCTTGCCGACGGCCTTCTGTACGACCTGCGCCTGAAGCGCACCCCCCTGGCCTGGACGGCCTTCGCGGCCGGCGTCGGCCTGCTGCCCCTCTATGCGTGGTACGGGGCGCGAGGCTCCGTTCCGACGGCGCTCCCCGGAGTGGTTGCCATGGCGGTCGTCGCCGGTGCCGCGCTGGCCATGGCCAATTCCTACGCCGATCTCGAGTCCGATAGACGCTCGGGCGTCCCCTCGATCGCGGTCGTGCTCGGGGCGTGGGAGACTCTGCTCGTGGACGCCGCCCTGCTGGCGCTGGTCCAGGTGGTTGCAGTAGCAACGACTCTGGCGATCGCGGGTCCGACGCCCGCGCTGCTCCCGGAGGGCGGTGGATGCGGGCTGGCCTGGCTGGCGTTCCGGTTCGCCGCGGCGCGGGACGACCGGGTGCGACTCCTGGTCTGGGAGCTCCAGGCGCTCGGGATCCTGGTTCTCGGCGCAGCCTGGCTCGCGGTTCTCAGTTCAGCCGGAATGATGGGCGGGTAAGCAAGCCTGGTTGCCCGAGGCGGCCCGGCTCCCGGCCCCGGCCGCAGCCGGCCGGGACTCTACTTGTCCGGGCCTCGGCGGACCAGGCCGATCGCGTTCTCGATGCGGACCCTGACGATCAGGAGGTACTTGGCCAGGTTCTGGCGGTCGGTGTCGTCGATGGTCTTCATCGTGTCCGACTGGAGGACGGCGATGAGATCGGCCATAGCGTCGGTCAGGCGGGCGCGGACGGCGATGAGCGAGTCGTCCGTGAGGGGCTTCTTCGATCCCATGGCCAGCCACGTGGCCTCTGCCTCTGCCTCGAGGGCATCTTCGACCGTCCCGCCGGGAGAACCCTTAGGGGACGTCCCCGACGGGGCGCGGCGGGTTCGCGGCGCGCCCTCGATCTTCTCGCGAAGCTTGATGAGCGAGAGCTCGCCTCGAGCGACCATGTCGGCCAGGTGCTTGCGCTTCTTGGGGTCGTCGACCTTGAGCAGCTCGTAGGCGTGGGATAGGGTGTCTTTGCGCAGAGACACCAGGTCGCGAATCTCCTGCGGGGCGTCGGCGAGTCGTAGCCGGTTCTCCAGGTAGCCCTTGTCCTTGCCGAGCTTCTGCGCGAGCTTTCGGATGCTGTAGCCGCGCTCGCGGATCATCTTGTCGTAGATGAGGGCCTCGTCGATGGGCGAGAGGTCCTCGCGCTGGAGGTTCTCGATGACCGCGATCTCGAGGGCGGTCTCGTCGTCGATCTCCTCGATGAGGGCGGAGATCGTCTCCAGGCCGGCGCCCATTGCCGCGCGCCAGCGACGCTCGCCCGCGATCAACTCGTAGTGGCCGTTCGGCCGCGGTCGGACCAGGATCGGCTGGAGAACGCCGTGCTCGCGGACCGAGGCGGTCAGGTCGTCGAGGCCGGCCTTGTCCATCGCCAGGCGGGGCTGGTTGGGGTTCGGAACGACCTTGTCGACGGGGATATTGCGGACCGCCGCCGGCCTGACGATGGTCGTCTCATCGGCGTTGAGGAGGCTCAGGACGTTCTGGGATAGTCCCTGGGACCGCTCCTCTTTGAGACGAGCGGTGGCGGTGGCGCGGAAATCTGGCCTAGCCAAGCGCGATTACCTCCCTGGCGAGCTCGCGGAAGTTGTTGGCGGCGTCGGAGGCCGTGGCGTAGGCGGTTATCGGCTGGCCGGTCAAGGGGGCCTCTCCGAGCTTCACTGCGTTCCTGATGATGGTGGCGAAGACGTGGTTCTCGCCGTGCTCGCGCATCTCGTCGAGCATCTCGCGACCGAGGACCGTCCTGGGATCGTAGAAGGTCGGAAGCAGCCCCAGAACCCGCAGATTCCGGTTCAGCTTCGATCGGATCGTGGTGATCACCTTCACGAGGGCGGTCAACCCCTTGAGGGCGTAGTACTGCGTCTGGACCGGGATGATCACGCCGTTGGCGGCGACCAGCCCGTTGATCGTCAGGAGCCCCAGTGTCGGCGGGCAGTCGATAAGGATGTAGTCGTAGTGGCCCTGAGCCCAGTCGTCTACGGCTTCGGCCAGCGCGTACTCGCGGCCGATGGTACTCAGGAGGTCGACCTCGGTGGAGGCGAGGTCGAGGGTGGCGGGAGCGACGTCGATACCGGGGGTCTCTGTCGTGACGATGATGTCCCGGAGGCGGAGCCTGGGCTCGGCCAGGACGTTGGACATCGACCGCTCGACGTTGGCCAGGTTGATTCCGAGACCGACCGTGAGGTTCGCCTGGGCATCCATGTCGATGCACAGCACGCGCAGGCCTTGCTCGGCGAGGGCGCCAGCCAGATTGATGGCGGTGGTCGTCTTGCCGACGCCACCCTTCTGGTTCGCGATCGCGATGACATTTGCCACCGTGGTTACACCTCGCTCGAAGTGTGGTTTCGGGGTTGACGAGCGACTCTTGCCGTGCTGCTCCGCGAAGTGATCCATCGAAGCGACGACCATCGAGTCCGTTGTTGGATCTCCCTGATGCTACCGCACGCACCTTGGCTGGCGGCTCCTGCTTATCCACAGAATCGCGAAGTTGTTCACCGATTCTGTGGATATCGTGTCGGGGTTTTCCATTACGCGAACGGGCCGTGTGCGCGACTTCATCTGCACTAGAGAGAACGGCCTCCTGCCGGTCTCGAATCCACCGCGCCGGCGGTCCCGGTGTCTTTGCGCAAAGACGCCGCGCCCTAATGGAGCCTCCCTGGCGGCCGTCCCTGACCCCCTCGCCCCGCCGCGACCTGCCCGGCCTCTGGGAGACAATGGCAGCGCCGAACTGGCACCCTCGGGCGAGTCCGTGCCATTATCCCGAGGCACGCACGCGCAACCAGCGACAGGGCACAGCGAGAGGAAGCGGCAAGTGGCGGACGACCGAGGATTGCATCAGGGCCGGGCGAACGACGAATCGGTGGCCGATCCGGAGCGGGATCGCTGGCGTGCCACGACCAGGGCAAAGGCCGTTTCACGCTCTCCCGAACGGCAGGAGCGTTTTCTGACGACCTCCGGTTTCGAGATCCAGGATCTCTACACACCCGCCGACGTTGCCGACCTGGATGAGGGTCGAGATCTGGGCCGCCCCGGCGAGTTCCCGTACACGCGGGGGGTCCAGCCGACGATGTACCGCGGGCGCCTGTGGACGATGCGCCAGTACGCCGGCTTCTCGACTGCAGAGGATACGAACCGCCGCTTCCGGTACCTCCTCGAACAGGGCCAGACCGGCCTCTCCGTCGCTTTCGATCTGCCGACGCAGATGGGCTACGACTCCGACGCCCCACAGGCCGAGGGAGAGGTTGGCCGGGTCGGCGTGCCCATCAGCTCCCTGGCCGACATGGAGGTCCTCCTCGAGGGCCTTCCCCTCGCCACCGTCAGCACCTCGATGACGATCAACGCCTCCGCGGCCGTCCTGCTCGCGCTCTACGTCGCCGTGGCCGAGAAGCAGGGCGTGGCCCGGGCCCAGGTCAGCGGCACGACCCAGAACGACATCCTCAAGGAGTACGTGGCGCGAGGCACGTACATCTTCCCGCCGCGACCGTCGATGCGGCTCGTCACCGACATCTTCGAGTTCTGCTCGAAGGAATTGCCGCGCTGGAACACCATCAGCATCAGCGGCTATCACATGCGAGAGGCCGGCGCGACTGCCGCTCAGGAGCTGGCCTTCACCCTCGCCGACGGAATCGCGTACGTCGAGGCTGCCCTCAGCCGCGGGCTCGACATCGACGACTTCGCGGACCGGCTCAGCTTCTTCTTCGCATCGTGGAGCGAGCTCTTCGAGGAGGTTGCAAAGTTCAGAGCCGCCCGACGAATGTGGGCGCGAATCATCAAGGACCGATTCGGCGCGACGAACACGCGCTCGATGGCTTGCCGTTTCCACGTCCAGACCGCCGGTTCGTCGCTGACTGCCCAATCGATCGACAACAACGTCGTTCGGACCACCGTCCAGGCCCTCGCCGCGGTTCTTGGTGGCGCACAGAGCCTCCACACCAACTCACGAGACGAGGCCCTGGCCCTGCCGACGGCAGAAGCGGCACGCCTCGCCCTTCGGACGCAGCAGATCCTTGCCTACGAGTCGGGCGTCACGGAGACGCCGGACCCGCTGGCCGGCAGCTACTACGTCGAGACGCTCACCAACCGGCTCGAGGAAGCCGCGGACGACTACCTCAAGGAGATCGAGGCTCTCGGGGGAACGCTCTCCGCCATCGAAGCCGGCTATCAGCAGCGCCAAATCCAGGAATCCGCGTACCAGGTCCAACGTGCCGTCGAGAACGGGTCGAAGATCGTCGTCGGCGTGAACAAGTACCGCGACGAGGAGACGACCACTCCGGCCCTCCAGAAGATCGACCCTGAGGGCGAGCGACGTCAGTGCGAGCGCGTCCAGAAGGTTCGTGCCGACCGCGATCCGGCCGCGTGGAAGACGGCAATGGATCGTCTGGAGGTCTGCGCCCGAGGCCAGGAGAACCTGCTGCCGCCCATGATCGAGGCCGTCAAGGCGTACGCCACGGTCGGCGAGATCTGCGACCTGCTCCGCTCGGTCTGGGGCGAGCACCGGGAGTTGATCACCGTGTGACGCCGGCAGGGTGGGGGAGCGGAGACAGGGCCACGGCCGATCAGGTAGATAGCTGCGAGCAGCTGCTGATCCGTGAAATCTGGCAGCTGCTAGCAGCTGCCATCGGTTCGCGTCCGGGCCGATCCTCCGCCCGCCGGCTGCCGGGCACGACGGCCCATTCGAGCGTGGACCAGATCGTCGGGCGCGCCGGCCCGCCGGTTTCGTACCATTGCGGGAACCGCCTCAGCCGGGGCCGCCGAACGCCGGCCTCGAACGCCTGTCCGGTCGCGCTTCCGTTTCGATAGTCGCAGGAGAGTCATGGATCAGCTCAAATCAGCCCTTCCCGGCGGCATCGGTATAGGCAAGATCCACCACGTCGCCGTCATCGTTCGCGACCTCGAGGCGTCGCTCGGCCTCTACCGGGACAAGCTCGGACTCGGCGTCGAGGCCGTGATGAACATGGAGTACGACCACGTCACGATCGGCTTCCTCCCGGTGGGCGACACGAAGATCGAGCTCGTTCAGCCGACGGACGACACGACAGGCTCCGCGCGCTTCCTCGAATCCAAGGGCGAAGGGTTCCATCATGTCTGCTTCGAAGTGCCGGACATCCAGGCCGCGCTGGACAGGCTTGCCGCCGCGGGCCTGACCCTGATCGATACCGCTCCGCGCAAGGGTGGCGAGGGCCCGGTTGCCTTCGTTCATCCAAAGAGCTGCCACGGCGTGCTGGTCGAGCTCATCGAGGCGCCCGGCGGGCCGGCCTGGGCGAAGCTGGGCTACTGAACTCCAGGCGGGATTGGGGCCGCTCCGCCTCTCGCGGTCTGCGTCAGGGCGAAACGTTAGGCCGGCGCCCCTAGATCGACCAGGCGAGCAGCACGTCCTCGGCGCCCTCGGCGCGACGGCAGAAGCCGATGAGGTCCCCCGTGAGTTGCCGCAGCATCGGCTTCTCCTCCGGGTCGACGAAGCACTCCTCGCAATCGATCAGATCGATCCAGCGGGCGGCGATCCGGTCGACCTGACCCTCCGGCAGGAGAGCAACGCTGTCGATCCAGTGCGGGTCGACTCGCTCTACGGTGCGATCGCCGATGCTCGCGAGCCGGGCCTGGAGGCGGCTCTCGAGCGGGCAGGCCGCGTCACTGAACGGACCCGGGGCATCGCTACCGGTCGCCTCTCGGGCAGCCTGGGCGAACAGGTCGAGCCAGCCCGGATCCATTCCGCCGCCGAGCGAGATGTAGGCGGGGAATCGGCCCTGGTCGCGCAACCCCGACCAGTCCTCCATGCCGACCGCCAGCAGGATCTCGCGGGCGTCACCCGCCACGAGATCCATCAGGATGCCCATGCGCCACCCCGCTTCGTCGCGCCGCGGAACCGTCCGCCGGCCCGCCGAGGCCGCATCGCAGACCGAGCGCAGCGCAGGCCCGAGTATGGCCCGCGCAGGGTACGTTTGGCGAGATCCTGCGGCGCCGAAACCTGGCTGCTAAGGCCGGTAGCCGGCCTCGATCAGCAGCTTCGGCAGCTGAGTCGGGGAGTCCGCCACGCGAACGCCCGCCGCCTCGAGCGCGGCGATCTTCTCGGCGGCCGTGCCCGAGCCGCCGGAGATGATGGCTCCGGCATGGCCCATGCGGCGGCCCGGGGGCGCCGTGCGCCCGGCGATGAACGCCGCCATCGGCACGCCCTTGAGGTGCTCTGCGGCGAACGCGGCCGCCTCCTCCTCGGCCGAACCGCCGATCTCGCCAATCATGACGATCGCCTCGGTCTCCGGGTCGTCGCGGAAGAGCTTGAGCACGTCCAGGAAAGTGGTACCGATGATCGGGTCGCCGCCGATGCCGACGCAGGTGGACTGGCCCAGTCCCGCGTCGGTCATCGCCTGAACGGCTTCGTACGTGAGCGTGCCGGAGCGCGACACCACGCCCACGCGACCGGGCTTGTGGATGGAGGCGGGGATGATGCCGACCTTGGCCCGTCCCGGGGATGTGACGCCCGGGCAGTTCGGGCCGATCAGGCGGGCACCGGCCCGGCGGACGGCCTCGACCGTGGGGATCATGTCCAGCGCCGGGATTCCCTCGGTGATGCAGACGATCGTGGCGATGCCGGCGTCGAGGGACTCCATGATGGCGTCGGGGGCGCCGCCGGCCGGAATGTATATCACCGAAGTGTTCGCACCGGCTTGCTTCACGGCCTCGGCCACGGTGTCGAAGATCGGGACGGTGCCGTCGATCGCCATCTGGCCGCCCTTGCCGGGCCGCGTCCCGGCCACGACCTTGGTGCCGTACGCGATCGAGGCTCGAGTGTGGAATTCACCCTCGCGCCCGGTGATGCCCTGGACCACGAGGCGGGTGTGGTTTCCGACCAGGATGCTCATCGTGCGGCCCCCTTCGCCATCGCTACGGCCTTCTCGGCTGCCTCGTCGAGCGAGGTGGCAGTCTCGAACCTGGCCTCCTCGAGCAGGCGCGCGGCCTCTGCCGCGTTCGTGCCGACGATCCTTACGACCATGGGCACCTCGCGGGATTGCTGGGCGTGCGCCTCGATGAGGCCGCGGGCTACTTCGTCGCCGCGGGTGATTCCGCCGAAGATGTTCACGAGGATGGCCTTGACCTTGGGATCGGCGACGATCAGCTCCATCGCTCCGCGGACCGTTTCGTGGCGGGCCCCTCCCCCGACATCGAGGAAGTTGGCCGGCTCGCCCCCGTAGTGCTTCACCAGGTCCATCGTCGTCATGGCCAGGCCGGCGCCGTTGACCATGCAACCGATCGTGCCGTCGAGATGGATGTAGTTGATGCCGAGCTTCCGGGCCTCGGCGTCGGTCGGGTCTTCCTCGTCCAGGTCGCGCAGAGCCTCGAGGTTCCGGTGGCGGGCAAGACCCGAGTCATCGAGGGTGACCTTGGCGTCCAGGCAGACGAGGCGCTGGGTCGCGGCCCCGTCCGGCCCCCTCTCGGCGACGATCGCCAGCGGGTTCACCTCGACGAGATCGGCGTCGTTGGCCTTCATCGTCTCGTAGAGACCCTGGGCGATGGCCACGAATTGACTGAGCAAGGAGTCACGCAGGCCGATGGCCAGCCCGAGCGAGCGGGCCTGGAAGACCATCAGCCCCAGCAGCGGATCGGCCGAGGCGCGGTGGATCGCGCCGGGATTCTGGCGCGCCACTTCCTCGATTTCCACGCCGCCCTCGGCCGAGGCCATCAGCACGATCCGGCGGCTGGCCCGGTCGATGATCGCGCCGAGGTAGTACTCCTTGAGGATCTCTGCGGCGGCGGCCACGAGGACCTTGCGGACGGTGATGCCCTTGATGTCCATCCCGAGGATCTTCGAGCCCACCTCGGCCGCCTCTGCGGCGGAACCGGCGAGCTTCACGCCGCCGGCCTTGCCGCGGCCCCCGACGAGGACCTGGGCCTTGACGACGACTTTTCCGGCGCCGGCGTCGAGGAACGCCTTTGCGGCGGCCTCCACTTCGGCGGGCGTGCGAGCCACCTTCCACGGCGGAACGGGCAAGCCCTGGGCCAGCAAGAGCGACTTCGCGTCAGCTTCCTGGATCTTCACGCCCTGCAGCTCCGATTTCTCGCGAGCCGAGGGCGCAGGACGGAGTCCGCAGCAGCCTCGGCGGCGTTTTGTTGATCCTAGCAGGCGCGAGCGAGATGCCTGCGGCGGCCGATGAAGGAGTCGGTCGGGGGCTCAGACGGCGGACGAGGCGACGACCGCGCCACGCACGACCAGTGATCCAGGAGGGAGATCAGTAGCCGGGACTTCGCGCGACGACAGTCGATCCCCCGGCAGCCACAGACAGAATTCCCTAGCCGGACCGAGCGACAGCCGGCGCTGCCACAGGGCACCTCCGGGCTCGACCGCTGTCATGAGGCCGGACACGAAGGGCCCGTACGCCATCCCGGCCGGCTTGTCGACCCAGGCGATGCGCGGCTCGGCGAGGGGTTCGAGGGGGTGCCGGTCCGGCTCCGACCGGCTCGCGAACAACCCGCCCATCCCAACGCCCGCCAGACGGGCGATGGCCGCATGAGGCGCCTCCATCGCGGCCCGGACCGCACCTGCCTCGAGGGAATCGAGCGCGGCCGTATCCTCGAGCTCGTACCAGTCCTGGTAGACCGGGCGCCCGGCAACCCACGGGAGTTGCTCGAAACGGATGGATCGGCATTGTCTCAGCCCGGGAATGCCGGACCCGGAGAGCTGGCGGAAGAACAGGGCAAGCGCACCCTCATATTCCCCCTCCGCCACGCCGGCGGCCGGTGAATGCCAAAACACATACGCGATCACTCCTGAATTCTGCCATGTAGCGGCCTCGCCTCCGTGCGCATGTCGATAGAATGCGAGCCATGGCCCAGAAAGTGACGCTCATCCCCGGAGACGGTATCGGCCCCGAACTGGCCGAGGCGACAAGGCGCGTCCTGGACGCCGCAGGTGTCGAGTTCGACTGGGAGGTCATCGACGCCGGCGAGGCCGTCATGGCCAAGGAGGGTACGCCTCTCCCGCAGGCCGTCCTGGACTCTATCCTGCGCAACAAGGTCGCCATCAAGGGACCGATCACGACGCCCGTTGGAGTCGGCTTCCGCTCGGTCAACGTCGCCTTGCGGCAAACCCTCGGGCTCTACGCGAACCTCCGGCCGGTACGGTCGATCCCGGGCCTGAAGACCCGCTACGACGACGTGGACCTTGTCATCGTCCGCGAAAACACCGAAGACCTGTACGCCGGCATCGAGCACATGGTCGGCCCGGATGCCGCCGAGAGCATCAAGATCATCACTCGGGCGGCTTCCGAGCGGATCGCCCGCTTCGCGTTCGAATACGCCGTCGCCAACGATCGGCGCAAGGTCACGGCCGTTCACAAGGCGAACATCATGAAGCTCTCCGACGGGCTCTTCCTGGAGAGCTGCCGGACGATCGCCGCCCAGTACGAGGGCCGGGTCGCCTTCGAGGACCGCATCGTGGACAACATGTGCATGCAGCTGGTCCAGAAGCCCGAGCTGTACGACGTGTTGGTCCTGCCCAACCTGTACGGCGACATCGTCAGCGACCTGTGTGCCGGCCTGGTGGGCGGGCTGGGAGTCGCTCCCGGCGCGAACATCGGCACCGAGGCGGCCGTCTTCGAAGCGGTTCACGGCTCCGCGCCGAAGTACGCGGGCCAGAACAAGGCCAACCCCACCGCCCTGATGCTCTCCGGCGTGCTGCTGCTCCGCCACATCGGCCAGCAGGCCGCGGCCGAGCGCGTCGAGGCGGCCATCCGTGCGGTCATCGCCGAGGGCCGCGCGACCACATACGATCTCGGCGGATCGGCCGGGACGAGCGAGTTCGCCGACGCGATCGTCGCCCGCCTCGGAGCGCAGGCCATCACGGCCTGAAGTCCAGACGGCGTGCTGGCCACCTGGACTCAGCAAGTCCAGACGGCGTGCTGGCCACCTGGACTCAGCAAGTCCAGACGGCGTGCTGGCCACCTGGACTCGGCATCCTGATCGGGACGAGCCCGACCAGGCAACGTTCGGGAGGCTGCATGCTGCTTCGCTACCGCGGCTCCGAGGGAATGGTGGCCTGGGCGTTCCACCGGATCTCGGGCATCGCCATCTGGCTCTTCGTGCTGCTGCACGTCCTGGACATCTACCTGGCCGGCGGCAACCCGAACGTCTACGACGACATCCTCAAGTTCTACGCCAGCACGCCCGGCCGGATCATGGAGATCCTGCTCGGCGCGGCCCTCTTCTACCACGCCCTCAACGGCCTGCGCGTGATGGCGATGGACTTCTGGCCGCGATTGACCGCGTACCACAAGCAGATCTGGTACGCGAACTGGGTCATCTTCATCGTCGTCGGCCTGCCCGGCGCCTTCATCATCATCCGCCCAGTCCTGGGCCTGTAGGAGGAGCGTCGAGATGGCTCTCTATTCGCGCTCCGGCCGGCCCAAGCCGCAAAGCGGCGGGTTCGAACTGGCAGCCTGGTACTTCATGCGCCTGTCGGGCGTGGCCCTCTTCGTCCTGGCGCTGATCCACTTCAGCCTCCAGCACTTCCTGTTCGACCCCTCCCAGGAGACCGCCACCTGGATCTTCAACCAGCGCTGGAACAGCCTCTTCTGGCGCGGCTTCGACTGGCTGCTCCTGATGATGGTCGTGCTCCACGCCTTCCTCGGCATGCGGACGGTGACGATGGACTACCTCAAGGGCGGGACCAGAACCCTCGCCCTGACGGCCCTGTACCTCGTCGGTGCCGTGGTCTTCGTCATGGGCACCATCGTCGTGATGTCCGTGCCGCTGACGTTGGGGAAGTAGACGATGGACTACCCGTTCGATGCCATCGTCGTCGGCGCCGGCGGCGCCGGTCTCTGGGCCGCTCTCGAGCTGGCCCGTGAAGGCGTCAATACCGCCGTATTGACGAAGCTGTATCCCACCCGCTCCCACACCGGCACCGCCCAGGGCGGCGTCTGCGCCGCTCTCGGAAACCTCGAGGAGGACCACTGGGAGTGGCACATGTTCGACACGGTCAAGGGCGGCGACTACCTGGTCGACCAGAACGCCGCCGAAGTCCTCGCTCGCGAGGCGATCGAGACCGTCATCGAGCTCGAGCACATGGGCCTGCCGTTTAACCGCACGCCCGACGGCAAGATCGACCAACGGCGTTTTGGCGGCCACACCAGCAACTACGGCGAGGCGCCCGTCCGGCGAGCCTGCTTCGCGGCCGACCGGACCGGCCACATGATCCTGCAGACCCTTTACCAGCAGTGCATCAAGCACGGCGTCAAGTTCTTCGACGAGTTCCAGGTCGTGGACCTGCTCTTCGAGGGCGGTGAGCCGGAGAAGGGCGGCCGGGCCGCGGGCGTCGTGGCCCGAAGGCTGGCCGACGGCCAGCTCCACACTTTCCGAGCCAAGGCCGTTCTCCTGGCCACCGGCGGCTTCGGGCGGATGTTCCGCATCACCTCCAACGCCCACAGCCTCACCGGCGACGGCGTGGCCCTGTGCTACCGCCACGGCATCCCGCTCCAGGACATGGAGTTCTTTCAGTTCCACCCGACGGGGATCGTTGGCATCGGCATCCTGCTCTCGGAGGCTGCCCGCGGCGAGGGCGGCACTCTCCTCAACGACCTGGGCGAGCGCTTCATGGAGCGCTACGCGCCCAAGTTGATGGAGCTTGCCCCGCGCGACATGGTCAGCCGCGCGATGTACCAGGAGATCCGAGCCGGTCGCGGCATCGGCGGCAAGGACTACCTCTACCTCGACGTACGCCACCTCGGCCGCAAGGTCATCGAGGAGAAGCTGCCGGACATCACCGACTTCGCCCGGATCTACCAGGGAGTCGAGCCGCTCAAGGAGCCGGTCCCGGTCCAGCCGACGGCCCACTACGCCATGGGCGGGATCCCGACCAACGTTTCGGCCGAAGTTGTCCGCGACGACAAGGGCACGGTCGTGCCCGGCCTGTACGCCGCGGGCGAGTGCGCCTGCGTCAGCGTCCATGGCGCGAATCGCCTCGGCACGAACTCGCTGGTGGACCTGCTCGTCTTCGGCCGGCGGGCCGGGCGCCAGATGGCCCGCTATGCCGGGCAGGTGGAACGGCCGATGCCGATCCCCGACGCGGCGGAACCGGTTCGGGCCGAGCTGGAGGCGATCCGAGGCCGGGAGGCGAGCGGCGAGTCGGTCGCCGTCATCCGCAAGGAGCTCCAGGACGTGATGATGGACAACGTCGGCGTCTACCGCGAGGGCAAGCTCCTGACCGAGGCGCTGGCCAAAGTCAACGAATTGCGGGCCCGCCACGGCAGGGTCGCGATCACCGATTGCGGCTCGGTCTTCAACACCGAGCTGCTGGAAGCCCACGAGCTCGGCTACCTGCTGGACATCGCCCTGGTCACCGTGACCAGCGCGCTCGCCCGGACGGAAAGCCGCGGCGCGCATTCGCGTGAGGACTACCCGGAGAGGGACGACAAGAAGTGGCTCAAACACACCCTTGCTTACCAGGGCAAGGACGGGCCGAGCCTGCGCTACAAGCAGGTCTCGATCACCCGTTTCGAGCCGAAGCCCCGGACGTACTGAGACCGCCTTGATGGACGTAAACCTCCGCATCCTCCGCTACGACCCCGAGTCATCGAAGCCGACGGCTTCGATGACTCCGGCAGCCGGCCTGCCGGCTGCCGGAGAGGCCGACTCGACTCCGATACCGGCCCCGCCCAAGCCCCACTGGGTCGAATACAAGGTCTCGGTCGATCCGATGGACCGCGTCCTGGACCTGCTCATCAAGGTCAAGGCCGAACAGGACGGCTCGCTCAGCTTCCGGCGCTCGTGCGGCCACGGCATCTGCGGCTCCGACGCGATGATGATCAACGGCCGAAACCGGCTGGCCTGCCGGATCCGGGTGGACCAGCTCGGCAAGAAGATCTCGGTCGCGCCGCTGCCGGGCCTGCCGGTGGTCAAGGACCTGATCGTCGAGATGAGCGGGTTCTTCGGCAAGTACCGCTCCGTCAAGCCCTATCTCATCAACGAGCAGCCCGAGCCCGAGCGCGAACGGCGCCAGAGCCCGGCCGATCGAGCCGTCTACGACGACACCACCAAGTGCATCCTGTGCGCCGCGTGCACGAGCTCCTGCCCATCGTTCTGGGCACGGCCTGAATACGTTGGCCCGGCGGCGATCGTCCAGGCCCATCGCTTCATCTTCGACTCGCGTGACGAGGGCTCTGGCGAGAGGCTCGAAATCCTCGCCGACGAGAACGGGGTGTGGCGCTGCCGCACGATCTTCAACTGCGTGGACGCCTGCCCGCGCGGCATCAACATCACCAGGGCGATCCTCGAGGTCTCCTCGGCGATCGTGGGGCGACGCGGCTGAAGGGCGACGGCGACAGCGCGGCGGTGACGCCGGGCTGGGACTCCCTCTGGGAATCTGTCGGCGCGGCCGAATCGGTCAGGGGAGGGGGGCGGTCCGCGCCGCCCGGGCCCGCGCCCGAGCGTCCGCCCGGCCCGAGCTCCCCGGTTCTGCGAACCCTCATCGTCCGTACCGACGGAGCGGCGCGGGGCAACCCCGGGCCGGCGTCGTTGGGCGCCGTCTTGATCGAGGCGGCCGGCCCCGCATCGCGCCGGCCAGATGCGCCGCCGATCGCGACGATCTCCGAGTATCTCGGCGTCCAGACGAACAACGTCGCCGAGTACACGGCCGTGCTGCGGGCCCTGACCCTGGCCCATGAGCTCGGCGCCGAGGCGGTGGAGATGCTGCTCGACTCGAAGCTGATCGTGGAGCAACTCCACGGCCGCTGGCGCGTCAAGGACGCCAAGCTGATCCCACTCCACGCCGAGGCGAAAGCGCTGCTGTCTCGCTTCTCCCGCCGGAGCGCAACTCATGTCCCGCGGGCCCAGAACAAGCAGGCCGACGCGCTCTGCAACGAGGCCATCGATCGAGTCCAGGCCGGTGGGCCTCGGGCAGTCGTAGTCCGTCCGTAGACGTCGACGATCGCCGTCAGACGATCTTCAGGCCCTTGATTCCGGGGGCGGGCGCCGGGTACTGAGGGTTCAATTCGTCCAGGGCGTCTGCCACGATCTCGCTGATCGCCAGGTTTCGGAACCAGTTGCGGTTGGACGGGATGGCGTACCAGGGCGCAAAGTCCGTGCTCGTCTCCGTGAGCATGTCCTGGAACGCCGACTGGTATTCGTCCCAGAGCTTGCGCTCGGCCACGTCGCCCGGCCTGAACTTCCAGCTCTTGGTGGGATCGTCGACGCGGTCCTGGAAACGCTGGCGCTGAGTGTCCTTGTCGATCGCCAGGAAGAACTTGAGGATCGTGACGCCTTCGTCGGTGAGCATCCGCTCCCAGTCTCGGATCTCCCGGTAGTGGTTCCGCCAGCGAGCCTCGGGTTCAAGGCCGTGCACGCGGACGATCAGGACCTGCTCGTAGTGGCTGCGGTTGAAGATGCCGATGTCGCCCTTTTCGGGTACGGCCGCGTGCACTCGCCAAAGGAAATCATGGGCTAACTCAACGGGCGTCGGCTCCTTGAACGAAGTGACCGGCGTGCCTTGAGGATTGAAGGCCCCGGCGATGACCTTGATCGTGCCGTCCTTCCCCGCCGCATCGATGCCCTGGAGGACGATGAGGACGGCATGCTTGGCCTCGGCCCAGATGCGCGATTGGAGGTCGGCCAGCCGCGTCAGGTTGCCCGTCAGAGCCTCCTCGGCCTCATCCTTCTGCCGGCCGAAGGTGGCTCCACAGTCGAACGCGGCAAGGTCGAATCGCTCGCCAGGCTTCACCAGCAGCAGCTTGCGCAAGGCACGATCGCTCGCGTCCGACTTGCCCATCCGACCCCGGCCCTCCGACACGTTGGTTAGGCCTTCATCCTAGTGCCCAAAAGGCGGCCCGGGGGAGCGGATCCCGTCAGGCGGTCGGAGTCCGGCTCTCCGCCGGTCAGGCCGTGAAGCGGTAACGCAATTCCGGCGTCGTGAAGCCGCCGATCTCGAGCTTCTGGCGGGCGCCATCGGGGCTCCAGCCGAGGGCTTCGTAGAAGCCACGACCTCGGGCGTTCGCCTCCAGGACCCACAGGACGAGCGTGGTGGCGCCTCGAGCCTGCCAGTGGTCGACGGCCGTGGCTAGAAGTGCCCTGCCGGCGCCGCCGCGCCAACTCTCGGGTAGAACGTAGATGGCATAGATTTCGGCGCCGGGGAGTGGCGCGTCCTCGTCCCGGGGCGGGCCCGTCGCCACGAATCCGACGACGACGCCAGCGCGCTCGGCGACCCACGCGGGAGCAGCTCCTTGCTCGTCCGATTCGAGCATCGTCCGCCAGGCGATCTCGCGGGCGTCCACGGAGAGGCCGGCCAGGAAGTCGCGGGGCAGGATGTCGCGATACGCCTCCTGCCAGCCCCTCACGGCGATCTCGGCGATGGCGCGCCCGTCCGCCGGCGAGGCCCGCCTGACCGAAAGCGTGGCGCCGGCTCGACCCGGGTCCGGCGGGCTCGATCCGCTCGAGTCGGCCGTCTTCCTCGCATCCAGGTTTGGTAATCCCTCCGGCTTCGACTACAATCCCGCGTCGGCGAGTCGGCCGGACGATCGCGAGGCCATGCCTTCGGGCGATGGCTTCGAGGAAAGTCCGAGCTCCTCAGCGCAGGGTAGCGGGTAACGCCCGTCCGCCGCGAGGCGAGGACCAGTGCCACAGAGACGTAGCCCGGACCGGGCCCAGCCCGGACCGGGATGTGAAACGCGGCAAACTCTGCTCGGAGCAAGGCCAAATAGGAGGACGCGGTTCGAGCGTGCGGGAAACCGTACGTTCGGGCGGAAGAGGTCGCGCTGCCCAGTCCTCGGGTCGGCCGCTTGAGCCGTCGGGTAACCGGCGGCCAGAGATGGATGATCGTCGCCGGGGCTTCGGCTCCGGTACAGAACTCGGCTTACAGGCCGGCTCGCCGCCAATCCTGCAGTCGGGGCCCATGACCCGGTGCCCGCGCGCACCGCAATTCCGCTGCGATGGCGCCATCACTTCAGGCTGAGAAGCCCACGACCCGGCGTGTCGCCGCAGCATCGGCCGCCTCTAGCACAGTGGGGCCCCGCCGTGAGTCGTCGGCCGCAGGCCCGCCGCGCGCCAACTGGGGAATTGGCCCCGCGGCCGCGCCATTCCGCGGCCGTGCCATTCGAAGAAATCGGCCAAGGGCCGATTTCTTCCAGACTGAATCGGCCTTCGGCCGATTCAGTCCTCGTCCGGACGGAAGATGTGGCTCGCCGTGCAGGCCAGGCAGATCTCCACGCTCGCCTCGAGATCCCCGAGCGGCAGCGGCACGCGCCGGTTGGGGTAGAGGCAGCTCACTTCGTAGCCGGACGCCCTCCCCGCACCGATCCGGCTGAGGCGCCGGAAGGTGCAGCGTCGGATCCGCGGCGCCGCGAAGGGCGCTGCAATCGGCTCGAGTTCGGTGATGCGCTGAGGCAGAGCCATGGAAGGAAACGATAACCTCCGAGGGTCGGCAGGCTAGCACTCCTGGCGAGGGGACGACAATCATCGAAAGGTACTAGACTGCGCCGCATTGGCCGCTCGGCCCCGTCTGCCGGGCGAATGACACATGATCAGGAGAGGGCGTGGAGTCCGGCGGAAACTCTAACAACCAGGACGGGCGAGGGAACCGAACGCCACCTGACGAGCAGCAGATGAGGTTGGAACGGGCACGCCTGGCGCGTAGCCTGGACCCATCGGCTGACTCGCGCGTGCAGGGTGACCCGAACTCCTCCGGCGGACTCTCGGGTGCCGGCGGCCAGCGTGACCCCCTGTTCGGATCGGCTTCCAAGCCGATCGGCTCTGGGGTGGGATCGAGCGATCAGATAGACCTGGGGCCCCGTTTTCGGCCCTGGTCGGAGCCCGCCACGGCCGCCAGTCCGGGTCCCACTCGCTGCCAGTTCCTGCGCGCAGTCGGGCCCGACGGAAAGCTGACCGAAGCTCAGAACACGGCCGTTCCGGCTCACCGTTGCGCCGCGTTCGGGGACCCCTTGCCGCTGTCGCTGCGCCAGCAGGAGCTGGTGTGTCTCCAGCGCGTGCACGTCAGCTGCCCCCGCTACGCCCGCGGAACCGTCCTCGCCGACGACACCGCCGCCGCGCCGAAGACACGCGAGGGACGGTGGGGCCGCTTCTCTCTGCTCACGCTCGTCGGGATCGGCCTCGTGATCCTGGCCATCGGCACTCTCCTGAGCGGCCTTCTGGGGCTCCCGCCGTTCGGGGGAGGGAATCCGGTCTCATATCCGCAGACCGCCGTGCCGTCGGTCTCCGCCTCCCTGCCCGCCTCGTCTCCGCGTCTGACCGTCACCCCGTCGGCTGCCGTCTCCTCCTCGGCCGCGGCAACGGCCCGCCCGACTCCGGCCGCGACGCCCACGCCGACCCCGGCGCCGACGCCCGCGCCCGTGCCGTCGGCCACCTGGCCTCCCGGCGCGACCGCCTCGCGGATGAGCCTGCTGGTCCCGTGCACCGACCAGGCGAACTGCTACGTATATACGGTCCGCGGGCCCGGGCCCGCACCGGCCGGTAATGGATCGAGCGTCGCCGACACGCTTCAGGGCATCGCGACGTGGTTCGGGGTGGACATCAACAAAGTCCGGCAGATGAACCCCGGGCTCGGCGGATCCGACACGATCCACCCCGGCGACAAGCTGAAGATCCCGTCGCCCACGCGGTAGGCTGTCTTAAGGATCCGCCTCCACCCTGGCGGACATGGCCGCTCGGATGGAGGAACTGGCCGGCCGGTTCAGGATCGGCGACGGGACCTCGGCGGTCGAGGTCGCGGCACCGATGGATCTGCGCATGGCGCCGGCCGAGCGCTCGCGCCGCGCCGCCTGATGAGCGCTCGCCGCCCGCGAGTGGCGGCCGCGGGCCGGCGGCAGCGAGGCGCGAACCGGTAGGGTCCGACCTACCCGGATGGGACGATCCGGAGCGTTCCGGTCATAGTTGGGCATGCCCAATGGCACTGTCTGGCGCCCATCGAGTTGGGGCCTGATAGCGGGAGCCCGCGAGCCCGGGGCGTGGTCCGAATCGGGAAGCGCCCGGGCGGAATCGCCGAATCAAGGAGCCCTCGGATGTCGATCGGTTGGGAGCCGAGCATGGAAACCGGCGCACCTCTCCTCGATGCGCAGCGCCGCGCCCTCGTGGAGCGCGCCGACGCGCTGGTGGCGACGATCGAGACCGGCGGGGACCGGTCCCGGATCGAGCGCGCCCTGCGCGACTTCGGCGACTACTCCGTCCGGCACTTCTCGCAGGAGGAGGACTGCTATCTGCGCGGGACCTGTCCGGCCCTCGAGTGGAACGGTGCCGCGCGGGCCGAACTCATCCAGATCGTGGCCGGCTTTCGCCAGTCTTACGAACGCAACGGGGCCAGCCCGGCCCTGGCCGAGGATCTGTCGTGCGAACTCTCCGGCTGGGTCGCCCGCTACATTCCCGGTCCCGTGACGGCGCTGCCCTGCGTCACTCAGGCGAGGTAGACCCAAAGAGCCGCGCGAAGCCCGGGTAGGCTCGCAGCGGGAGCACCTCGAACTCGATCAGCCCGGCGGACACCATCGGCAGCGAAGCCAGCACGGCGTCCGCCTCCGCGAGGTCCGAGCATTCCAGAACGAGGACGGCCATCGACTCGTTCGCGTGGAAGTAGAGCTCGCGGATCAGGCCCGCCTGATGCAGGTCCCACGCCCGGCTCGCCTCGGCGACGGTTATCTCGGGCGTGAACTGCTCGTCGGCCACGCCCGGAACGGGTCTCTCGATGGCGAGGATCCGCATCTGTTTCCTCCGCGCCCTCCAACTGCCGGCTCGACCACCCGGCGAGGCGGTCCCGCCCCAGTCTAGTCCCGCCTTGGTGCCGCCGGCGAGGCGGGCGGGACGTGCCGGACCGTCCCATGGTTCACCCGAAAACCGCCGTTGACTGGCCCAAAAGTGGGTGTATGATCCGGCGAGCGGGGAAAAGTGGTGAACAGCGGTGATCACGAACCGGATCGTCCCTGCGTCTGGGGCACCGGTGGTGAACTCGGAGTCAAGCGAAACGCTGTCCACCTTCCCGCCCGAATGAAGCGGCACGCGGCCGCGACACGGGGAGACAGGTCGAGCGACAGATGTTCACCGGGGAATACAGGCATACGGTGGACGCCAAGGGTCGGGTGGCAATCCCGGCCCGTTTCCGCCTGAAGCTCGAAGAGGGCGCAGTGGTCGTCCGCTGGGTCGGAGGCTGCGCCGCGATATTCCCTCGCCCCGTGTTCGAGGCAATCGCCGCGAAATTCGTCTCGCAACCGCTCGCCAACGAGGATGCCACGGCCGTCTCGCGATTCCTGTTCTCCAGCGCCTTCGAAGTCGAGCGTGACAGCCAGGGTCGCATGGTCCTGCCTGCCGCGATTCGCGAGTGGGCCGGGCTCAAGACGGAGGCCGTCTTCGTCGGGCAGTGGGACCGCGTCGAGATCTGGGCGCCGGAGAGATGGGCGGCAACGCAGGAGGTCGTCGACACGCCCCAAGCACTGGCCAGCGCCATCAAGAACTCGGCCCTCTAGGTGGTCGAAATGAGCTTCAAGGACCCGCTCGACGAGACCAGAGGCGGAACTCCCGCCGCCGGCTCTTCCGAGGGGGGCGCCGAAGGGGAGGTAGGGCACCTGCCGGTGATGGCCGGCGAGGTCGTTGAGACACTCGCCCCGCGTTCCGACAGCCTCCAAATCGACGCCACCCTGGGGGGAGCCGGCCATGCCGAGAGGATCCTCGTGGCCTCGTCGCCTGATGGCCGCCTCCTCGGACTTGACGCCGACGGGGCGGCCATCGCCAGAAGTGCCGTGCGCCTGGCTCGTTTCGGCGACCGTGTCGTCCTGCGCCAGGCCAACTTCGGACGACTCGCGGAGATCGCTCCGGCCGCGGGTTTCGGACAGGTCGACGGCCTGTTGCTGGATCTCGGTCTGTCGAGCTTCCAGCTCGTGGACGTGGAGCGCGGCTTCGGCTTCCGGGCCGGCGGTCGCCTCGACATGCGCTTCGACACGAGTCGCGGGCGGCCGGCCGCGGACCTGCTAGCCACGATGGATGCGGGCGAGCTGGCATCGCTCTTCCGCCGCTACGGCGAGGAACCGTTTGCCGGCCGGATCGCGCGGACGATCGTTGAGACGCGCCAGCACACACCGGTGGAGACGGCCGAGCAGCTGGCGGCCCTCGTCGAGCGAGCCGTGCCCGCGCCCAGGGGGCGGCGGACGCACCCCGCCACGCGCGTCTTCCAGGCCCTCAGGATCGCCGTCAACGATGAGCTGGCGTCCCTGGAGGCCGGCCTCGCCGCCTCGCTCGTCCTGCTGCGGCCCGGCGGACGGCTCGTGGTCCTGAGCTACCACTCGCTCGAGGATCGCATCGTCAAGCGTTTCATCGCGGCCGAGCAGCGCGGTTGCGTCTGCCCGCCGGAGGTGCCCATCTGCGTATGCGGGCGCCGGCCGAACCTCCGATCGCTCGGCAAGTCGAAGGCGCCCAGCCCCGAAGAAGTAGCCGCAAACCCTCGCTCGAGAAGCGCCCGCCTGCGCGGCGCCGAGCGCATCGCCGCCTAGTTCGATCGAGAAGGGAGGAACCGATGAGCAAGCGCCACCAGGCCAGCCGGCGCCGCATCTATGGCCGCAGGCAGCACGAAATCCACGAGCGCCCCCAGCGCCCTGACCGGTTCCTCGGCTGGGTCGAGGTCGATCTGGGCGGCCGGGCCGGCGAGCCGGTCCCGCAGGACCGCCGCGGCTCCGCCGTGGCCCCTGACTGGCTGGTTGCCCGGGGCATGGATTGATGGCCGTCTACGAGGGAGCACGACCGCGATCAACGCTCTTCCCGCGCCGGCGCCTGGAGGGACCCCTCCTCCGCCCCCAGGCACCTGCGCGGCCACGGCGACGTTCGCGCGTGCATCTCCGCGCGCAGCGCCGCCCGCGGCTGTTCGGAATTGCCATCGGCGTCATCGTGGTCGCCTTCCTGCTGAGCTTCTTCTCGCTGGTCCAGACGGTCAGGGTCTCGGCGTCCGGCTACGACATGGACCAGCTCGCCGGTGAATGGAATCAGCTCCAGAACCAGCGCCAGCAGGATCTCTCCGACATCAACCGACTGAACCGGGAGTCTGCGATTCGCCGGCAGGCGATCTCCGACGGCCTCTCGCAGCTGCCGGCGCCGATCGTCATCCCGGCCCGCTGAAAGGCCCACACCCCATGTTCGGCCGGACGGATTCCCGAGGCCGTCTCCTCCTGCTCCTGATCGCCCTCGTGCTGATGTCGGGTGGGATGACCGCGCGCCTGGCCTACTGGCAGGTCAATCGCCACGAGCAGCTCACGGCGCTGGCCGCCGAGCAGACGTCGTATGAGCAGCGAACCATTCCGGCCATGCGAGGGACGATCTACGACCGGACGGGCACGATCGTGCTCGCCGAGACGATCAACCGCTTCCGCATCATCGCCGACGTCCACGGCCTCCCCGCAGACGAGCGCACGCGCGAAGCCGACGCCCTGGTCGACTACCTGGGCCTCGATTCGGATGCCGAGGCGGCTCTTCGAAAGGCGATGCAGGGCAACAGCTACTACTTGATCCTGGCGACGAACGTGGACGCGGAGACCGCCGGGGAGATCGCCGCCGCGCAGGCGACCGGAGCCCTGGCGGCGATCACGCTCGAGCCGACGCCGGTGCGCGTCTACCCGCAGGCTGGCGGGGCTCCGCACACCTCGCTGGCGGCCCAGATGCTCGGCTTCGTGAACTTCAGCGGCCAGGGCCAGTACGGCCTCGAGCAGCAGTACAACGCCTTGCTCTCCGGCAAGCCGGAGGTCGTGAACGTCGATCCGAACACTCCGGGTCCGGCCGGAGAGCACATCGTCGACGCAGGTTCACCGGGTCAGGATCTGCGGACCACGATCGATGCTGGTCTCCAGCTCCAGGTCGAGCAGGAGGTCTTCGCCACGTGGCTCGCCGACCGGGCCAAGACCGTCTCCGCGATCGTGATGGATCCCAAGACCGGCGCCGTCCTGGCCGAAGCGAGCTACCCGTCCTACGACGCCAACTTCTACTCGGCCGTGGCGGCCCAGAACCCCTCGCTCTTCAGCGACCCGATCGTCAGCCAGGTCTACGAGCCGGGTTCGGTCTTCAAGATGCTGACCGCCTCGGCGGCCCTGCAGTCCAAGACGACCACGCTGACGACCAAGATCAACGACACGGGCGTCCTCAAGCTCCCCGGCGGCCAGGAGGTGGCGGATGCCGACCGCAAGGCCAAGGGTTGGATGACATTCGCCGACATCGTTGCGTGGTCTCGAAACGTCGGCGTCTCGCAGGTCGCCTTCCGGCTGGGCAAGAACACCCCCTCGGCGTCGGCCGTCCTCTACAAGACGTGGCAGGAGTACGGCATCGGCCAGCCGACCGGCATCGACTTGCCCGGAGAGGTGGCGGGTCTGGTCGCCGATCCCGCCGCGGCACCGTGGGCCCAGATCGACCTGGCCAACCGGTCGTTCGGGCAGGGCGTAGCCGTCCCCCCTATCCAGGTCATGCGGTCTTACTGCGTGATGGTCAACGGCGGGGTGGCCGTCACGCCTCACGTGGCCATGCCGGCAATCGGAGCGGCATCGGCCGCACAGGCTCCCAAACAGATCATCAGCAGCGCGCTGTCGACCCAGCTGACGAACCTGATGGAGCACGTGGTCACGGCGGTGCCCTCATACCTCCAGTCCACGTACATCCCCGGCTACTACGTCGGCGGGAAGACCGGGACGGCCCAGATCTGGGACTCGGCTCTGAACCGGGGCCGGGGCGGCTGGATGGAGAACATCTACAACTACAGCTTCTACGGCTGGGTCGGCCATGGCGGGCCCGACCTGGCCGTCGGCGTCGTGATCTACCAGGGGACGCCGACAAAGGTGGCCCAGGGCGTCCTGTCGATGCCGATGCAGTCGACGGAGCTATTCAGACGAGTTGCCACCGATGCCGTCGTGACCCAGAAGATCCCGCCGAACAAGACCGGGCCCACGGCGCCGAGCGGGCAGAAAGCGAAGCCGTTGGGGTGAAGGTCCAGTCCCGCACTGTGCGCGATCGGCTGTGCGACACTGACGACGTGACCGACACCCGCCATCGGGGGCCACGGCCCGGCGGGCCGTTCGCCCCGACCGCCGCCGAGACCGCCGTGGTCACCGGTCGGCGACGCGTCCGCCGTGCCAGTCGTCCGATCGCCGGGATCACCGTCGCATCGTGCCCGGCGGCGTCAACTCGGGGAGCAAGGTTCGGGGGCTGGACTGCCGGGACCGGGGCGCGGGGAGGATCGCTCCGGTTCGTTGAGGAGGTTCGGTGAGAGAGCACGGGGTCGAGTTCATCCAGGGCTTGCTGCTCGCCTTCGCCTGCATGGTCATCCTCATGCCGCCGTTCCTGCGCCTTCTCCGATGGCTGGGCATGGGCAAGCAGATCCGCGAGGACGGCCCCGGGACCCACCTCGTCAAGCAAGGCACGCCCACTATGGGCGGGGTCCTCATCGTCGTCGTGACTCTGGCCCTGTCCAGCGTCTTCTCCGCCTACGACGTCTCGACTTACTCGCCGCTCTTCGTGCTGGCCCTGGTCGGCGCGTTAGGCGCGATCGACGACTACCTGAACGCCCGGACGGGCATCGGCATCCGCGGCCGCCACAAGATCATCTGGCAGCTCGCGGTTGCGATCGTAGTGGCCATCTACGTCCAGAACCACTTCGGCTTCAACGGCTTCCGCGTGCCGTTCATCGGCAACGTCGTCTACACGCAAATGATCGCGATCCCGTTCATCGATCGAAGCGTGGAGGTCGGCGCGATCTTCTTCATCGTCGTCGCGGTCATCGCCATCGTCGGCTGCAGCAACGGCGTCAACCTGACCGACGGCCTCGACGGCCTGGCCGGCGGGACTCTCGTGTTCGCGTTCATCAGCTTCCTGATCATCGCCCTCCTGAACGAGCAGCCGAACCTGGCCATGGTCAACGCCATCGTCATTGGCGCGCTGATGGGGTTCCTGTGGTTCAACGTGCACCCGGCCCAGGTGTTCATGGGCGATTCGGGGGCGCTCTCGCTCGGCGGCATGCTGGCCGTGATCGCCCTCATCACCGGCCAGGTCCTGATCCTGCCCCTCATCGGGATCATCTTCGTCCTCGAGGTGACCTCGGACATCATCCAGGTGGCGAGCTACAAGCTGCGCGGCAAGCGCGTGTTCCGGATGGCCCCTCTCCACCACCACTTCGAGCTCGGTGGCTGGGACGAGGAGAAGATCACGATGCGCTTCTGGATCGTCGGTGCGCTCGCCGGTATGCTCGGGGTGACGCTCTTCGTCGCCTCGATCCCAAAGTAGTCCGGCTATGGCGGGCCGCGTCGTCGAGCTCGACCGCCTGACGGCGGCCGGCGTTCGCGACGGCGCGCTCGACGGCAGGGCGGTAACCGTCCTCGGTCTGGCCCGGAGCGGCGTCGCCCTGGCACGGTTCTTCGCCGACGCCGGCGCGCGGGTCACGGTCTACGACGCGAGGCCGGCGGCCGAGCTCGCCCCGGCCATCGAGTCGCTCGGCGGCAGACCGATCGAGCTGCGCCTCGGGCCGGAGGTCGATCCTTCGACGGCCTGGGCCGGAGCCGACCTGATCGCAACATCCCCGAGCATCAACCCGGATTACCCCACCGCCGAGCCGCGCCTCCGCGCGGCCCTGCAGGCCGTCGTGGCAGCCCATCGCGCCGATCCGGCGGGATCGCCGGCCCTGGTCAGCGAAACGGACCTGTTCCTGCGGATGTGCCCCTGCTCCACGATCGGGGTCACGGGCACGAAGGGCAAGACGACGACCTCATCGCTGGCCGCGGCCCTGCTGGCGGCCGATCCCGCTCACCCGGCGGTCCTGGGCGGGAACATCGGCATCCCGCTGGTGGAGCGCCTGCCCGAGCTGACGCCGGAGCATCGCGTCGTCATCGAGCTATCTGAGCTCCAGATGCCGACTCTCTCTCGCGGCACCACGGTGGCCGTCTACACCAACGTCATGGCCGACCACCTGGATCGCCACGGCACGCTCGAGGCCTACCGCAGGGTGAAGCGCCGCCTGGCCGAGCTGGTCGATCCGTACGGCGCGCTGGTGCTGAATGCCGACGACCCGGTCGTCTCCGAATACGCCTCGCTCGGGACGGCAAGGGTCGTGACATACAGGCGTGGCCGGCCGGACGCCGGCGGCCTGGGCGTCGAGGATGGCTGGATCATCGCCGCGGCGCCCGAGCGGCTGGCGGTCGCTGGCGGGGGAGTGGCCGAAACCGGCCCCGGCGGACGCATCCTGCCGATCGCCGAGCTCGCCATTCCGGGCGACCACAACGTCTCGAACGCCCTCGCCGCCGTCGCCGCGGCCCTTCTCTTCGGAGTGGCGCCGGACGCGATCCGTCGCGCGGCCGCCGCCTTCACGGGTGTCGAGCACCGCCTCGAGCAGGTGGCGATCGTCGACGATGTCCGCTTCGTCAACGACTCGCAGGGAACCCAGCCGGACGCGGTCATCGCCGCTCTGAGATCGTTTCCGCGGCCGCTCATCCTGATCGCCGGGGGTCGCGATAAGGGCGTGGACCTCTCCGGCCTAGGGCCGGTCGCGGCCGAGCGGGCAGACGCCGCGGTGGTCATCGGCGAATCGGGGCCCGCGCTGGCGGAGATGTTCCGTGCCGACGGGCTGTCCCGAGTGGAGGCGGCTGGATCGCTGGAGGAGGCGGTCGATCGCGCGGACACGATCGCGCGATCGCTCATCTCGGAGCCGGGCTCCGGCCGTCCGGCGACCGTGCTGCTCAGCCCTGCCGCGGCCAGCTTCGACATGTTCGTGGACTACGCCGCACGCGGCCGCGCCTTCAAGGCCGCCGTGGCCGCGCTGGCCGAGAGGCGGCGCCTCCTGGAGCCGGACCGGTGAGCGGCCGCGGCGATCGCTGGGACGTCCCGAAGCAACCGGTCCGGCGCGGACCGGTGCGCCGCGCCACCGGCCCCAGCCGGCCCAGCGCCGTCAGCTCACGTCAGACCAGCCTGCTCGCCAACCCGAGCGCCTACAAGCGTGACGCGCACGAGCCGGACTACATCATCCTGGTGGCGGTCGTGGCCCTGACCGCGATCGGCATCTTGATGGTCTACTCGGCATCGGCCATACCCCAGTACGCCCTCCACCAGAACACCTTCCAGCTCGTGGCGCCCCAGGTGCTGGCCGGGCTGCTCGGCTTCGGCGCAATGGCCGTGCTGATGAACCTCGACTACCGCTACTTGCGCGTTCTTAGCGTCCCCCTTGCCGCCCTCGCCTTGATCCTGCTTTTGATCGTCCTGGTGCCACTGCCCGGTCCGCTGAGCCAGCTGAGCGTCTCGTACAACGGATCCTCGCGCTGGCTTCACCTCGGCCCGTTCCTTCCTGACATCCACCCCGCGGAGGTGGCCAAACTGGCCCTCGTCGTCTACCTGTCTCACTGGCTGGCGGCCCGCGGGCTCGGCATCAAGGGCTTCTGGCGCGGGACCGTTCCGTTCATGGTCATCATCGTGCCGTTCCTGATCCTGGTGGCTCGCGAGCCGGACCTGGGCACTGCGGCCGTCCTCGTCCTGATCGCCTTCTCGCTCTACTTCGCCGCGGGGGCAGGACTCCTGCAAACCATCCTGGCCGCGATCGTGGGCGGCGCCGGCGGCCTGCTCCTGATGCTCACGGTAGGGCACTATCCCGTTCAGCGATTCCAGTGCCTCCTGGATCCATGGGCCCATCCGCAGGACGCCTGCTACCAGACGGTCCAGGGTCTCGAGGCGCTGAGCGCGGGTGGGCTCTTCGGCATCGGCCTCGGCAACGACCGGATCTTCGTGCCGCAGGACGTCAACGATTTCATCTTCTCGGTCATCGCCCAGGAGCTTGGGCTGGCCGGGGGAACGGTCGTGATCGCGCTCTTCGTCGCCTTCGCGTACGCCGGCATCCGTACCGCCCTGCGCGCTCCCGATACGTTCGGTGGGCTGATGGCCGCCGGCATCACGGCCTGGATATGCTTCCAGGCGATCATCAACATCGGAGTCGTGGTGCTGGTGGTCCCCGTCACTGGAATTACGCTTCCGTTCGTCTCGGCCGGCGGCTCGTCACTGACCGTCAGTCTCGCCGCCGTCGGGATCCTGCTCTCGATCTCACGCGAGTCCGTTGAACGAGGTTGGATCAGTGCGTCTGCTGATAGTGGGCGGGGGTACGGGGGGACATATCTACCCGGCTCTCGCCGTCGCTCGGTCGCTGCAGACTAGGCCCGACGCCCCCGATATCGATTGGGTAGGGGGCCATAGAGGCCTGGAGGCGCAGGTGATCCCTGCAACCGGAATCCCTTTCCGGCGCCTCCTGCTGCGATCGCTCCGGTCCGTGGAACTGGATCTCCACGTAGTCCTGGACCCGATCCGGCTTTCGCTCTCGGTGCCGCAGGCGATGGCGATGCTGCTCCTGCGCCGCCCGGCGGCCATCTTCACCACGGGCGGGTACGTCGCCCTGCCCGTGCTCTTGGCCGCGTCGGCGATGCGGATCCCGGTCGTGATGTGGGACGGCAACGTAGTGCCGGGACGAAGCGTCCGGGTGACGGCCCGGCTGGCCGGTTGTCTGGCCGTGGCCTTCGAGAGCACGTGCCGCGCCCTCGGCCGAGAGCGCCGGCCTTGCTTCCTCACCGGCACGCCGATACGCGACCCGCGCCGGGTGGGCCGGGCCGAGGCCAGGAAGGCGCTCGGCATCCCGGCGAAGGAGAAGCTGATCCTGATCTTCGGAGGATCGCAGGCCGTCCGGCGGTTCAACTCGGCGGTGGCCGAGGCATTGCCGCGGCTGGTCCAGCGGGTCCGCGTCATCCACGTCACCGGCGACGCGGGCTACGACGAGGCGCTCGCGGGTCGAGACGCTCTTCCGGCGGAGATGCGCGAACGCTACCGGCCCGAGCGGTTTCTGGACGAGGAGATGGCCCTCGCTCTGGCCGCGGCGGATCTGGTCGTCGGCCGGGCCGGCTCCTCGACGCTGGCGGAGGTCGCGGCCTTCGGCCTGCCCATGGTCGTGGTGCCCTATCCGCACGCCGCCGGCCACCAACGCCGCAACGCCGAGCAGATGGTCCGCTCGGGCGCCGCCCGGTTGGTCGAGGATGAGGCGTTCGACGTGGAGGCCCTGTTGACGGCGGCTGCGATCGTGGACGATCGAAAGGGCCACGACGCGATGGCGGCGGCGGCACGCTCGCTGGCACGCCCCGGCGCCGCGGCAGCGGTGGCGGAGCTGGTCGTCGCGGCCGCGGAGCGGAGGCCCTATCCGGGCCAGGACGAGATCGAGGCCGTATCCCGCGGAGTGGCCGGGTGAATCGCACCACGGCTGGCAGAGTCGCGTCGGGCGCCGCGGCGTCACCTGGCGGGGCGGGACCAACTGGCGCGGCGCCGTCTCCGGGCGCTGCCGATTCCGCGTTTGTCCCCGAGCCCGATTGGCTCGATGCCGCCGCCGGACTCGCGCGGAGGGCCGGGGTTCGCCTTCGCCGGGATGAGCCGCTGGCCGGCCACACGACGATGCGCGTCGGCGGCCCGGCGGATCTGCTGGCGACGGCCAGGGACATAACCACTCTAGCCGCGCTGGTGCGTGGCGCCCGCGCCGCTGGCATACCGCTCCTGGTCCTGGGTCGCGGCAGCGACGTGGTCGTCTCCGATGCCGGCTTCCGAGGTCTCGTCGTCCTCTCGCGGGCCGAGGGCTGGCGAATCGAGGCGAGCCGGCTGATCGCGGAGGCCGGCCTCCCTCTGGCCAGCGCGGCGACGCATACCCAGCGGGCCGGCCTCTCCGGACTGGAGTTCGGGCTGGCGGTGCCGGGCACGGTCGGCGGCGCGGTCTGGGCCAACGCGGGCGCCCACGGCTCCGACATGGCCGCCGTCCTCGAGTCGGTCACGGTCTTGCGGGCGGACGGCACCGAGGCAACGGAGCCGGTGACCGCGCTCGGACTGGGCTACCGCGACAGCCGCTTCAAGCGGTCGGCCGGAGAGCTTGTGCTGACGGCGACCTTCCGCCTCGCGCCGGCCGACCCGGCGGTCATCAAGGCCGGGCTGGACGATATCCGGCTCTGGCGCCGCGAGCACCAGCCGCTCGGCCAGCCGAGCGCGGGCAGCGTCTTCCGGAACCCGCCCGGCGACTCGGCCGGCCGCCTGATCGACGCCTGCGGGCTGCGAGGCTCACGTCTCGGCGGCGCCGCCATCAGCGAGAAGCACGCCAACTTCATCGTCAACGAGGGCGGCGCGACTGCCGCCGAGATCCGGAGCCTCGCCGAGCGGGCCAGGAAGGCCGTCGCGGAACGGTTCGGTATCCACCTGGAGTACGAGGTCCAGTTCATCGGCGACTGGTCCGGCTGGCCGGAAGCGTGAGCCGCCGGTGAACGGCCGCCGCCTGCCCCCTCGGCGCTCCCTTTCGCACGTCCGGCGACAGCCGGTCAGGCGGAGCTCGCCGCCCTTGCGTTCGGTCCAGGTTCTCTCGGCCGTGCTCATGGCCGCCTGCCTGGTCGCCGGAGTGGCCGTCAGCCTGGCCCCGTCCTTCTCCGCCCGGACTCTGGAGATCCATGGCGCGACCTTCACGGGCAGCGCCGTCATCAGCTCGATCCTGGGCATGGATGGCGCGCCGAACGTCTTCCGGCTCGGGACCGATCAAGCGGCGGCACAACTGGTGCGGCTGCCCGCGGTCAAGTCGGCCAGCATCCAGGTCCGTCTGCCCTCGACGGTCGTCGTCGACATCGTCGAGCGCGAGCCGAAGCTCGTCTGGGTCGTCGGCAGCAGCCGCTACGTCGTCGATCAGGACGGCCTGATCTTTGGACTGGTGGATTCGGCCGGGAATCCGATCGCCTCCAATGCCGGCCCGGTAGTCACGCCCACCGCGACGGCAAGCTCCAGCGCTGCCTCTTCGGAGGCCACGTCCGCCGCGCCGAGCCGTACGGCGAGCCCGAGTCCAAAGCCAAAGCCGACGCCTAGTCCGACGCCGAAGGTCACTCCCACGCCTGCGAAACCTCCGGCGAAGGCCACCCCGACCAAACCGGGAACGAAGAGCAGCCCCAGCCCGTCGCCGGCCGCGTCGCCGACCCCGACATTCGATGCCTCGCAGATGCCGTCGCTCGCGCCGGCGCCCACGACCGATCCCGCTGCGACCTCCGGACCCGGCGCCCTCGGCCTGCCGGTCGTGTTCGACCGCCGGGCCTCGGACGCGGGGCTTGGCCTGGGTGGCGTCGTCGATCCGATCAACCTTGACGCGGGCTATCGGCTGGCCGGCCTGACGCCGGCCGACATCGGCAGCTCGACTCCGGCTCTCGCCGTCGTCGTGGACGACGACCACGGCTTCACTCTCAGCTCGGTCCCGTCGGGGTGGGTGGCCGAGTTTGGTTTCTACGCCCCGACAGTGCGCAAGGTCACGGTCCTACCCGGGCAGGTCCGGGACCTGCGCTCGATGCTCGCCTACTACGGCGAGGCCCACGTGGCGTGGGTCCGGCTCGTAGCAGACGTCTCTGCGGACCACGTCAACACGTATATCCCCCGCTGATATCCCCGCTGCCGCCCGGGCCGGGGGAACAGGTTGCCCGCTCTCCCTCGTGTCGGTTAGCCTTCACAGGGAAAGCAGGCTCGAAAACGGCGCCGGCGGCCGGTCCAAACAGACAACGCCTCGCGATCGAGGCCAGCACCGAGGACGGGAGCGAGTGGAACGCGAAGCAGTGCTCGTCGGAATCGATGTAGGCACAAGCAAAGTCTGCGCCCTCATCGGCGAGGTATCCGGTGATGGCAGCCTGACGATCGTCGGCAAGGGGGTCGTCCCGGCCAGCGGTCTCAAGAAGGCCGTGGTCGTCAACATCGATCAGACCGTCCGGTCCATCTCCGGAGCCGTCGATCACGCCGAGCGGATCTCCGGCTACCAGATCGACCGCGCCTTCGTGGGGGTCGGCGGGCAGCACGTGGAGAGCCAGAACTCGCGCGGCACGGTGCTCGTGAGCGGCCATCACCGCGAGGTCACGCCCGAAGATGTCGACCGGGCAATGGAGGTCGCCCGGGCCGGCACCGTTCCTGCCGGTCGTGAGGTCCTGCACGTCCTGCCGCGGGGTTTCATCATCGACGGCCTGGAGGGCGTGAAGGACCCGCTCGGCATGAGTGCCGTCCGTCTCGAGATCGAGACCCACATGGTGACCGCCGCGGCCACCGCCGTGCGCAACCTGGCCAAATGCGTCCAGGCGGCCAACGTCAAGATCGACGAGCTGGTCGCCGCCTCGCTGGCCTCCGCGGAGTCGGTCCTGTCCGATACCGAGAAGGACCTCGGCGTGGCCGTGGCCGACATCGGCGCCGGCACGATCGACCTCGCCCTCTTCCTGGACGGCTCGCCGTTCAAGACCGCGGTCCTGCCGGTGGGCGGCAACAACGTCACCAACGACATCGCCATCGGCCTCAAGACGACCCTCCAGGTGGCCGAGGAGCTGAAGATCCAGCACGGCAGCTGCGACCTCTCGACCGTCGCCGAGGACGACGAGATCGGCATCTCGGTGCTCGGCGAGGCGGCCGGCCGGACGATCAGCCGCGTCGAGCTGTGCGGCGTCATCGAGGCCCGCATGCGGGAGATCTTCGAGATGCTCGCGGCCGAGATCAGGACCTCCGGCGAGGGGATGCTGCCGGCCGGCATCGTCCTCACCGGCGGGGCCTCACAGCTGGCCGGTGCCGCGGCCCTCGGTCGCGAGGTGCTGAACATGCCCGTCCGAGTGGCCGGACCGGTGGGCGTCGGCGGGTTGACGGACAACATCCTCAACCCCGCCTACAGCACGGCGATCGGCCTGCTCTACTGGGGCGCCAGGGGCCTGGAATCCGCCGAGCGCGGACCATATCCCACGGCCCCGGCGGGCGGTCTCCTGTCGCGGGTCCGCGACGCCGTTCGCACCGTCCTGCCCTAGCCGGGAGCCGTTGCGGGCCGGGGGCGGCCGAGGCGAGCCGACGCGATGAAGACAACCGAGCTGACCGTCCAGACAGCCCGACGCCGCGGCCTCTTCGACCTGACCGATGCCTGTGAACGATTCGTGGCGGGTGAAGGCGACGGCCTGCTCACCGTCTTCGTGCCCCATGCCACTGCCGGCCTGGTCGTCGTTGAGCTCGGGGCGGGGTCCGACTCCGACCTGATGGCGTCGCTGGACCGCCTGATACCGCGCGACGACCGATGGGTCCATCGCCACGGCTCCCCGGGCCACGGAGCCGACCACCTGGTGTCTCTGCTGGCCCCGCCGTCGCTGACGATTCCTGTGGTCGGGGGCCGCCTGACTCTCGGCACCTGGCAGTCGATAGCGCTCCTGGACCCCAATCAGGACAACGCCGTGCGGACGGTCAGGCTCGCATTCCTGCCCGGCTGAATCTCGTCCTCCACACGTCCCACCAGATTATCGGCCGATTTCGCCTCTCCCCCTCGAAAGTGCGAACACACGTTCGACGCTCCTTCGTGAGAGTGCCGTTTCGGTGTGCGGTTGCGGCCCCAGAAAAGCCCAACAAGGCGTATACTCCATTGCATCCGAGCCAGCCCCGTTACGCGCAAGTGCTCTACGAGTCCCGGGGGGGCCGGACCGAAACGACAACGTCTGCCGGAGACCCACCGGAGGATTAGGAATGCCGCTACGGTCCGATTCCGAGAACTTCGCGCTAATCCGTGTGATCGGCGTCGGGGGCGGCGGTAGCAACGCCGTCAACCGCATGATCCGGGCGGAGATGATGGGGGTCGAGTTCATCGCCTGCAACACGGATGCGCAGGCCCTCCTCCAATCGGATGCGCCCCACAAGATCCGCATCGGCGATAAGATCACGCGCGGTCTTGGCGCGGGCGGGGACGCCACCATCGGCCAGAGGGCGGCCGAGGAGGATTCCGAGAAGATTGCCGACGCCCTCCGCGATTCGGACATGGTCTTCATCACCGCCGGCCTCGGCGGGGGCACGGGCTCCGGCGCCGCTCCCATAGTGGCCGAGATTGCGAAGGAGCTCGGGGCGCTCACCATCGGCGTCGTCACCAAGCCGTTCTCCTTTGAGGGTTCCCGCCGCAAGCTCATCGCCGAGCGGGCCGCCGAGGAGCTACGCTCCAAGGTGGACACGCTCATCACCATCCCCAACGACCGGCTGAGGGACGTCGTCCAGAAGAACACCTCGATGGTCGAGGCCTTCCGCTTCGTGGACGACGTGCTGCGCCAGGGCGTGCAGGGGATCAGCGACATCATCACCGTGCCGGGCCTCATCAACCTGGACTTCGCCGACGTGCGAGCGGTCATGCGCGACGCCGGCTCGGCCCTGATGGGAATCGGCCGGGCGAGCGGCGACAACCGCGCCCTGGATGCCACCCGCCAGGCGATCGCCAGCCCGCTCCTCGAGATCAACATCAACGGGGCGCAGGGCATCCTCTTCAACATCACCGGATCGTCGAACCTGAGCCTCTTCGAGGTCACCGAAGCCGCCGAGGAGATCCGCTCGGTCGCGGATCCGGAGGCGAACATCATCTTTGGCACGAGCTTTGACGAGCGCCTCGCGGACGAGGTGATGATCACCGTCATCGCCACCGGGTTCGATGCGAGCGGGCGGCGCGAGCCTCAGCGGAGCGAGCCCCGCACCCAGGTTCCGGTCCCGGTCGTGGCTTCGCGCGACGCCCATGACTTCCAGCGGGAGCTCGACGAGCAGACGCTGCGCACGGTGGACCTCGGCGGGTCTCGTGGACGGTCGCCGGGGATCTACGGCTACAACGGGCAGATGGAGCGGCAGCCGGCGCCGGATCCGGTCCGGAGCACGCCGCCACGCCGCCCGGTGCCGGATCGCCCCACGACGAGGCCGCTCTACGACGACCAGGACCTCGAGATCCCGAGCTTCCTCCGCCGTCCATCGCAGGACGAGAAGGGGTAGCCCTTCGCCGCCTTGGGCCCCTCTCGCGACCAGGACGCAGTAGCAGTCTTCCGCGCCGCTCGTGCGCACGTCCTCGCGGTCGTAGCCGCTGCATGCCTGCGAGCCGGCCGCGACCCGGGTGAGGTGACCCTCGTCGCCGTCTCCAAGACCGTGGAAGCGAAGCGGCTTGCCGCCGCCGTCGAGGCCGGCCTGACGATCCTGGGAGAGAACCGCGTCCAGGAGGCCGAGGCCAAGGCGCCGTTGCTTCCGGGCGCGCGCTGGCACCTGATCGGCCCGCTGCAGTCGAACAAGGCCCGCCGGGCGGTCGAGCTCTTCGACGTCGTCGAGTCGGTCGATTCGGTCGATCTGGCCCGGCGGCTGGATCGGATCGCCGGTGAAGCCGGGCGCGCGCCGCTGAGCGTCTACCTCCAGGTGAACGTGGACCGAGACGAAGCCAAGGCCGGCTTTCTGCCGGAGACCCTCGGAGCCGAGCTGCCGGCCCTGGGCGCGTTGCCGAACCTGCGGTTCCTCGGGCTGATGACGGTGGGCCGGCTGGCCGAGGTCTCCGAGGAGGCGCGACCCACATTCGTACGACTGCGCGAGCTGTCGGAACGGCTGCGCGGCAGGGCGGGGGAGCTGGGCACGGGGCTCTCGATGGGGATGTCGGACGACTACCCGATCGCGATCGAGGAGGGTGCGACGGTGATTCGCGTGGGCCGGGCTCTTTTCGGCCCACGCCCGGGTGGGGTCGGCGGCCAGGCCTGACGGCCGTCGGAGCGGCGGCCGCTCCGGGTCGCAGGGCGCTCCGCACCGTGGTCCGTGAGTGGCGGCTTGCCCCCAGCGGCCATAATCACTCGGTCATGGACTCGGATCGCTGGCTGGACCGCTCGCACCTCTCGGCTCGATTTGCCGTGCGGCTGATGCCGCGCGGTGGCGCCGACCGCGTTGACGGCGTTTCTGACGAGGGAGTCCTCCAGGCCCGGGTTTCGGCGCCTGCCGAGGGCGGCGCGGCCAACGCGGCCCTGGTCCGGCTCCTGGCCGACGAGCTCGACGTATCGCGCACATCCGTGCGGCTCGTCGCGGGTGCGACCGGCCGGCACAAGCTGATCATGGTCGACGGCCTCTCGCCGCAGGTGGTAGCGGCTCGCTGGCCCGGCATCAAGGTCTAGCCGGCGAGCCAGTCGGGCGTCCGGCCGTCGCCGGCAGAGTCGCCGGGGTCCTGGTCGCGAGGCGTTCGGGGTTTCCCGGTGGGCCGCTATAATTCGGCCTCCGTGGGCGATTAGCTCAGCTGGTTAGAGCGCGCGGTTCACATCCGCGAGGTCACTGGTTCGAGTCCAGTATCGCCCACCACCCTTCCCAGGGCCCCGAACCCTTGCCTTGCCGCGCCTGGGGTCCAGGGGTAGCCCGTAGAATTGCCGGGATGAGACGCACCCTCCGTTGACGGGGCGGCCCCCGATGGTTCTTCCCGATTCGTCCGGTCTGGCACGGCTGAGCCGCGTCGAGGCGATCCACGTTCGAGTGCCGTTCCGGCGGCCGCTCCTGAACGCCACCGGCGAGTTCACCCACAGGCGCTCCTGGCTGCTCAGGCTGGTGGACGAGGACGGGAACGAAGGGCTCGGCGAGGCCGCCCTCAACCCGATCGCGACGGATGTCACGGTCGGCTCGATTGCGACCTTGATCCGCGACATCGTGCCGGCGCTGGCCGCCGGACGGGTGCCCGCCTGGGCCGAACTGGCCGCCGAGGGCGAGCCCGGTCGGGCCGCCATGGCGGGAGTGGACGGAGCGATCGGGGCGCTCCTGGCGGCTCGTGCGGCGAACGCGGCCGGCGTAGCGCAAGAGGCCCTCGCCGGGCATGCCGGCGGCCGGGCCGCCACATACGCCCCGATCCCGGTCAGCGCGCTCATCGCCTTCGCCGGTCCCGACGCGGGGGCCGACGCCGCGACGCAGGCGGTCGAGCTGGGGTTCGAGACCCTCAAGCTCCGGGCCGGCTTCGAGCGCACGACCGATCAGCTGGTCGATCGGCTGCGAGCCATCCGGGCGGCAATCGGGCCCGAGCCTCGCTTGCGCATCGATGCCGCGGGCGCCTGGGATCTCGAGACGGCCGCAGAACGGATGGAGGCCGTCCGGCCGTTCCGGATCGAGTACGTGGAGCAGCCGCTGGCCGCCTGGGACATGACCGGCCACGCCGCCCTGCGGGAGCGCGTCCGGGTCTCGATCGCGCTCGACGAGAGCATCGACTCCGAGGGATCCGCCCGGGCCGCTCTGGCGGAGGGCGCCGCCGACGTGATCGTCGTCAAGCCGGCCCGGGTCGGCGGGTCCGCTGCGACCATGCGCGTCGTCGAAGCCGCCTCAGCCGCCGGAGCCTCCGCCGTCCTGGGCACGTACTTCGAGACCGGCGTCGGGATCGCCTCCGTCCTGCGGATCGCGGCGGCCTGGCGCGCGGCGGGGCGGGCCATCGAGGATGCGGGATTCGAACCTGCGCACGGCCTGGCGACGGCCGGCATCCTGGTCCACGACCTGCTGGCCGTGCCGCTGCCGATCGAGAAGGGACGGATGGCGGTGCCGGCCGCTGTCCAACTCGACGAGTCCGAGGTGGAGCGCTATACGCTCGAACGCTTCGAGGCGAGCCGGTAGGGCCGGCCAGCGCGGGCCCATGCATGGGGCGGCCGATTCCGGGACATCGATTGCGCTAGCCTTTTCGTGCTCGTGAGACGCCGCCCGGAGTGTGGGGGCGGCGCCGTCGGATCAGATCGGTGACGGAGGTGAACTCGACCTCGGGACCGGGCACGACACCGAACGAAGCCAGCGAAGTGGTTGCCGGCCCGACGGTCTTCATAAGCCACGCCAGCCAGGACCACGCCGTCGCCGAGGAGATCTGCCGTCTCCTGGAGGAAGACGGCATCCGCTGCGGCGAGACTGCCGGCGGCAACGTGGCTTCGGCGGAACTGTACAAGCCCTGATTTCGAGGCTCAGCCGCGGGGGCCAACTGGGAGCATCATTGCCTCATGCGAACGATCGAACCCTCTCAAGTCGCGCCTGCCCCGCGTGAGCCGTTGCCGCGTGAGGTTGACTGCGTAATCGTCGGCGGCGGAGCCGCCGGCCTGTCTGCGGCCGTGAACATGGGACGGATGCGCCGCAGCGTCCTCCTCGTCGACAAGCGGGACCGCTTCCTATGGCACCACGTGGCCTACAACATCGTCGGTTTTCCGGACGGCGTTCCCGCCGCGGAGATCCGGCGGCTCGGCTGGCGCCATGCCGCCAAGTACGGGGTCCGGCTGCTGCTGGGCCACGTCGCCACGGCGGCGCGCGAGGGCGACCTCTTCCGGCTGAGGATCGAACGCCTGCCGGAGGGCGGCGCCTGGGCGCACCTCCCGGGCCCCGGCGTCCCGCGCGACGCTGAGATGGCCCGTGTCTTCGACGAGGTCCCCGAAGGCGGCCCGCTGGAGGTGATCGCCCGCACGGTGATCCTGGCGACCGGCGTGGCCGGCCACTTCCCCGAATTCCCCGGCCGGAACGAATGCGTCGGGCGAAGCCTCTTCTGGTGCCTCCATTGCGAGGGCTACGAGTCGATCGATCGCGTCGTGGGCGTCGTCGGCCACGACGAATCGGCGGTCCAGACCGCCCTGGACTTGCTGGTATTCACGGACCGGGTGACGCTGGTCGCCGGCCGGCCGGAAGGTTTCGACGTTCCGGCTTCGCGACTGGCGGACCTGGCCGGGAGGGGCATCGCGGCCCATCCGTTCGCCGTGGCCGAGTATGAGAACCGCGACGGACAGATGCAGGCCCTTGTCCTGGACGATCCCTCGCGGACGCGGATTCCCGTCGAGCAGGTCTACACGATTCGTTCGACGGTGGCCGTGGGCGACCTGCCGCGGCAGCTCGGCCTTGAGCTGAACGAGGCCGGCCAGATAGTCGTCACCTCCGAGCAGCACACCAACGTGCCCGGGGTGTATGCGGCCGGCGACTCGACCAGCCTGCACGACCACCAGATCAGCGCCGCCATGCACGAGGGCAATCAGGCTGCCTGCGGAGCCAACTACCACCTGTACGACGCGGTCCAGCGGGGCGACACCGGGCAGTGCTGACGCGCGGAGATCGCTTCTGACAGGGTCCGGTTCGGATCGCCCGGTCGAATAGTCGCCGTCGCGCCGCCGGATCTAGCTCAACCCGCTCTCGCGCTGCAGGACCAGCTTTGCCAGGGCGAGGAGCTGGGCCCGGGCGTTCGCGTTCGTCGGGAACCCGATGTCGAACGTGAACTGGCCCTTCGTGACCCCGATCGTGGCCATCTTGCCCGGACCGTTCAGCTGGATCCCGGCCGCGCCCACGCCGGGCAGATCGCCCGTGGCATCGTCGATCAGGATCCCACCGTTGGCCTTGATCTCCTGCTACGTGGCCTCGGGATCGCCGATGAAGACGTCGAACTCGATGCCCCCGGTCGCGCTCGAGACGCCTGCATACACGCAGTACGCATCGGTTGGAGCGTCGCTGTTCTTGGTGGGAGTGCGGGCACCGGTCACTCCGACGGCAGCGAAATCGCCGGGGCCGAGCAATCCACACAGGTTGCCGCCCGGGGCGACCGTGCCGCCGAGCGCCCCGCCGCCTCCTCCGCCGGCGCTGGCCGGGACAGCGGCGGTGGCCGGGGCCGCGGCCGTGAGCCCGCCTCCTCCGCCAGGCGACGGCGTCGCGGTGAGCGGCGCCGTGGTGGCGCCGCCGGACAGGCATGCGCCGGCAACGGCCGCGATGAGGAACACCGCCGCGAGCCGCCGTGAGCCGAACACGTTCTCCCTCCAGCTGACCCGCCCTGCGAGGGGTCGATGAGCCCGCCGAGCGGGCGCCCCAGGCTGCGTTCGGGTGGGCGAAAACTACGCCACAGACCTGCCCGAAAAGGTCGCTCGCGCAATTCGACCCGTCAGGTGGAACTCGGCGGCGACTCAGCCGCGGGCGTGCCGGCGGGGCGGCCGGCGGCGGGGCGGTCGAGCCGAGTCGGGCGAGCGCGGCGGCTGCGCTCAGCTCCATGGTCTCTCCGACAGGACATGTCCGATTAGACCCAGGATCGGTCGAGGGCGCCATGCGCTCCATCTTCTGCCATGCTGGTACCGGCCAGCGGCGGACCGCCGTGGTCGCAGGAGGTAGTGGAGCCATGGCTCTTGACCTTAAACCTCGCAAACGGATCGGGCTGGTTGCGCACGACAACAAGAAGCAGGACCTGGTCCAGTGGGCCCGCTTCAATCGGGGCATGCTCGCTCAGCACGACCTGGTCGCGACCGGAACCACGGGCACGATGCTCGGGCGTGAGCTGGACCTGCCCGTGACGTGCCTGCAGTCGGGGCCGCTCGGGGGCGACCTCCAGATCGGGGCGATGATCGCCGACGGCACGATCGACTTCCTGGTCTTCTTCTGGGATCCGCTGGAACCGCAGCCGCACGACACGGACGTCAAGTCGCTGCTGCGGATCGCGGTGGTCTGGAACATACCGGTGGCCTGCGACCGGGCCTCGGCCGACTTCATGATCTCCTCGCCCCTGATGACCGGCTCGTACGAGCGGACGGTTCCCGACTACACCGCCCACAACGCCCGTGAGATCCCGATCCCCGAGGATTCCGCCGTGGAAGAGGGGGCCGGCGAGGATCCTGCGGGCGAGGATCCTGCGGGCGAAGATCCTGCGGGCGAGGCCTGGCCGGCCGGCGAGGATCCTGCGCGCGGGAACGAGGAGAGCGACCGCTCTCTATTCGATCCGGCGCTCGGCTCGATTCGCTGAAGGAGGCGCACCCATGGCAACGTCCGAGAAAGTTCGCTGGGGCATCCTCGGCCCGGGGTTCATCGCGGGCCGGCTGATGCGCGACGTCGATCGCGCGTCGAACGCCGTCGTCGTGGCCGTGGGCAGCCGGCACCGTGAGCGGGCCGCCGAGTTCGCCTCGAAGTTCGGCATCGCTCGAGTCCATGGATCGTACGAGGCCCTCCTGGCCGACCCCGACGTCGACGCGGTCTACATCGCCACTCCGAACTCGCTCCACCACCCGCAGACCATGCAGGCCCTCGCCGCCGGCAAGCACGTGCTGTGCGAGAAACCGTACACGCGCCATCCGGAGCAGATCGCCGAGGCCTTCGACGCGGCGGACACCGCCGGCCTGGTCCTGATGGAAGCGTTCATGTGGCGCCACTCCACGCAGGTGCGTCGCTTCATGGAGCTGCTGCCCGAGGTGGGGGATCTCCAGTCGATTCGCGCCACCTTCAGCTTCGTGCTGACCAAGGCGGGCGATCTCCGGCTCGACGCCGGCCTCGAGGGCGGCTCGTTGATGGACGTCGGCTGCTACTGCGTCAGCGGCTCCCGCCTGGTCGCCGGCGCCGAACCGGCCCTGGTCTTCGGGCGTCAGACCCTGGCGGGTTCGGGCGTGGACGCGGCCTTCTCCGGGCTGCTGCAGTTCCCATCGGGCCTGGTCGCCGAGATCGTGAGTGGCTTCACCTCGGAGCACCGCTCGCTGGAAGCGATCGGCAGCAAGGCCACTCTCCTGATGCGGGACCCGTGGCTGGGGGAGCTCGGGGGCATGACCCTGGACGGCCGTGAGATTCCCGTGGTCGACGACGATCGATACCGCCTCGAGCTCGAGAACATGAGCGCCGCGATCCTCGGCAAGGGAGGGCCGCTGCTCGGCCGGGCCGACGCGCTCGGCCAGGCCCGCGTGATCGACGCCCTCTACCGCTCCGCGACCTCCGGGGAGGCGGTCACGCTGGCAGGCCGGTCGTGACCAGGGCGGCGGGTTCCTTCACGGTCGTCGGGGGGGACGAGCAGACGATCCACGAGGCCGAGGGTCAGGTCAGGCTGACCCGGGTGACCGGTACGCAGCGTTTCGGCGGCGCGATCGTGGGCGACGGTTCGGTGGCCTGGGTGTTTTGCTGCAAGCCGGATCGCACGGCCAGCTTCGTCGGTTTCCAGCGGGTCCAAGGTTCGATCTCCGGCCGAGCGGGCAGCTTCGTCATGGAGTCGGCCGGCGACCACGACGGCCACCGCTCAATGGGCCACTGGCGCGTCATCCCAGGATCCGGCACGGGCGAACTCGCCGGCCTGAGCGGCCAGGGCATCTTCGAGGCGCCGGGCGGCTCAAAGGTCTCGTACGAACTGGACTACCACCTCGACTGAGCTGCGCGACGATCGCCACGTTCGAGGCAAAGCGGGGAGAATACGCGGATGGACCGGCAGCTCCTCTCCGGCGACGAAGCCGTTGCCCTCGCGGCTCTCAATGCCGGAGTGGCCCTCGGCACGGGGTATCCCGGCACTCCATCCACGGAGATCCTCGAGACCTTCGACACGCTCGGCGGCCGGGCCCAGTGGGCTCCCAACGAGAAGGTGGCCCTGGAGGTGGGGCTCGGGGCCGCCTTCGGCGGCGCCCGCGCCATCGTGACGATGAAGCACGTGGGGCTGAACGTGGCGGCCGACCCGCTCTTCACGGCGGCCTACACGGGCGTGACCGGCGCCCTGATCGTCGTGACCGCCGACGACCCCGGCATGGCCTCCTCGCAGAACGAGCAGGACAACCGCCGTTACGCCGTCGCCGCCGGGCTGCCGATGATCGAGCCGTCGGACTCCCAGGAGGCCTACGACTTCTTCTTCACCGCGATCGAGATTTCCGAGCGCTGGCATATCCCGGTCCTGTTCCGGATGACCACGCGCGTCTGCCACTCCAAGTCGATCGTTGAGCCTGGGCGCGGCCTGGCAGAGGCGGTGGGCGCCGCATACCCTCCGGCTCCAAAGCCGCATTTCGAGCACGACATCAATGCCCGGGTGATGATCCCCGCCAACGCCAGGCCGGCCCATCGGCGGCTTCGGACAAAGCTGGCCGAGATCGCGGCCTGGGGCGAGACCGAAGCCTGGGAGGCCACCGCCGGCCGGGCGCCGCTGAACCGGGTGGAGCCCGGCGACGCCGCCCTCGGCATCGTTACCGACGGCGTCGCCTACCTGCACACGGCCGAGGCCGCCCCCGAAGCCTCGATCCTCAAGATCGGGCTGGTTAACCCGCTGCCGCTCGAGAGGATTCGCGCCTTTGCCGCGAGCGTCGAGCGAGCCGTCGTCGTCGAGGAGGGCGATCCCGTTGTTGCGGATGCTCTTCGCGCCGCCGGGATCGCGGTGGAATCCAAGGCGGACATGTATCGCTTCGGCGAGCTGGACGTGCCGCGCGTTCGTCGCATCCTGGCCGGCGACACGAGCCCCGAGGCGGCGCCCGCCCGTGGCAAGCCGCCGGAACTCTGCCCGGCCTGTCCGTACCACACCGTCTACGCTACTCTCAAGAAGCACGATTGCATAGCCGCGGGCGACATCGGCTGCTACACGCTCGGCGCCCTGCCGCCGTACGCGGCGATGGACACGTGCGTCGCGATGGGGGCGTCAATCGGCGTGGGCCTGGGGCTGCGCCACGTCCTCCCACCGGACGAGGCCCGTCGCGTCGTCTCGATCATCGGCGACTCCACGTTCGTCCATTCCGGCATCAGCGGCCTCGTGGAGATGGCCTACAACCCACCGCCGACCGGCCACGTCGTCATCGTGCTGGACAACGGAACCACGGCGATGACGGGCCAGCAGGAGCATCCCGGAACCGGGCGCCGACTCGACCACGGGCCGACCAACAAGCTCTCGATCGAGGGCATCGCGACGGCGATCGGCATCCCCAGCGTGGCGGTGATCGATGCCTTCGCCGAGCCCGACGAGTTCGAGCGTCTGCTTCTCGAGCGCCTGGCTGCGCCCGAACTCTCGGTCATCGTCGCCCGAAGGCCGTGCATCCTGGCCGCTGCCGACATCCGCAAGTGGGAGCAGCAGGCTGCCGAATTCCGCGCCCGGGCGGCCGAGCAAGTAGCCTTCGACCTGCCGATGGGGGACCGGTGAGCGTGAACGAGCGCACAAATGTCACGGTGACCAACGTCGTCCTCGCCGGACTCGGCGGCCAGGGCGTCATCAAGGCCTCCGACATCCTGGCCGATGCCGCTCTTCGGGCCGGCCTCGACGTCAAAAAGTCGGAGCTGCACGGCATGAGCCAGCGGGGCGGTTCCGTGACGTCGGATGTGCGCTTCGGCCGCACCGCCGCCGACCGGGTCCGATCGCCGATGGTGTCGCGCGGCGAGGCCGACTTCCTACTGGTGCTGGCGCCGTCGGAGGTCGAGGTGACGCGAGCGGTGCTGCGACCCGGAGGCGTGCTTCTCGCCCCGGACCTGATTCCGGAGGCCGATCTGCCGAACAAGCGAAGCCTGAACGTGGCCCTTCTGGGTGCCTTGAGCACTTGCGTGGACCTGCCGGTAGACGCGTTGCTCGAGGCGATGAGGGCGGCGCTCCCGGAGCGACTCCACGCGGTCAACGAGCGCGCCTTTGAACTGGGCCGATCCATCGGGGTGCAAGCGGGGCTTCGCCGAACCTGAGGCGCGGCTGCGGCTGCGGCTGCGGCCGCCGCTGGGAGCCGGCCGTCGTGGATGCAGTGCGGCCGCTCGCGGCCGTGGCCGAATCGCTACCCTGATTCGCAGGCGACACAGGGGCCCAGGCTCGACGCGTCGAGCCTGCCCGAGGGGGCACGCCGTTCGGGGCGGTCCGTCGCACCAGGGCCAACGGTTTGGTCCGCTAGAGGAGGATGTGGTGAGCACCTGGAACGATCCGCCCGGCGGGTTCCACCCGATCAGCGCGCCGGACTACCTGCCTCGCGAGCAGCTCGGAGTCATCCAGCTCCAGCGGCTGCAGTCGGTCGTGACCAGGGCCTTCGTGAGGGTGCCGCTCTTCCGAACGCGCATGGAGCAGCGTGGTCTGGCGCCTTCGTCGGTCACCTCGTTGGCCGACATCGCGCGGCTGCCCTTCACCGTCAAGACGGACCTCCGTGACACGTATCCGTTTGGGCTCTTCGCCAGCCCGATGGAGGAGATCGTCAGGCTCCACGCTTCCTCGGGCACCACCGGCAAGCCGATCGTCGTGGCCTACACCCAGGCCGACCTGGACGTCTGGACCGAGGTTATGGTCCGCAGCTTCGTGGCCTGCGGCATCCATCGCGGCGACGTCATCCAGAACGCCTACGGCTACGGGCTCTTTACCGGGGGTCTCGGCGCCCACTACGGCGGCGAGGCCCTCGGCGCGACCGTCATCCCCATCAGCGGTGGCAACACGGAGCGGCAGCTGATGGTCATGGCGGACTTCGGCGTCACGGCGATCTGCTGCACGCCGAGCTACTTCCTCCACCTGCTCGAGTCCGCGAAAGACACGAAGACGGACTTCTCGAAGCTGCGCGTCGGCGTCTTCGGGGCCGAGCCCTGGAGCGACTCGATGCGTGAGCGGATCCAGGAGGAAAGCGGCATCCGCGCCCACGACATCTACGGCCTCTCGGAGATCATCGGCCCCGGCGTCGGCATCGAGTGCGCCGAGCGGCACGGCCTGCACATCTTCGAGGACCACTTCTACCCGGAGATCATCGATCCGGAGACGGGCGAGGTCCTGCCCGAGGGCGCGGAGGGCGAACTCGTCCTGACGACCCTGTCGAAGCAGGCGATGCCGCTGATCCGCTACCGCACCCGCGACGTCACCGCGCTCGTCTCGGGGCAGTGCGCCTGCGGCCGAACGCTGCGCCGCATCCGCCGCATCGGCCGGCGCTCCGACGACATGTTCATCATCCGCGGCGTCAACGTCTTCCCGTCTCAGGTCGAGACGGCCCTGCTGCGGGTCGAGGGCACCCTGCCCCACTACCAGATCATCCTCACCCGCGAGAAGGGCCTGGACCAGATGGAGGTCAAGGTCGAGGTCACGCCCGAGGTCTTCTCCGACGAGATTCGAAAGCTGGAGGCTCTACAGCACCAGCTGGAAGCCTCGATCGAGAACATCCTGGGACTTCGTGTGAACGTGACGCTCGTCCAGCCGCGCACGCTCGCTCGTAGCGAGGGCAAGGCCAGGCGGGTCAGCGATCTGCGGAGTGTCTAGGCCGGGCGGGCCAAGGCCGCCAGATCCCGCCGGCTTGGCCTTGGCGGGGCTTGGCAGCCTAGTGAGCCTGTCGCAGAACTCGGCACAATTGAGAGGCCAGAAATGAAGCTTCAACAACTGTCGATCTTCCTGGAGAACAAGCCGGGCGTCCTGCGCCAGCCGTGCGAGGCGCTTGCGGCGGCGGGAATCGACCTGCTGACGATGTCCCTTGCCGACACGGCCCAATTTGGCATCCTGCGCTTCATCGTCCGCGATCCGGTGAGGGCCAAGCAGGTCCTGGAGGATGCCGGCATGCTCGTCCGGATGACGGAAGTCATCCCCGTCGAAGTCGAGAACAAACCGGGCGGCCTTGCCCGGGCGCTCGCGGCTATCGAGCACGCCGGCCTCGGCGTCGAGTACATGTACGACTTCGGCGCGGCCTCGCGCGGCGACAAGGCGGCGATCGTATTCCGGTTCGAGGATCCGGACGCCGCCCTGGCCGCGCTCGAAGCGGCCGGAATTCGGGTGCTGACGGGCGAGGAGTCGCTACAACAGTAGGGATCGCGGTGGGGAGCCCGCCTGGTGAGCGCTGCCTCCGACCAGTGCCCTTCGGAGGGCGGCGGGGTGGGTGCCGGCGTGTGCCCGCCGTTGCCGCCCGATCTGGGCGTCGGGCTCGCCCCGCCCTTGTCGTCGTCACCGCGGCCGCCGCTTCCGCCGCCGCTGCCGGCCGGGCTGCCGCTGTCGATCGGCGTGCTGGGCGCCGGCGACCTGCCGTGGTCGTGACCGCCGTCGCCTGCGCTCTGGCCGGGCGCAGCGGTGCCGGCGTTCCCGTCCCGCCTTCCCCCCTGGCGGGAGCTCAGCCGTCGCGGCCGCGCAGCAGCGACACGCGAAACTCTCGCATCTCACCTGTGGCTAGGCCGCTGGAGATGGTCGGATCGTCTTCCATGATCCGGCGGGCGGCCTCTTCGTCGGGGGCTTCGATGATCGCGACTCCGGTGTTGATCTTGCCCAGCGTGGGACCCGCCAGAATGAGCGTGCCGTCCGAGAGGAGTCGCTTCAGGCGCTCGAAATGCTCGCCCCAGACGCGCTGCTCCTCGTCGGTCATCGTCGCCGCGAAGTCCTTCCGCGGAGTGTGGATGAAGTAGATCCATTCGGCCATCTCGGTCGCCCCAGCTAGAGGTCGCGTCTCCGCGAGGGAATCGGTTCAGACGCTAGGATGAACGATACAGAAAGACCCACATCATCGCGCCGGGCTGGCGTGGCGGGAGGCGGCAGGGATGAGGCTTCGGACCTTCGGGCGCCTGGGCTGGAAGGTGAGCGAGATCGGCTACGGCATGTGGGGCATGGGCGGCTGGTCCGGCTCCGACGACAGGCAGTCGATGGCTTCGCTCGAGCTGGCCGCGGCCAGGGGCGTCAACTTCTTTGACACGGCTCAGGCCTACGGCGAGGGCCACAGTGAGCAGCTGCTCGCGATGCTGCTGAAAGGCAACAGCGGCAAACGCATCTTCGCCGCAACGAAGGTGCCGCCGATGAACCGCCTGTGGCCGAGTCGTCGAGGGGTGCCGCTGGCCGACGTCTTCCCGCGCGCCTACGTCCGTCGATACGTCGACATCAGCCGCTCGAATCTCGGCGTCGACACGATCGACCTCCTGCAGCTACACGTATGGGAGGACGACTGGCTCGACAGCGGTGAGCTGGCCCAGACGGTCGCCGAGCTCAAGCGCGAAGGCTGGATCCGGGCCTTCGGCATCAGTCAAAACCGCTGGGAGCCGTGGAACGGCATCAGGGCCGTTCGATCGGGGCTCGTCGACGCCGTTCAGCTGATTTACAACATCTTCGACCAGGCCCCCGAGGACGAGCTATTTCCGGCGTGCCGGCAGAACCAGGTCGCCGTGATCGCGCGCGTTCCGTTCGACGAGGGCAGCCTCACCGGCAGCCTGACGCTGAAGTCAACGTGGCCCGAGGGCGACTGGCGCGGCACGTACTTCGTGCCCGAGAACCTCAAAGCGTCGGTAACCCACGCAGATGCCCTGAAGCCGCTCCTGCCAGCGGGCGTGAGCATGGCCGAGCTGGCGCTCCGCTTCATCCTGTCGAACCCGGATGTGAGCACGGTCATCCCGGGCATGCGCAAGCTCGCCAACGTCGAGGCGAACATCGCGGCGTCCGAGGCCGGGCCGCTCTCGGCCGAGCTGATCGCCAGGCTGCGGGCCCACCGCTGGGACCGGCAACCGACTGGCTGGTCGCAGTAGCCGCCTCCCGGGTGCGGCTGTCCACGGGCGCGACGAAGGTCTTGCGGCGGGGGTCGGCGCCGGTTCCTAGCTCGATGCCTTCGCGATCCGCCTGAGCACCGCCGGGAGGATGCCTCCCTGGCGGTAGTAGTCGAGCTCGATCGGGCCGTCCAGCCGGGCCGTGACCTCGAACCGCCTGTCCGTGGCGCGGCCTCCGGCGGCCGTGTCGTCCGCGGCGTCGGTCCGCGCGACGACCGTGAGCCGGGCGCGCGGCGCCGGCCCGTCGGCCGGCATCGCCACGCTGAACGACTCGCGCCCCGTGAGGCCGAGGCTCTCTGCGCTCTCGCCGGGGAGGAACTGCAGCGGCAGGATGCCCATCCCGACGAGGTTGGAGCGGTGGATACGCTCGAAGCTCTCGGCGATGACGGCCCGCACGCCGAGCAGCCGCGGACCCTTGGCCGCCCAGTCGCGGGACGATCCGGAGCCGTACTCCTTGCCGGCGATGACGATGAGCGGCACGCCCTCGGCCGCGTAGCGCATCGCGGCGTCGAAGATGGTGATCGCCTCGCCGTCCGGGAGATGGACCGTGAACGGCCCTTCGCGCCCGGCCAGGCCGTTGCGCAGACGGATATTGCCGAAGGTGCCTCGCATCATGACTTCGTGGTGGCCGCGCCGCGCCCCGTACGAGTTGAACTCGGCCGGTGGCACGCCGTGAGCTTGAAGCCACTGCCCGGCGGGTGACGACGCCGCGATCGAGCCCGCCGGCGAGATGTGGTCCGTCGTGACCGAGTCGCCGAAGAGGCACAGAACACGGGCCCCTTCGATCGGGGCAATTGGCCCGGGCTCGTGCCCGAGACCGACGAAGAAGGGCGGCAGGGCGACGTACGTCGAGGCGCCGTCCCAGCGATATCGATCGCCCGACGGCACGTCGAGGGCCTTCCACTGGGGTCCGCCGTCGAAGACCGAGGCGTAGGCGGTCCGGAACAGCTCGCCGCTGACGGCCGAACCGACAGCCGCCCGGACCTCGTCGGAGGAGGGCCAGACTTCGCTCAGGAAGACGGGCCGCCCGTCCGACCCGACGCCCAGCGGCTGAGTCGTGAGATCCAGGTCGACGGTTCCCGCCAGCGCGAATGCGACGACGAGGGGCGGGGAGGCCAGGTAGCTGGCCCGGACCAGCGGGTGGATCCGGCCTTCGAAGTTGCGATTGCCCGAGAGAACGGCTGCCACCACCAGGTCGTTTTCCTCGATCGCGCTTGCCACGGGTGCGTCCAGCGGCCCGCTGTTGCCGATGCATGTCGTGCAGCCGTAACCGGCAAGGGCGAAGCCGAGCTTCTCCAGCGGCTCGAGCAGGCCGGCTCCTTGCAGGTACGCCGTCACCGCGCGGGACCCGGGCGCGAGGCTCGTCTTGACGGTCGGGGCGACGGTCAGGCCGCGAGCGACGGCGTTTCGGGCAAGAAGGCCGGCCGCGACCATCACTGTGGGGTTCGAGGTGTTGGTGCAGCTCGTGATGGCCGCGATGGCGACCGATCCGGTGGCGACTTCGGCCGAACGTCCGGCGGCTTCGACCCGTACTGCCGGGTAGGAGTCCGCGGGGCCCGGAAAGGCCGCCCGGAAGTTGGCCCGCAGGTCGCGCAGGGCGACGCGATCCTGCGGCCGGCGCGGCCCCGCCAGAGAGGGTTCCACCGAACCCAGGTCAAGCGTGAGGAGTGCGTCGTACTCGGGCGTCACGCCGGGGCGGCGCCACAGACCCTGCTCCTTCGCGTAACGCTCGACGAGGGCCACTTGCTCGGCGGCGCGCCCGGTCAGGCGCAGGTACGCGAGCGTTTCATCGTCGATGGGGAAGAGCGTCGCCGTCGGCCCGAACTCGGGCGACATGTTGGAGATCGTGGCCCGATCGGCCAGGGTCAGGGCCGCCAGGCCGTCGCCGGCAAACTCCACGAAGGCCCCGACGACGCCGTAGGAGCGGAGCATCTGGGTCACGACCAGGACCAGGTCGGTGGCGGTGGCACCTTCCGGCAGCTCGCCCGAGAGCCTCACGCCGACGACCTTCGGCATCGGCTGGTAGAGCGGCTGGCCGAGCAGAACCGCCTCGGCCTCGATGCCGCCGACGCCGTAGCCGAGGACGCCGAGGCCGTTGATCATCGTGGTGTGGGAGTCCGTCCCGACGAGCGTGTCCGGGTAGGCGACTTCGCCCCGGCCGTCCGGGTCGCGGCGTGTCACGACCGATGCCAGGTACTCCAGGTTGACCTGGTGGACGATGCCGGTCCCGGGCGGGACCACGCGCAGGTCGTCGAAGGCCGTCTGGGCCCAGCGGAGCAGCCGATAGCGCTCCCCGTTGCGCTCGTATTCGCGCTCGACGTTGTAGGCGAACGAGTCCGCCGTGCCGTAGCGGTCTACCTGGACGGAGTGGTCGATGACCAGGTCGGCAGGCACAAGCGGGTTGACCCTGCCGGGATCGCCGCCCAGCTCGGCCATGGCGTCGCGCATCGCGGCCAGGTCCACGACTGCCGGGACCCCCGTGAAGTCCTGCAGGATCACCCGGGCCGGCATGAACGGTATCTCGATCTCGGATGCGCCCGGGGCGGCGGCGGCACCCGGCCGCCAGCCCGCGAGGGCGACGACGTCCGCCTCCCGGACGATCCCACCGCCCGCGTGCCGGAGCACGTTCTCGAGCAGGATCTTGATCGTCACCGGCATGAGGTCCGGGTCGGTCGCAGGTTTCGCCGAGCCGGATCGCCCGAGGGCGGAGAGTCGGTAGAAGTCCGGCAGGCCGGGACCCAGTGGGGCCCGGGCGCCGAAGGGATCGCTGGCAGCCACGACAGCTCCTTCGATTTCTCGCTCGGCCGGCCGGTGGTGGGCCGAGCGAGCCTCATCGCCTGAACCCGGGCGGGGGTGCGCCTCTGCCGCCAGGGACTTAGTTAAGTATTGTCGTCAACGGGAAGAATCTCGCTCGCTCGGCCGAGCGAGAACGGTCCACGGCCGGTCAATTCGGGCTACACTCGCGGTCAAGCGTCGCAGTGCGGGTGCGAGCGGAGCGACCGGGGGTCGATAATCGCCACGAGGCGAAGACCGCCGGAAGACTACCCCCAGTTCGCGGTCAGGGCGGGAGGTCGCGGGTGATGTGGCGAGCGGATGCAAACCGTGGTTCAGATAGCCCGAGGGGCGGTGGGCCGGCACCCGGTCGAGGGGACCGTTCGAGCGGCCCGGGTCACGGTGTAGGCCGTCATCGTCACGGCGACCAGGTCCACACCCACCTCGAGCCTCATCCCCACAATCGCGGATCGGAGAACGCGCCGACGGTGGGGATCGTCGGGGCGGGGGCCGTCGGGACCGCGCTGGGAGTGGCCATAAGCCGGGCCGGCTGGCCGGTCATTGCCGTAGCCAGCCGCGACCAGGGACGGCGCGAGTGGTTCCGGAGTCTCGTGCCGGGCGTCCGCGCCTTCATCGAGCCGGCGGCGATCATCGACGAGGTGGAGCTCGTCATCCTCGCCGTGCCGGACGACGCGATCCCGTTTGTGGTGGATCCACTACGGCTATACGGCGGCCAGACGCTGGTGCATACGAGCGGCCTTCTGGGCGCCGACGTGCTCTCCTCGGCCCTGGCCGCCGGAAGCCACATCGGGGCGTTCCATCCGCTCGTCTCGTTCACGTCCGACGTCGAACGCTCCGTCGCCGGCCTCAAGGGTGCGACGGTCGCCCTCGAGGGCGACGACGCGATCATGGGCCTGCTGGCCGATCTTGCCGAGGCGATTGGAGGAGTTGCGGTCCGGCTGCCACGCGGGGCCAAGCCGGCCTACCACGCCGCGGCGGTCATGGCCTCCGGCGGTCTCGTCGCCCTGCTGGATGCCGTCGTCACGCTCGGGGCCGCGGCCGGCCTCGACGAACGTGGCGCGATGACGGTCTACGGCCGTCTCATCGAGCAGACCCTCGCCAACGCCCGCGCCGACGGCGTGGCCGCCGCTCTCACCGGTCCGATCACGCGCGGCGACGCAGGTACGGTCCGGGCGCACCTCGAGGCCCTGGAACGACTGGCCCCGGGCGTCGTGGAGATGTACATCGCGGCCGCCCGGCGCGAGCTTCGGATCGCCGAAGAGCGGCGCGCTTTGTCACCGGAGCAATTGGAGCGCGTCCGGGCCGCGCTTGCAAAGGCTCCCTGACCGGGTACGATTGGCTACATGCAGCACAGCATTGCCGCCAAGTACCTGGCCTGGCCAGCCGCCCGTTTCGTGCGCCCCGCGGGCCGCGAATGGGAAAGACGGCTCGGCCTCCATTCGAGCCTCTCGTTCCAGCGCGCGGCGACTCGACTGACGATCCTGCGCCCCTCTCACGGCGGCCTCGAGGTCACCGGCTGGCGCCCCGTGGCCGCTCACGGCCGTTCTCCGTCCAGCGGTCTCCCTCGTGCTGCCGTAACGATCCGCTGGTCTGGGGGGCGGCCGCTGGCCGACCGTCGCTCGATCCTGGCCGCGGCGCCGTGGCGAGGCTGAGCAACGCCACCGCAACTTCCGCCGGTGGCATCGTCTTCCGGTTTGTGGATTCGATTCCGCAGCTGGTAGTCGGCCGCCGTAAGCGCGAGAGGGACACGTCTACGTGGACCCTGCCCAAGGGCACGCCGAACCCCGGTGAGACCCTCGAGGAGACGGCCCTGCGCGAAGTCTGCGAGGAAACCGGCCTGACAGTCCGAATCCTGTCCCCCCTGGATGCGATCAAGTACACCTTCGTGCAGCGCGGCACACGCATCCACAAGACCGTGCACTACTTCATGATGGAACCCACGGGCGGCGGCCTGGAAGGCCACGATCGCGAGTTCGAGGAAGTGCGCTGGGTTTCGTTCGACGAGGCGGCCGATCTTCTCTCGTTCGAGACCGAGCGCTCCCTCGTCGGACTGGCCGCTACCAGGCTGCCGAACGCGTCAGCTTGAGATTCGCGTCCCGACCCCAACGCCCCGGGTCCCGGTGCGCCACAAGACAATGACCGGAGGTCGACCTCGATGGCTCAGTCTCACGACACGCCGCTGACGACGCCCCTTGCCTCCCGGCATGCGGCGCTTGGGGCGCGGATCGTGGAATTCGGCGGCTGGCTGATGCCGCTCCAGTATTCGGGCATCCTGGAGGAGCACCGGGCGGTCCGGGCGCGAGCCGGGCTGTTCGACCTTTCGCACATGGGCGAGCTCTTCATCGAGGGTCCCGAGGCGGCGGCCGGGCTTGCCTACGCGCTCTCGACCGACCCGGGCATCCTCAAGGTCGGCCGCGCGCACTACTCGATGATGCTCTTCCCCGAAGGCGGTATCCTCGACGACCTGATCGTCTACCGGCTCGGCGACGAGCGCTTCATGATCGTGGCCAACGCCTCGAACGCGACGGTCGTGAGCGACGCCCTGGCCGAGCGGCTGGCAGGCTGGCGGGCGGTCCTCGACGACCGCTCGCTGGCCACGGCGCTGGTCGCTCTCCAGGGTCCTCGAGCCGCCGGGATCCTCGCGCCTTTGACCGACGTCGCCCTGGACGGACTGCGCTACTACGCCATCGCCGAGGGTCACGTGGCAGGGGTCCCGGCCCTCGTTGCCCGCACCGGGTACACGGGCGAGGACGGCTTCGAGGTCTTCGTGGACGTCTCCGCGGCTGGCACCGTCTGGGATGCCCTGCTCGACGCGGGCAGGGCCGAAGGCGTCCTGCCGGTCGGGCTCGGGGCTCGCGATACGCTGCGCCTCGAGGCCGGGATGCCGCTCTACGGCAACGAGCTCGGCCCGGACACGACGCCGGACGAGGCGGGCCTCGGCCGCGTCGTCCACTTCACCAAGGAGGGCGACTTCGTGGGGCGCTCGGCGCTCGAGAAGGCCCGGGCGGATGGGCCCCGAAAGAAGCTCGTCGGCTTGACCATCCAGGGCCGGGGCATCGCCCGCCACGGCTACCCGGTCTTCTCCGGCGATCGCCGAATCGGCACAGTCACGAGCGGAACGCTGTCGCCGACTCTCGGCGAGCCGGTCGCCATGGCGTACGTGACGCCTTCGGAGGCCGAGCCCGGTACGATAGTGGACGTCGGCATCCGCGACGGGCGAGTCCCGGCCCAGGTCGTGGCCCTGCCCTTCTACCGAAGGCCGGCCTAGGCAACCTGGCGTAATCTCAAGGTGCGTGAGCGCCAGATCGCCAGCCCTGGCTGGCCCCGGAGTGCGCCGGCTGACCGGCGACAGGAGGAATCGAAGGCGATGGTGCCCCAGGATCTGCGCTACACCAAAGAACATGAGTGGGTCCGTATCGTGGGGAACCTGGCGACCGTAGGGATCACCGGCTACGCGTCCGAGCAGCTCGGGGACATCGTCTTCGTGGAACTGCCGGAGCTGGGTCGGACGGTCACCCAGTTCAGCGCCGTCGGCGTGATCGAGTCGGTCAAAGCCGTCAGCGACCTGTTCGCGCCGGTCGGCGGCGAAGTCGTCGAGGCGAACTCCGAGCTCGCGAACTCGCCGGAGCTTCTCAACGCCGATCCGTTCGGCAAGGGCTGGATGCTGCGGATCAGGCTGGCGGATGCCGGCCAGGTCGACCGCCTGCTCGATGCCGCCGCCTACGAGGCCCTCACGTCCGAGGGCTGAGACTTGCGCCGGAACTCAAGTTCAGGCGGTCAGGGAGCTGATCCGATGGCCTACGGCCCGCATACCACAGAAGATCGCAACCGAATGATGCAGGCGATCGGCGTCGCATCGATCGACGATCTGTTCGCCGACATTCCCGCCTCACTCAGGTCGTCCGGCCTGGAGCTGCCCGCGCCTGAGTCGGAAGCGGACCTGACCGCCCGGCTGCGCCGCCTGGCCGGCCGAAACCGGGTCGACCTGGCGAGCTTCCTCGGCGCCGGGGCCTATCGCCACTTCACGCCTGCCGTCGTCGATCAGCTGCTCCTGAGGAGCGAGTTCTACACCGCCTACACGCCATACCAGCCGGAGATCAGCCAGGGCACCCTCCAGACCATCTACGAGTATCAGTCGCTCATGGCGGAGCTGACCGGCCTGGACGTCGTCTCGGCCTCCCACTACGACGGCGCTACGGCGACGGCCGAAGCGGCGCTGATGGCCTGCCGGGCCACCCGTCGAGCGCGCGTACTGGTCAGCCGGGGCGTCCATCCCCACTACCGCGAGACGCTCTGTACCTACTTCGCCGGGGCGTCGCTGCAGGCCGACGAGATCCCGCTCGTGTCCGACGGCCCGGCCGCCGGAACGACCGACCTGGCGGCGCTCGAGAGGATGCTGGCCGACCCGGACCATCCCGTCGGCGGCGTCGTGGTGGCCAACCCGAGCTTCTTCGGCCTGCTCGAACCGATGGCCGAGGTCGGACGCCTGGCCCATGCCGCCGGCGCGCTGTTCGTCTCGGTCGTGGAGCCGGTCTCGCTGGCGGTGCTGGCGACGCCCGGGGAGTACGGAGCCGACATCGCCGCCGGGGACGGCCAGCCGCTCGGAATCCCGCTCGCGTACGGGGGTCCGTATCTCGGCATCCTGGCCTGCCGCGAGGCGCTGGTCCGGGGCATCCCGGGCCGCCTCGTGGGCATGACGACGGACGTGGACGGCAGGCGAGCCTTCGTCATGACGCTTCGCGCGCGCGAGCAGGACATCAGGCGCGAGAAAGCCTCGAGCAACATCTGCACCAACCAGGCCCTCTGCGCCCTCGCCGCGGCCATCTACCTCGGGGCGATGGGGCCGCACGGTCTGCGAGACGTTGCCGCCCTCGGCGCCGCCCGCGCCTCGGACCTGGAGCATGCCCTCACCGCCGCCGGCGCGCCGCGCCTGCACCCCGGGCCCTACCTGAACGAGTTCGCCGTCCGAGTCCCGGGCGCCGCGGCCGTTCATGCCCGCCTTCTCGAACGGGGGATCCTGGCCGGGCTGCCACTCGCCCGCGTCGTCCCCGACGATCCGTCGCTGGCCGACGCGCTCCTGGTCTGCGCCACGGAGGTTACGACGGCCCAGGAGATCGAGGCCTTTGCGACCGCTCTCGGCGAGGAACTTGCGGGGGCGGCCCGATGACCGTCGCCGGAGATCGCCTGGGACCCACTCTCTTCGAGCGCTCGCGACCCGGCCGCGGCGGTGGCAAGGTGCCGCATCCGCCCAAGGATGCCCTGGCCCGGATTCCCGCCGGCCAGCTGAGGTCCGAGGGAGCCCGCCTGCCCGAGGTTTCCGAGCCGGAGCTGACCCGCCACTACGTCAACTTGAGCCAGCTCAACTATGGGGTGGACACGGGGTTCTACCCGCTGGGCTCGTGCACGATGAAGTACAACCCCAAGATCGACGAATGGGCGGCGCGGCTCGAGGGGTTCTCCGGCCTGCACCCGCTCGCCCCGGACGAGCTCTCGCAGGGCACGCTGCAGCTCCTCTGGGAGCTGGAGGCGGCGCTGGCGGAGATCGGCGGCATGAAGGCCGTGACGCTCCAGCCCGCGGCCGGTGCCCAGGGCGAGCTGACGGGCATCCTGATGGTCAGGGCATACCACCGAAGCCGCGGCGACGTCGAACGGGACGAAGTCCTGGTGCCAGATTCCGCTCACGGCACGAACCCCGCCACTGCCTCGATGGCCGGCTTCAAGACGGTCTCGATCCCTTCGGCGCCGGACGGCGGTGTCGACGTGGAGGCATTCCGAGCGGCGCTCGGCCCGCGGACGGCCGCGATCATGATCACCAACCCGTCGACGGTCGGTCTCTTCGAGTCCCGGCTGTGCGAGCTGCTCGAAGCCGTCCACGAAGTCGGCGCACTGGCTTACATGGACGGGGCGAACCTCAACGCCATCATGGGCCGGTTCAAGCCCGGCGAGGCCGGCTTCGACGTCATGCACATCAACGTCCACAAGACCTTCTCCACGCCCCACGGCGGCGGAGGGCCGGGCGCGGGGCCGGTCGGAGTAGGGGAGAAGCTCCTGCCGTTCCTGCCGTCGCCACGGGTCCTGCGCGAGCCCGACGGCCGGTTCCGCCTCGAGGCGGCCGGAGAGCGGCCTTCCAGCATCGGCCGCGTCAGGGCGTTTGCCGGCAACACCGGCGTCCTCGTCCGAGCCTACACGTACATCCTGGCCCACGGCGGCCCGGGGCTGTGCGAGGTCAGCGAGGATGCCGTCCTCTCGGCCAACTACCTCAAGACCCGCGTCGCCGAGGTGTTGGACGTCCCATTCTCACGGCCGTGCATGCACGAGTTCGTCGCTTCGTCGGCGACTCTCAAGGCCGAGACGGGGATTCGAACCCTGGACGTTGCCAAGAGGCTGATCGACTACGGCTTCCATCCGCCCACGATCTACTTTCCCCTGACGGTCGAGGAAGCGCTGCTGATCGAGCCGACCGAGACCGAGTCGATCGAGACCCTCGACGCCTTCGTGGAGGCCCTCCGTTGCATCGTCGACGAGGCCCACACTGATCCGGAACTTCTGCACTCGGCTCCACACAGCTCACCGGTCCGGCGGCTGGATGAGACGACGGCGGCGCGTCAGCCCAACCTCCGCTGGCGGGCCATGACCGGCAGTCAGACGCCGTGTCCGGACTGATCGCCGCCCGACCGGGCCGGATTGACACCCCGCCGGTGCCTGGGCATAGTTGGCGTCCATTGACAGCCCCGCCGGCCGCCCGAAGCCGCGCCACGTCTGCTTCTCTCGGCGGAGGCGGGACGCCGAAGGCCCCACGCCTCGGCCACTCTGGGGACACGTTGAGGAGCCGCCCGGATGCGTGAGCGTCTGATCTGCGTACTCCTGGCTCTGGCCGTGGTTGCGAGCGCCTGCGCTCCATCCACGAAGACGCCGCTGCCTTCGACCCTCTCGCCGTCGGCTTCGTTCTTCGCGCCCACCGTGTCGGCAACTCCCCAGGTCCTGAACCTCACTGGTTCGACGTACAAGGTCAGCCCGGCCCTCACCACGGGCGGCAAAGTAACTCTGGCCGAGTGGGTCGTCCCGACCACCGTGAACCCGTACTACGCGGTTGGCGACGCGGCGGAGTCGGATATCGAGGCCTCGGAGAGCATGTTCGAGGGCCTGCTGAGGGTCACTCCGGACCTGAAGTACGTTCCCGATCTGGCCATGAACGTCCCGACTGTCGCCAACGGCGGAGTCGTGCTCATCGGCAGCGGCATGGACGTCCACTGGACGCTCCGCCCCGGGATGCAGTGGTCGGATGGCAAGCCGATCGACTGCAACGACATCGCGGCGACGTGGCAGTGGGTCGTGAACAAGGACAACTCCGGTCTGGCCGCGGGCACGATCGGCTGGCAGGACGTCACCGGCGTCGACGGCGGTATCGCCACGAACTGCGTCATGCATTTCGGCAAGGTGTTCGAGGGCTATCTGGGCCTGGTCTCGCCTCTGCTGCCGGCCCACTACCTGACCACGGTCCCCGTCAAGGACGCCAGGACCAAGCTCTACCCGATGGCGAATCTGGCCACCGGTGTCTACAGCGGACCGTACATTCCGCTCAGCACCGACGGTCGGACCAAGATGACCCTCAAGCCCAACCCGGCCTGGCAGACCATCAGCGGCCACGCGCCGTGGCTCGCCTCCGTCACGTGGAAGTACTACTCCGACGTGGCGTCGATGATCGCCGGCTTCAAGAATGGCGAGTACGACCTGGGCCAGGATCTCAGCAACACCAACATCCCGGCCGTGGTGAACATCCCCTCGTCGAACCAGGTGGTCCAGGACTCGATGACGTACGAGCTCCTCGCCTTCAACAACGCCAACTTCAGCACGCGGTTTGGCAGCGACGCGCCGAACGTCATCCAGGCGATCAAGCTCGCCACCGATCGCGAAGCCATCGTCCAGGGGCCGCTGGGCGGCACCGTCAGCGTCACCAACAACTTCGTCTCGCCGCTGGCCTGGTACTACAAGGACATTAACAGCGCTATCGCCGGTAACCCAAATGCGGCCGACCCCGACACCGCTTCAGCTCTGCTCGCCAATGCCGGCTGGGTCAAGGGCGCCGACGGCTACCTGATCAAGGGTGGCAAGGTGCTGCAGCTGAACTACTGCACGACGACCCGCCAGTACCGCCTGGACACGCTCCAGGCCATCGCGACCCAGCTCAAGGCGATAGGGATCAAGGTCCTTGTCAGTTCCAAGCCGGATTCGGACTTCTTCGGCCTCTGGGACAAGGTGCCGGCCACCACTCCATGCAATCTCAGTCACGGCAACTACGACGTGGCCGAATTCGCCTACGTCTCGCCTTTCGATCCGCTCCAGGGCTACCGCGTCTACCACTCGAGCGAAATCCCGGACACTGCTCCTCACGACGGTGCGAACATCTCCCGTATCGACCTGCCCGCCCTGGACGCGGACTACGACACGATCGCGGCCAACGCCGACCTTACCAAGGTTCGCGCGGCCATGTTCGCCATCCAGGACATCTACGGCTCCGATCGGAACACGTACGAACTCCCTCTCTACTTCCGCAAGGACGTCTGGCTCGTGAATCCGCAGCTCCGCAACTTCCTCGGCAATCCCACCGCCTCGGCCGGTGAGTGGAACATCGGCGACTGGTGGGTCGGTTGATGGGCACAGGCCGCGCCTCAGAGGTTCGAGCCTAGGTTCCCGTCCGTCGTAGCGCCGCGGCGATGGTCACGGATTCGCCGGTGGGCGTCTCATTCGCGCCGACCCGGGCAGCGTTGCGGGAGGGGCGGGGGCGGCCCCTACGGAGCCGCCGATTCCTGGGCCCGTCCTCAGCGCTACGGCGCCGTCGGAATCATCTCCGGAGGATGCAAAAGTACGAGGCTGCACAATTTGACACGCCTCTGGCGGCACCCCCATAGTAGCGGCCATAACGGGGACCGCGGTGCCCAGCGTCCGTTCCTATGGGAGGGTCACAAGGGACCCAGATCTCCAGGAGACGTCCCGCTTATCTCCGGTTTGAGCGGTCGCCGCGGTGCCCAAAGGAATCGGGAGAGAAGGATCAGTGGGAAGGAGCATGTTCATGCGTAAACGGATCACTGGCCTGCTAGCCATTGGGGCGATCGTGGCGAGCGCCTGTTCCAGTTCAACGGCGACGCCGACCACGGCGCCAACCCCGACCGCCGCACCAGTGGCGACCGTCGCGCCGAGCGCGGTCGTTTCGGCAGCCCCCGGGGGCCCGGACCTGACGCTCACTAACTACAAGCCCGAGGCAGTCGGCAAGACCGGCGGCAAGTTGGTCCTGGGCGAGTACCAGGAGCCGGTCACGGTCTGGTACGGCCAGTTCGACACGTCCGCGACGGACGTGGAGGCCTTCGGCATCTCGCTGTGGAGCCTATGGAACGCGACCGCGGACTACAAGTGGTACGGCCAGCTGGCCACCAACGTCCCGACGACCGCCAACGGCGGAGTCGTAGTGACCGCCGCCGGCGGAATGGACGTGACGATCAACCTTCGCCCGGGTGCGAACTGGTCGGACGGCCAGCCGATCACCTGCGACGACCTGGCCAACCAGGTCAAGTGGCAGATGGATCCCGGCCAGGTCGGCAACGTCCAGGGCACCCTCGGCTGGAATTTGATCACCGGCGTCGACGGTGGCAGCGGGACGAGCTGCGTGGCCCATTTCAGCAAGGTGTACGAGGCCTACCTCGGCCTGTGGGCGCCGCTTCTTCCGAAGCACTACATCTCGACCGTATCAGCGGCCGACGCGTCCAGCAAGCTCTACGCGCCGAAGGACCTGGCGTCCGGCGTGTATAGCGGCCCGTACATGCCCACCAAGTGGGCGGCCGGCGCCGAGATCGACTACGTCCCGAACCCGCAGTTCTGGAAGACCATCAAGAAGGCCACGGCACCCTTCGACCAGATCGTCTTCACCTACTACGCCTCCAACACGGCGGGGGCGGCCTCCTTCAAGAACGGCCAGATCGACGTGGCCATGAACTTCAACCAGACTGACCTGCCGAACCTGAAGACTGCCGGCATCCCGGATGCCAACGTGGACGTCGTCAACGGCACCACGTACGAGCAGAACTCCTGGAACTACACCGACCTTGTCAACAAGTTCGGCTTCGACGGCGCCAAGGCTTTGATGACGGCCCTGCACTACGCCTACAACAAGGACGACATCATCACCCGCATCACCGGCGGCACGGTTAAGGCCATCTGCAACTTCAACTCGCCGCTGACCTGGTGGTACAAGGACGTCCCGTGCCCGACCTACGACCTCGCTAAGGCCAACTCGATCCTGGACGCCGCCGGCTTCACGAAGGGCGCCGACGGGATCCGGGTCGCCCCGAACGGGACCAAGGCCGAGCTGCTGGGCTGCACCAGCGCGGGGCGCCCGTATCGCGTTAATACCCTCACCCTGCTGGCCACCCAGCTCAAGCAAGCCGGCCTGCTGCTCGACGTCCATCCGGTCCCATCGACCGGTGGCGGCATGTTCGCCGGTTGGAATGAAACGCCATCGGACACTCCGTGCAACCTGACGCACGGCAACTTCGACGTCGCCGAGTTCGCCTGGGTCTCCGGCATCGATCCGGACGGCATCTACCTGCTGTACAACTCCAGGTACGACCCGAGCCTGTTCGACCACAGCGGCCAGAACGAGATTCGTGTGAGCATCCCCGCTCTCGATGCCGCCCTCGACGTGATGAACAGCACCGTAGACGTGAACAAGATCCTCGCGGCCATGGCCACGATCCAGGAGCTGTATGTGGATCCGGCCAACGCCTTCCCCGAAATCCCGCTGTACGCATGGGCGACCGTGGAATTGAAGGGCACCAACATGCACAACGTCGTAAACAACGCGACCAGTGCTACCGACACCTGGAATATGGAGGACTGGTGGAGGAGCTAGCCTCGGCAAGCTCCTGCATCTGACCCGCGGGTAAACGATGTGGGATTGCGGCGTGCAACCGTCGCAATCCCACATCACACGTCTGGGACCATGAGTTGACCAAGTTCATCATTCGCCGGCTTATCGGCGCCATACCCACCCTCTTCATAATCTCCCTGGCCATCTACGCCATCGTCCTGCTTTCGCCGGGCGGCCCGACGCAACGTTTCGCCCAGAACCCGAAGATCACCGCCGCGGCGCTCGCCGCGTTCGAGCACCGCTGGGGACTCGACCAGCCCGTCTACATCCAGTACTGCCGCTGGGTAGGCATCTGCAACCCGGACGGCCAGGGACTCGGCGTGTTCGTCAGCAACCAGGGCCTGCCCAACCTCCTTCCTGGATTTCTAGGGGGGGGCAACAACGGCCTTCTTCACGGCGATATGGGAATCTCGAGCGTAAACGGCACACCCGTCGTTGACGTAATTGCCGAACGATTCCCGAGGACGCTCGTCCTTGCCGGTACCGCGCTCGTACTGTGGCTGGTGCTCGCATTCATCACGGGCGTGACGGCGGCTGTCAAGCGCTACACGAAGGTTGACAGCGCGATAACGATCTTCAACTACGTGGCGTACTCATTCCCAACCTTCTGGCTGGGTCTCTTGCTGATCGTCATCTTCTCCGCGCAGTTAGGCTGGTTCCCAGCTGCGGGCATGTGGGACACGCGCAACGGCCAGATATTTGCCTCGCCGGAATGGTGGGACGCGTTATTCAAAGATCCCCTGTTTACCGTAGGTGACTTGGTCCACCACATGACCCTGCCGGCGGTGACGCTCATTGCGGTAAGCGTCGCGGGGGACTCCAGGTTCATCCGGGCCTCGATGATCGACGCGCTGCGCCAGGACTTCGTGAGGACGGCGAGGGCCAAGGGCGTGCCCGAGCGACGAGTGGTTTTCCGCCACGCGCTTCGGAACGCGCTCCTGCCGGTCGTTACCAACATCGGCTTGGAGCTGCCGTTCCTCTTTGCCGGCGCGATCGCCACCGAGACCGTCTTCAGCTGGCCCGGAATGGGCGCGCAGTTCATCACCTCGATCGGCCAATACGACTACCCGGTGGTGATGGGCATCTCGGTGATCACCGCCGTGTTGGTGGTTGCGAGCAACCTGCTGGCCGACATTCTCTACGCCGTTGTCGACCCGAGGATTACGTATGGATGACGACCCCAAGGCCCTTATAGTCGAATCCCCGGCCGCCCTCGAAGAGCTGCTGACCGAGCATCCGGACTACGACGTCCAGCTCGAGTCCCTCAACCAGTGGCAGCTGTCCTGGCGACGGTTCAAGCGGCACCGGATGGCGCTCGTCGGCGCCGTGATGTTCCTGTTCATGTTGGTCGTTGGCGTCGTCGGCCCCGTCCTGATGCCATTCGACAAAAACTCTCTCGTCCCCCTGGACCAGGTCGTCAACAATGGGCGGCCGCCCATGCTGGTCCCGTACTTCCACCCGTTCGGTGAGACACAAGAGCTCCAGTACGACGTTCTCACGCTCGTGATCAACGGCATCGGGCTATCGCTGCTCATCAGCGTCCTGGCGACCGTCATTTCCGTGGTCATCGGGACGTTCGTGGGCTGCGTCGCCGGGTACGTCGGGGGCTTTCTCGACACGTTCCTGATGCGGATCGTGGACGCGCTGCTCGCCCTGCCGCTGATCTACCTCATCCTCATCGCATCGCGGTTCCTCGGATCCGGCAACTGGTTCACGGTGATGCTGATATTCGCCCTGCTCGGGTGGCTGCAAACTGCCCGGCTGGTTCGAAGCGTCATGCTGAGCCTGCGCGAGGAGGACTACGTCGACGCGGCCAGGGTCGCCGGCATCGGCCAGATGCGGATCATCTTCCGGCACCTGCTGCCCAACGCCATGTCGCCCATCATCGTGGCGGCAAGCCTGAGCGTCGCCGGCTTCATCGTCACGGAGGCCTTCGTCAGCTTCCTCGGTTTCGGCGTCGATCCGGCCACCCCGACTCTTGGCAACATCCTGAGCGGGGCCCAGGAGGCGATCGGAGCCGGCAACTGGTGGTGGGCGGTCTTCCCCGGCCTGGCCATCGTATTCATCGTCCTGGGCGTCAACTTCATGGGCGACGGATTGCAGGACGCCCTGGATCCGAGGGCCAAGATATGAAGCAGAAGATGGTGGTGGACGACCCGGTGGCGGGCGACTCCCGCCTGGGCCCGCCCAGCGACCCGGAGACCCTGCTCGAGATCCGCGACCTGCACACGTACTTCCACGTGATGGACGGCACGGTCAAGGCCGTGGACGGCGTCACCTTCTCGTTGAAGCGAGGCGAGACGCTCGGCCTCGTGGGCGAGTCGGGCTGCGGCAAGAGCGTGACCGCCCTGACGATCATGCAGCTGCTGGACATGCCGCCCGGCGAGATCGCGAGCGGCCAGATCTGGTTCGACGGCCGCGACCTGCTGCAGCTGGATTCCGACGATATGAGGCAGGTCCGCGGCGCGGACATCGCCATGATCTTCCAGGAGCCGATGACGAGCCTCAACCCGGTCTTCACGATCGGCGACCAGATCTCCGAGGCCATCGTGCTTCATCAGCACGTGGGCAAGAAGGAGGCCTGGGTTCGGTCTATCGATGCCCTGCGGTCTGTCGGGATCCCGGCACCTGAGCGGCGAGTCAAGCAGTATCCGCACGAGATGAGCGGCGGCATCCGCCAGCGCGTGATGATCGCCATGGCTCTCTCGTGCAACCCCAAACTGCTTCTCGCGGACGAGCCGACCACGGCCCTGGACGTGACCATCCAGGCCCAGATCCTGGAGCTGATCAAGGAGTTGCAGGCCCGCACCGGGGCCGCCCTGCTGTTGATCACCCACGACCTGGCGGTCGTGGCCGAGACGGTCCAGAACGTCGCGGTGATGTACGCGGGGCGGATCGTGGAGACGGGCACGGTCGAGGAAGTCCTGCTCGGCCCGACGCATCCATACACGCAGGGTCTGCTCAACTCCATCCCGGCGCTCCACAAGCGCGGGCAGGAGCTGGACGTGATCAAGGGCGTTGTGCCGAACCCGTTCCGCATGCCGCCCGGATGCAAGTTCGAGCCGCGCTGTCCTTATGCATGGGACCTCTGCCGCACGTCAGAGCCGGAGCTGGTGGCCGTGCCCGGCCGCAAGAGCCACTCCCGTTGCTTCCTGCAGACCCACGAGGGCGCGGCCCGGCGCGGCGACTTCGAACGAGCCGCCGGATCGACCGTCCGCGGCGTGATGGGCTGAGGCCTCGCCATGAAGGGAATGACACAAGCCACGATGTCCGACAACCAGCCCGCGCCGGCCGCCTCGGCGGTTGCCCAGGGGGGCGCGCCCCAGATCCTGCTCGAGGTGCGCGACCTCAAGACCTACTACCCGATCTACGGCGGCCTCCTGAGGCGCCGGGTCGGGAGTGTCTACGCGGTCGACGGCGTCAGCCTGACTATCAACCGCGGCCAGACCTTCGGGCTCGTGGGCGAGTCCGGCTGCGGCAAGACCACCCTCGGCCGCACGATCCTGCGCCTGGAGAAGGCGACCGCGGGCTCGGTTGCCATGGACGGTCAGGACCTCCTGGCCATGGGGGGCAAGGAGCTCAAGCGCATGCGGCGTCGCATGCAGCTCATCTTCCAGGACCCCTACGCCTCGCTGAATCCGCGCATGCCGGTCAGCGATGTGATCGGCGAGGGGCTTCTCGCCCAGGCCGATGCCCAAAACGGGTGGGCGAAGCGGGAGGTGCGCGACAGGCGCGTGGCCGACTTCCTCGAGGCGGTCGGGTTGCGCCGTGACTACACCCGACGCTATCCCCACGAGTTCTCGGGAGGCCAACGCCAGCGCATCGGCATCGCCCGAGCCCTCTCGCTCAATCCCGAATTCGTCGTCTGCGATGAGCCCGTCTCCGCCCTGGACGTGTCGATCCAGTCCCAGATCCTCAACCTCCTGTCGGAGTTGCGGAACGAGTTCAACCTCACCTACCTCTTCATCGCCCACAACCTGTCGGTGGTGCAGTACTTCTGCGAGCGCATCGGGGTGATGTACCTGGGCAAGCTCGTGGAAGTCGCCGACACCGACGATCTGTACGAGCACCCGCGCCACCCATACAGCGTGGCGCTGCTATCGGCGATCCCGGTCCCGGACCCGAGGGTGCGCAAGAAGCGGCTCGTGCTCAAGGGCGAGGTGCCTTCGCCGGCGAACCCGCCTTCGGGCTGCCGCTTCCACCCGCGCTGCTGGCTGCGCGAGCGCCTCGGCAATCCGGAAGTCTGTTCGACCGAAGACCCGGCGCTGCGCGACCTAGGCGGCGGCCAGATGTCCGCCTGTCACTTCGCCGAGCAGGTGTCCGTCGAGGCCGCTCAGGAGGCTGCCTCCAGGCAGTCGGCCATCGACACGGTCGCGGTCTAGCGCCGCGAGGCCGTCTCCGGCAACAAGAGCAGCCAGGTGTTGGACGTCGAGCCCTCGCCGTCCTCTTGACGGGTGCGCCGGCCATCCGGCGCCCACTTGACGGGCGCACGGAGTCGATCGCCGAATCGCATCTGTGCGAATCCGGCCTTTCTGTTGTACGGTGAGAGCGCTTCTCGGTTATTCATTGCCAGCATGAAGGAACTCATCGCGCTTGATGGCGCGATTGCGGCCGGTTCCCGGATTGGCTGTTACCGAGGAAAGGGAGTGGAGATGAAACGTTTAGGCTCTCTGCTTGCTATCGCGGCGTTGGTCGCGACGGCATGCTCAAGCAGCGCCAGCACGCCCACGGCGGCGCCCGTAACCGCAGCCCCCGTGACCCAAGCCCCCGCCGTAACTCCGGTTCCGACCCCGGCAGCACCGGTGTCGACGGCCGTCGAAGGCGGCAACATGATCGTCGCCCTCGACGGCGACATGGTCTTCGCCGATCCGTCGCTCGTCAGTGACGGCAACTCTCTGTACGTTGCGGCCCAGGTCGTCCAGAACCTGGTCCAGCTGCAGCCCGGAACGATCAGCACCGTGATCCCGGTCCTGGCCGCGGCTTTGCCGACGGCCAGTCCGGACGGCCTGACCTACACCTTCAAGCTCCGGACCGGCATCAAGTTCCACGACGGCACGGACTTCAACGCCGCTGCCGTCAAGTTCAACTACGACCGCTGGAAGGCGTATCCCAAGGGTGAACTGCAGGACAACGCCTACTACTACGGCGCGGTCTTCGGCGGCTTCGGTGATGCCTCCAACATCGCGTCGGTGGCGGCCCCGGATGCCGCTACGGTCGTCTTCACTCTGAAGACCCCGCAGTCCAACTTCCTGTTGGCCTCGACCCTGGCCGTCTTCGCCATCCAGAGCCCGACCGCCCTCGCGGCCGGCAAGGCTGACACCACCCCGCTCAAGGACAACAAGTACGCGCAGGGCTTGCTGCCGCAGGGCCAGGACATGGTCGGTACCGGCCCCTTCATCTTCAAGGAATGGGTCGCCGGCGACCACATCACCGTGGTCAAGAACCCAACCTACTGGGATACCGCCAACGCGGCTCACCTGGACCAGATCACGTTCAAGGGCATCGGCGACTCGACCGCCAAGCTGCAGGCCCTGCAGAGCAACGGCGTGGACCTGTCCTTCTCGCTCTCGCCCCTTGACGTCAAGACGGCTCAGGGCTCCGGGCTGACGATCATCGACCGGGGCCAGTCGTGCAACCAGCTCAACCTGGACATGAACCAGAGCGTCGGCACCACGCCAACCATCTACGCGAACCCGAAGGTTCGCCTCGCCATCTCCGAGGCCGTGAACAAGGCGAGCTACGTTGCCGCGTTCTACTCCGGCCTGGGCAAAGTGCCGACCGGCTTCATGCCGCCGGCCACGATCGGCTTCAAGGCCGAGACTCTGCCGGCGTATAGCGCCACGCAGGCGAAGGCGGATCTGGCGGCTGCGGGTCTGACTGCCGCCCAGATGAAGATCGACCTCTACTACCCGTCGAACGTGGTTCGCCCGTACATGCCCGATCCCAAGGGCATCGCCACGGCGATCGCCAACGACCTCACCGCCATCGGCTTCACGGTCAGTCTCAAGACCGCGGACTGGCACGGCGGCTACGTCAACAGCGCCACGAACGGCAAGTACGCCCTCTATCTATTCGGCTGGACGTGCGACTGGGCCGGCGCTGACAACTTCCTCTACACCGCGTGGTTCGGCTACCAGGGTGGCAAGCCCAACCTGCAGTTCGGCTGGAAGAACGACGCGGCCAACGCGCTGATGCTGAAGGCTCTCGCTGAGCCGACGGTCGACGCGGCCAACGCCGACTGGGGCGGGGTCCAGGACGCCCTCGCCCAGGACCTCCCGGTCGTTCCTATCGTCAACTCTCAGCCCCCGGGCGCGTTCACATCCAAGGTGCACGGCTTCGTGGGCGCCAGCAACGGAATCGAGTACTTCAACACCGTGTGGCTCAAGTAGCGCAAGCGCCCTCCGGGCGCCTGTAACATTCCGTAATCAGGGCCCCCCGGGGTCGGCCAAGACCCCGGGGGGCTGCTATCAACGGAAGGATCTTCACGCAGCGTGTTGAGGTTCATCGTCCGGCGCGTGCTCGTGGCAATCCCGGTTCTCTTCGGCCTGTCGGTGGCCCTGTTCCTGTTCCTGCGTCTGCTGCCCGGGGGCGGACCCGCCGAGGCGATCCTTGGCCAGCACGCGACCCCCGAGCTCGTCGCCCAGATCAGCGCGACCGAGGGCTTCGACAAGCCGCTGTACGTTCAATACCTCAACTACCTGGGCCGGCTGCTCCAGGGCGACTTCGGAACGAGCTTCATCGACGGCCGCCAGGTGGCGGACACGTTCCTGATCCGCTTCCCGGGCACCGTCGAGCTGACGATGGGGGCGATGGTCTTCGCCGTCGGCCTCGGCATCCCGCTCGGCCGGCTCGCTGCGCGCCATCCCAACAGCTGGATCGACGGGATCGTGACCGTGATCTCGCTGTTCGGCATCTCGATCCCGGTCTTCGTCCTCGGCTATTCGCTCGCCTTCGTGTTCGGAGTCCAGCTCCACTGGCTCCCCACTTTCGGCCAGCTCGACCCGCGCCTCGACGTGAACCCGGTCACGCACTTCGCGATCATCGACGCGATCCTGGCCGGTCACTGGTACGTCATCGACGCGGTTGCCCACCTGATCCTGCCCTCGATCGCGCTCGGGTCGATCCCGCTGGCGGTCTTCACCCGCATCACTCGCGCCTCCGTCATCGACGTGAGCAACGAGGACTACGTCCGCACGGCCCGGGCCAAGGGCCTGACCGACCGGCGCGTTAACGATCGCCACATCATGCGAAACGCCTGGCTCCCGGTGACCACGGTGATCGGCCTCGAGACAGGCGCGCTCCTGGCCGGCGCCGTGCTGACGGAGACGGTTTTCGTCTGGAACGGAGTCGGCTCCTGGGTGGTCACCTCGATCCAGAATCACGACCTAATCGTCGTCCAGTCGCTGATCCTGGTCTTCGCTGTGATCTTCATGACCGTGAACCTGATCGTGGACGTGGGCTATGCCTTCCTCAACCCGCGGATCAGGTACAGCTGATATGGCGACCTCGACCGCCCTGGTCGTCCCGACTACCGCCCGGGCCAGCCGCGGCCTGTGGCACGACGCCCTCCGGCGACTCCTGCGCAACGGCCCGGCGATGTTGGGCCTGGTGTTCATCGCCATCTTCGTCGTCGGCGCGATCCTGGCGCCCTACATAGCCCGGTACAGCCCGACGGCGTGCACTCTGGCCGACGGCATGAACGGGCCCAGCGCGGCTCACCTCATGGGCACCGACCTGCAGGGCTGCGACGAGTTCAGCCGCGTTCTCTACGGCGCCCAGATCAGCCTTACCGTCGGCGTGATCGCAGTCATATTCGGGCTGATCGGCGGAACAATCGTCGGTGCCATCGCCGGCGGCGCCGGCGGACTCGTGGACGGCATCCTGATGCGTGTCATCGACGTCCTGCTGGCCGTGCCCGGAATCCTGCTGGCGATAGGGATCGTGGCCTGGCTGGGTCACGGCGAGATCCAGATCATGCTGGCGGTCGGCATCTCGTACTCGCCCATGTTCGCGCGGTTGCTGCGGGGCAGCCTGCTGGCGCTGCGCGAGTCGGACTACGTCATCGCGGCCCGATCCATGGGCGCGTCGCCGGTGCGCATCCTGCTACGGCACATGATGCCGAACGCTCTGACGCCGCTGATCGTGCAGGCCACACTCGCAGCGGCGACGGCCATCATCGACGTCGCCGGCCTCGGCTTCCTCGGTCTCGGTCCGGGCGACCCGCGAATCGCGGAGTGGGGCGAGATGTTGACCGACTCGGCCCGGTTCCTGCAGTCGGCGCCTTACCTCATCTTCTTCCCGGGTGCGGCGATCGTAATCAGTGCCGTCGGCTTCAACCTCCTCGGCGATGGGCTGCGCGAGGCCCTCGACCCGCGCCTGAAGAGGTAGCCGTGGCCCTCCTGTCGGTACGCGATCTCGTCGTCCGCTTCCACACACGCGACGGCACCGTCTATGCCGTGAACGGTGTCTCCTTCGACCTGGAGCAAGGTGAGACGCTCGGCCTCGTGGGCGAGTCGGGCTGTGGCAAGAGCGTCACGAATCTGGCCGTGATGCGGCTCCTGCCGGCCCCGGCCGGAAGGATCGTGGGCGGGCACGTCTACTTCGAGGGCGAGGACCTGATCGGGCTGGACGAATCCGAGATGCGGGACATTCGGGGCAAGGAGATCGCGATGATCTTCCAGGACCCGATGACCAGCTTGAACCCGGTCCTGACCATCGAGGAGCAGATGGTCGAGACGATCAAGGCCCACAAGAAGGTCACCAACGCCGAGGCTCGGGCACGCGCGATCGAGCTGCTCGCGATGGTCGGCATCCCCCAGCCGGAGCGGCGCCTCCGCAACTACCCCCACCAGTTCAGCGGCGGAATGCGGCAGCGCGTGATGATCGCGATGGCCCTGTCCCTGGAGCCGAAGCTGCTGATCGCGGATGAGCCGACCACCGCCCTGGACGTCACCATCCAGGCCCAGGTGCTCGAGCTGCTGAGCCGTCTCGCCGCCGACCACGGCACGGCCGTCATCCTGATCACTCACGACCTGGGGGTCGTGGCCGGGATGACGCGCCGCATCAACGTCATGTACGCCGGCTACGTCGTGGAGAGCGCCACTACCGTGGGTCTCTTCGCGGGGCCGGGCCATCCCTACACGGTTGGGCTGATGCACTCGATGCCGCGCCTCGACGGCCAGCCGGGCGAGCCGCTCATCCCGATCGAAGGGACTCCACCCGATCTGCGTTTCGCGCCGATGGGCTGCCCCTTCGCGCCGCGCTGCGCCTGGCGTCTTGACCGCTGCTGGACGGAGATGCCGGCTCTCGAGCCGGTCGTGGCGGGGGCCGAGATCCAGATCACGGGGCCCGGGGCGACGCACAGATCCGCGTGCTGGAATCGACCGACCGCCGCGGAGGCGACGGCCGGTCGACCTCTGCGACCCGGCTTCGTCCCCGCGCCCGAGCCGCTCGAGGTGGCCCGATGACCCTGCCGACGTCGCCGGCGACGGCCCCGGCGGAGCCCCTCCTCCGCATCGAGAGCCTGCGGATGTACTTCGAGATCACGAGCGGAATCCTGATCAGCCGCCACGTCGGCGACGTGCGTGCGGTGGACGGCATCGACCTCTCGATCGAGAAGGGTGAGACGGTCGGTCTCGTCGGGGAATCCGGATGCGGCAAGAGCACCGTCGGCCGTACGATCCTGCGCCTCTACCGGCCGACCGCCGGCCGGATCGTCTTCGACGGCCAGGACATCACGAACATGCAGGGCGCGAGCCTTCGCGCGGTCCGGCGGCGGATGCAGATGATCTTCCAGGATCCGTATGCCAGCCTGAACCCGCGCATGACTGCGGCCGGGATCGTCTCCGAGCCCCTGGAGATCCACGGGGTCGGCTCCCCCCGGGACCGCCGCCAGAGAGTGCGCGACCTGTTGGGGACGGTCGGCCTCGACCCCGATTACGGCGATCGCTACCCGCACGAGTTCAGCGGCGGCCAGCGCCAGCGCATCGGCGTGGCCCGAGCCCTGGCCCTCCACCCGGACCTGATCGTGGCCGACGAGCCGATCAGCGCCCTCGACGTCTCCATCCAGGCCCAGATCATCAACCTGCTCGAGAAGCTCCAGAGTGAGTTCGGCCTGACTTATCTCTTCATCGCCCACGACCTCTCGGTCGTGAGGCACATCAGCGATCGGATCGCGGTCATGTACCTCGGCAAGATCGTGGAGATCGCCGGATCGAGGGACCTGTACGAGCGGCCCCTGCACCCGTATTCCGTGGCGCTGCTCTCCGCGGTGCCGATACCGGACCCGGCCGTCGAAAGCCGGCGCCGCCGGATCATCCTGACGGGCGACGTTCCGAGCCCGTCGGACCCGCCGCCGGGATGCGCCTTCCACACCCGCTGCTGGCTGCGCGAGCGTCTCGGCAGCCCCGAACGATGCGTGGCCGAGGTGCCGGTGCTGCGGGAGATGGCGGCGCGACACCCGGTTGCCTGCCACTTCGCCGAGGAGGTAGACGGGACGGCGGAGCAGGTTCAGGTCACCGGCCGGGCTGCCGGCGGAGCTTCGCTGACGCCGGCCGGCCAGGGCCAGGCAGGTGAGGCGGCGGCACCGGTCGCGCCGACGAGTCCGGAGGGCACCCGGCCGCGGTATCGCCGGCAAGGCTAGACTTGTGGTGACGAGGACGATCCAGGGGGCTTCGTCGCCGGTTCTCGGCACGCCGGTGCCGGCATGGCGCGTACCAGAGATCAGGAAGGATGAGAACGTGAAGCGTTGGGCGTCGATGTTGGCCGTGTTGGCCCTGGCAGCCGTGGCCTGCGGCGGCGGCTCGAGCGCAACCCCCCAATACATCGGCCCCAAGAACGGTGGGACGCTGACCGTCGCGCTCGACGCGGACATCAAGTACGCGGATTCGGCCCTCGTCAGCGACAGCGCGTCCATCTACGTGGCGACCCAGGTGGTGGAGGGCCTCGTCGGTCTGGAGCCGGGCTCCATCAGCACGATCGTGCCGGTCCTGGCCGCCGACCTTCCGACGGTCAGCCCCGATGGCCGGACGTACACGTTCAAACTGCGGTCCGGCATCAAGTTCCACGACGGGACCGATTTCAACGCCGCGGCCGTGAAATTCAACTACGACCGCTGGAACGCCTTTCCCAAGGGCGATCTCCAGACCGCGGCGGCCTACTTCGGTGCCGTCTTCGGTGGCTTCGGTCAGTCCTCCAACCTGGTGGGAGTGGATGCACCGGATGCCACCACGGTCGTCATACACCTGCGCGAGGCCCAGGGCAACTTCCTTGCCAGCCAGACCCTCGCGGTCTTCGGCATCCAGAGCCCGGCGGCGATCACCGGCAACGACGGCAACAACCCCACCCTGGCGAACAATGCGTACGCGCTCGGTCTGAACGGCGCGGGCAAGGCCATGGTCGGCACGGGCCCGTTCATGTTCAGTGAATGGAAGCAGGGCGACCACGTCAAGCTCGTGAAGAACCCCAACTACTGGAACCATTCCGCCGAGGCCTATCTCGACCAGATCGTCTTCAAGCCCTACTCGACTGCCGCCGCCGGGCTCCTGGCTGTGCAGTCGGGCGGCGTGGATCTCTTGGAGTCGGTCGCTCCCGGCGATATCGCTTCGGTCTCGAAGGATTCCAGCCTGGTGGTTCTGGATCGCGGATCGGGCTGCAATCTCACGCAGCTCGGTATGGCGAACTCCGACACCATCGCCGGAGGGGCCAACGTGCTGGCCAACAAGGGAGCGCGAATGGCCATCGCGACCGCCGTCAACAAGCCCGCCTATGTCAACGGCTTCTACGCCGGCGCGGCTCTCATCGCCGACAGCTGGCTTCCCAACGGCGCGCAGTACTACAAGCGCGAGTACCTGCCGACGTTCAACGTGACCGCGGCCAGGGGCTACCTGGCCGGTGCCGGCCTGCCCACGAGCGGCGTGGCCGTGGACCTGTGGTACCCGACCTCCGCTCCGAGCGACGTCTTCCCCGATGCGAAGGCCCTTGCCCAGTCGATCGCCACGGATCTCGGGACGGCGGGCTTCACCGTCACGCTGCACTCCGAGGCCTATGGGCCCAACTACCTTGCCGACCAGGCCGTGGGCAAGATGCAGATGTGGCTGCAAAGCCGGTCGTGCCGATGGGGCAGCCCGGACGATTTCCTCTACACGTTCTTCGGCTACTCGAACAACGCCCCTTCGCCGATGTTCGGCTACAAGAACGACGACCTGAACAACCTCATGACGGCGGCCCTGCAGGACACGGATGCGGCCAAGGCGAAGGCCGACTGGCAGAAGGCGCAGGACCTCATCGCGTTGGACATGCCGACCGTGCCGCTCCTCAGCGCGAAGCTGCCGGCCGCCGCGCACAAATACGTCAAGGGGTTCGTCGGCGCCGGCAACCAGGTCGAGATCCTCAGCTCGGTCTGGCTCGACAAGTAGCGCGGCCCGGAACCGGGGGCGGACCCGGCGGCGTCCGGCCGGCCCCGGCCCGGCGACGGCTTCGCTCGGACCGGCCCGAGGCTAGACTCTTGGCATGAAGCCACTCCGCATCGCGCTGGCCCAGCTCGCGCCGTCCCTGGGCGCACTGGACGACAACATCGCCCGTCACCATCGGACGCTTGGGGAAGCCAGGTCGGGTGGGGCAGGGTTGGTCGTCTTCCCGGAGCTCGGGCTGACCGGCTACCAGCTCCAGGATCTGGCGGCCGAGGTGGCGATGCGGGCCGATGACCGGCGGCTGCTCGGCCTGGCCGAGGCCGCCGACGGCATCTCGGCGATCGTCTCGTTCGTCGAGGAGGCGGACGATCACCGGCTGTTCATCAGCGCCGCGCTGCTGGAGGGCGGCGAGGTCAGGTTCGTGCATCGCAAGCTCTTCCTGCCGACATACGGCCTCTTCGACGAGCGGCGGTTCTTCGCGGCAGGAGACGCGCTGCGAACTGTGAAATCTCGATTGGGCGTGCGTCTGGGCATCGCCGTCTGCGAGGACTTCTGGCACCTTGCCGTCCCCGAGACGCTTGCCCTCGACGGCGCTCAGATCCTGGTCAACGTCTCGTCGTCGCCGGGCCGCGATCTTGCGGCGGTCCACGAGGTGGGACTCGGGACGGCGACATCCTGGCGAACTCTGATGCGGACTTACGCCCAGCTCACGACGAGCTTCGTGATCTTCTGCAATCGGGTCGGGACCGACGAGACGGTCAGTTTCTGGGGAGGGTCGGAGGTGATCGCCCCGAGCGGCGAGGCCCTGTTCACGGCGCCTCTCTTCGACGAGGGCCTCCACTTCGTGGACGTCGAGCTGGGAGACGTGAGGCGAGAGCGGATCGGCCTGCCCCTGCTGCGCGACGAACGACCCGAGCTGCATCTCCGCGAACTGCGCCGCATCCTGGCCGAGCGGACGGAGATGACGCTCGACCAGGCCAGCGATCCGCTCGACGAGAGGTCCGACCGGCCAGATGTTGCGGGCGACGCTTCCCCCGGCGGCGCCGCCGCAGGCGACGCCGCCGCCGGATCCGGAGTCTTCTGAATGACGCACGACGCCGGTTCGGGCGCGAGCGGCTCGGCCCCCGAGAAGGGCGAGCTGTTCGAGCTGCCGCCCGAGCTGGCCATCGATACTGACGTCGCGAGACGCGTTACGGTCGGCTTCATCCGCAACCAGCTCAAGCAGGCCGGATTCGGCCGCGCGCTCCTCGGACTGTCGGGCGGCATCGACTCGGCTCTCGTCGCTTTCCTGGTCGCCGAGGCGATCGGGCCCGAGAATCTCCTGTGCGTCCTGATGCCGTATCGGACCTCATCGCCGGAGTCCGTCGAGCATGCCCGACTGGTCGTCTCGCAGCTCGGCTGCGCCAGCGAGATCGTGGAGATCAGCCGGATCGTCGACGGTTACTTCGGCGGCGGCGACGAGCCCGGCGATGGTGGGCCGTCGGCGCGTGAGGCGAGCCATCTGCGGCGAGGCAACTTCATGGCCAGGGCCAGGATGTGCGTCCTGTACGACCGCTCGGTGCCGTGGAGCGGTCTCGTCGTCGGGACCGGCAACAAGACCGAGGCCCTGATCGGCTACTCGACGCTCTTCGGCGACTCGGCCTGTGCCTTCAACCCGATCGGCGACCTGTACAAGAGCCAGGTCCGGCAGGTGGCGGCGGCCATCGGAGTGCCCGAGGCGATCATCCGCAAGGCGCCCTCCGCCGATCTGTGGCCCGGCCAGACCGATGAAGTGGAAGCCGGCTTCACGTACCCCGAGCTGGATCGGCTCCTCTTCTGGATGATCGACAAGCGCCGCAGCGACGAGGAGCTGCTGGCCATGGGTTTCCGCGAGCCGGCCATCGCCCGCGTCAAGCGGCTGGTTGCGGTCTCGGAGTTCAAGCGCCAGGTTCCGCCAGTGGCGAAGCTGGGGCCGCGGACCACGGGCGTCGACTACCTCTACCCGCGACGGCGGCCCGGTTCGGCGCGCCGATGAGCCGCGCGGCCTCCGCCGGACGGCGCGAACGGCCCGCACCGGGCGGCGCGGCGGGCGCTCGTCTCGACGGAGAGGGTGGGGGAACGGGCGACGGGGGCCGCGAGGGCCAACGGGGCCGGCTCTTCGTCGTGGCCACGCCGATCGGCAACCTCGGCGACGTCACGTTCCGGGCGGTGGAAGTCCTCAAGACGGTGCCGCTCGTCGCCGCCGAGGACACGCGGCTTACGCGGCGGCTGTTCGCCAGGTACGAGATCGCCACCTCCCTGGTGAGCTACCACGCGCAGAGCAGCCGGGGCCGCGAGGCGGAGCTTCTCGACCACCTCCGGTCCGGCCGCGACCTTGCCCTCGTGACCGATGCCGGCACGCCGCTCGTCAGCGACCCGGGCGCGGAGCTGGCCTCGGCCTGGGCGGCGCAAGGCGGCATCGTCGTGCCGATCCCCGGCGCGTCGGCGGTCCTGGCCGCGCTCGTCGCCAGCGGCCTGTCGGTGGCGCGATGGAGCTTCGAGGGGTTCCTGCCTCGGCGCGGCGGGGACCGGCGGGCTCGCCTCTCGCGTATCGCGGCCGACGATCGCGCCTGCGTCATCTACGAGGCTCCATCCCGCGTTCCGGCGACCCTGGCCGATCTCGCGACGGCGGCAGGAGGGGAACGCCGCGCGGCCGTCTGCCGCGAGCTGACCAAGCTCTTCGAGGAGGTGGTCCGCGGGTCGCTGTCCGAACTGGCATCGCAGGCCGCGGCGGGGGCGATCACGCTGCGGGGTGAGTTCGTCCTCGTCGTCGAGGCCGCGACGGGCACGGGCGAGACCAGGAAGCGGCCCGCCGGGGAAGGATCCGCCTCGATGGCGGAGGCAAGGGCGGAGGTCGATCGCCTCGTCGCCGGCGGCGCCAGACGCTCCGAAGCCGCCCGGAAGGTGGCGGCGGCCACCGGCCTCGCGCGTCAGGAGCTATACCGGCCCGACTGAAGGGTTCAACATGGCCGAGGACCGGCCGATGAGTGTCGCTGCGAGGCACCACGCGGAGATCACGAAGGGCAAGCCTCGGACGTCACAGCACGTCGGTTCGACAGACCGCGAGGGCGAAAGTGGGCAGGGGAGGCGTCCAATGAAGACGGTCGCGATCAACCGGAGCGGATGGCAGGCTAAGTGGCTCAAGGACGTCGCTCTGACCATCGTCATTGCCACGTTGGTGGTCGGTTGCACCACGGCCGGCGCCTCACCGATCCCCGGTAATTCCGGCGCCTCGATCGCGCCCAGCCCGTCCACGGCGGCCAGTTCCACCCCCGAAGCGAGCGCCTCCGTTGAGGTCAGCCCGGCGATGACTCCGAGCGAGACACCGGTCGCGACGGCCACCCTCGGGCCGAGCACCAGCCCGCTGGCGACCGGCCGGTGGACGGGCATCAAGTGGAGCAATCTAGGGCGCGTAGCCCAGCTGGCACCGCCCCCCACGACTTCCGACAACTCGATGACGGACGTCAGCGTCTTCGGCTGGAGCCGCGGCTACGTGGGCTTCCAGATGATCGTGACGGACGATTCCTCAGCGGTTCAGAAATACACCTTGGTCTCGACGTCGTCGCCGGATGCCGTTCACTGGACGGCGGACCGCCCGATTGCGAAACCGGCCCTGGATTTCGCCGTTGAGATTACCGGGCTCGAGGAAGGTCCCTCCGGGCTGCTGGCGGTGGGCCGCATGCTGCCTCTCGCATGCGGAGGCCCATCGACGGTAAGCGCGATGTGGACCTCCGCAGATGGGCTGACGTGGACCCTCGTGACGCCGCCGGCGGACTTCGTCTCGGCCAGCGTCTACACGGTTGACGGTGGTTCGTCCGGCTTCATCGCCACGGGCCTGCTGAAGGACGGAACGACCCAGGCGGTCTGGCTCTCGGCGGACGGCCGGTCCTGGCATCCAGGCGCCTTGCCGAAGTCGACGTTCGGAGACGTCCTCGTGCAGGGCGGGACGGCCTTCGGCGGCGGTTTCGTGGTTTCCGGGGCGGTCCGAGGCGACGAGGGCTGCGGCGGTTACCAGCTCCTGACGCCGTCACTGTGGTGGTCGACCGACGGCAAGGGCTGGACACGGGCCGCGTTGACCGGAGCCGCGCCCGCGACGAACTCCTGGATCGCGGTGACCAAGATCAGCGATCACGCGCTCATGGCCATCGCGTCGGAGTGGAATGCGGTCACGCAGGTCAGCTCCGAGAAGGTCTGGGTCACGAGCGACGGGCGCACCTGGAAGCAGATCGTGTCCCCGTCCAAGATGCTGGACTCCACGATCCGCACCGACGGCCGGCAGGGCCTGGCGCTCGGCCGCGATTTCCCACACGGCCTCGATGTCATTCGGGAGGAACGACGGCTCCGAGCCGAAGAGCCGTTGATACCACTCCAGAGCTGCTGCAAAGTCCGCCACCGGGATGCCCGCGAACAAGTCAATTGTCACCCACAGATTCTAGTCTGGTATCGGAATACCGAGTACGACTAGGTGGATATCAAACCCATGGGCGACGTTGTGGTACCTGCCCAACTCGGCTGTAATCGAGGCTAAGCTGAACCGTGACATGCGCTGGTGACGGTCGTGCGGAGCCGTCCCTGAAAGGAACGAGAAGAACATGGGATCGCACGGAGCCATCCTGCTCTACCTGGTCGTGATGGTCGCGGTCGTGGTCCTCGTGGACTGGCGGTTCCTCAGACGCCACCTCTGGAGGCGGTTGGCCGTGAACGTCGGCATCGTCCTGGCGTTCCTCGCGGTCTACTGGATGTTCGTGCGTCAGCCGTGAGCGCTGCCACGGTGATCACGGTGCCTCCATGACCGCACCGATGCGGGCAGTACGACTAACTGAACATTAGACCCAGACGACCACGTTGTGGTATTCCGCGCGCTCCTTGCCGTTGCCGCGGAACTCGTTGGTGGCCACCGCGAAGGTGGCGACGCTCGATCCGCTGGCCAGCGATCGCAACTCCGGATCGCGGGTCAGCCGGCCGGTCAGAAGGACCTTGTTCATGGTCCCTGTCTCCTCTATTGGCGCCGCTCTGTGTGGCGGCGCCTCTCAGTTGCGGCGGGTGCCCGAACCGTACTCACGCGCGATCAACCGCGGCTCATCCGCGGCTTATGCGATTGCGCATACTCAGTGAGACCCGGCCGCGCTCGAAAATCGGGACACGCTCGCGTCGCGGCCGGGCTAACACTCAGAGGGCGGGGTCGACGATGGAGAGCAAAGCCGGCGACAGCCTGAAGGCAGGCTCGAAGTTCGATCGAGGCGACCGAAGCATCCTCGCACTCCTCGAGATCGGAGCCGCGGCAGTTCTCATCGGGTCTTTCTTCGTGCCGTGGTATGCGTTCTCAGACCCCAACTACTCGGTGGGGATCCCGTGGGGCGGCTCGGCCGGCGCGCTGACGACGCCAGACCTGCTTGTTCCGTTCGCGACACTCGTGGCGGTCGTGGTCAGCCTCGCCGGCCTGGTGTTTCCGGCGCGAGGCGCGAAGATCGCGATCCTGGTCGCCTTCGCGGCGGCGTTCTACGGGGCGATCCTGCGATTCCAGGAGGTTCTAACCGGCGATCTTTTCAGCTACCTCGTGCCGCCGAACCCAGGGCCGGGACTCTGGCTCTTCACCGGGGCAGCTGTAGCGGGCGCCGGCCTGGCCGTGGTGGACCTCGTGCGGGGCGGCTCATCGACCTTCCTCTGGCGTGCGATCAGGCGGCCGTCCATGAGGCGATACGGCCCGTGGGTGGCTTATGTCCTGATGCTCTTGATCACGTTGCCGGTTGTCCTGTTCCCGATGTTCCCGCACTGGTGGCTGCTGGTGTGGTGCGCCGCCCTTGTCGGGCCGCCATTGTGGATTCTGGCGCGGACCGTGAAAGGATCGAAGCCAATCCGGTGAGCGGGGCGGGCGACCGGCATCTACCGCGGCCGGCGGGTGACGGGACCGCCTGACGGCCCACCGGCCACCACCGCGCTATGCTGCTGAAGGCGGCGCCGTACCCGACGCCGACTCGCGTCCCATGAGGAGGTCGAAATGGCGGCGAGGAGCGAAACCCTGTCTCGAATAGGCAGGGTCCTGCTGATCTCATCTGCGCTGGCAGTCGTGGCGGCCTGTGGCGCTGCAACCGTCACTCCGGTCCTGCCTGCCTCAACTCCGGAGGTCGCGGCCTCGTCCTCGGCAGCCAGCTCCGTGCCTTCCTGCGCGTGCACCTTTGGGGCTTCGGCAGCGGCGACGGCGGCATCGGCGGGAGCTATCGGGACGACCAGGCCCGGCCGGAGCGGTACCGTCGTGGCCTGGGGCGACGACAGCTCCGGTCAGACGAAGGTTCCGTCCGGACTCACCGGCGTCGTCGCCGTCGCCGCGGGCGACGACTTCAGCATGGCCCTCAAGTCGGACGGATCGGTCGTGGCCTGGGGCGGCGCGAGCGATCCCGCCGAGGCGCAGGCTCCCGCGGCGGCCACGGGCATCAAAGCGATCGCGGCCGGAAGCAACTTCGCCATCGCTCTCAAGTCCGACGGCACCGTGATCGGCTGGGGCGACAACACCAGCAGCCAGGCAACTCCGCCGGCGACCGCCAAGAACGTCGTCGAGATCGCAGCGGCCGGCTCGTTCGCGTTTGCCCTTAGATCCGACGGCACGGTCGTTGCATGGGGGGACGACTCGAACGGTCAGACGGATCTTCCGGCGGCCCTCAAGAACGTGACTCACGTCTCAGCCGGCTATGACTTCGGGGTCGCGTCGCTCAGCGACGGAACCGTCGTCGCCTGGGGCGACAAGTACCCAACCGACGTCGCAACCCACGTCACCACGGTTCCATCGGGTCTCACCGGCGTCAGCTCCGTGTCGGCCGGCTTCTCCCACATCCTGGCCCTGAAGTCGGACGGTACCATTGCGGCCTGGGGCGGCAACCAGGCCGGTGAGACGACGATTCCCTCGGGTCTGCACGCGGTGGCGATCGCGGCCGGGGGCAATTTCAGCCTGGCCCTCAAGTCGGACGGGACGGTCGTCGCCTGGGGTGGAAACGAGTCGGGCCAGACGACCCTGCCGTCCGGGCTATCGAACGTGATCGCGATCGACGCCGGCGGCAGCCACGCCCTGGCAGTCGTGTCATCTGGGACATAGGAGCGCCACTAGTGAGACAGTCGATCAAGACGCGGCTCGCCAATCGCGCGCCGCTGGACCTGACCTCCCTCGACGAGAAGGCCCTGATGGGCCTGATCGATCATTCGCTGCTGAGGCCCGAACTGACGCGCGCCGATGTCGAGGCCGGATGCGACGTCGCCATCGAGTGGCAGACGGCGACAATCTGCTGCCGGCCCGCCGACCTTCCTCTCGTCGTCAGCAAGCTGCGGCGGACCGACGTTGGGCCGACGACCGTCATCGGCTTCCCGCATGGCGCCCACATGTCGAACATCAAGGAGCGCGAGGCGCTCGTTGCGGTGGACCAGGGCGCGGTCGAGCTGGACGTGGTCATCAACATCGGTGCTCTGCGCTCCGGAGACCTGGGCTACGTCCGAGACGAGCTTTCGGCCCTCATCTATGCCGTCGCCCCGATCCCGGTGAAGGTGATCCTCGAGACCGCCTACCTGACCCCCGAGCAGGTCGAGGCCGGCTGCCGCGTTGCCGTCGAAGCGCGTGCGGCTTTCGTCAAGAACGGGACCGGCTACTCCCCGCGCGGCGCCGAGGCGGGCGAGATCGCCCTGATGCGGCGTGTTGTCGGCGACACGGTCGGTGTCAAGGCCGCCGGCGGAATCCGTACGCTGGACTCGATGCTTGCGATGATCGCCGCCGGCGCATGCCGGTGCGGAGCGACGGCCACCGCGGCGATCGGGGCGGAGTGGCGAGCTCGCGGCCCGGAGGCCGTGCAGGGGGCCCTCGCCGGCAAGGTCTCGGCAGCGACTCCGGACGGCTCGTACTGAGTTTCGAGCAGGGGCGTCCGCCGACCCCTCGCCCGGGCCCCTGCCCCTGCTATACTTCCGACTGCCCGCGGTCGAGCGCCATCGGGTTCCAGAGACAACATCGCCAAGGAGGCCACGGTGCCCCAGGAAGGCGTGCTGTTCGCCCCGTGAGACGAACCACCACCTTCGCTCCCAGAGGAGCCGCGGCTCCAACGGAGGGGCAGTCTACCCAGGTCCCCGGCCCGTCGGCCGAGGGCCTTTTCGTTTCTCCGGGCTCCTGCAGGGACGACGGCCGGGACCACCGCCAGGGGGAGGACTAGATGCCCGCAACCGTGATCGTCGGCCTGCAGTGGGGTGACGAAGGAAAGGGCAAGACGACCGACGTCTTGGCCGAGCACGTGACGGCGGTCGTCCGCTACCAGGGCGGCGACAACGCCGGCCACACGATCATGCTCGGCGAGGAGGTCTTCAAGCTCCACCTCGTTCCGTCCGGCGTGCTGTATCCCCACATCGCCCCGATCATCGGCAACGGCGTCGTCGTCAACCCGGCCACCCTGATCGCCGAGCTGGAGATGCTCGCCAGCCGCGGCATCGAAGTCGATCGCGTTCGAGTCAGCAAGCACTCCCACGTGATCATGCCGTACCACATCGCCCTGGACGGGGCGATGGAGGCGCGCCTGGCGAAGGCCGCCGTCGGGACGACGCGGCGCGGCATCGGGCCGGCTTACGCCGACCGGGCCTGGCGCATCGGCATCCGGATGGAGGACCTGCTCGACGGCCCCGCCCTGCGCGGCAAGCTCGCCCGGATCCTGCCCGAGAAGAACGCAACGCTCCAGCGCCAGCACCGTGTCGACGGCTTCGACCTGGACGAGCTGGTGACGCTCGCCACCGAATGGGGCCGGCGTCTGAAGCCGCACATGGCCGACACGACGCAGCTGGTCCAGGAGATGCTCGCCCGCGGCGATCACCTGCTGTTCGAGGGCGCCCAGGGGACGCTGCTCGACCTGGATCACGGCAGCTACCCGTTCGTGACCTCCTCGAACCCGATCGCCGGCGGCGCCTGCACCGGCGGCGGCATCGGGCCGCTCCAGGTCGACGAAGTACTGGGCGTCATGAAGGCCTACGCCACGCGCGTCGGCGCCGGACCGTTCCCGACCGAGTTGGAAGACGAGATCGGCGAGGGGATCACCACCCGCGGCCGCGAGTTCGGGACGACCACCGGGCGTAGGCGCCGGGTGGGCTGGTTCGACGCGGTGCCGCTGCGCTATGCCGTCGCGGTCAACAGCGTCAGCTCGATCATGCTCAACAAGATCGACATCCTGTCCGGCCTGGACGAGGTCCTGATCTGCATGGCGTACGAGATCGACGGCAAGCGGGTCGACTGGTGGCCGTCGGACGCCGACATCCTGGCCCGAGCCAAGCCGATCTACGAGCGCTTCCCCGGCTGGACCGAGCCGATCCACGACTGCCGCTCCATGGCCGAGCTGCCCGAGAATGCCCGGCGCTACGTGGACGCCGTCGAGCGGCTCTCCGGCGCTCCGATCTGTTTTGTCTCCGTCGGGCCGGAGCGGTACCAGACGATCGAGCGGATGCCCCGCCCGCTGCGGCCGAAGCCGCCCGTCGCGACGGTGGCCGCAGCCCCGCAGTCGCAGGGCCCGGCAACACGATGACCCCCGGGGCCCCGCCGAAGGAGAGCGCCGCGCCGGGCGGCCCGGGCGGCCCTGCGCGCATTCTCGTGCTGGGTGGCGGCGGCCGCGAGCACGCTCTCGTCTGGAGCCTGAGCCGCGAGGCTGCCGTGGAGTGCGTCTTCGTCGCGCCGGGCAGCGACGCCATCGCCGACGAGCCGAAGGTCCGCTGCTTCCCGCGGGTCTCTGCCCTGGACCCGGCAGCGGTCCTGGATCTCGCCACGCGCGAAAGCGTGGATCTGGTCGTGGTCGGACCGGAGGCGCCGCTGGCCGCCGGGGTGGTCGACGTTCTGACAGACGCCGGCGTTCCCACCTTCGGGCCGACACGCGCCGCGGCCCGGATCGAGTGGAGCAAGGCCTTCTGCCGCGAGGTCGCCGCCGCGGCCGGAGTTCGAATGGCCCGCGGTCGCGACTTCACGGCCCTGGACCCGGCTCTCGACTTCGCCAGGGGGCTGGTCGAGGCGCCGGGTTCGCGCGGCGTCGTCATCAAGGCGGACGGCCTGATGGCGGGCAAGGGCGTGACCGTCTGCGACGACCTGGTTGCTGCCCAGGGCGCGCTCCTGTCGCTCTTCGCGACGCTGCCGGCGGGCGAGCCGGCGCAGCCCGTGGTCGTGATTGAGGAGCGGCTGAACGGCGCGGAGGCGAGCCTGATCGCACTCTGCGACGACCACGGGGCCCTGGCTCTGCCGCCGGCCCGCGACCACAAGCGGCTTCTCGACGACGACCGCGGCCCGAACACCGGCGGCATGGGCGCTTACAGCCCCGTCCCGGATCTCCCGGAGAGCCTCTGCGCCACGCTCGTGGACGTCATCCACCTGCCGATCCTGGCCGAGCTGGCCCGCAGGGGCGCGCTGTTCCGCGGCGCCCTGTACGCCGGCCTGATGCTGACGCCGGAGGGTCCCGTGCTGATCGAATGCAACGCCCGGTTCGGCGACCCCGAGGCGCAGGCCCTCCTGCCGCGCCTGGCCGTGCCGCTCGGGCCGCTGTTGTATGGCGCCGCGCAGGGCGATCTGGCCGCCGCGGCCGCCACGCTCGGGCTGCACGGGCGGATGCTGCCGACGACCGGCGACGCGGCCGTGGCCGTGGTCCTGGCCGCGGCCAACTACCCTGAGACGCCGCGCAAGGGCGATCCGATCGCGGGCCTGGAGGAGGCGGCGCGGGGCGGGGCCACGATCTTCCATGCCGGCACGACCCGGGACGCCGACGGCACGTATCGAACGAATGGCGGCCGCGTTCTGGCGGTCGTCGGGCTGGGGACCACGATCCCGGCGGCGAGAGCGGCCGCCGAGGCGGCTGCGGACAGGGTCACGTGGTCCGGCATGCAGCGCCGCCACGACATCGCCGCGAAGCTGCCGCTCCGCGCCGGGGGGGCCGCCGGCTCCCCCGAACCGATTTCGGAGACGGCCTGGACGAAAGGTGGGGCCTCGTGATCCCGCGCTACACGCTGCCGGAGATGGGCGCCATCTGGACAGAGCAGGCCCATTTCGAGGGGATGCTTCGGGTCGAGATCGCCGTGGCCCGAGCGGAGGTTTCGCGTGGCATGGTTCCGGCTGAGGCCGTCCGCGTCATCGAGGCCCGCGCCGAAGTAGACGTCGACCGCATCGCCGAGATTGAGAAGACGACCGACCACGACGTTATCGCCTTCGTCAGCCAGGTGGCCGAGACCGTGGGGGAGGAAGGCCGGTACCTGCACCTCGGGCTGACCAGCAGCGACGTCGTCGATACCGCGCTCGGGCTGCAGCTCCAGGCCGCCGGCAAGCGCCTGCTCGAGGACTGCGACGCGCTCGTCGAGACGCTGGTCGTCCGCGCCCGGGCCGAGGCGAACACCGTGATGATGGGCCGCACCCATTCGGTCCACGCCGAACCCACCACCATGGGCATGAAGATCGCCGGCTGGGCATTCGAGATCGCGCGCGACCGGGTCCGCCTCGCCGCCGCCGTCGACGACGCTTCGACCGGCAAGATCTCCGGACCGGTCGGCACGTACAGCCACCTCGACCCGGATCTGGAAGAAGAGGTCCTGGCCGACCTCGGCTTGCACCGCGACCCCATCTCGACGCAGATCGTCCAGCGCGACCGCCACGCCGCCCTGATCGCCGCCGTCGCCATCACGGGCGGCTCGCTCGAGCGGATCGCCACCGAGGTCCGCAACCTCCAGCACACCGAGATCGGCGAGCTGATGGAACCGTTCCGGGCCGGCCAGAAGGGCAGCTCGGCCATGCCGCACAAGCGCAACCCGATCCTCTCGGAGCGAATCGCCGGGATGGCCCGGCTGCTGCGCGGCTACGCGGCCGCGGCGATGGAGAACCAGCCGCTCTGGCACGAGCGCGACATCAGCCATTCGTCGGCCGAACGGGTGCTGCTACCCGACGCCACGATCCTGCTGGACTACATGCTGGTGAAGACGCGCGGCCTGGTCGAGCGCCTGGTCGTCAGGCCGGAGCGGATGCGCGAGAACATCGAGCGCGGGCTGGGGCTCCACTGCAGCGGCCGCGTCCTGCTGGCCCTGGTCGAGCAGGCGGGGCTTTCGCGCGAGGAGGCGTACGCTGTGGTTCAGCGCAACTCGCTGCGCGCCGCCGACGAACGACGCCAGCTGCGCGAGCTGCTCGCCGCCGATCCCGACGTCGCCGCCCGCCTCTCCGATGAGGCCCTCGCCGCCTGCTTCGACGAAAGCCACTTCCTCCGGAACGTGGCCACCGCCATCGCCCGACTCGACGCGCTAGTACCGGCTGGAAAGGAGGCTACGAATGTCGCCCGCTGAGACTTCGAACCCGGGCGACCCGCGGGTCGCCGGTTCCACCCTCCGCGCCGGCGGTTTCGTCCGGTCCGGCAAGGTGCGCGACCTGTTCGAGGTGGGCGACACCCTGCTGCTGGTGGCCAGCGACCGGCTCTCGGCCTTCGATGTGGTCCTGCCGACGCCGATCCCGGACAAGGGCCGCGTCCTGACCGGGCTGTCGCGGTTCTGGTTCGACCGCACGGCCGACATCGTCGCGAACCATCTGCTGGGGACGGATCCGGCGGATCTGCCGGCGGACTTCTTTGAAGGAACAAGCGGCGCCGCAGGCGCCACCAAAGTCGCCCGGCCGGACCTCGACTCGGACTCCCCAGAACGGCGCCTCGGCCGACGCGAGCTGCGGGGCCGGATGATGCTCTGCCGCCGGGCGAAGGTGCTGCCGGTCGAGGTCATCGTCCGCGGCTACGTCGCCGGCTCGGGCTGGAAGGACTACAAGCGAACCGGCCAGATCTGCGGCATCGACCTCCCGGCAGGCCTGCGGGAATCCGAGCGCCTGCCCCAGCCGATCTTCACGCCTTCGACCAAGGAGGAGGTCGGGCACGACCAGAACATCGGCTTCGACGCCATGGTCGGGCTGGTGGGCGGGCCTGTGGCCGAGCAGGTCCGCGACGTCGCCCTGAGGCTCTACCGGCGCGGCTCGGAGATCGCCGAGAAGGCCGGGATCCTGCTGGCGGACACCAAGTTCGAGCTCGGGACCGCGCTGGATACCGGCGAATTGATCCTGATTGACGAGGTCCTGACGCCGGACTCGAGCCGGTTCTGGGATGCGGCCGACTACGAGCCGGGGCGGGCCCAGGCAAGCTTCGACAAGCAATTCGTCCGAGACTGGCTCGAAGCCCAGCCTTGGGGCAAGACCTACCCCGGGCCGGAGCTTCCGGCCGACATCGTCGCCGGCACGCGCCGGCGGTACGTCACCGCGTTCGAACGGATCACTGGAGCCAGCTTCGAGCGCTACCTGCAGGAGGACACGATCGCCCGATGAGCGAGTTCCGGTTTGCCGTCAACGTGCTGCCGAAGCCCGGCATCCTCGACCCGCAGGGTCGGGCGGTGGAGCTGAGTCTGCCGCACCTCAACGTCACCAACGTCTCGATGGTTCGCGTCGGGCGGCGGGTCGAGCTGACCGTGACCGCCGGCTCGGAGGCCGAAGCCCGCGCCGTGGTCGACGGCCTCGCCAAAGAGTTGCTCAGCAACCCGCTCATCGAGGTCTACGCCTTCGAGCTGCTCGAAGCGACTTCATCGGTGGTCTCCACCGGAGCGGCGCCGCGGTGAAGATCGGCGTCGTCACGTTCCCGGGGTCCAACTCGGACGTCGACTCGCTCAACGCGCTCACGGTGGCGGGGGTCGAGGCGGTCACGCTCTGGCACGAGTCGCCCGATCTGGCCGGCGTCTCGGCCGTGATCCTGCCCGGCGGCTTCGCCTACGGCGACTACATCCGAGCCGGCGTCATCGCCCGCTTCTCCCCGGTGATGCGCGGCGTCAAGGAGTTTGCCGCGGCCGGCGGCCACGTCCTGGGCATCTGCAACGGCTTCCAGGTCCTGGCCGAGTCCGGGCTGGTCCCCGGCGCACTCCTCCGCAACCGCTCTCTCAGATTCGCCGGCCGTCTCGTCTACATCAAGCCCGAACGCCTCGACTCGCCCTTCACCCACGCCGCGACCGGCGAGCCGCTCCGCGTTCCGGTCGCCCACGGCGAGGGCTGCTACTACGCCGACGAGGCGACGCTTGACGAGCTCGAGCGCGACGGCCGGGTCCTGTTCCGGTACGTCCACGCGGACGGCACGCCCGCTCTGGATCCCGACGATCCGGCCAACCCGAACGGCTCGCTCCGGGCGATCGCCGGTGTCTGCAACTTGGCCGGCAACGTGGCCGGGCTGATGCCGCATCCCGAGCGGATGGCCGAGGGGATCATGGGCAGCGACGGCGGGATGCAGCTTATTCGGTCGCTGGTTGAAACCGCCGCCGCGTGGGAGGCCGCCGGACGGCCGGTCCCCTCCGCGAAGAAGACGGTGGAGGCAGCCCGATGACCGCCGCCGAGCCGTTGCACCGCGCCTTGGGCTTGACCGACGCCGAGCTGGAGGTCATCCGCCAGAAGCTCGGGCGCGACCCCAACCACACCGAGCTGGCCATGTTCAGCGTGATGTGGAGCGAGCACTGCTCGTACAAGAGCTCCAAGCCGCTCCTCAAGACCCTCCCGACGCGCGGCAAGGGCATGATGGCCGGCGTCGGCGACAACGCCGGCGTCGTTCGCATCGGCGACGGCCTGGCCGTGGCCTTCAAGATAGAGAGCCACAACCACCCGTCCGCGATCGAGCCGTACCAGGGCGCCGCCACCGGCGTCGGCGGCATCCTGCGCGACATCTTCACCATGGGCGCCCGCCCGATCGCCGTCCTCGACGCGCTCCGCTTCGGCGACCCGGGCGACCCGCGGACCCGCCACCTCGTCGACGGCATCGTCCGCGGCGTCGGCGGCTACGGCAACTGCGTCGGCGTGCCCACGGTCGGCGGCGAGCTGGTCTTCGACCCCACGTACCAGGGCAATCCGCTCGTCAACGTCATGGCCATCGGCCTGCTCGAGGAGCGGATGCTGATCCTGGCCGAAGCGCCCGGCCCGGGCAACTACGTCGTCCTGTTCGGATCGACGACGGGCCGCGACGGCATCGGCGGGGCGAGCGTGCTGGCTTCGGCGACCTTCCAGGACCAGGACCCGAGCAAGCGGCCGGCCGTGCAGGTGGGCGACCCGTTCGCGGAGAAGCTGCTGATCGAAGCCAGCCTGGAGTTGATCGACCGCAAGCTCGTCGTCGGCATCCAGGACCTGGGCGCCGGCGGCATCAGCTGCGCAACTTCCGAATCGGCCGACAAGGCGGGCACCGGCATCCTGCTAGACCTCGACGCGATCCCGCGGCGCGAGCCCGGCATGGCGCCATGGGAAGTGATGATCTCGGAGTCCCAGGAGCGGATGCTGGCTACCTGCCTGCCGGAGAACTACCCGGCGGTGCGCGAGGTCTGCGAGCGCTGGGGCATCCCGATCGCTCTCGTCGGGCGGGTCACTACCGACGGCGACATCGCCATTATCGAAGGCGGAATCGGGCCGGACGGGAAGCCGAACCCGGGCGCGAAGGAGATCGCTCGCGTCCCGGCGAAAGCGCTCACCAGCGAGGCGATAGTCCACTACCGGCTCGCCACGCCCCCGACGCGGCGCCGGCAGGCGCCAGCGCCCGGCATCCCGCTGACCGCCCAGGACGGCCTGCCCGAGCGCGGCATGGACCCGGCCGCGGTCCTGAACGCGCTTCTCGGCAGCCCCAACCTGTCGAGCCGCCGCTGGGTCTACGAGCAGTACGACTCCTCCGTCCAGAGCAACACCGTGGAATGGCCAGGTCATGGGGCGGCGGTGCTGCGGGTCAAGGGCACTTCCAAGGCGCTCGTGGCCACCACGGACGGCAACCAGACCGTCAGCGCCATCGACCCGCACTTGGGCGCGCAACTCTCCGTGGCGGAGGCCACGCGCAACGTCAGCATCACCGGAGCCAGGCCGCTCGGCATAACCAACTGCCTCAACTACGGCAACCCGGAGCGGCCGGAGGCCTTCTGGCAGCTGCAGGAAGCGGTTCGGGGAATGGGAGACGCCTGCCGCGCCCTCGACGTCCCAGTAACCGGCGGCAATGTCTCGCTCTACAACGAGTACCCCGGCGGGGCTATTGCGCCTACGCCGGAGATCGGCGTCGTGGGCCTGCTCGAGGATGTGGCGCTGCTGGTTCGGCCGCCCTTCACGACCGCCGGGGATGTCGTGATGCTCGTCGGCCACAGCGTTCCGGGCATGGCCGGTTCCGCTTACGCGGCCCTGGCCGGAGCCTCGTCCGAGGACAGGCCCCCGAGCCTGGATCTGGAGCGCGAGGCAGCCCTGCAGTCGTTCGTACGCGAGGGGATCGGCCGGGGCCTCGTGGCCTCCGCCCAGGACGTTTCCGGCGGCGGACTGGCCGTCGCCATCGCCGAGTGCTGCATGTGGGGCGGCCTCGGGGCGACGCTCCGTCTCGGTGTCTCGGGCTCGCCGGCGATCGAGCTGTTCGGCGAGAGCCCTTCTCGCCTCGTGCTCTCCTGCCGCTACCGCCACGCCCCCGCGATCGAGCTGCTGGCTCGCCAGTTCGGGCTGCCGGCCGAGATCCTCGGCACCGTCGGCGGCGATCGGCTGCGCATCGAGCTGACCGGACAGGGCGCGACCGGCGCGGCCGAAGAGCGGGGATCCCGCGTCGCCGACGCGCTGGACGTTTCCCTGGCCGACCTGCGCCACACCTGGGATCACGGCCTGGCCCGCGCCCTCGGCGTCGAGGTCGGCTCCGGGCACGCGCCCGAGGCAGCCGGTCCCGCCCGGTCCGCGGCCTCGCCGGGCGAGGCCTCACCGGCAAGCGGCGAGGTCCACTAGCCGTGTGCGGCATCTTCGGCGCGGTGACTCCCGGCGCGGATGCCGCGGGGCTCGCCGCCCTGGGCGTCTTCTCGCTCCAGCATCGCGGCCAGGAGTCGGCCGGCGTCGCCGTCAGCGATGGCGAGCAGCTCATGCTCTACAAGGACCTCGGGCTGATCGCCCAGGTACTCGACGAGCGGCGGCTGCCGAGCCTGCGCGGCCACCTGGCCATCGCCCACTGCCGGTACTCGACGACCGGCTCGACGGTCTGGGAGAACGCGCAGCCGACCTTCCGGCTCGGGCGCGGCCGGGCGCTGGCGATCGGCCACAACGGCAACCTTGTCAACACCCGCGAGCTGCTGGCACGGCTGGAGGGCGGCAAGTCGCGCCTTTCGGCCACGACGGACACGGAACTGCTGACGGCGCTCCTGGCCGACGACCCGTCCGGCAGCACGGTCGAGGCGTTGAAGCGGGTCCTACCGACAGTTCAGGGCGCCTATTCGCTGGCCATCCTCGACGAGAAGCGGGTCATCGGCGTACGCGATCCACACGGCTTCCGGCCACTCGTCCTCGGCCGGATCGAGCCCGACCCGGACGACCCCGAGGGCAAGCATTCGGGCGCCTGGATGATCAGCTCCGAATCGGCCGCGATCGAAGTCGCCGGCGGAACGGTCGTGCGGGACGTGGAGCCGGGCGAGATCGTCATCCTCGAGGAGGGCAAGGAGCCCGTCTCGGTCCGCTTCGCGGAGGGCCGCGAGCAGCTGTGCGTGTTCGAGCTGATCTACTTCGGCCGGCCGGATTCCTACATGCTGGGGCGCAACCTGTACGAGTCGCGGCGCCGCATGGGAATCGCCCTGGCGGCGGAGGCGCCTGTCGAGGCGGACATAGTCATGCCGGTTCCGGACACCGGGGCACCGGCCGCGGCCGGCTTCGCCGAGGGCTCCGGGCTGCCGTTCCGGGAAGGGATGGTCCGCAACCGTTACTCCGGCCGGACGTTCATCCAGCCGTCGCAGGCGATGCGCCAGCGCGGCGTCACCGTGAAGTTGAGCCCGCTGCGTGAGGTCGTGGCCGGCCAACGGCTCGTCGTCGTGGACGACTCGATAGTCCGTGGCACCACCACCCGCCAGATAGTGGCCCTGCTGCGGAAGGCCGGAGCGACCGAGGTCCATCTCCGCATCAGCTCGCCCCCGATCCACCATCCCTGCTTCTACGGCATCGACACGCAGATCGAGACCGAGCTGATCGCCTCGACGCATTCTGTCGACGAGATCCGGGATTTCGTGGGGGCCGATTCCCTCACCTTCCTCTCGATCGGCGGCGTCCTCGAGGCGCTCGACCTGCCGTACGACCGGTTCTGCTTCGCCTGCTTCGACGGCCGCTACCCGGTGCCGGTCCCGTACGACACGACCCGCCACAAGTTCGTCCTCGAGGACGCCGAGGGCGAGCCGGTCTCTCAGGGCGAGGTCGAGGGCGCGGCCGCCGCCCATCCGGAGCCGGTGAATTGAGCGAGCCCCGCGCGCCCGGCGCCAAGCGGGGAGGTGCGTGGGAGGCGTATCGCCGCGCCGGCGTGGACATCGATGCCGGCGAGCGGGCCGTCGAGCTGATGCGCCGCGCCGTGGCCTCGACACGCCGGCCCGAGGTCATCGGCGGGCTCGGCGGATTCGCCTCGGCGATGGCCCTGCCGAAGGGGCTCCGCGAGCCGGTCCTCGTCAGCTCCACCGACGGCGTCGGAACGAAGACCGCCGTTGCCATGGCCCTCGGCCGGTACGACACCGTCGGCCACGACCTGGTGGCGATGTGCGCCGACGATCTCGTCTGCGCCGGGGCGGAGCCACTCTTCTTCCTGGACTACATCGCGGTGGGGCGGATGTTCCCAGAGCGAGTGGCGGCAATGGTCGGCTCGATCGCGGACGGCTGCCGCCTCGCCGGCTGCTCGCTGATCGGCGGCGAGACGGCCGAGCACCCGGGGCTGATGGAACCGGACGAGTTCGACATGGCGGGCTTCTGCGTCGGCGTCGTCGAGCGCGATCGGCTCCTCGACGGGACGGCCGCCCGGGCCGGCGACGTCCTGATCGGGATCGCCTCGAGCGGGCTGCACAGCAACGGCTTCTCGCTGGTCCGGCGCATCGTAGACGACGTGGAGATACCGCTCGACGAGGGGTATGCCGAGCTGGTAGGGCGGATCCTGGGCCGGGCCACTCCACCCGAGCCGGAGACCGCGCAGCTGAGTCTCGGCGAGGTTCTGCTGACGCCGACGAGGATCTACTCGACGGCGATCCTGGCGCTGCGGACGCGGCTCGACGAGGCCGGTGCGCCGCTTGCCGGTGTGGCCCATATCACCGGCGGCGGTCTGCCCGGCAACATCCCGCGGGTCCTGCCGGAGGGGCTGGGCGCCTGCGTCCATCCGGCGGCGTGGCCGATGCCGTCGGTCATGCACTTGATCGGCGCTCTCGGAGGCATGTCGGAGGCCGAGCTGCGGTCGACCTTCAACGGCGGCCTCGGGATGGTCTGTGTCGTTCCCCCGGCGGGCGTCGAGACGGCGATCTCGACCTGCGCCGCCCGAGGCTTCGACGCGTGGCGGGTCGGCGAAGTGGAGAACATCGGCGCCTCGGCGGCGCGCTACTTTGAGTCTTGACCGTTTCAGTCGGGCAATCCGGATGGAGTAGGAGCGGCGTGGCACACAGGATCGCGGTTGGCGTCTCGGGTATCGGCAGCAACCTGTGGGCCCTCCACGCCACCATCGAGCGGGGCGCGCTGGACGCCGAGATCGCCCTCGTCTTCGCCGATCGTGAATGCCCGGCCGTCGAGTGGGCGGTGGAGCAGGGGATGGACACGCTCGTCGTGCCGATACCGAAGCTCAGCGATATCCGTGAACGCGAAGCCGCCGATGATGTCCTGGCCGAGTCGATCGAGGCGGTCGGGCCCGAGCTGATCGTCCTGGCCGGCTACATGCGCGTCCTCGGCGTGCGGGCCCTGGGTACCCTGCAGTGCCCGGTCATCAACCTCCATCCGGCGCTGCTGCCGTCGTTTCCCGGCGCGCACGCCGTCAAGGATGCGCTCGCGGCCGGCGTTAAGGTGACGGGCGTGACCGTCCACTACGTCGACGGCTCGCTCGACGCCGGGCCGATCATCCTCCAAGATCCGGTGCCCGTCCTCCAGGGAGACACGGAGGACACGCTCTTCGAGAGGATCCACGCGGTGGAATACCGGCTGCTTCCGCGCGCCGTGGGCCTGGCTCTCGCCGGCGCACTGGCGATCGCCGCCGACGGCCGAACGGTCCGCATCGACTCCGCGCTTGCGGCCGAGACGATGCCGGTGCCGAAGCGGGCGCTGCTGTCGGTCTCCGACAAGACCGGCCTGCCCGAATTCGGGGCCGGGCTCGTGCGCCTCGGCTTCGAGCTGGTCTCCACCGGGGGAACGGCTCGGGCTTTGCGCGCGGCCGGCCTGCCGGTCACGGACGTGGCCGCGGTCACCGGCTTCCCCGAGATGCTCGACGGGCGGGTGAAGACGCTCCACCCTCGCGTGCACGGCGGCATCCTGGCCGACCGCCGGCTCGCCTCCCATCGCGAACAACTGGCCGAGGCGGCGATCGAGCCGTTCGACGTCGTAGTCGTCAACCTCTACCCGTTCGCCGCCGCGGCCGAGAAGCCGGGCGTCTCGTTCGACGACCTGGTCGAGGAAATCGACATCGGCGGGCCGTCGATGGTCCGCGCGGCGGCCAAGAACCACGCCTCAGTCGCAATCGTGACCTCACCGGCTCGGTACGCCGCGGTGTTGGCAGAGCTGGAGGCGAACGGTCGGGTGGGGGAGGGGCTCCGTTCCGCGCTCGCCGTCGAGGCCTTCCGGCACACCGGCGCCTACGACGCCCGCATCGCCGCCGAGCTGCCGGGCCGGATGGCCGCGGCCGGAGTGGACCTGCCCGACGAGCCGGGCCTGCCGGGCGCAGCCGATCCGTACCCGCCGACTCTGGTCGTGGGCCTTGAGAAGGTCGAGACGCTCCGATACGGCGAGAACCCGCATCAGCAGGCCGCGCGATACCGCCGGCCCGGCACGACCTGGTGGGCGGGACCGTTCGCGCTGGGCGGCACGATCCTGCAGGGCAAGGCTCTCAGTTACAACAACGTGCTGGACGCGTCGGGCGCCGACGCGATCGCCCGCCAGCTGCGCGGCCCGGCCTGCGTCGTCGTCAAGCACACCAACCCGTGCGGCGCCGCCGAACGCGCCACTCTCCGCGAAGCCTGGGACGCCGCGCTGGCCGGCGATCCCGTTTCCGCCTACGGCGGCGTCGTGGCCCTGACCAGGGAAGTGGACGCCGCCACCGCCGAGGGGCTGGCCTCGATCTTCCTGGAAGTGATCGTGGCGCCGTCCTATTCCCCGGAGGCGCTGGCGATCCTGGCCCGCAAGACTAACCTTCGGCTTCTCGAGGACTCGGTCCTGGGGAGTGGTGAAGTGGCGCCCGCGCCGGACCCGCTCGGTTCCATACGAGTAGCCGGCGGCGGCGTACTCGTGACGGCGCCGGACGTGCTCCCCGACGATCCGGCCACGTGGAAGCAGGCCACGACGCGCGCGCCCTCCGCGAGCGAGTTGCGGGACCTGGATCTGGCCTGGCGGCTGTGCCGCGGCGTCGTCTCGAACGCGATCGTGCTGGTCAAGGACGGCATGGAGATCGGCCTCGGATCGGGCCAGACGAGCCGCGTCGACGCCGCCCGCCAGGCCGTGGCGAAGGCGCTGGCCTTCCACGGCGCCGAGGCGCTGCGAGGAGCCGCGTGCGGTTCGGACGCCTTCTACCCGTTCCCCGACGCGGTCCAAGTCTGCCTCGACGCCGGCGTCACCGCCTTCGCCCAGCCCGGCGGCTCGATGCGCGACGCCGAGGTCCTCGAGGTCGCCGAGAAGGCCGGCGCAGCGATGCTGATCACGGGCGTGCGCCACTTCAGGCACTGAGCCTGGGAAGGGGAGATGACGTACCACGTGTACTTCAACATCTCCGAGAGGTATGTAGAGGTGGCCATCGGACTGGCCGCGTTCGCCTTCGTTCTGGCGATGCGCCATAACGGCCGGCGGGCCGATCCTGTCGCTGTGGCTCTATCTCACCATCACCGGTCTCTCGCTCAAGCAGATCGTTTCGCTCGCGCTCTTCGCCGCCGGGGCCGCTGCCGGCCTGTATGCGGCCAACCGGGCCAAGCTGTCCGAGGTTTGGTCGAGCGGACAGATCCGCATGGTCGGAGCGTCCTGGCTGCCGCTGCCGGCGGCCCTGGCCGTGGCCGCGCTGCAGATCTCGGGTGCGGTCGGCATTCTGGCCGGCCAGGTCTTCTCGCTGGCGGCCCTTGAGGCGGCCGTGGCTTTCGGCGTCTTCACTGCCGCCGTGCTGGTCTACCGCCGATCTAACTTCGGCAAGGCGGGGCAGGGGAGCGGCGCAGCAGGAGAGCCCGGGACGCCCTGGGCTTCGAACCCGCCCTCTGCGCCGCAGTGCCACGTCCGGCCGCGGTGCCGGCCTTGCCCTCGGCCGCCGGCTACTTGATCGTCTTGAGGTCCTCCTCGATCGGCTGGCGATCGTCCGGATCCTTGATGGACTTGAGGGCCTGGCGGGCTTTCGCCAGCAAGGCGTCCTTCTGCTTCCTGTCGCCGGCAACGGCGTAGGCTCGGGCCAGCGCCTCGTAGGCCGCCGCCTCGTCCCAGTCCTCGCCGCCTCCGAATTCGGTCAGCAGGTCGAGGCAGCGCTGGGCATGCCAGATGGCCGGTTCGGCGCGGCCCAGCACGGCATATACGCGGGAGCAGAGCCACTCGCCGCGGGCCAGGGTGACGGGCTCGCCGACGTTGCCCCAGTGGTATCGCGAGGCGTGGGCGGCATGGATCATCTCGTCGTCCTGCTCGGGCCGGCGCTTCGGCAGGTCGAGCAGCCGCCAGGTCTCATTGAAGAGACCGGCCGCGAGCCGTCTTTCGGTCGCTCGGTCCAGGACTGGGAGTTTGGTCGGCGGCATCGGGGACTCCATCCGTTGGCGGCCGGTCGGGCTCACCCAGATGCTCGTCTTTTCCGGGGCGCCGTCAAGCCCGGTTGCCGCCGAAGAGACGGCGTCGCGGCGGGGCAGTCCGGCCCGGTCACGCACCGCCTGATACCATCGATCGCCATGAGCCCCGCCGATCGCTACTACATCACGACCGCCATCGCCTACGCCAACAACAAGCCCGGACTCCACACCCTCTACGAGGTGGTCGGGGCCGACGTGATCGCGCGCTGGCATCGGATGAAGGGCGACGAGACGCGGTTCCTGACCGGCACGGACGAGCACTCGGTGAACATAGCCCAGCGGGCGACCGAGCTCGGCACCACGCCGCGGGCGTTCGTCGACGAGAACGTGGCGCTATTCCGGGCCGCCGAGGACACGCTGCTCATCAGCCCCGACCGTTTCATCCGCACGACGGACCCGGACCACGTCCGGGCCGCCCAGGAGATGGTCCGTCGGGCCTACGCCAACGGCGACATCTACCTCGGAAGCTACGAGGGCTGGTATTGCCCGGCGGAGGGCTTCAAGGCCAGGTCGGACGTGATCGAGACGGCCGAAGGCACACGCTGCCCGAACCACCCGACGGTGGCGCTCCAGTGGCTCTCCGAGAAGAACTGGTTCTTCCGGCTCTCCGCCTACCAGGAACGGCTCGAACGCTACTTCGAAGAGCATCCCGACTTCGCCCAGCCGGACTACCGACGCAACGAGATGCTCGGCTTCATCCGCGGCGGGCTCGAGGACTTCTCGGTCAGTCGAGCCGGAGCGGATTGGGGCATCCCGTTCCCGATCATGGCCGACGGTTCCTCGTCCCAGCTTCCCGATGGAACGTGGGACCCGGCGGCCGGCACCATCTACGTCTGGTACGACGCCCTCATCAATTACGTCACGGGGGCGGGCTTCCCCGACGACCCGGCCTCCTTCGCCAGGTGGTGGCCCGCGGACCTGCACGTCATCGGCAAGGACATCGCCAGGTTCCACACGGTCTATTGGCCGGCGATGCTCTGGAGCGCGGGCCTGGAGGCTCCGCGCCACGTCTGGATCCACGGCTGGTTGCTGGCCCAGGGCGTGCGCATGAGCAAGAGCCTGGGCAACTTCCTCGATCCGCTGGACGTCGTCCGAAGCCTGGGCGCCGACGGCGCCCGCTACGTGACCCTGCGCGAGGTTCCCTTCGACCGGGACGCCGACGTGTCCTGGGACTCGTTCGTCCGCCGCTACAACGCCGACCTGGCCAACAACTTCGGCAACCTGCTCAACCGGACCGTCTCGATGGTGAACCGCTACTTCGAAGGCGAGCGGCCGGCGCTGGCTCGTGGCGACCTGAGCCGGAAGTGGGCCGAAACCCTGCCGTCATATGTCGAGAGGCTGGGAGCGTGCCAGCTGTCCGAGGCGCTGGCCGTCCTGTGGGACTTCGTCGACTCGGCCAACCAGTTCGTCGATGCCGTGCAGCCCTGGACGCTGGCAAAAGCGATGAAGACCGGCGACGACGAAGCCGGCGCTCGATTGAAGTCGGCATTGGCCGATCTGGTCGAATCGTGCCGGCTGATCGGGCTGGCGGCGGCGCCGTTCATTCCGACGGCGGCACCGCGGGTCCTCACCCAGCTCGGGTACGAGTACCTCTACGGCGCCGACGGCAACGGCGGTCCGGCGCTGCTCGACGAGCTGAAATGGGGCGCCCGTTCCGCGGAAACTGGCCGCGTGGCGACCGCCGAGCCGCTTTTCCCGCGCATCGAGACCGAGGCCGCGACGACGGCGGCGGGCTGAGGCCCTGCTCTCAGGCGCACGATGAGACTCGTCGACAGCCACGCTCACCTTCAGGCGGACGCCTTCGGGCCCGACCGCGCCGCCGTGCTCGAGGCGGCGCTCCTTGCCGGAGTCGAGCGCATCCTCGTCCCCGCTTGGGACGCCGGATCCTCGGCCGCGGCCGTCGCGATGGCGGTCGCGTACGGCTGGATCGACGCCGCGGTTGGGGTTCACCCGCACGATGCCGCCCAGGCCACGGACGCCGAGTGGAAGGCGATCGAGCGGCTGGCCGACGATCCGCGCGTCGTGGCGGTGGGGGAGACCGGCCTCGACTTCGACCGGATGCACGCCCCGCCCGAGGCGCAGATCGCCAACCTCCGACGCCACCTGCGCCTCGCCCTGGCCACGGGCAAGCCGGCGATCCTGCACTGCCGATCGGCGGCCGGCCGCCACGACGCCCAGGACACGCTCATCGCCGAGCTCCGTACCGCGGGCTTTGGGGGAGCCGCGGCGAGCGGCGCCTTCGGCGATCGCCCGCCGGCGGTGCTCCACTCGTTCTCGGGACCGGTGGGCTATGCCGCCGCCGCGTTGGAGATGGGCCTCGCGATCGCGTTCGGGGGGCTCGTGTTCCGGCGGGGCGAAGAGGCCTCGGCCGAGGTGGCGAAGCTCGTCCCCTCGGGGCGGCTGCTGGTCGAGACGGACTCACCATACCTGGCCCCGCCGGGTGTGCCTCGATACAAGCCGCTGCCGAACGGCCCGGCAGGCGACCCGACGGCCGGCTTCGAGGGCCGGCGTAACTCGCCCGAGTGGGTCTGGATCACCGCGGATTGGCTCGCGGAGCGTCGCGGCGAGAGCCCGGATAGCATTGGCTCAGGCCTTGTCGCGGCCTACGACGCAACGTTCCAGCGCCATCCCCCGGCGCCCGAACGCCGGCCAATAAGGAGACGACCATGACGGACCGGAGTTTCCAGCGCGCCAACGACGAATCGCGAGAGCGGCTTGCCCGCCTCGCCGCCGCGCTAACTCCGACCCAGCTCCACGTCGATCTCGGCGAGGGCTGGACCGTCGCGTCGGCGCTCGCGCACATGGGCTTCTGGGACCGCTGGCAGGCAGAACGCTGGACCGAAATGCTGGCCGGCAACTGGTCGGCAGGCGACGAGTCGGTGCTCGCGGCCGAGCACTTCGCCAACGAAGCGCTTCATCCGTACTGGGCCGCGATCGACGCGAAGGGGATCCCCGCCCTCGCCCTCGAGGCGGCGACGCGGCTCGATGCGCTCATCGCCGCCGCCCCGGACGCCACAGTCGATGCCCTCGAGGGCACGCCGGTCGCCTACCTGCTCCATCGCCATCGCCACCGCGGCGAACACATCGACCACATCGAGCGCGTCCTGGCGGCCGCCGGAGAGGCCGTGCCGGCTCAGGTAGGCTCGGCCGATCGCTCCTTCGTTGAGCGGAATGCCGCAAGTCGCCGCCGGCTGGCCTCGGTCGTGGAGAGGCTGCGCGAATCGGATCTCAGGCTGCCGACCGAGGAAGGTGGCTGGTCGGTTGCCCAGGTGCTCGGTCACCTGGCCTTCTGGGACCGATCGATGGCGACTCGATGGCGCCTCGCGGTGTCGTCCGAGGCCGGCGTCTCGTCTGGGCCGATGGGGATCCCGGGCGAGATGACCGATGCCATCAACTTGCCGTTGGCGGACCTCCTGGACGCATGGACCGTTCGCGTCGGACTCGACGTCGGCGCGCAGGCCCTTGCCGCGGCCGAGTCCATCGACGGCCTGATCGAGGAGATCGAGAGATCGGTTCCGGATTCGTTGGTCCGGGCGATGCCCAACTCCGTCTGCCGCTGGACCCATCGCGAAGCCCATCTGGACCAGGTTGCACGGGCAATCGCCGGGAGCCCCAGCGACGCGGCTGATAGGCCCAGTGGACGGTGACAAGACGCGCCACCCATGTACGGAAGTCCCATTTCTAGCGCCCTGCGGAGGCTGCTACCATCGCCCCGTCATGCGAGCCAGCGGATTTGTTGGCTCAAACCGTATTCATCTCTAGGAGGCACATAGATGCTTAAGCTCCGCGAGCGCGGCCAGGGCCTTGCCGAGTACGCCCTGATCCTCGCCCTTATCGCAATCCTCGCGATCGCGGCCCTGGGTGTCCTGAGTGGGGCTATCAACGGCATCCTCAGCCACGTCGGCTCCGTGCTCTAATCGGTCCAGGGGGCGACCGATGGCTCGCGTTTTCCAGAAGCGAGACCAGTTTGGTCAGGGTCTTGCCGAGTACGCTCTCAACCTTGCTCTAATCGCAATCGTCGCAATCAGCGCGTTGCTATTCCTGGGTGGGGGTATCGACACGATCCTCAGCACCATCGGTTCGTCTCACTAGCTAAACTGCCACAAACGGGCGGCGCGAGCCGCCCGTTTCGGCTTTAAGCCGAGGCTCTCGGCCGATCGAGCGGCAATCGCGGGCAGCTTCAGCCGCGCTTGTGCGCCTTCCAGACTTCTTCGCTGGGCCAATGACGCGCCCATTCGGGGTCGAGCACGGGGCCGTCGTCGTGGCCCCAGGGGGTGCCTGGATCTCGATCAGGTCGTCGATCTCGAAGCCGCTCCCGCGAAGGAGCCGGATCATCTCGCTGTGCGGCAGGTGGAACTCGACCGAATCGTCGCTCGGCCACTCGAATCGGCGGGCGCCGAACTGGTCGCGCACGAGCCGATCGGTCGGAGGAAGTTCCTCCTCCGGGCTGCAGAGAATGAACAGGAAGGCGTTGCCGAGGAACATCGACCGGCCACCGGGTCGAAGCAGTCGGGAGGACTCCGGGATCCAGCGCTAGGGATCGGCCCATATAGCCACCGTATTCGGAGATGGCAAAGTCGAACGAGCCGTCGGGGTAGGGGACGGTCTCGGCATTGCCGTGTATCAGCGGGAAGTCCAGCCCATGCTCGGCCTGCAGCCGCCGTGCGGTCTCCAGCTGCCTGTCGGAGTTGTCGATGCCGACCGGCCTCGCGCCCCGGCGGGGATGCCCCACATTCCCCACGACGGCTCGGCCTCGGCCCAATTGCGCTCGCCCGCGGCGACCCAGGTGGGGGCCTATTCGTCCCAGACGGCGCGGTATCGCGACACGTAGTCGGGAAGCTCGTTCGGCGTTGTCATGGCGGACAGGATTGTATCGAGGCGGTCTGGGGGGCGGACACGGCAGCCGGACACCGGGGTGCTGCGTGCTTGACAGCCCGGACAGCCCTCGCTAGGCTGTTAGCACTCTCGATGGTAGAGTGCTAATTCGACGGAGAGGCGTCGCTGCGGCGTGGTGGAAGGGCCATCGGTGGTCCGCCAGGGCGCAACGTGACAGAGCCCGCGGGCTTGCTGCACTACCGGTCGAGGATCTCGCGCAAGAGCGTTCGGGCCGGCTCGCGCCGGGGTCGGACGGACTACATCCAGGAGTCGCGACGGCAGGCACCAGCCGCCGTCATCAGGAGGAATTACGCGTTGGCAACGGCCACTGCGACCAGCAAGAAGCTGAAGCCCCTCGGCGATCGCGTCGTCATCAAGCCGACCGCCCGCGAGGAGATGACCAAGAGCGGAATCGTCCTGCCGGACACCGCCAAAGAGAAGCCGATGGAAGGCACGATCCTCGCTGCCGGACCCGGCAAGATCCTCGACGACGGCAAGCGCGAACCCATGGACGTCAAGGTCGGCGACCGGGTTCTCTACGCGAAGTACGCCGGCACCGAGTTCAAGGTGGAAGGCGAGGAACTCCTCATCGTCAGCCAGAAGGACATCCTCGCGATAGTCGAGGGCTAAGGCTGCCAAAGACGGCGCCGATGATCGACTCGGCCCCGGGCATGACCCGGGCGACCTGAGCAATGCGGAGGACAGACAAACTTGGCTAAGCAGCTCGTATTCGACGAGGCCGCTCGTCGATCTCTCAAGCGCGGCGTGGACCGCCTGGCCGAGGCCGTCAAGGTCACGATCGGGCCAAAGGGTCGCAACGTCGTCCTGGACAAGAAGTTCGGTGCGCCGACGATCACCAACGACGGCGTCACCATCGCCCGAGACATCGAGCTCGAAGATCCGTTCGAGAACATGGGCGCCCAGCTTCTCAAGGAAGTCGCGACCAAGACGGACGACGTCGCCGGCGACGGCACGACGACCGCGGTGGTCCTGGGCCAAGCCATGATCAACGAGGGTATCCGGAACGTCACCGCCGGTGCCAACCCGATGCAGATTCGTATCGGCATCGAGAAGGCCGTCTTGGCGGTGGTCGAGGAGATCAAGAAGCAGTCTCGCCCGATCGACTCTCGCGAGGAGATCGCGGCCATCGCCACCATCTCCGCGGCCGATCCGGAAGTCGGCGACATCATCGCCGAGGTCATGGACAAGGTCGGCAAGGACGGCGTCGTCACGGTCGAGGAAGGTCAGTCGCTCGGCCTGGAGAAGGAATACACCGAGGGCATGCAGTTCGACCGAGGCTACATCTCGGCCTACTTCGTGACCAACCCGGACCGCATGGAAACGGTCCTGGACAACCCCAAGATCCTGATCACCGACCGCAAGATCTCGGCCGTCCCGGACATGCTTCCGGCGCTCGAGAAGGCCGTGCAGATCGGCCGCCCGGTCCTGATCATCGCCGAGGACGTCGACGGCGAAGCCCTTGCCACCCTCGTGGTGAACAAGCTCCGCGGCACGGTCCAGGTCCTGGCAGTCAAGGCCCCCGGCTTCGGCGATCGGCGCAAGGAGATGCTCCGCGACATCGCCATCCTGACTGGCGGCACCGTAATCAGCGAGGAGATCGGGCGCAAGCTCGACTCGGTCACGGTCGATGATCTCGGCGAGGCCCGCCGTGTCGTCGCCACCAAGGACGACACCACCCTCGTCGACGGCGCCGGAGCGCCCGAAGCGGTCAAGGCCCGGATCTCCCAGATCCGCGCCCAGATCGAGGACACCACTTCGGACTACGACCGCGAGAAGCTCCAGGAGCGTCTCGCCAAGCTGGCCGGCGGCGTTGCCGTCATCAAGGTCGGGGCCGCGACCGAGGTCGAACTCAAGGAGAAGAAGCACCGCATCGAGGACGCCCTGTCCACCGTGCGGGCGGGCATCGAGGAAGGCATGGTCGCCGGAGGCGGCGCCACGCTCCTCCACTGCCAGGCCGTTCTCGACAAGCTCAAGATGGACGAGCCCGACGCCCAGGTCGGCGTCGACATCGTCCGCCGCGCCCTCGAGTACCCGATCCGCCAGATCTCCGACAACGCCGGAGCTCACGGAGAGGTCGTCGTGGACCAGGTTCGTGGCATGAAGGTTGGCTTCGGCTACGACGCCCTCAAGGGCGAGTACGGCGACATGTTCGAGAAGGGCATCGTGGACGCCGCCAAGGTGACCCGGTCGGCCCTCGAGAACGCCGCCTCGATCGCCAAGATGGTCCTGACGACCGAGACACTCATCACCGACATCCCGGAGAAGAAGGACTCCTCATCCGCAGGCCACAACCACGGCGGCGGGGAGATGGACTTCTAGCTCCGTTCGCCAACGACGGAATACGCCGGCCGACCGGAGAGAAAGAAGCCTCGGGCAAACACGTCCGGGGCTTCTTCGTACTTGCACGGTGGGACAAGCAGGACTTTGTCCGGCACAAGTTTGACAGTTCCGCCCGCAACCAGAATCCTGAAACCACACACGCGCCCTTAGGAGGTTGCACTTTGATCAGATTGCCAAAGTCGGCACTCGCCGCTCTCGCCGGAATCGTCCTCGTCTTCGCCGCTGCGTGCGGCAGCAGCACCATCACGCCCGTACCGCCCCCCGGTGGCACTAACGCCCCCGCGGGCACCAGCACCGCCCCCGCGGTCGCCACCGTCAACCCGCAGGACCCGAGCTCGATCATCACCGGGGTGATCAACGGCACCACGGACGTCAAGTCGTTCCACATCAAGCTCACCGTCAACGGCACGATCAAGGCCGCCGCCCTCGCCGACGCCGGCAGCGCGGCCGGCGGGCTCAAAGGCGACATCAAGCTCGACGGCACGGCCATTGAGGGGGATGTCGACATCGCCAACCAGGCGGGAAAACTCACGTTCAACGTACCGCCCCTCGCGGCGTTGGGTAACGTCCCGCTCACCGGCGACCTGATCGTCGTCTCCAACACGCTCTACTACAAGGTCACCCTGCTCGGGCCCAAGTACACGAAGATGGACCTCGGCAGCATAGGTGACAGCCTCGGAGCGCTGAGCAGCAGCTTGCCGGTGGCAGTCCCGTCGGCCGGCGCCTCGGCCGCGATTGCCGATCAGATCAGCCAGATGCGCCAGGCCCTCAAGGACGCCGGCGTGACGGTGACGCTCGTGGGCGTCGACAAGATCGGCGGCAAGGATGCCAGCCACATCAACGTCTCCGTGCCGCTTGACAAGCTCAACAGCGCGATTGCCGCCGAGGCCAGCGCCGGCCCTGCCATTACGATCGACTCGGCCTCGGTCGACATTTGGGTCTACACGGACAGCAGCCGGCTTGCCCAGGTCGAGCTCAAGGGAGCCTCCTCGACCCTCGGCAACCTGGATATCACCCTCACGATCAGCAACTATGACCAGCCGGTCACGGTGACCGCGCCTTCTGCGGACCAGGTCAACCCCACCACCCCGTAGCGACGGCCGGCGTTTCGCCGTAACAACGCACCTCGAAGGGAACCCCGGGCAAGCGCCCGGGGTTCCGCCGTGTCCGGGCCGAAGAGAGCAATCCCCGGGCGCCATTTGACACGCGCTCCGGGGACGGCCAGCCTGTCGGCATGCGGCCACTGAATGGAGGTCTGCGTTGACTCGGCTCCCACGGTCGGTATTGGCCGTCTGCGCGCTGGTGCTCGTGTTCGCGGCGGGATGCAGCAGCTGGGTCGGGCTGCTGGCGCAGCCCACGCCCCTGGGGCCGGACGAGATCCTGGCCCGCAGTCTCGCCCGACTCGAGACTGCAGCGACGTTCCACGTCGAGGCGAAGATCGGTGGATCGGTGAAGGCCGGGTCCCTGGGATCGATCGCCGGAGGTATCCCCATCGGCCTGCTGGGTAATATCAAGCTCGACGGCGCCACGATGACCGGGGATGTCGACGTCCCGAACCGAGCCGCTCATGCGCTGGCGTCGTTCCCAAGCCTCTTCGGGATGACGGCCGAGGTCGTTCTCGCCGATGGCTACACGTACACGAAGATCAGCCTGCTCGGCGACAAGTTCACCAGATCGAAGGCCCCCGCATCGCTGTCAGCGGCAGGCACGGGGCCAGACGCGACGTTGGGCTTCATAGATGCCGTCGGCCAGGTCAGATCGGTTCTGGAATCCTCCGGCACCGTGGCCACCCTGGTTGGGCGGGACACGGTCGATGGCCTGGACGCCTACCACCTCGCCGTGACCGTGCCGCAAGACGGGCTCAAGCGCCTGTTCCAGGACGCCGGCGGTGCGGCTGCGGCAGGACTCGACGTCCAGGTTGCCCCCTTCGACTACTGGGTGTACGTCGACACACTCCGGCCGGCCAGGATCGAGGTAAAGGCCAGCTCGGCCACCATCGGCAGCATCGATCTGGACATGACACTGACCGGGTACGACCAGCCGGTGAAGATCGCGGCGCCGCCCGCAAGCAAGGTCAACGGCACCTGATCGTCCGCTGCGACCACCGCAGTCTGACCGCGGCATCGATTTGTGAGTCCGATCCGACCGGCGCGCAGTCCGGGACACGTGTGCGGCCGTTCGAGATTCAGACTCGCCCCGTCCGCTCCCGCTACACTGCCGTAGGCCGCAGGGTCTGGCATTGCCCTGCGCCGAGGATCGGACGGCCGTGAGTCAATCGGCCGGCATTCTGGTGTGGAGGATTCAGGTGTCTCGTCGGAACTCGCTCGCCATCACAGCCGCCGGCGCCCTCGCCATCGTGGCGCTTCTCGCCGGTTGCACGTCAGCGCCGCTGACAGACAGCCGCAAGATCCTCAGCAACGCCGAGACGAATCTCAACAACCTGAATTCCGTGCACTTCAAGATCGACGCGGGCGGTCAGTTCATCATCGGCGTCGAAGCCGCCCCCACCCCGACCGAGACGCCCACCCCGACCGAGACGCCCACCCCGACCGCGACTGCGACTCCCACGCCCAGTGCGACTGCGTCTCCCACCGCGGGTCCTTCGTTCAGCGCCTCGCCGCTTTCCTCGGCGGCCGCCAGCGCGGCGGCCTCGGCCGCAGCCTCAGCAAGTGCCAGCGCAGCGGCCAGTGCAGCGGCCAGTGCCAGTGCCAGTGCCGCCTCCAGCGCCAGCGCCGCTGCCGCAGCCTCCGCCAGCGCCAGCGCGGCCGCCTCTGCCGACGCCAGCGCAGCTGCAAGTGCATCCGCCTCGGCTCTCGTTGCCTCCTCCGCCAGCCCCACGCCGACGCCCAGTCCCCTGTACACGGCGATGCCCGTGGCGCTCACCGGCGCAACCGCCTACGGCGACATCGACCTTGCAAACCAGACCGCGCACGTGATCGGCGGCGTGCCCGGGGTCCCGAATCTCTCGGGTGAGGTCATCGTCGTCGGTTCGTACGCCTACGTCCGCGCTCCCGGCGCCGTCCTGTACACCTCCGAGGGCAACTCGAACCTGGCGATGAACCCGGCCGCCAAGAGTGGTCCCTTATTCATCGTGCAGCAGGTGGTCGCCGTGGCCAGCGACCCCGGACTGAACCCGGTCTACGTTGGGGTCGAGCAGGAGCAGTACGGCGCCTGCTACCACATCCGAGTCGATGTGACTCAGAGCGCCCTCAACTCGAAGCTCTCCAGCCTGCAGATCGTCCAAGCCCTGGGCAGCGGCAGGATCGACCTGTGGATCACCCAGAACGACTTCCAGCTCGAGCGGCTCGAGTTCTCGACGAGCGACCCGGCCTCGGGCGCGGCGGCCGTGCGCCTCGTCCTGTCCGCCTGGAACAACGTCTCGCCGATCGAGGCGCCCCCGGCGAACCAGGTGGACCAGGGCCTGCCGGCGGCGACCGCCAGCTAGGGTGGCCGGACGCCGTTAGCCCGGGTCAATCCGCCGCCAATACAATTCCAGGGTGAGCCAGACTCCAAGCCACGGGCGGCCGGCCCGAACCCGGCAGGGCCCCAGCAAGGCGGCTTCAGAGCCGCGCGATGGCTGGTCGGCTGCGCCCCGGGGCGAGTCGAGTCAGGACGCGGTCGAGCCGGCGGCTGAGCCGTGGCCGGACGAGGCGCCGCCGCCGGATGAGGCGCCGCCGGAGGCCTTCGACGGCTCTCGGATCGAGCCTCTGGAGCCTTCGCCGTTCGCGCCGGAGCCGGTCGCGCTGGCGGAGAGGCAGGCCGCCACCGAGGTGCTCGCCCAGCGGATCCTGGCTCGTCTCAATCCGGAACAGCAGCGGGCGGTCGAAACCACCGACGGACCCGTTCTGATCCTCGCGGGCGCCGGCAGCGGCAAGACGCGCGTCCTGGCCCATCGCGTCGCATATCTCGTGGGTGTCAAAGGCGTTCGGCCGTGGCAGATCCTGGCCGTCACCTTCACGAACAAAGCGGCTGCGGAGCTGCGGGCCCGCATAACCGGGCTGATCGGCGAGGAGGCCGGGCGCGAGGTGGCGATGGGCACCTTCCACGCCCTGTGCGCCCGGGTTCTGCGACGTGAGGGCGCCGCGATCGGGCTGGACCCGCATTTCGTCGTCTACGACTCGGACGACCAGCAAGCCCTGATGAAGCAGATCCTGCGCGAGGAAGACTTGCCGATCACCGGCGAGTACAAGCCGAGCGCGATCCTCGGCGCCATCTCGCGGGCGAAGAACGAAATGCTCGACGCCGAGTTCATGGCGGCCAACGCCCACACCCATCGCGAGCGCGAGATCGCCAGGCTCTTCCGGCGTTACCAGGCGCGGCTGAAGGCGGCTGCTGCGCTCGACTTCGACGACTTGCTTCTCGAGGCGGTGCGGCTCTTCAACGACGCCCCGGCGGCCCTGGAGCGATACCAGGGCCGGTGGCGATATCTCCACGTCGACGAGTACCAGGACACGAACCGACCGCAGTACCTGTGGGTCAAGGCTCTGGCGGCCGCACACCACAACCTGTGCGTCGTCGGCGACGACGACCAGTCCATCTACTCGTGGCGCGGCGCGGACATTCGGAACATCCTCGATTTCGAAGGCGACTACCCCGACGCGACGGTCATCAAGCTCGAGCAGAACTACCGCTCGACCCAGCTGATCCTCGACGCGGCCCACGCCGTCGTCGTTCACAACTCCTCGCGAAAGAACAAGAAGCTCTGGACGGAGAACAGCGGCGGGCGCCAGATCGCCCGCTTCGAGGCCTACAACGAGGAGGAAGAGGCCGAGTGGATCGCCCGCCAGATCGAGGAGCTGACCGGCACGCGAGCCTCGATCCTGACCCGGCGGGCGGACGAAGACGCGGAACGCTGGGAGAGGGGCGACGTGGCGGTCATGTACCGGACGAACGCCCAGAGCCGGGCGATCGAGGAGGCGTTCCTGCGCTACGGCATCCGCTACCAGCTCGTCGGGGGGACCCGCTTCTACCAGCGCCGCGAGGTCAAGGACGCGCTGGCCTATCTACGAGTGCTGCGCAGCGACACGGATCAGGTGAGCTTCGAGCGGATCCTGAACGTGCCGGCCCGCGGCATCGGCGAGAAGACCCTGGAGGAGCTGCGCGTCGCTGCGGCCGGAGGGCGAATCATCCGGCCGCCCGAGGAGGGCGACGCCGCGGCCCCCACCTATTGGTGCGCCATAGTCGATGCCACCGAGGGGCGGCTCGAGGCGCTCGGGTCGCGGGCCAGGACCGCGTTGGGCGGCTTTGCCGCGCTCGTCGCGAGACTGAGGACGCGAGTCGGGGTCCTGCCGCTCCCGGAGATGCTCGATGCCGTGCTCGAGGAGTCGGGCTACCGGGCAATGCTCGCGGACGGGTCGGAGGAGGGCGAGGAGCGCTGGGCGAACCTGCTCGAGCTGCGGTCCGTGACCACTCGCTACGACGACCTCACGCCGGACGATGCCCTCGACCGGTTTCTGGAGGAAACCGCCCTCGTGGCCGACCAGGACTCGTACGAGGCCGGCGCGGACGCCGTCACCTTGATTACGCTCCACGCCGCCAAGGGCCTCGAATTCCCGGTCGTCTTCATCGCCGGCCTGGAGGAGGGAGTCTTCCCTCACAGCCGGTCGCTCGACGACGAGAAGCAGCTCGAGGAAGAGCGGCGGCTCGCGTACGTCGGGATCACGCGGGCCATGAGGCGCCTCTTCCTCTCGCACGCCGCCCGGCGGGCAACCTGGGGTCAGGGGGGCCTTTCGGTGCCGAGCCGCTTCCTGTTCGAGATCCCTGCGGAGCTGATGACGGGGCCGCGCCTCAATCGCGCCGACGACTTCGACGACGACATCGGCCAGGTGGATCCCGACCTGGTCTTCGGACGTCGGATGGGCAGCCGGCTCGGCACGCCGATCCGAGCCGGCGGCGGGGCATACCGGAGCGGCAGCGGCCAGGCGGGCGCTCCCAGGCCGGGGGAAACGTTCCGGCCGACACGCGACCTCGGTGCGAGGCGAGAGGCGTACGACTCGGGAGCGCGGTCCGGCAGCCTGGACGTTCCGTCGGGTCTCCCTCCCCGCCACGCGGCATCGGAGTCTTCGTCGCCGCCCCGCCCGGCCGCGGCGGCGCGCCCCCGCATTCCCGGGGAGCGGCAGTTCCGCGATGGCGACCGGGTCCGCCACGCCCGCCTCGGCGACGGTATCGTCGTAACCTCCAAGTTGACTCGCAACGACGAAGAGGTGACCGTCGCCTTCTCCAACGGCGGCGGCGTCAAGACCCTGCTGGCGAGCATCGCCAACCTGGAGTTGCTCGGCTGACTAGTATTCCGCAGGGACGGCCCCTGGCGGGCGTCTCTTCAGCTCGAGCGTAGAGAAGGTGGATGGCCCCGAAGATGACCAAGTCGAACATCTCGCGAGCAAGCCGGGCAAAGATCGGGGGCAAAGCCTCCCTGGAGCCCTGTGCATGTTGCGGCATCGCCCCCGACCCGCAGGGCCGGCCCTTCTCGATAACGTTCGACCTGCCCGACGTCTACTTCGAGATCGAGGAAGAGTTCCTCGACACCTGGGGAGAAGACCCGTTCCTCGCCATCAAGAACGTCGGATTCTTCCTGCGGGTGATCCTGCCGGCACAGCTGACGGATGGTTTCTCGGTTGCATTCGGAACGTGGCTGGAGATCCATTCCGAAGACTTCAGGACGGCCTGGCAGACCTGGAACTTCCCGGAGTACAAGGATCTGGTCGTCGAAGGCTACGTGGCGAACGAGATCCAACCGTGGGGTCGGCTGCCGCACGAACTCGTCCGCGCCACCGTCCGTGATGTGGTTCAGGTTCCCTACCTGACCTCGTGCGAGAACCCGCTCATCACCAGGATCCTCACCGAGACCCTGCCCCACGCCGAAGTCCTGGCGCCGTACGCCCATCTGCTGAAGACGGATCCGAAGCTCGAAGGCTGAGCCTCGGCGTCCGCTCGACGAGACTCCCTCGGGCGAACACGAGCCGCATCGAATTCGTTTCGCGCCGGGCGGTCCCGGCGGGGCCTACGGCGTGACGGCCGCGAGCTCCCGGTCGATCCGGGCGATCAGCTCCTTGGTCCCTTCGATCGTGATGTGGTCGTCCTCGACAACGAGCAGTAGCCGCAGGCCCGCCTGGATGAGCTGCAACTCGTCGGCGCTCAACTCGAGCTCGACGGGTCGCTCGATCGTCTGCTCCATCGCCGAATCCTCCGCATTGCCGGCAGACGCCACGGGTCCAGACTAGCCCCAATCCATCGGAAGGCAAGAGGCCGGCTCAGGGTCCTCGGCAGCCCGCCGCCCAAGACGATGGCGGATGCGCGACCATGTGGCCATGCCCACGGCAACCTTTCGGGTCCACGGGTCGCTCGACGACTTCATCGGCACGGCCAGGCGGGGCCGGCCGATCGTGCGCGAGTTCGCGGACTCGCCCGGGATCAAGGACGTGATCCAGGCCCTGGGCCCGCCGCACCCGGAGGTCGATCTGATCGTCGTGAACGGCCGACCGGTCGGCTTCGACTATCGGCTCCGGCCGGGCGATCTCGTCGATGTCTTCGGTTTGGACCGGCCGCCGGAGCCCTCGGGCGCGATCGGCCTGGTACCCCTGCCGCCCGATCCGCCGCGATTCGTGCTCGATGGCCACCTCGGCCGATTGGCCCGCTACCTGAGGATGCTCGGCTTCGACTCGCTGTACGCGGCCCAGGCGACGGATCCCGAGCTGGCGCGGCAATCCGGGGCCGACCAGCGAATCCTGCTCACCCGCGACCGTGGCCTTCTGAAGCGATCGATCGTCCGGCACGGCTACCTGGTCCGCGACGACGACCCGCGCCGGCAGCTGGTGGAGGTCGTCGCTCGCTACGGCCTGTCGCGCACGGCCGCCCCGTTCAGCCGCTGTGTTGGCTGCAACGGCACAATCGCCCCGGTCGAGCGGGCGGAAGTAGCCGAGCGGCTGGCGGGCGAGCCCCGCACGCTGCGCTACTTCGACACGTTCGGCCGCTGCGGTGGTTGCGGTTCGATCTACTGGCCCGGTTCGCACTACGACCGAATGAGCCGGCTGGCGGCAGAGGTGCTGCGCAGCGACACGCGGATCGGCGAGAATCAAGCGGACCAGCATGCCCGGAGGAGCGTCGAGTGAGCCAGTCGAACGACCAGTCGGTCGAGGCTTTGGCTGGCCAGCGCTCGCTGCCGATCGCGGCCGACGCGGTCGAGGCCGCCCGGGCTCTCGGCGAGGATGGCGCCCGCCGCCGGCGTGACGAGCTGGTGCCGGTCATCCGCCGCGCGAACGAGATGTACTACCTGGCCGACGCGCCCGAGCTGAGCGACGCCGATTACGACCGCTTGATGCGCGAGCTGGTCGCCATCGAGACCGCATTCCCGGCTCTGGTCACGCCGGAGTCGCCGACCCAACGCGTGGGGGCGGCCCCGGCCGGCACTTTCGGCGAGGTGGTCCACGGGCGGCCGATGCTGTCGCTCGGCAACGTCTTCGACGAGGATGAGCTGCGGGCCTTCGATGCCCGCGTGCGGCGCGGATTGGGGTTCGCCCCGCCCCCGGCTCCGGCCCCCGAGCTGTGCTACGTAGCCGAGCTGAAGATCGACGGGCTGGCGATCTCGCTCCGGTATGAGCGAGGCCGCCTCGTCCAGGGAGCGACCCGCGGCGACGGCACCACCGGCGAGGACGTCACCGCGAACCTGCGCACGATCTCCGTCTTGCCCGAGCGCCTCCGCGAGCCGGTGACGGCGGAGATCCGCGGCGAGGTCTTCATGCCAAAGGCCGAGTTCGCGCGTATCAACGCCGAGCGCGAAGAGGCCGGATTGCCTACCTACGCCAACCCGCGCAACAGCGGAGCCGGGTCGCTGCGCCAGCAGGATCCGCGCGTGACCGCCGAGCGGAGGCTCTCGTCCTGGTCGTACCAGCTCATCGAGGACCGCCCCGACGGCCGGCCGACGGTGAGCAGCCAATCCGAAGCGCTTGCCCGCCTCGCCGCCCTGGGCCTGCCGGTGAACCCGGACCGGGCGGAGGGCCTCGACATCGATGGCGTGATCGCCTTCCTCGAGAAGTGGCGCGAGCAACGCCACGACCTCCCGTACGAGACCGACGGAGTGGTCGTCAAGGTGGACCGCTACGAGCAGCAGGAGCGGCTCGGAATGGTTGCCCGGGCACCGCGATGGGCCATCGCTTTCAAGTTCCCGCCGGAACAGGTCGAGACCGTGCTCGAGGACATCGTGCCCTATGTGGGCCGGACCGGGACCCTGACGCCGGTTGCGCACATGCGGCCGGCGAAGGTGGCCGGTTCCACGGTCGCCCGCGCGACGCTCCACAACCTGGACGAGGTCAGGCGCAAGGACCTGCGGATAGGGGACTGGATCGTCCTCCAGAAGGCCGGCGACGTCATTCCCGAAGTCGTGCGCTCGATCCCCGAGCGGCGGACCGGCGCCGAGCGCGAGTTCCAGATGCCCGCGGCGTGCCCGGTCTGCGGCACCGCCGTCGTCCGTGACGAAGGTGCGGTTCGCCATTACTGCCCGAACACGCACTGCCCGGCCCGGCTCTCGCAGGAATTCGCGCACTTCGCCGGACGTGGAGGCATGGACATCGAAGGCGCCGGCTGGGCCGTCCTCGAGCAGCTGCTCGAAAGGGGCCTGGTCAAGACCCGTGGCGACTTCTTCCGGCTCTCGGTCGCGGAGCTCGAAGGCCTCGAACGGTTCGGTCGCAAGAGCGCCGAGAACCTCAAGACCTCGATCGAGAGGTCGCGCCGGCGGCCGCTGGCCCGGGTGCTCAACTCGCTGGGCATTCCCCAGGTCGGAGAGTCGACGGCGATAGACCTGGCCGGTTGGATCGTTTCTCGCTGGCCGGCCGAGGGAATGGAGCCAGGCGAGTGGTTTGGGCGCGTGGCGCGGGAACTGCCCGGCGTCACCGCCGAGGAGCTGAGAGAGGTGCCGGGCATCGGCCCGGTGGTTGCGGCGGCGATCGCCGGCTACTTCTCCGCGCCGGAGACGGCGGCCGTTCTGGCCGACCTCGTGGACGCCGGCGTGGTCGCCGAGCCGCCCGCCAGGCGAGTGGCTCCGGGGAGTGGCCCCGCGGCTGGCCCTCTCGCCGGGAAGACCGTTGTCGTGACGGGGTCGCTGGCGGGATTCGACCGCGCCGGTGCCGAAGAAGCGATCCGCGCCGCCGGCGGCAAGGCCGCGGGCTCGGTCAGCAAGAACACCTCGTACGTGGTTGCCGGCGAGGGCGCCGGCTCGAAGCTGGCCAAAGCCACGGAGCTCGACGTGCCGGTGCTCGACGAGGACGGCTTCCGGCGGCTGCTGGCGGGCGAGGAACCGTAGGCAAGCGGCAACGCGGCGCGCGGCGTGTGGCCACGCCCTCCGACCAGCCGGTCGCTAGCCCATCGCCGAGTTGAGCTGGCCCCAGATCCACTCCGGGCGCCACGGCACGTCCGGTCCCAGGAGATATCGCGGGGCTTGCCACGTCTCCACCCACCCACGCGCCATCAACTCCTGCCACGCGTTTCCATTCTCGCGGGGGACTCCGGCTCGAACGTGGCCGCCGGTCGGGACGAGGTGACGGTGGAGATCCAGCAGGAAAAGCCCGTCCTCGAAGCGTGGCGCGACTATCGGCCCATATGCCCGCTCCGCGGGGAACACGAAGCCGCGCACGGCGCCAGCGCGCTCGAGGATCCAACCTCCTGCCTCCAGCTCGGCCAGCACCGCCAGCGGCACGGACCGGTCTTCGGCGGTGGCCAGCCGGTCGAGCTCGAAGACGGCCGGCAGATCGGCCGGCTCGAGCCTTCGGACGGTCGCGCCAACGGGCACCGCGGGTGGATCGGGCAGATGGTCGGCCTGGAGCTGGTGGTAGGCGGTGACGAACCGGAAGCCCATCCGCTCGTACATCGGCCGGCCCGCCTCGGTGGCTTCGAGCGAAAGCGTCTTGCAGCCGGCCGTGCGAAGCCGGCGGCACAACTCCTCGGTCACCGCGCGACCGATGCCCCGGCGCCGGAAGTCCGACTCAACCGCGATCGCCCCGAGCCAGCCGACCGGCCCGCTGGCCGTGGCAAGGCCCGTGGCGACGAAGCGGCCGCCGGCGACCCCGACCACCGGCTGGCACGTGGAGGTCCGGAAGACGAAATCGTAGAACCGGCGCCGGTCGCGCCAGCCCTGGGCCTTCGCCAGCGCCACCGCGGCATCGACGTCGGCCTCGGTCATGTCCCTTATCTCGAAATCCTCGAGATCCCGGTCGGCCATGCGTCTCACCGTCAACGGAACGAGAAGCCGAGCAGGCCCCAGATGAGCGCCGGCTCCCAGGCGATCGACTCGCCGCGAAGCATCCGAGGCGTCGTGAAGGCGCGGCTCCAGCCGGAGCTCTCGAGCTGGCGCAGGGCGGGTTCGATGCCCAGCACCACGGACGCCCGAACGTTCTTCGCGCTCCCCATGCCCAGGTGGCGTAGCAGGTCCAGCAGGCAGGCTGCGTCCTGCGGGTCCGGTGCGATGAGCGCGGCGGACTGGGACATCCCGATCAGGAAGCCGAGCAGCTCGTCGCGCGCTTCGAGAAGCCAGCCGCTCTCGGACAACGGGCCGAGCAACGACCGCCGGTCCTCGCCGGTTGCGCGAAAGTCGAGCCGGCCGACCCGATCGATGTCTTCGGGGCGCATCGGGCGGAGCTTGGTCCCGGGCGGCGGAGTCGGTGCGACGTCGAGCGGAGGCGCCTCCATCATCTGGTACCAGGCGTCGATCCGAAAGCCCATCTCCTCGTACAGCGGCCGGCCGTATTCGGACGCGATGAGGGCCTGGGTCGTGCAGCCGGCCGCGTCGAGTCGGGTGCACACGGCCTCGGTCATCGCCCGGCCGAACCCCCGGCTTCGCATCGACGGGTCCACGAAGATCATGCCTACCCAGCCGACCGGTCCGTTCACGGTCGCGAGGCCGGTTGCGACGATGGCGCCGTCGCGCACGCCCGCGAGAAACTGGCAATTCAGGTTGGCGAGGATCCTCTCGAGGAAAGACCGCCGCTCTCCCCAACCGCCCGACCGGTACAGCGCCACCGCTGCGTCGATATCTCCGACGGTCATGTCCCGCATCTGCAGCTCGGCCATGGACCTCCCTCGTCTCGCCCCTGGATGGCCCAACTGTACGCAAAGGGCCGGAGCTGCGCGGGCTGACGCCCACCCGGACGCACCCTGGCAGGTGCTACGCCGAAGACGTGGTGGAGGAAGGGACTTCACCGCGAGGCTCTGCCTGGCGGGGCTCCGAGCAACGCCTGCGGGTGTCAATTAGGGGTTGACGCTCTGGGTTGTCTGAGCCTAGACTGACATCAATCCGGCAACGCTGGAGGTGGGGGATCCACAGCCCCCGGGAGAGGCCCCGCGAGGGGGCTTCTCTTTTTCTGCGGCAGCCACTTGAGGCCATAGCCCGAGTCCTTCGTGTGGTCAGGCGAACGCCGGACCTTCGCATTGATCACCCCGTAGGCGAGAGGCGAGCCGTAGTCGGTTGGCCTGGGTCGGCCTGTGCTTTGGGCGATCATGACCTTGCGGAATGGGTCGGCCAGCATATCCGCCAGCTCAAGACCTGGAACGCCGCGCCACCTTGGCTTGAGCTTCAGAGGCGCAGACGTTGGGCCAACGACGATCCCGGCCCACTCTGCCGGCCAGGTCGAGCGGCGCGTCGGGGGCTCTGCCTTAGCCCGCGCAGTGACCCGAAACGTCGATCCGGGCCTCATCTCGAGGCCGAACGACGTCCGAGCGGATAAGGCCACAGTCGGCGCATACCGCGATGAGAACAGGCGCGCCGCTCGACGATCCGGTCGGCCCAGGCGAAGAGCGCATCCTTGACCGGGCCTTCGACCAGTTCGCCGGCAAGTTCACCGGCCAGGCTGTCGAGCTCGTCCTCGTGAACCTCTTCGACCAGACGGGCGCCTAGCGTCTCGATGCCGTGCAGGATCGCCTCGACGGCCTTGCTGTTGTCCTGGGTGATTGAGATAGTGGCGCGCCCTTCGGTCCATCGGAGGGGCCGCGTGGTAGCCATACGCCAGCGTTCGGCGCGGATCTCTGCTGCGGTGGCGGTTCGGGTTTCCATTCTGGTAGCCTTCCCAGTGCCCCGCCCCGGACCCCAACCTCTACGGATACATTCGCAGGTAGAGCATGGCCAACCTGACCCGTGCCGACGTCGAGCACGTCGCCCATCTAGCGCGCCTCGGTCTGACCGAGGAGGAACTGGCGCGCTTCGAGGGCCAGCTCAACCATGTCCTCGACCAGTACGCGATCCTGACGAGCCTCGACACTGAGCACATCGCACCCACGGCTCAGACGATCGAGCTGGCGAACATCCTGCGCGATGACGTCGTGCAGCAGTCGCTGCCGGTCGAGGACGCCCTTGCCAACGCCCCGGAGCGCAGTGGCGATCACTTCCTCGTGCCGGCGATCATCGGTGGCGAGGGCGGCGCGTAGCCTTGGTCGACCTGACCCGACTCCACGCCCACGAGATGGCCGCCCTGCTGCGGGTCGGCCAGATTTCGTCACGTGCTTTGACCGAGGCCCACCTGGCGGTCGCGGAGCGCCAGAACCGCGCCCTCAACGCCTGGCTCGTCATCGGCCGCACCGAGGCGCTCGCCCAGGCCGATGCCGCCGACAAGCGCATCGCCGAAGCGCGTCGCGAAGGCCCGGCCGCGCTCGCTGCCGTGCATCCCCTGTGCGGCCTGCCGATCGGGCTCAAGGACCTGATCTCGGTCAAGGGCGGCCAGGCCACGGCCGGCTCGAAGATCCTCGAAGGTTACGTCGCCCCGTTCGACTCCACGGTCACTGCCCGTCTGCGAGCCGCCGGCGCCGTGATCCTGGGCAAGACGAACATGGACGAGTTCGCCATGGGCTCGTCTACCGAGCACTCGGCCTACGGACCCACCGCCAACCCCTGGGACCTGACACGCGTCCCGGGCGGCAGCTCGGGCGGTTCGGCCGCCGCGGTAGCCGCGTATCACGTCCCGCTCTCCATCGGGACGGACACTGGCGGCAGCATCCGCCAGCCCGCCTCCATGTGCGGCGTCGTCGGAGTGAGGCCCACGTACGGCCGCGTCAGCCGCTACGGCATCGTCGCCTTCGCCTCGAGCCTGGACCAGATCGGGCCCTTCGCCCGAGACTCGCGCGACGCCGCGACCCTGCTGCACGCGCTCTCCGGCCGCGACGAGCGCGACGCCACGTCTGCGCCGGTTCCGGTTCCGGCGGAGTTGCTCGCCCTGCCGGCCGGCGACGACGAGGCGGCTTCGTACCTGAAGGGCCGCCGGCTGGCGCTCCCCAGGGAGTACTTCGTCGAAGGGATGGAGCCCGGCGTGGCGGCTCGCGTACGCGAGGCCGTCGCCGCGATGGCGGCAGCCGGCGCCACGGTCGAGGAGGTCTCGCTGCCGCACACGGACTACGGGCTGGCCACGTACTACATCATCGCCCCGGCCGAAGCCAGCTCCAACCTGGCCCGCTACGACGGCGTGAAATACGGGTATTCCGATAGAAGCTCGGGCGAGTACATCGCCGGCTACCTCCGCACGAGAGGTGCCGGCTTCGGGCCGGAGGTCAAGCGCCGGATCGTTCTCGGAACCTACGCCCTCTCGGCCGGCTACTACGACGCGTACTACCTGAAGGCTCAGAAGGTGCGAACCCTCATCAAGGCGGACTTCGACGCGGTCTGGGCGGCTGGCTTCGACGCGATCTGCGCGCCGACCAGCCCGACCGTCGCCTTCCCGCTTGGAGCCAGGCTCGAAGATCCGGTGGCGATGTACCTCTCCGACGCCTGCACTCTCCCGGTCAACGTGGCCGGCTTGCCGGGAATGTCCGTCCCCGCCGGGCTGTCCGACGGTCTTCCGGTCGGCCTCCAGATCATCGGGGCCCCGTGGAGCGAGCTTTCGATGCTGCGACTGGCCCGAGCGTACGAAGGGATAACGGCCAGAGCACCCTGGCGGGCCCTCGAGCCCGCCGAGCTGCAGCTGACCGACGATCCCAACACGCCAGGCCCGATCGAGCGGAAGGAGCGCCACAACGTCGACGCACCCGCCGCGGGCCCCGGCGCCAGCTCCTGAGGACCATCCAATGACCACCCCGATCCGCTCCAATCGACTGACGACCGATCCCTCGATCCTCAACTCCGATTCCGAACCGGAGCGACCGCCGCTCTCGACCCGCGTCCTGGCGCGTCGCGTGGACGAAGTTCCGCGGTCCGGCATCCGCCGCTTCTTCGACATCCTGGCCACGATGACCGACGTCATCAGCCTCGGCGTCGGCGAGCCGGACTTCGACACGCCCGAGCAGGTCATCGAGGCCGGCCGGCACAGCCTGGCCTCGCGCCGCACCCATTACACCTCTAACTACGGGACTATCGAACTGCGCCGCGCCCTCGCCCACCACATCGAACGGTTGTACGGTGTCCGCTACGACCCCACTGAGGAGATCCTGATCACGATCGGGGCCTCCGAGGCGCTCGACGTGGCCATCCGGGCCACGATCGACCCGGGCGACGAAGTGATCCTGCACGAGCCCTCTTACGTCTCGTACCGGCCGGCGGTCATATTCGCCGGCGGCGTTCCAGTCGGCGTCAACACGACGATCGATGAGGACTTCGCCCTCGATCCGGCCAAGGTGGAGGCGGCGATCACGCCCCGGACCAAGGCCATCCTGCTCAACTACCCCTGCAACCCGACAGGCGCTGTCCTGCCGCACGAGGTGCAGGACGAGATCGCCCGCATCGCCGTCCGGCACGACCTTCTCGTCTACAGCGACGAGATCTACGACCGACTCGTCTACGGCGGCTACCAGATGCGGACGATGCCGTCGCTGCCGGGCATGCGCCGCCGGACGGTCCTGATGGGCGGCTTCTCCAAGGCCTATGCCATGACCGGCTGGCGGATCGGCTACATCTGCGCTCCCTCGGAGATCCTCGAGGGCATCCTCAAGGTCCACCAGTACGTGGTCATGTCGGCGCCCACCGTCGCCCAGGACGCCGCCCTCGAAGCCCTCAAGTCCGGCGAGCCGGACGTGGCCCGGATGACCGGCCAGTACGACCGGCGGCGGCGGTTGCTCGTGGACGGTTTCAACGCCATGGGCCTGCGCTGCTTCGAGCCGCTCGGCGCCTTCTACGCCTTCCCGCAGATCAGCTCCACGGGCTTGAGCAGCGACCAGTTCGCTGAGGCTCTGCTCCAGGAGGAATCCGTGGCCGTGGTTCCGGGCACGGCCTTCGGCGAGGCCGGTGAAGGCCACGTCCGATGCTGCTACGCGACGAGCGAGGCGGAGCTCAAGGAGGCCCTGGTCCGCATCGAGCGTTTCCTCGTGCGGCGGAGAAGCGGCAATGGTTGAGGTCGTCTTCGTCATAGCAGCCCTGGCTTTCATCATCTTCGTCGTCGCGTTGAACCTGGCGGTCGGCTCCCTCCGGTCCCGTTCCATGAGTTGGGTCGCCGGGCCTGCGGCGCCTACGGACGCATGGGGAGAGGAGGCGGCAAGCGGGCTCGACGGCATATTTGACGTCCTGGCCGGTCGGAATCCGGAAGCGGCGGGGCCCCGAAAGCGGACCGGCGCAGGTCCGGTGGAGGCCGTGGCGGCAATCGAGAATCTCGAGGAACGGGACCGCAAGTGACCCTCGCCGAGTCCGTCGCCACTCGCTACGAGGCCGTGATCGGCATCGAGATCCACTGCCAGCTCAAGACCGCCAGCAAGATGTTCTGCGGCTGCTCCACCGAGATCGATGGGGCAGCCCCGAACAGCCATTGCTGTCCGGTATGCCTGGGGCTGCTCGGTGTCCTGCCGACGATCAACAAGCGGGCCGTTGAGTTCGTTATCGCCACCGGTTTCGCGATCGAGGCAACGGTCGCCCCGACGACGCGCTGGGATCGCAAGAACTACTTCTATCCCGACCTGCCGAAGGGCTACCAGATCAGCCAGTACCAGCTCCCTCTGGCCGCCAACGGCAAGCTGACGTTCGACACGAGCGAGGGCCCGTTCACCGTGTGCGTTCGGCGGGCCCACCTTGAGGAGGACACCGGCCGGCTGATCCACCAGGACGTGCCGAGCCAAGGTTCGGCCCGCGAGCGTCGCGTCTCACTCATCGACTACAACCGCTCCGGCATGCCCCTGATGGAGATCGTCACGGAGCCGGACATCCGGACGGCCGAGCAGGCCCGCCGCTACGCCGAGGAGCTGCGCCTCCTGATGCGGACGATCGGCGCATCGGACGCGGAGATGGAGAACGGCCAGATGCGGGTCGAGGCCAATGTCTCGATCCGGCCGCGCGGCCGGGAGGCATTCGGGACGCGCGTCGAAGTCAAGAACATGAACTCCATGAAGGCCGTCGAACGGGCGATCGCATACGAGATCGAGCGCCAGGCCGAGGTCATCGACGGCGGCGGAAAGATCCACATGGAAACGCGTGGCTGGGACGAACCTAGCCAGTCCACCTACCACATGCGGCCCAAGGAAGAAGAGAACGACTACCGCTACTTCCCGGAGCCGGATCTGCCGCCCCTCGTTACCACGCCCGAGTGGCTGGCCGAGATCAAGGCCAGGCTTCCGGAGCTGCCGGCCGCGCGGCGGACGCGCTACCGCGATGCCTACGGTCTCTCCGCCTACGACGCCGGCGTCCTGGTCAACGATGCGGCGGCCACGGCCATCTTCGAGGGTGCGCTGGTGGCTGCCCAGGGCGTGCCCGCCAAGCTCCTGGCCAACTGGGTGACCGGCGAGTTCATGCGCCTGGCGAAGGGGGAGGGGAGCGGTGGGTCGGCGAATCCGGCCCAGCTCGCCGCCCTGGTGAAGCTCGTCGTGGACGGGACGATCTCCGGGACGAACGCCAAGGAGGTCTTCGCCGAGCACTTCGCCACCGGCGCGGACGTGGCCTCGATCGTCGAGGCTCGCGGCTTACGCCAGATATCGGATGCCGGTGCTCTCGGAACGGCGATCGAGCAGGTGCTCGAGGCTAATCCGGCGGCAATTGCGGACTACCGGTCAGGCAAGGGAGCAGCAATCGGCTTCCTGGTCGGCCAGGTCATGAAGGCGACGAGAGGTCAAGCCAACGCGGCGATGGTCCAAACAGCGCTGCGGGAACGGTTGGACAAAGCCGAATAGCGCCATACGGAGGAGCGGGGCATGGGCCTGGTCAACCTGATCTGCTGGGGGCTTGGAGTGATCCTGATCGGTGTCGGCTACGTTCGGGCCAAAGGGCCCTGGAGCCGCTACCAGGAGCTGAAGGCCCAGGAGGCGAACATAGCCCGATACGAAGGTTGGCGCGGGACGCGTGTTAGTGACGACGGCCCGAGCGCAGCCTCGCTCATGGCCCAGGAGATGCGCCGCCGCGCCCAGATCGGCGGGCTGATCCTCATCGCCGGTTTCGTCCTGGTCTTCGTCGGCTTCGCCGTTCGGTGATGATCTGATCGCCTGGTGGCGACCAGGGATCGCGGGTACTGGCAGGGGGTGAGGATGTGCGATGCTAATCGGCGAATTGGACTCTCCGGCCGCGGCCGGAGGACAGAGGATCGCCGTCGGGTGGCAATGCCATGAGTGACCGCGCATTCGACCTCGGATCGAGCCATGACGGCCGATTCGCGCGGTTCGCCGTCGGCTGCGCCGCCGTCATCGTGGCTCTGTTCATTGTCGTGACGCCGAGTCTGCCCGATGCGAACCGCCCCGGGCATGTGCTGGTGGCGGGGCTGCTCATAGCCACCCTGGTGGTTGCCTTCCTGATGCTTCGTCGCGGTCTTACTCCGCGGGTCCTGGTCACGGCCGGGGTCGTGCTCATGGGGCTCGGGATCGCGATCGGGGTGTTGCTGCCGGCCAACCTCGATGCTGCCGTCGTGTTGCCACTAGCCGGCGCCGTGGTGGCCCTTCCTGCCGCTCGCGGACGGGTGCTCCTGGTCCTGCTGGCCCTTGCGCTTGGTGCCAGCCTGGCCGGCGAAACGATCGCCCACGCAAGCACGGGCGCTCCCGGATCCTCACTCGCCGATGAATCACTGTCCGTGATCGAGTCCGGGGTTATGCTCGCCTTCACCTACGGCCTGCTGTGGTGGGTCGGCACCCGTTGGTGGAGAGCGGACGAGCGAGCCCGGCGTGTGCTCGCGAGCCAGCGTCGGCTGCTCGAGGTCAACGAACGCCTGCTGTCGACCCTCGATCCAGAAGGCGTCTTCGAGTTGATCGCCGACTCCCTCAAGTCCGTCGTTGCCTTTGACAACCTGACGATCTATCGCGTCGACAGATCCGCGGCCATGCTTCGCCCGGTCCTGGCGCGCGACCGTTTTGCGCAACTCATCATCGACTCCACGTTCCCGCTGGATCGTGGCATCACGGGCTGGGTCGTCGCGCACGGCCGCGCGGAGTGCGTGAACGACACGCTCGGCGATCCGCGCGCCACCACCATCCCGGGCACGCCCGACGAGCCCGAGGCGCTAATCGTCGTCCCGCTGCTGGTCGGTGGTGAGGTCGCCGGAACCCTCAACGTAGGCCGCATGGGCAGAGACGAAGCCCACTTCAGTGACGAGGAGTTCGAGCTGGCTCGCCTGTTCGCCGGCCAGGCCTCGATCGCCCTGCGCAATGCCGAGGCGCTCCGGGCCGTTGAGGCCCGGGCCCAAACCGACGCGCTCACAGGGTTGCTCAATCGGGGCGCCTTCGATGACGAGCTTGAAAGTCTGATCGCGGATCAGCGCATCCATCCGCTGTTCCTCGTGATGCTCGATCTCGATGGCTTCAAGCAGTACAACGATGAGCTCGGCCATCCGGCCGGCGATGCGCTTCTCCAGATTGCCGGACGAGCCATCACGGCGTCAGTCCGCGACGGTGACCTCTGTTTTCGGTATGGCGGCGACGAGTTCGCATTGCTGCTTCCCGGGACCGACGAGGAGAACGCTTTGCAGATCGCCGAACGCGTCCGAGAGGCCATTGCCAAGGCCGGCTCGGGTGGGAGCTACCGTGTCACGGCCAGCGTCGGAGCAAGCGGGTGGCCCGCCGATGCGCGGGATCCGGAGGCCATTGTTGCGGCCGCCGATTCGGCGCTATACCGGGCCAAAGGGCTTGGAGGCGATCGGGTTGAACTGTGGAGCGAACCGCCGTCTCCCTCGGGCCCGAGTGAGCCGGCCAGCGCTGAGACGCCGACGAGCGCCTGATCTCGAGCGCCGTCGAAGGCGCCTCATCCTGGCGTTTCGTGCGCGTCGTCCCACCGGGCGGACCAGTGGCATACGACCTTAGTACCTGTTCCCGGTGGTCCTAAGGTTAGGCCTTCGGATGGACCGGTCGGGTCAGCGGCGAAGGCTGAACTCGATGCCACAATGCCGGCGTTCGCTCCGATCGAGGCGAATCTGCAGGCCCGGCTCGGGCACTGCCTGGCTTCGACCAGGGCGACAACTCAAATCTGAACCACCCCAGGCAGCACGCACGACGCCGTCCTTGAGGACGGCGTCGTGCGTTACCCAACGTGCGTGGCCGGAAACTCAGGTTCGGGGAATCCGCCGGAACTCGATGGCCGTGCATCGGTCCATCACGACCTCCAGCCCACCCGCGGCGGCGATCCGGGCCGCCTCGTCGTTGACGATACCGAGCTGGAGCCACAACGCGCGTGCACCGATTGCCACGGCTTCCCGAGCGACCTCCACGGTCTGCTCCGATCGTCGGAAGACGTCGACTATGTCTATCGGTCCGCCGAGCGCCGCCGCGGCTTCGGCCAGGGTCGCCACCGCGGCCACGCCGTCTACCTCGGTCTCGTTCGGGTTGACCGGCACGCACCGGTAGCCCGCGTCCAGGAGCGCCCGGAAGACGCCGTGGGAGGGGCGGGCCGGATTGGACGAAGCACCAACGACCGCAATCCGGCGCGCCTCCCGGAGGAGCCGGAAGATGCCGGCATCGTCGAGAAGCAGCGCCTGCGGGCCGCCCGATTCCGTGTCGCTCATTCGATGCTCACTTCCCTTTTGACTTGGGTGAGGGGTTATGGCTTGGGCGAGGGGCTCTTCGCGGCGGAAGATGGCGACGCCGAGGGGACCGGAGTTGGCCGGGGCGGTCCGCTTCTCAAGGTGGCCATGACCGCATCGAGCCCGCCCTGGAACCCGGCCGGCTGGGCGGCGTGGAAATCGCTCAGGGCGATGCCGCCGTTGGCCACGTCGTAGACCGTCAGGCGCTCCGCCGTGCCGCCGCCGGCGATCGTCAGGATCGCGGTCGAGACGGCCACGTCATATCTCTTCATCACGCTCACGATGAGGCACGGGTGGATATCCGGCAGGGTCTGCCAGGCGTCCGTGTCGACGGCCACCACTGGCACGAGGCCGGCACAGGCTTGCCGAAGCGCCCCGACCCCGGCCAGGCTGGGCATTGCCAGGATGGCCCCATTCCCCGCCTTGATGAGCCCGGCCGCAGCCGTCCGCCCAAGGTCGGGCTGGTTTGCCGAGCCCGCGTACGCGATCGTCACCGCGACGGACGAGGACGCCTGCGCGGCCCCGTTCTTGAAGCCGGCGGCATAGTTGCCCGAACGCGTGTCCGTCTTCGAGTCGCCGACCATCCCCGCTTTGCCCGATGTGGTGAATGCCGCGGCGATGTAGCCGCCGAGATACCCCGCCTCGGCCTCGTCGAAGACGAGCCCGTGGACGTTGGCCGGCGATCCATCCGGGACCGCGACGTCGAGCTCGAAGAAGTGGGTTCCCGGGTGGGTGGCGGCGGCGGCCTGAACCGCCCGATTGGCTGCGGCGCCGACCGTCACCACGACCGCCCCGTCGGCCCCCGCGGCCTGCTCGAGGTCGGTCTTGAGTTCTGCATCCGAGACCGGCTCGAGGAGCGACGGGGTTGCGCCGATGCTGGACGCGACCTCCTGGACGCCCTTCCACGCCAGTCCGGCCGGGGTCCAGTCCTTGGGCTCGCCGATCGAAGCCACCAGCGCGACGGACATGACGATCTTCGGCGTGGGGCTCGGCGTCGGGCTCGGCGTGGCCGTCACGGCGGGTACGGTCGGACTGGCCGTGGCCGCACCGGTTGGGGCCGGTGTCGGCGTCGGGGCGGGTCCGCTGAAGATGCCGCACCCCGCCACCAGGATCGCCGGGGCGATTGCCCCGAGTAGCCGGATGAGCGTCGCGTTCTTGCGGCCGGATACCCGGGGCCGTCGGGCGAGGACCGCCCTGCCGGGCCATCGGGGTTGGAGCGTGCGGTTCAGGATCTTCTCCTACATCGTTGGCGTGTTCGGAATTGTACGGACCCCGCGCCAGCACGCTGGCGATCGATGTTGGCCCGGCTTCATCCGGGCGGCCGGCGAGGGCGTCAGACGTCCTTCCGGACTCATGCGGCGGGACCGCGACCAGCCCGAACACCTGAAATGAAGCCCCCGGCCAGACTTGCCTCACGAGCTAGGATGGCGGCAGGTGAGGCAAATGAAAGAGAAGGCGATCCCGGTGGAGGAGAGGACCGGCGTGGCGGAAGGGGTAGAGCTCCGGGTTCTTCGCTGGGAGCCGATCGCGGACACACCGGCGCAGGCCCAAACGTCCGCGCGGACCTCGAGGAGTGCCGCCCCGGCCTACGTGCTGGTACACGGACTGGCCTCGAACGCGCGGCTCTGGGACGGCGTCGCCCGGCGGCTGGCCGGGGCCGGGCGCCGCTCGGCCGCGGTTGATCTGCGCGGTCACGGCCGCTCCGACAAGCCCGAAACCGGCTATGACTTCGAGACGATCGCCGAGGACCTGCGCCGGCTCATCGGAGCCCTCGGTCCCGGCTTCGAGCGGCCGATCCTGGTCGGCCAGTCGTGGGGCGCGGGCGTTGTCCTCGACTTCGCGGTCCGCAATCCGGACCTCGCCCGCGGTATCGTCCTCGTCGACGGCGGTCTCACGGACCTGCGCGACGCCTTCCCGACGTGGGACATCTGCTGGGATCAACTGGCTCCGCCGCAGCTCGTCGGTATGCCGCTCTCGTCAGTCGAGGGCTACTACCGGTCCGCCCATTCCGACTGGCCGGAGGAAGGCTTCGAGGGCTCGCTCGGCAACTTCGAGGTCCGGCCGGACCAGACCATCGCGCCCTGGCTCTCGCGCGAGCACCATCGGGCGATCCTCGAGTCGATGTGGGGTCAGCGCACGGCGGACCTGTGGGGCAGGCTGCGCGTGCCGGCCCTGATCGTGCCTGTCGACGGCGGAGAGAGCGACTGGACGAAGGCCAAGAGGGCCGGCGCCGAAGCGGCGCTTACGGCAACGGGCGCGGCCGGCGTCCCGGTCCGGGTCCGCTGGTTCGAGGGCGACCACGACATCCATGCCCAGCACCCGGCTGAGCTGGCCGAGGCCATCCTCTCCGCTGAACGCGCCGGCCTCTTCTCAGGAGCCTCTTCGACGTGACGGCCGTGCCTCGCATCCTGACGATCATGGGCTCGGGCGAGACGACGCCGACGATGGCGCGCGTCCACCGGCTGGTGCTCGACAGGCTGGGCGAGAGGCCGGTTCCGGCGGTCGTCCTGGACACGCCTTACGGGTTCCAAGAGAACGCCGAGGAAATCACGGACCGAGCCGTCGAGTACTTCCGGACGACCGTCGGTGCACCGTTCTCGATCGCATCGTTCCGGTCGGCTGATGCCGACGCGTTCATCCGCGAGACGGCGCTGGTCCGTATCCGCGACGCGAGGCTCGTCTTCACCGGGCCCGGCAGCCCCTCGTATGCCTTGAGGCAGTGGTCGGGCTCCGAGATCCCGCGCCTGCTGGCCGAGAAGCTGGCTCGGGGCGGGGCGGTGACGATGGCCAGCGCCGCGGCCCTGACGCTCGGCCGGTACACGATCCCGGTCTACGAGATCTACAAGGTGGGGGAGGCGCCGCGCTGGCTCGACGGGCTGGACCTGATGACGCCGCTCGGCCTGCCGGTCGCGGTCGTGCCCCACTACGACAACGCCGAGGGCGGCAGTCACGACACTCGCTTCTGCTACCTGGGCGAGCGCCGCCTGCGCGTCCTGGAGGCCGAGCTTCCGGCCGACGTGTTCATCCTCGGCGTAGACGGGCATACGGCTCTGGTCCTCGACCTGGACACGGGTGCCGCTTCGGTGCTGGGCCTCGGCAGCGTCACTGTTCGAAAGGACGGCCGGAGCACGGTATTCCCGACAGGCAGCGAGGTCTCCATGCGCGAGCTCGCCGCGGCGGCGCACGGGGATGTCGCGGCGGGCGCCCATCCTGTCGTGGCCGTCCCGATGGACGCGGCGGCTCCCGGTGCGGCCCCCGCCTCGGCCCCGTTGCGCGAAGAAGTGGCGCGCCTGGAAGCCGTCTTCAGCGCTTCGCTTAACGAGTGCGACGCTCCGTCGGCCGTTCGGACAATCCTCGCTCTGGAGGAGACCATCCAGTCCTGGTCTCAAGACACCGATCAGTCCGACGCCCTGGCCACGGCCCGCTCCGCGCTCCGCTCCGCAATCGTCTGCCTCGGCGAGATGGCCGCGACCGGCACGGGCAACCCTGCCGACATGGTCCGCCCCTTCGTCGACGCGCTGCTGGCCGAACGTGTCCGAGCCCGGGGCGCTCGGGATTGGGCCGCCGCCGACGTGATACGCGACCGCCTGCTCGCCGCCGGCATCGAGCTCCACGACTCGCCGGACGGCACCACGTGGGAGTTGCGCCCGACGGCGCCCGTAGGCTGAGCAACTCCTCCGCCAACCCCGCCCGACGCGTTACCCTTAGTTCCCGTGACCGTTGCCCCGAATGACTTCGTCCATCTGCATCTCCACTCCGAGTTCAGCCTGCTGGACGGACTCGGACGGATCAACGAGCTTGCCGAACAGGGGTCGCAGCTCGGGTTCGATGCCATGGCGATCACGGACCACGGCGCCCTGTACGGCGCCGTCGCCTTCGTCCAGGCCGTCGCCGCCAAGAGCATCAAGCCGATCGTCGGCGTGGAGACGTACGTCGCCCGGCGGAGCATGCGCGACAAGGAGGGCAAGGCCGACAGCCAGCCCTTCCATCTGGTTCTCCTGGCGGAGAACTGGGTGGGCTACCAGAACCTCTGCCGTCTCGTCACGGACGCCCACCTGGATGGCTACTACTACAAGCCCCGAATCGACCGCGAGCATCTGGCGAAACATTCGAAGGGCCTGATCGGACTGTCGGCCTGCCTGAGCGGTGAGATCCCCAAGGCGCTCGAAACGGACGATTGGGAGCTGGCCCGCAAGCTCGCCGGTGAGTACCGCGACATCTTCGGGCCGGACCGCTTCTTCCTCGAGCTGCAGGACCACGGCCTGGCCCAGCAGCGGCGCCTCAACGAGCAGCTGCTCCGGTTGGGGCCTGAGGTCGGGCTGAAGCACGTCGTCACCAACGACCTGCACTACGTCCGGCGCGAACAGCACGAGGCCCACGACGTCCTGCTGTGCGTCGGCACCGGCAGCAACCTCGACACGCCCGGCCGGATGCGGTTCGAGTCGAGTGAGTTCTACCTCAAGTCGGCTGCCGAGATGGCGAGCCTCTTCCCGGACAACCTCGACGCCATCCGCCGGACGCGCGAGATCGCCGAGATGGTCGAGATGAAGCTGCCGTTCGGCCAGCTGCGCATCCCGAGCTTCCCGGTGCCCGATGGCGAGACGATCGAGAGCTGGCTGCGCAAGCAATGCCAGGCCGGCCTGGAGCGGCGCTACGGCACGGTCACGCCGGAGCTCCAGGCCCGCCTCGACTACGAGCTCGACGTCATCTGCAAGATGGGCTACGCCGGCTACTTCCTGATCGTGGCCGACTTCACCGCGTTTGCCCGCGAGCAGAGGATCGCGATCACCGTCCGCGGCTCGGCGCCGGGCAGCATCGTCACCTACACGCTCGGCATCACCCCGGTAGATCCGATCCACTACCAGCTGCCGTTCGAGCGCTTCCTCAACCCCGACCGCGTGACGATGCCCGATATCGACGTGGACTTCGAGGACGGGCGGCGCGAAGAGGTCATCAACTACGTCAGCCGCAAGTACGGCTCGGACCATGTCGCCCAGATCATCACCTTCGGCACGATGCTCGCCCGCGCGGCCATCCGGGACGTGGCGCGGGTGGTGGGCATGACCTACGGCGAAGGCGACCGCATCGCCAAGGCCGTCCCGAACCAGCTCGGCATCAAGCTCGACGAAGCCATCGAGACGAGCCCGGCGCTCAGGGAGATGTACGCCAACGAGCCCCCGGTTCATCGCGTCATCGAGTTCGCGAAGCAGCTGGAGGGCGTCGCCCGCAACGCCTCTACGCATGCGGCCGGTGTCGTCATCAGCCGCGAGCCGCTGACCGAGCTCATGCCGCTCCAGCGGGCGACGAACTCCGACTCCGTCATGACCCAGTACGAGATGCACGCCGTCGACGCGCTGGGCCTGCTGAAGTTCGACTTCCTGGGCCTGTCGAACCTGACCATCCTGCGCCAGGCGGTCGACCTCATCCGCGACCACCGGGGCGTCGAGATCGACCTTGAGAAGATCCCGCTCGACGATGCGAAGACGTTCGAGTTGCTGGCCTCGGGCGAGACGACGGGAGTATTCCAGCTCGAGTCTGCCGGGATGCGGCGCTACATCCGCGACCTGCGGCCGTCCACCGTGTTCGACCTCGCGGCCATGGTGGCGCTCTACCGCCCGGGTCCGATGGACAACATCCCGGCCTACATCAGGCGCAAGCACGGTGAGGAGAAGGTCACCTACCTCCACCCGCTCCTCGAGCCGTACCTCAACCGGACGTACGGCGTTTTCGTCTACCAGGAAGACATCATGTCCGCCTCAACTGCGCTGGCCGGCTTCACCGGGCCGGAAGCGGACATGCTCGGCTACGCGATCCGCAAGAAGAAGGCCGCGCTGATGCGCGAGATGCGCGAGAAGTTCGTGCGCCAGGCTGCCGAGCGCGGCGTCAAGCCTCAGACCATCGACGCCGTCTTCGCCGCGTTCCAGCCGTTCGAGCGATACGGCTTCAACAAGGCCCACGCCACCTGCTACGGCCTGATCGCGTACCAGACCGCATACCTGAAAGCGAACTACACCGTCGACTACATGACCTCGGTGTTGACGGCCTTCCGGGACAACGAGGAGAAGGTCGCCGCCGCGGTAGCCGAATGCCGAAGGCTCGGCATCGAGGTCCGGCCGCCCGACGTGCATAGGTCGTTCGTCGAATTCACGGTCGAGGACGACGCGATCCGGTTCGGACTCCTCGCCGTCAAGAACGTCGGCGAGGGCGCCATCGAGTCGATCATCACGGCCCGGCAGGAGGGCGGCGATTTCCGCTCCCTGGCCGACTTCTGCTCGCGGGTGGACCTGCGGCTCGTCAACAAGCGGGTCATGGAGTCACTCGTCAAGGTCGGCGCGATGAGCCGGTTCGGGCACGCCGCCCAGTTGCTGGCGGCGCTGGACGACGCGATGGCCGCCGGTCAGGCCGTCCAGCGCGACCGAACGAGCGGACAGACCTCGCTCTTCGACATCGCCGCCTCGCCCGAGGATCTAGAGCGACCGCTGCCGGCGGTCCCCGAGGCCCTTTCGCGCGAGCGGCTGCGCTGGGAGAAGGAACTCCTGGGGCTGTACCTGTCCGAACACCCCCTGGGCGCGCTGGCGGAGCAAATCGCCCAGTACGTGACGGCCTATTCGGGCGATCTGAAGGACGAGTCGCTCGACGGCCAGCGCGTCGTGATGGGCGGCATCGTCACGGGCATTCGAACGGTCACGACGCGCAACAAGGAGACGATGGCCGTTGCCACGTTCGAGGACCTCCAGGGGACGCTGGAGGTCGTCGTCTTCCCGCGCATGTACGCCACGAACGGCGGAACGTTCGCCGAGGGAGCGATCCTGCTTGTGGCAGGACGCGTCGATCATCGCGGCGAGGAGGTCTCGCTGCTGGCCGATGGCGTCTGGGTCTGGGAGGACGCGGCTTCCCGCGGGCCTGCCGCGATAGCCCAGGAAGTTGCCGCCGGCGAGCGGGGAAGGGGCAGCCGCCGCTTCGGCGCCTCGGGCGCCGGCCCCGGCAACGGGAACGGCAGCGGCAACGGATATGGCGGGAATGGCAACGGCAATGGGTACGGAAGGCCGGCGCCGCTGGCCGGACCGGCTTCGGCCCCCGTCGCGGCGCCCCGATCCGGCGACCCATACGTCCCGGTCGAACCCGCGGACGCTGCGCCGGTCGTGCCGAGGATGCGCGTCTCGCCGCTGAGGGGTGGGGGAGTGACGCCGTTCCCCACGCCCGCCCCGGGTTCCGCCGCCGGCCGCGCGCCCACCGCGCCGGCCGCCCCTCTGCCCCCGACATCGGGGCTGGCCGTGGAGACGCTTCCGGCCGAGCCGCTGGCATCTGCCCCGGCTCCGGACGACATGGCCGCGCTCTCGCCGGAGCGCGAGGAGCCGCCACTCCCCGATGAGGCGCGAGCCGTTGCGGCCCGTGCTTCGGCCGCACCCACGACGCCCCTGGAAGCGCCCGCCTCCGGCATCCTAAACGTGCGCTTCACCCGAGGCGCGGACACGGCTCGCATCGTGCTGGCGATGGAGGAACTGAGGGCGATGCTCAAGGAACGGCCGGGGGCCACGCGGGTGGTCTTCCACCTGCCGGGGCCGGGCGGGGCCACGCTTCCGATGGAGGTACGGGGCGGCGTCGCCTACGACGCCGAGCTGCTGGCCGAGGTGCGGCGCCGGCTCGGCGAGGGACTGGTCCGCCTGGAGCTCTCCACCGGCGTATGGCGATGACGGCCCGCGTTTCTGCACGCCGGTCCGCAGGCGGGACCGCCCATCAGGAAGCGACGCTTCGGCGTCGGGCGTTCGGCTTTGGAGGCACGGGGTCGGCCCTCCAGACGGCGCTCGCCGTGGCCGGGCCGATAGTCACAGCCGTTGCCGGCTGGGGTCGCATGGATCCGGTCGCCTTCGCCGCAGCCGTGCTCGTTCCGGCGCCCGTCCTCCTCGCCGTTCTCGCCTTCGGCGGCCGCTCGAGGTGGGCGGCGCAGGAAGTCCTGGCGTGGCTTGACTCGGCCACGGTCCCGGTCGTTATGGCGTCGGCGGATGAGGCCGGGCTGGACGATCCTGCGGCGGCGCCGGCTGAACGACCCGCGCACTTCGCGTATCGCGCGGCCGTCGAGGCGGTATCTCGGGGCTTGGACGGCCTCGCCGTGCTGGCGGCGGCTCGTCCGGACACCGGTCGGCTGGGGCCATATCCGACGCTCAAGCTGTGGCTGATTCGCCTCAGGTTCTCGATCGCTTCGGCTCTCTTCGGGGCGTGGCTGCTGGCCGCGATTGCGGTCGCGATGGCTACCGCCGGGGGAGTTGTCTGGTTCTGAGAATGTCCGCCCGAAACCGCCGGGTCGCCGCCTGTGTTGGACCTTCTCAGGGCGCACCGTCACGGGCTGGCACCTTCGCGGCGTCTCTGGTTGCGACTCGCTCGGGTGCGCCGTGGCAGAATGCTTTCTCTCCGGCGCGGCCGACATTGCCGGACAGCCGAACAGGGCGGTATGAGAGACTTGCGAATGCGCTTCCCGTCGAAGCTTCGAACGCCTGTTGGAGCGGCGACGCTGTCCTTCGTGCTCCCCGGGCTTGGGCAATGGGCCGCGGGCGATGGGCGCCGCGGAGCGATCGTCGCGATTCCGGCGTTCGCCATGGCCGCCCTCCTCGCGGCGCTGCTCCTCTTCGCTCGGCATGCGCTTCTTGACAACGCAACGAACCAGCAGTGGCTGACCAGCCTGATGCTCCTGAACATCGTGGGGTTCGTCTACCACTGCTGGGCGATGGCCGATGCGTATCTGCTTGCCGGCAAGCCGGTGCCCAGGAGTCGCCGCACCGCCCGAGTTGCCAGACGTGAACCGACTTGGACCAGCGTGGCCGCCGTCGTCGTGCTCGCCTGCGGCCCCGTTCTCGTGCATGGGGCCTTTGCGGTCGAAGACCTGAGCCTTCAGGGAGCCTCGGCGTGCCTGAACAGCCCGATCCCATGCTGGATGCTGGACAATGTCGCCGCCGCAGAAAGCCAGGGACCGCTGACCGGCAACCTGGACCAGGGTGCTGCTCCGACTGACACCCCTTCGGCTGGAACGTCGTCCTCAGCCACCGCTGGTAGTTCAGCCGCGAGTGCGAGCCCGGTGACGCCACCGCCATCTTTACCGGCACCCGTGATTCCTCCCATGCAGACGACTCAGAACTCGGCCAACTGGAACGCCGACCACATGCTCAACCTGTTGCTGGTAGGTATGGACTCATCGCCCGGTCGGACGGACACGCTGACGGACACGATGATCCTGCTGCAGGTGAACACCTCGACCGGGCAATCGGCCATGTACGGCATCGCCCGCAACATGTTCTGCATGCCGCTGCCGAGCGGGATCGCCGGGCACTTCCCCAATCCTTCCTCCAAATACACGTGCCCCCCGGGCACGTTCACCTCACCGATCGAGGTTAACGGTGAGGTGAACGCCCTGTTTTACGATGCGGCCTTCGTCCACCGGGATTGGTATCCGGGGTTCCCGCTTTCGAACTGCAACGGCAAGAGTGGCTCGGACTACGACTACTGCAGGCTGCAGATGGACTGGGGACGGGGCACCTTCGCCCTGGAACAGGCGGTGGGGGCGCTGACCGGCGTCAACGTCGACGGCTCGGCCATCATCAATCTGCCTGGATTTGCGCGACTGGTTGACGACCTTGGTGGGATCGACGTCAACGTACCGGTGTACTCGTCGAGCGTCGCGGGTTCAGGGCCGGTTTCCGACTATCCGTGCGGGCCAAAGGGCTCGTGGCAGGCAGCGTGGCATATTGGCAACCTCGGCAATCGCGTCTGCACCTATCCCCACAACGGATACCCAGTTTCGGACGGCACGGGTGCCATCGTTGCGCAGATGAAGAGGGATGCCGCCAGCTCGGGTGGCAAGCAGTCAATCCTCTGGCAGTCGGGCCCCGACATCGCCTTCACGATCCAGACAGGCCAGCAGCACATGGACGGCGAGTGGGCGCTCGCGTACGCTCGAAGCCGCGAATACAGCAGCGACTACGACCGGATGGCTCGCCAGCAGTTCGTGCTGCGCACCATCGGCACCCAGGTCAAGGCCTGTAGCATCCTGCCCAGACTGCTGGATCCGAACGGTCTCCTGCACGACATCGGGAACTTCTTCTGGACCGATATGCCGACGGATGGATCGACCCTGACGACCCTGGCCGGCCTGGCCCAGCACATCACCGGAGACAATGTCCAGAAGTGGTATCTGAACCCGGGCACCCTGAACTCGCCAAGCGGGACGACCTTGATCACGAAGAACGGCTGGTCCCAGGCCCAGTACATCGTCAAGCACGGCCTGGACAAGGCTGTCCCGGCGTCGGGCAGCGGCGGGAGCGGCGGTGGCGGAGGAGGCGGCTTCGGCTGCTGACGTGGCTAGGCCGCCATCCTCGTGGGTCTGGCGACTACCGCGGCATAGTTCCGTCCCGGGCCAGGGCTCAAGAGCTCTCGAGGCGGCCGCCGAGCCTGCCTGAGCCCTCCGCTCGACGGCGTCTGTCCCGTCTTTGGAGGCAGTTCGACGACGCCGATCGTGAGGGATGCTTCGCCTGCCAGGGCGTTCTCCGCTAGGTGCCGGAGGGGCTCGACCGTCTCACGCGGACGTGGCCCAATCGGGTTCAGTCATAATGCCCGCGAGCCGGGTGACGTTTCCGTCGGCCGGTAACCCCCGTTTCGGAGAGACCAACAGAGTGTCGCTTCGGTCCCAGCTCGGTAAGCCCATTGCCGCCGCGGCCCTCTCTGCGGTCTTCCCCGGCCTTGGACAGGCCGCGGCCGGCGACCCCCGACGCGGCGCCATCGTCGCGATCCCTGCCATTGCCGTCCTCGGCGCGTTCGGCGTGATCCTCGTCTTCTCGCGCGGATCGCTCTTCGGTCTGGCCCTGGACCAGGGCTGGCTCACGAGCCTCCTGATCCTCGACATCGTTGCCTTCATCTATCACGTGTGGGCCATCGTCGATGCCTACCTGCTGGCAGCCAGCACGCAGCCAAGAAGGCGACGCGCGACGGGCGCCCAGGGAAACAAGTGGGCCACCGTCCTGGGCGTCGGCGTGATCCTGTCCGGCACGGTCGCCGTCCACGGCGGGGTCGCGAAGGTCGACACAGACTGGCAGAACGCTCTCTACTGCCTGACCGCCGCGACGCCATGCTGGGTGACGGACAACCCGGCACCAGACTCGAGCGCGCCCATCGCATATGCCAGCGGCGACAACGTCGACGCCCCGATCGACACTCCCAGTACCGCCCCGAGCGCATCCGGCTCGGTTGCGCCGGCCACCACTTTCAATCTGAGCGCCCTCCCATCCTTCGAGACGGCCGACAGTGCCCAGAACTGGGCCGCGGACGGGCAACTGAACGTGCTCCTCATCGGCGCGGACTACGAGGTCGGGACTTCGCGGGCCACGGCGTGGGTCCGGCCGGACACGATGATCGTCCTGCATGTCGACTTGAACTCGGGCAGAGCGGCCATGATCGGCGTGCCCAGGAACAACGTATGCGTGCCACTACCCGGTGACGTTGCCGCGCAATACGCCACGGCGCGGAACGGCTGCTCGCCCTACACGTGGTCCGGGCGTGGGGGCACCGCATCTGGGCAGCTCAACTGGCTTGCCCAGGAAGCGACGCAACACCCCGAGAACTTCCCCAGCTACCCCCAGGATGCGGCCCACGCCTGGTACCGCGGTGAACTGGCAACTGAACAGGCCGTTGCCACACTGACGGGCCTGACCATCGATGGCTTCATGACCATCAACCTCTCGGGCCTGGCCACGCTCATAGACGACCTCGGCGGCATCGACATCAACGTGCCGACGAGGGTCTACGACCAGCCCTGTGGGCCCAAGGGCACCTGGGCCGCCGCGTGGTATGTCTGCGCGGACATGTACTCCGGCTACAACGTTCCGGGCGACTTCAGCAACGTTCAGCGAATGATCGACGACGCCGCGAAGTCGAGCGGGTTGCAGTCAATCACCTGGCATGGCGGCACGAGCGCGGATGGGACAGACATCGCGTTCGTCATCAAGCCCGGTCAGCAGCACATGGACGGCAACTGGACCCTGGCCTACGCGCGGTCGCGCAAGTTCTCGCCTGGTGGCGACTTCGGGCGCATGCAGCGCCAGCAGCTCGTCCTCAAGGCGATGCGCACGACGTTCGATCCGTGCAAGGTCCTGCCCAGCGTCCCAGGGCTGATCCAGCACATCGGCAACGGGTTCAACACCAACCTGCCGCTATCCGCCCTGCCCCAGTGGGCCCGGATCGGGCAGCGCATCCTGGGCGGGTCGGTCAAGACGATCGTTCTGGATCCAACCTCCATGGGTGAGTCGTTCGTCAACACCTACCCGGCCATCGACGCGACATCCTGGGCGAAGATCAAGAGCACCGTGGCCCACTCACTCGACAACGTGCCGACGGCCACAGGCAGCCCCGGCGACGCGGGCGCTGCAGGCGGCTTCAGCTGCTAGCTGAGCGTTCGATCAGATCGTGTCGGCCGCCGGCCCGGGGGCTGATCGTTGCATCGTGCATTCGCACACGAGGTTGCCCGAATGCGTAGGTCGTTTTCCGTGAAATCCCCGGCCGGTGCCGCTGTTCTGTCCTTCCTGCTTCCGGGACTCGGGCAGGCGGGCGCGGGCCGGCGTCGACGCGGCCTGTTCGTGGCTCTGCCGGCGCTGGGCATGCTCGTCGCCGCGGCCGGGGTCGTGCTACTCGCGCGTCGCCAGCTGTACGACGCCTTCTTCTCCGAGAGCACTCTGTCGGCTTTGGTCCTGCTGAACGTCGTCGTCCTTCTCTATCGCCTCTGGACAATCGTGGACGCCTACCTGATCGCCGACTCCGCAAGGTTGCCGGATGCTCCGGATTCCAAGGAACAGACGAAGGCGCCCGCGCGGCGCTCCAGGCGCCCCCTGACTGCGGTCGTTCTCGGGGCCGTGTTGGTCGCAACGATCGGTACGCATCTCGCCCTCGGCGCGGTCACGGTCGAGTACCGCGATACGCTCAGCTGCATCTTCAACGTGGACGCCCCGTGCTGGTTCGGCGGCAACGGCAATCTGGCCTCGGGCGAGACTGCGGCCGCCTTCTCCAACGATCCCGGCGCCACGGACCCGCCGACCGCATCGGCAACGGCGACTTCCTCCGCATCCGACGGCGGTCTGCCGTCGTTGAGCCCATCCAACACGCCGACACTGCCGCCGACGCCCGGCCCGACCACCGCGGCCGGCATCCCGATCTTCCCCGTCGAGAACGTCAGCGGGCCCAACACCCCGCCCGCGGAGTGGTCCGCCGACGGCAAGCTGAACGTCCTCCTGGTCGGAGCCGACGAAGGTGTCGGACGGTGGAGCCTTCGGACCGACACGATGATCCTGCTCGAGGTGGACATCGCGACCGGCCGGTCCGTGATGTACGGCATCCCCCGCAACCTGGAAAACGTGCCCCTGCCGCCGGAGTCGGCGAACGCGTTCTCGTGCCATTGCTTCCCGTACCCGAACCTGCTTAACGCCCTGTGGCGGGATGCGGTCAACCGGCCCGGAGCCTACCCGTACGCCGGGAGCGATTTCGTGCGGGGCTTCTCGGCTCTCGAAGGCGCTATCGGCCAGTACCTCGGGCTCCACGTCGACGGTGCCGTGGTCATCAACCTGATGGGCTTCGTGAACCTGATCAACGCCCTCGGCGGCCTCGACATCTACGTTCCCGCCGAGGTCAAGGACACCCAGTATTCACGGCCCCAGGACGGCAAGGACATCACCATCGACATCAAGCCGGGTCAGCAGCACATGGACGGGTTCACGGCGCTGGCCTACGCCCGCAGCCGGCACCAGGACTCCGACTACGGTCGGATGTCCCGCCAGCAGGCGGTGCTCCTCGCGCTGCGGGCCCAGCTGCATCCGTGCTCGCTCCTGCCGAAGGTCCCGGAGCTGATCAGCGCGCTCGGCAGCGCCTTCTGGACGGACATGCCGATCGCCGACGCGCCGACGCTGCTGGCGCTCGCGGAGCGTGTCGGTACGAGCAACGTGAAGAGCATCGAGCTCGTCCCGGCGGTCACGGGCAACACGGTCGGCTTCCTGACCATTCCGCGGTGGATGACCGTTCGCAACATCGTCGCTCACGGCCTCGACGGCGTGCCGCCCGCGAGCGGGGGCAGCGGAGGCAGCGGCGGAGGCGGCGGGCTGAGCTGCTAGGAGCGTGCCGCCCGGGGCCGACGGCGGCGCAGACGCTGGGGCTGAAGAGTTCGGTGGTGCCGACGGCGGGAGTTGAACCCGCATGACCTCACGGTCACTCGATTTTGAGTCGAGCGCGTATGCCTGTTCCGCCACGTCGGCACGGTCCGGCGCGCATGGTACAGCCTGCGAGGCCGGCCGGGGCACGGGGTCCCGCGCAAGCAGTCCGCGCGGGGGCCGTTGCTCGCGTGGCGAGGATCGGCCGCGTGCTATCCTCGCGCCGCCGCGGCCGGTCCGCGGGCGACACGAGGCGACGTCTTCGTGGGGGTGAGAGAGTGGCGGGCGGACGAGTCGTAACCGACGCGATGGCGCAGGAGGATCGTCACGCCGACGCGGCCGGTCAGGGCATCGATGTTGCCCTGGTCGAGGAGGCGCTCCGGGGTCGCCTGGAGGCCTTCAATCAGCTCGTCACGCGCCACCAGGATCATCTCTTCGGCCTCGTCTACCGCCTGGTACCGGACCGCGACCAGGCCGCCGACGCGGTTCAGGAGGCCTTCTTCAGCGCCTACCGGAACCTGGCCTCGTTTCGCGGCGGCAGCGTTCGGAGCTGGCTGAGCAGGATCGCCATCAACGCGGCCATGGACCTCCAGAGGACGCGGCGACGACGACCGAGCCAGCCCTACCCCGAATTCGAGGACGAGACCTGGCAGCCGGCCGCCGAGCCGGAGGTCGAACCCGAATCGAAGGCGCTCGCGGCCGAGCGCTCGAAGGTGCTCTCCCGGGCCCTTGCCGATTTGCCGTTTGAACAGAGGAATTGCATCGTGCTGTTCGACGTGGAGGGCTACGACTACGCGGAGATCGCCGCGATCATGCACGTCGAGATCGGCACGGTGAAGTCGCGCATCCACCGTGGCCGGCTCGCCCTGCGAGGCGCGCTGGCCACCGATCGGGAACTGTTCCGTGGCTGAGATCGTCTGAGGAACGTGATGGACCCAACCGCCCCCGCCGCTCACGCCAGCCACGACGAGGCCCTGATCGCTCGCCTCTTCGGCGGCGACCTCAGCGAGCCCGAACGTGCCCGGGCCGTCGCTCTCGTCTCGGAGTGCCCGGAGTGCGACTCTCTTCTCGCCGACCTCGGAGCCATCGCCGAGGCGACCGCGGCACTTCCAGTTCCGCCTCGGCCGCGCGACTTCAGCCTGACCGAGGCTGATGTGGCCCGGCTGCGCGGGAAGACCCCGGTCCGATGGAGGGTTCTCCGGCTGGGTCTTCGGCGGTCGCTCGGCGGATCCCTCGCCGCGCTGGGGATCTTCGGCTTGATCCTCACCGGCACCACATCGGTCCTCGGGGGAGCGGCCAGCACGACGGGCGGCCCGTATGCCCTCAGTCCGGAACGCGTGGCGGCTCCGGCCGTGCCGGGGGCGGTGCCAGGGGCCAGCGCCGCCGGCAGTGTTTCCAACTTCGGTCCCGCGAGCATCGCCACGGCCGCGCCGGCGGCGACCATGGCCAACGACGTACCGACGCAGATCCCGGCACCGAGCGCGGCCGGCCCCGTGATCGACACAGCCTCGTCGGGTGGGCCCGCGGCCTCGTCTTCGGCCGGTTCGCACGATCTGGCCGCCGCATCGCAGGTGACCGCTCAGGGTGCGATGGCCGGTGGGTCGGCTTCGACCAAGAGCACGGAAGCCGCCGGCTCGAGTTCGAGCGGCGTCGACGCACGGCTGGTCTGGCTGCTCGGATTTGCGGTGCTCTTCGTCGTCGGCCTGGCGCTCGCGATCCTGCCGGTCCGCCGGCGCGGCCGCGACCGAAGCGCCCGCTCCTGACGGTTCCAGGCGCCGCCCGCGCCCCGAAGGCTTCCGTCGGCAGACCCGACCCCGGCTAAACTCTACTGGCCGGCCCCTGCTCCGCCGGCCGCGAGCCCGAGGCCCCATGACCCGCTTGATGCTGCTCGACAGCAACGGCCTCATCTACCGTGGCTACCATGCCCTGCCGCCGTTGACGACGAGCCGGGGCGAGCTGGTCAACGCCGTCTTCGGGTTCTGCAGCATCCTCCTGCGCGGCATCCAGGACGTTCGGCCGGAGTACGTGGCCGCCTGCTTCGACCTGCCGGGCCCAACCTTCCGCCACGAGCAGTTCGCCGAGTACAAGGCCACGCGGACGCCGATGCCGGACGACCTGCGCTCGCAGTTCCCGAAGGTCCGGGAAGTGGTCGCGGCGCTTCGGATCCCCGTCTACGAGATGGCCGGCTACGAAGCCGACGACGTCATCGGGACGATCACCCGCGACCTGGACGCGCGCGGCCTCGACACGACCGTCGTGACCGGCGACCTGGACATGCTCCAGATCGTGACCGACCACACCCGGCTGATGACGACCCGGCAGGGCGTCGACTCCACGGTCTACTACGATCCGGCGAAGATCTGGGAGCGGTTCGAGCTGCGGCCGGACCAGATGATCGATTACAAGGCCCTCAAGGGCGACCCGACCGACAACATCCCCGGCATCCCGGGGGTGGGGGAGAAGACGGCCGCGAAGCTGGTCGGCCAGTTCGACTCTATCGAGGGGATCTACGCGCGGATCGACGAAGTGAAGCCCGACAAGCTGCGCGAGAAGCTCCTCGAGGCGCGGGAGCAGGTATTCGCCAGCCGCGAGTTGTCGCGGATCGTCCGCGACCTGCCGATCTCGTTCGACCTGGAAGCCGCCCGCCTCTCCGACTACGACCGGGCCGAGGTGGTGCGGCTCTTCCGCGAGTTCGAGTTCCGGACGCTGATAGACCGGCTGCCGCCGCTGACCGGCGAGTCGGCCGTGGACGCGGCGGAGGCGCTCCGTTCGGCGGCCGGGACGGTGCCTGCCGCACGAGTCGCGGGCGCTCCGGGAGGCGGTGGGAGCGGCGCGGGCGCCTGGACCCGCCGCGAGGGCCGCGAGGGCCGGTCGCTCGTCGGCGGGGGCGAGGGGTTGCAGCTGTCGATGGACTTCGGGTCGACGGGCCTGGCCGATGCGCCGGCACCGGCGACGGGTCGGGCTGCGGCCACGACACCCGCGCCGCCGCCGGCGACTGCAGGGTCGCAACGCTGGCCGTCAGGCACGGAGAGCGGGTCTGTCGACCTGGCCGCGGCGCTGAGGGCGGCCGTCGACGATCCCACGCTGCTGGATCGTTTCGACGCCACGGAAGCCGACGCCGCCGATGCGGCCGCCTGGCTTGCCGGGCGCGAGAGCTGGCCGGGGGGCCGGCACGAGATCGGGGCCGCGCTCCTGATGAGCGACCCGAGGCCGATGCGCGGGATGCCCCAGGCGCTCGCCCTGGCCGGCGGCGACGGCCGCGTGCTCGTCGCCGAGGGTCACGAGGCCGTGGGCTGGCTCGGCGATCTGCTGCTCAAGTCCGGGGCGCGGGTCGTCGGTCACGAGACCAAGCCGATCGTGGTGGCGAACATCGCGGGCGGCGCGGAGACGCCTCTCCCGGTGGCCTTCGACACGCAGATCGCCGCGTATCTCCTCAACGCATCGCTGCGCAGCCAGACCATCGCCGACGTCGCCCACGAGCGGCTGGACGTCACGCTGCCGCCCGCCGGAGACGTGCCGGCTGCCGTCCGCGTCGGGCTGGATGCGCTCGCCGCCCTGGCCGCTCGCGAACCGCTCGAGAAGGCGCTCGCCGAATCCGGCCTGGATCGTCTCTTCCGCGAAGTCGAGCTGCCGCTGATCCCGATCCTGGCCGAGATGGAGGCCGCCGGCGTCGCCATAGACCGGGATGCGCTCGGCCTCCTGGACGTCGAGTTCGGCCGCGAGATGGCGCGCCTCGAGTCCGAGATCTACCTCGACGTCGGCCACGAGTTCAACCTCGGTTCGCCCAAGCAGCTCGAGCAGATCCTGTTCTACGAGTTGAACCTGCCGAAGGGCAAGCGGACCAAGACCGGCTACTCGACCGACGCCTCCGTCCTGGAGGAGCTGAAGCCGGCGCACCCGATGATCGGCAAGCTGCTCGACTGGCGGCTCTACTCGAAGCTTCGATCGACCTACATCGAGGCCCTGCCGCTGCTCGTCTCGGAGCGCGACGGCCGGCTTCACACGACCTTCCACCAGGCCGTCGCGGCAACAGGCCGGCTCAGCTCGTCCGACCCGAACCTTCAGAACATCCCGATTCGCTCGGACCTGGGCCGCCGCATCCGCCGGGCCTTCGTCGCGGGTGGGCCGGCCGTCACCCTCGTGGCGGCCGACTACTCGCAGATCGAGCTTCGGATCCTCGCCCACGTCTCGGGTGACGAGCACCTGCGCGACGCCTTCGCTCGCAACGCCGACATCCACCGCGAGACCGCTGCTCGCGTGCTTCACAAGGCCCCGGAGGACGTCACCCACGACGAGCGGTCGATGGCCAAGATGGTCAACTTCGGACTCGCCTACGGCATGAGCGACTTCGGTCTCTCGTCACGCGCCGGCATCTCGCGGGCCGAGGCGAAGGCCTTCATCGATAACTACTTCGCCACCTACTCCGGCATCAGCTACTACATGCTCCACATCAAGGAGCTGGCCCGGCAGCAGGGCTGGGTCTCGACGCTGCTCGGCCGGCGCCGCTTCATCCCGGAGCTGCGCATGTCGAACCCGTCGCTGCGCGGCGCCGGCGAGCGGATGGCGATCAACATGCCGATCCAGGGAACCGCCGCCGACATCATCAAGATCGCCATGGTCCAGCTGCCCGAGCGGCTCCGCGCCGCCGGCCTGAAGGCTCGGATGCTGCTCCAGGTCCACGACGAACTGGTCCTGGAGGTGCCCCGCGACGAGGTGGAGGCGGTCGTGCCGATACTTCGGACAACGATGGAAGGGGCCCTCAAGCTGGATGTGCCGCTGACGGTCGACGTCAAGGTGGGGGACGACTGGGAGTCGATGCAGCCGCTGACCCGCGAGGACGAGTTGCTGGCGGAGCTCGGCGAGGCGCCGGCGGAGGTTGCCGCGGGCTAGGTCGCGGTCCGTGACCTGGCGATGCCCCGGAAACGGCGAGGCCCCGGTCGAGTCTCAGACGCCGGCGCGGAGTGGGTGCGTCGGTGCCGAAGCTCAGGCACGGGGCCTGCGCGGCACAGGGCAAAGGCTGTTACAGGTTGCGGAGGTGGTCGTGCTCGGAGGGACGGGAGTCGCTGCCGAGCGCAACCGTCAGCGCACCGACGAAGAGGAGAAGGAGGGCGAATGTGATCAATTCCATGCCGCTACCGTAGCCTGACCGCTTGATTAGAGCAAGTCGATGTTGTTCAATTAGTGATTATGAGCATTGATCATTACGCCGATCTCGAATTCAAGCATCTGCTGAGCTTCCGTGCCGTGGCGCAGACGGGCTCGTTCCACGAGGCGGCCGAATCGCTTGACTACACCCAGTCCGCGGTAAGCCAGCACGTCGCCGCCCTGGAGTCGATCCTGGGCGTTCGATTGCTGGACCGGTCCCGCGGCCGGCGGACGGTCGACGTCACGGAGGCCGGCGCGCTGCTCCTCCGCCACGCCGACGCGATCGTCGCCCGTATGCAGGCGGCGCGGGCGGATCTCCGGGCCTATTCGGAGGGGGCGACCGGCCAGCTCCGGGTCGGTACGTACCAGAGTGTCGGCGCGAGAGTCCTGCCCGCGACTCTGGGCATCTTCACCGGGCTCTGGCCGAGCGTCGAGGTCCATCTCATGGAGACCAACTCCGACGACGGCCTGCTGGACCTCGTCGAGTCCGGCGACCTCGACCTTTCGTTCGCGGTCTTCCCGCTCTCGGAGGGTCCCTTCGAAGCGGTCGAGCTGTTCCGGGACCCGTACGTCCTAGTCGTCCCGGCCGGCTCGGCGCTGGCGCGCCTGGACCGGGTCGTGACGCCCCTCGAGATCGCGGAGCTGCCGTTGATCGGCTTTCGCCACTGCCGGAGCACGGTCGCGGCCGAGGAGTATCTCCGGGCCAACGGCGGCAACCCCCAGTGGGCCTTCCGGTCGGACGACAACACCACGGTCCAGGCGCTTGTCACGGCCGGGATCGGCGTCGCCCTCGTGCCGCGCCTGACAGTGGACGAGACGGATCAGAAATGCGCCGTCCTGCCGACCGAGGTCCCGCCGCGCGTGCTGACCCTTGCCTGGCACCGCGACCGCTACCGCTCGACGTCCCAGGTCGCTTTCGTCGAACTGGCCAGGCAGGTCTGCATCGAGCTGCAGCAGAACATCGCCCCGATGCTGGCCTAGAGGCTCGGGCCGGGTCAGGCTCCCTGGAGGTCCACCTGCCAGCGGTCGTAGGCGCCGCCCAGCGGCGCTGCCGCGCTCTCGAATTCGGCGCGCAGTGAGGCCATCGCCTCCGGCGTGATGACCATCGACTGCCGGACGACCACGAGCCAGTAGCCGGTGCGCGCGGAAGTGTCGACCTCCACTTGGCGGTCCGGGCTCTTGAGGCGGCGGGCCAGTTGCTGGGCCGCCTTGACGCCGGGGACATAGACGAAATGGCGAGTCTGATGGAGGGCGGTCGGGTCGGCCCCGGCCTGGCGGAGTCGCTCCATGGCTCGGGCGACCGGGTCGATTGCGGGCGCGGCATGCCGATCGCCCGAAACCCGCTTCAGGAAACCCACGGTTCCTCCGTCAGTGTTGGTTCAGGCGGGGCGGAGATGGGAGCGGCGCCGCCGCCGTGTGGCCGGATAGTAGCGGGGACGGACGACGGCTGCCTATTGCACGGCTGCGGAAGTACCCCCTGCGTATCCGGGTTTGGCCGGCAACGCACCGGGGGCGCCGCCCCGCTACCCTCTTGCATATGCCCGAATTGCCGGAAGTCGAGACGATTGCCCGGGACCTGCGCGGCCTGGTGGCGGGGTCGCGCATCGTCGGGGCGCGCTCGAACTGGCCGCCGACACTCCGGAGCCATGCGCCTGAGGCCTTCGCCGGGGCGGTCGCGGGCCGCGACATCGAAGGCGTGGGCCGGCGAGGCAAGCAGCTCCTGATCTGGCTGGGGCCGGTCGGGCCGCCGGCCGACGCCGACGGGACCCGCCCCGCGGTCCTGACGGTGCACCTCAAGATGACCGGCCAGCTGTTCGTCGTGCCCGCCGGCACGCCCGAGGATCGCCACGTTCACGTCGTCCTTGCGCTTGCCGACGGCAGGGAGCTCCGGTTCCGCGATATGCGCAAGTTCGGGCGAATGGGCCTGTACGGGCGCGACCCGGCTACGGGGCTGCCGGTCGAGGGCGAGGCTCCAGGCGTGCTCGCGGCAGGCGCCGAGCCTCTTGCCGACGACTTCACCGCGCGCCGGTTCGCGGCGCTGCTCGCGGGCCGCCGTGGCCGCCTGAAGACCCTGCTCATGAACCAGGACTTCCTGGCCGGCGTCGGCAACATCTACGCCGACGAGTCTCTCTGGCGGGCGCGGCTCCACCCGCTCCGCGATGCCCACACTGTCCGGCCCGAGGAGGCGCGCCGACTCCACGGAGCGCTCCGCGACGTCCTGGTCGAGGCCGTCGAGCGGCGCGGCAGCTCGGTCGACGACTACACCGCGCCCGAGGGTGACGGCTCGATGCAGGAGCACCTGGCGGTCTACCAGCGGGCCGGCGAGCCGTGTCTCCGCTGCGGACGCTCCATACACCGCATCGTGGTCGGCGGGCGTTCGACGCACTTCTGCGGCTGGTGCCAGCGGCTTCCGGCGGCGCAGAGGAAGGCCGTGGCGGCGGTGCTCCGATCCGAAACCCCGTCCCGTGGGCCAGACGGTCGTCGCGGGCCGCGCTGGACGGAACTATCCGGCGAGGGAGCCCTGGGCCGGACGCCGGACGAGGAGGTCCGGGCCGCCGACAGGGCCGCAGAGCGGGCGCGACGGGTCGCCGCGACCCGCAAGGCCGCCGCCACGAGGCGTGCCGCCGCGCGGGCGGGAGGGACGGCCTGATGTCGATCGTCAGGCTCGAAGGCATCGTTCGCGAAGTCGGCGACTTCGTCATCCTCGACCACGTCGACGCGGCAGTTGCCGCCGGAGACCGTATCGGCGTGGTGGGCCCGAACGGAGCCGGCAAGACGACCCTGCTCAAGCTCATCGCCGGCATCGACGAGCCGGACGCCGGCGCCGTCCATCGCAAGCGCGCCCTGACGCTTGCGATGCTCTCGCAGGAGGCGCACGTCGACTCCGCGTTCATCGAGTCGCCGAGCCTGCGGCTGGCTGTCCGGGCGGGCGCTCGGCGGCTGGAGGAGCTGGAGCGGAGGCTGGGGCAACTCGAACGCGAAGGCCGTGCAACCGAGCCGGAATACGAGAGTCTCCAGCACGAGTTCGACGTGAGGGACGGCTACTCGCTCGACCAGCGGGTCGAGGCGGCGCTGTCGGGCCTCGGCTTCGATCGAGCCGATTGGGGTCGCCCGCCGACCAACCTCTCCGGCGGCGAGCAGACACGCGCCGCGCTCGCCCGGCTGCTCCTCTCCGATTCGGAGTTGCTCCTTCTCGACGAGCCGACCAATCACCTGGACCTGGGTGCGCTGGAGTGGCTCGAGGAGCATCTGGGCCGTCGCCACGGCAGCCTGCTCGTGGCATCGCACGACCGCACCTTCCTCGACGCCACAGTGAACCGGGTCTGGGAGCTGCGCGATCGGCGGCTGACCCCGTTCCGCGGCAACTACGCCTCGTACGCCCGCCAGCGCGATGAGCGCGACCTGAGGGCCTCGGACGAGGCCGAGGCCCGCGCCGGGGCGATCGCCCGCGAGCGGGAGCTGGTCCAGCTGTACCGCCATCAGCGGAAGTTCTCGAAGATGCACGAGCACGAAGCCCGGCTGGAGGCGCTCGAGCCGCTGGAGAAGCGGAGGTCGGAAGCGCGGTTGAGGTTGCCCACGGAGGCCCTCGCCGGCGGATCGGCCGCTCGTTCGTACGAGTCGGTGGTCAGGGCGGAGGGGCTGGTCGTCGGCTACCGAACCGCCGGCGTGCCCTCAGATACGGCCGTCGCCCCGCCCACGGCGGAGCCGGCCGCCCAGGCCGCCATCCCAGCCGCCCCCACGGAGGCGCGCGTCGCCACTGTCCCGTGGCTCGAGCTGCGGCGCGGCGATCGCGTCGGCATCGTCGGCCCGAACGGGGCCGGCAAGACGACCCTCCTGCGCACGATCGCCGGCGAGCTCCAGCCGTTGGACGGCGCCCTCGACCTGGGCCGCAACGTCCAGCTCAGCTACCTGGCCCAGGTCCGCGATGCGCCGATCCCCGGCGCCACGGTCCTGGATGCGCTTCTCGACGAGATTCCGCTCACCCCGGCCGCGGCGCGCGGCCACCTGGCCCGCTTCCTCTTTCGCGGCGACGACGTGTTCAAGGAGATGGCGGCCCTCTCCGGCGGGGAGCGCTCTCGCCTGGAGCTGGCCCTGCTCTTCCTGCTGCCGTCGAACCTGCTCCTGCTCGACGAGCCGACGAACCACCTGGACATTCCCGCCCGCGAAGCCCTCGAGGCCTTCATGGCCGGAACCGACGCAACCCTGCTGATCGTCAGTCATGACCGGCGCCTGCTCGAGAAGGTCTGCGATTCGCTGTGGGTCGTCGACGACGGATTGGTCGTGCCCTTCGACGGCGGTTATCGCACCTGGCGGATGGCGGTCGCCGACGGTTGGACGGCGAAGGCTGCCGCCGAAAGGGAGGCAGTACGGCTCCATGGCGGTCGATCCTCCGCGCCGGGCGCGCGGAAGCCGGGCGGCCCGGTCGGAACGCCGGGTCCCAAGGCCGGGGCGCGATCCTCGGGCGGCTCGACTCCTTCACAGCGGAGGGGCAAGCCCACGTCGGGGAATGGATCGACTCCTGAGGCAGACTCCGCCGCCCTGCCGCGCCGGCCGGTCGAGAAGCTGTCGAAGGACGCCTACCGCCGCCGCCGGGCCCAGCTGGACGAGGAGCTGGCCCGCCTCACCGAGCGCAAAGGCCTGCTAGAGTCAGCGCTCCAGGACCCGGGCGTCCACGGTAACTTCGTCGAGCTGCGCCGGGTAAGCGCCGACCTGGCCAGCGTCAACGAAGCGCTGGCGGCGGCCGAGGAAGCCTGGTTGGAGATGGAGGAAGCGGCCCCGTGACCCATTCCGGGCCAGGTCGCGGTCGAACACCCTACCGCCGGGGTTCGCTCGGCACTCGGGCGCCGCTGATCGGACTGATCGGCCCCATCGGCTGTGGCAAGTCGACCGTGGCGGGCGATCTCGCCGACCGCGGCGCAGCCGTCATCGACGCCGATCGGCTGACTCGGGACGTGATGTCGCCCGGGACGCGGGTCACGGAAGGCATCCTCGCCCGGTTCGGCGAGCAGTATCGCCAGCCGGACGACTCGCTCGACCGCGCCGGTCTCGGCCGCCTCGTCTTCTCCGACCCCGACAGGCTGGCCGAACTCGAGGCGATCGTCCACCCGGCCGTCGAGCAGCTCGAGCGCGACGCGATACGCGCCTCCGACGCTCGTCGCCCTACCGCCATTGCGCTGGAGGCCATCAAGCTCGTGGAGGCGGGCCACGCGCCCTGGTGCGACGAGGTCTGGCTCGTCCTGTGCGACCCGGAGGCCCAGCTTGCCCGGCTCACCGGCCGCGGCATGATCGAATCGGACGCCCGCCAGCGGATCGCCGCCCAGGTCGGATCGCTTCCAGCCTGGCGCGCCGCCGCGACTCACACGATCCGGACCGACGGTTCGCGCGAGGAGGTCGCCCTCGCGGTCGATGCCGCCCTGGCGGAGCTGCTGACCCGGCCTCGCTGAGCGCGCTCGGGCCGCCTATCGGCCCGTCTCGGGCCCTACGGCATCGGCAGGTGACGGCCTTCGTACAATCGGGGCGTGCCTGCGTCGTTTCGTCCTCGCCGCCACTGGCTGGCCGCCGCTGCGGCCTTCGCCTCGGTGGTCGCCCTGGCCGGGCTCGCCCTGTTCGCCGCCGGGAGCGCCGTGCCGGCCCCGAGTCCGAGCCTGACCTCCGCGTCCGGCGAGCCCGTCGCCTTCGCGTCCACCGCCGGAACCACCCCGAGCGAGCTCGTCGTGCCCGGAACCCTCTATCAGAGCCCGAGCCCGGACGACACGGGCGGTCCCACCTTCCCGCCGCTCAACCTGTTCGTGACGCCCAGCCCCGCGCCGGCCCGCGGGGCGCTGCCCACCGACCCGAGCGACCACAAGGACCTGCGCCGGCCACTGCCCGTCCAGTCGACCGACTGGCTGACGCTCAAGGCGTCCGGCAGGATCGCGATCGTCGACCGTGGAGTGGCCGTCCTGCCCGCCCGGTCGGACCCGCTGCTCGACCAGTCGACCGGCCTGCCGGTGCCCGATAGGCGGACGCTGGACCTCACCTGGACCCGCTGGGTCGTCGAGCCGTTCGGCTACGGCCACGACGAGAAGGGCAGCTACTACTCGAACCTGAACTACTGGAACCTGTGCGGCGACGGGGCCATGACGGTCGCCCTGTGGTACTGGCAGCAGCTGACCGGCCACCCCGACGTGACCGGCACCGCCGGCTACTTCCTGGATCCGTACGCGTCCGAGGCGGTGCCCTGGCCGGCGAACGGGCCGAACGTGCCCTCATCGAAGGGGGCGCTGGTCGGCACCTACTGGTCCGGTTCGGACTCCGTCAGCGGCTTCACGGCCCACGGCCGAGGCTTCGTCATGTACCTGTCCATGAACGCCCGGCCCGCCACGTGGCAGTCGGCCGGGTTCGCGGTCTTCGCCAAGGACGGGAAGACGCTCTATCCGACCCTGGGCACGCCCCGGACGAATATTCAGGCAGGCCTCAACTGGGAGGTCTCGGGTCACGACCCGGCCTCGTGGCCGGAGGCGTACTACGCCTCGGTCATCAGGCCCGACCCGACGCTGGCCCGCGATCTGACCGCGGCGGTGACGCTGGACGTGGGCCGTGACGGCGTTCCGGTCATCGGCGCGGTCGACACCTACAACCTGCCGAACTGGCAGAACGGCGCGGCCACGCCGCATATCCGCCACGCGGTCGCGATCGTCGGCTATGACAACAGCGCGAATCCGCCGACCTTCACGTACCTCGACACGTGCGGTCGCTCCTGCAACAACCGCGGCGGGAACCAGAACGGCCAGATCCACGTGATCGCCCAGTCGCAGATGGTGCTGGCGATCAAGAACACCGTCGGGTCCGGCTTCGTGTGGTAGGCAGATCGACGGCGCGGTGGCGCCTGATCCTCCTCGTCGGTTCGGTGGTGCTGGCGGTCGCCCTCGCCGGAGCCGCGCTATTCGCCGGGCTGCCGGGCGGGCGCAGTGACGCTGCCACGACGTCGCCGAGCGCCCGAGTCGCCGAGGTTTCGCCGACGCTCGCCCCGACCGAGATCGCCACTCCAACTGTCACGCCGGCACCGACGCCGACCGCGACGCCGGCCGGCCCGACGTTCCAGCCCGTGGACGTATTCGCGACGCCATCCGCGCCGCCGCTTCACGGCGCTCTTCCGACCGATCAGGTCGACTCGCCGGCGCCCCGCCGGCCCGTGCCCGCCCAGTCTGCCGAGTGGCTCAGTCTCAAGGCCGCCGGCCGGATCGGGCTCGTCGGTGGGCAAGTCGTCGTTCTCGGCGCCGGCGTCGACCCGCTGCTGAACCCGGGGACGGGTCTCGCGGTGCCCACCGCGCGGGCCCTGGACACGACCTACGCCCGTTGGATCATCGAGCCTCTGGGCTACGGTCCGGACGTCAAAGGCACCCGGTTCACCGATCAGAATCTCTGGAACCTGTGCGAGGCCGGCGCGACGACGGCCGCGCTCTACTACTGGCAAGGGCTGACGGGCCATCCCTACGTGACCGGCACGGCCGGCTACTTCCTCGATCCGTATGCGGCCGAGGGCGTGGCGTGGCCTTCGCCGGGCCCGACGGTGGCCCGGTCCGGCAACGGGGCTCGCATCGGCACCTACTGGTCGGGTACCGACACCGTGAACGGCTACACCGCCCACGCCCGCGGCTACATCATGTACATCGGCATGGCGATGCAGCCGCCGGGCTGGCAGTCAGCCGGCGAAGCCGTCTACGCCGATACGAGCGGCAAGCCGCTCTACCCGACCATCGGCGCCCCCCGCACGAACATCCAGGTCGCCCTCAACTGGGAGGCCTCCGGGCACGCCGCTGCGGGCTGGGCCGAGTTCTGGTACGCCTCGGTGATGCGGTTCGAGCCCACGGCTGCGCGCGACCTGCAGATGGCCGTAACGCTCGACGTCGGCCGCGATGGCGTTCCGGTGGTCGTCGAGCTGGACACGCACGGCCTGCCGAACTGGCAGGCGGGCGCGGCCACGCCGCACATCCGCCACTCCGTGGCGATCGTCGGCTACGACAATGCCGCCAGCCCGCCCACCTTCACCTACATCGATACCTGCGGCCGGGCCTGCAACAGCCGCGGCGGCAACCAAGACGGGCAGGTCCACGTAATCGCGCAGTCGCAGATGGTTCTGGCGATGCAGGACACCGTGGGATCCGGCTTCGTCTGGTAGGCGGCTCGGGGCTCGTGGCCTTCAGCGGGCCGCTGCCCAGGCGCCGACGGGTTCGAAGACGAGCGGCACGTCCACCAGGATGAGCTCGCTCGGTTCCGTCGCCTGGATCTCGATCGCCGGCCGCATGGTCACCCTGGCCGCCGCCCCGGCGCTCACGGGCTGGCCGCCGAACATCGCGGCGCCGCCGATCAGGTAGACGTAGGCTCCGCGGCCCGTGGCGATCTCGTGCACGACCTCCACGCCGGGATCCAGGGAGGCCACGTACACGGACGCGTTCTGGTGGACCTTGACTGCCCTTCCCGGCTCGCCGACGGGCGCGACCACCTTCAGCAGCCTGTTCGTCCGGTCGGCCTTCGTGACGACGCGCCGTTCCACCTCGGGCTGGAGGTCCGCGGTGTCGGGGAGGATCCAGACCCCGATGAACCGCATCGGATTCTTCTCGGACGCGTTCAGCTCGGCGTGGGATCCGCCTTGGCCGAGCGTCATCCGCTGGATCGATCCCGCCGGGAGCGGCCCGTGTGCGCCGCCGACGCTGTCCTCGTGCCGGAAGTCGCCCTCGAGGACGTAGGTCAAGACCTCGACGTCGCGATGGGGGTGCAGAGGCCAGCCGCCTCCGGGGAAGACGCGGTTGTCGTTGAAGACGCGCATGGCTCCGAAGTGCTCGTTCGCAGGATCCGCATCGCGGTAGTTCTCGAAGGAGAAATGCCAGCGGGAATCGAACCATTCGCCCGTCTCGTGGTGGATGGTCTGGTCGCTGCGGATCAGGATCATCGGCGGTCTCCTGGGCTGACGCGGGGTTGCGGCGGGGTGCATCGTCGCACGCCAGGCGGCCTCCGGTCATCCAGGCTCGCCAGGGGCGCCGTCCCGGGCGCTAGAACTCGCGCCGCCAGGCGTGGCTGTGACGAGCGTCGGTGAAGCCGCAGGCCTCGTACAGCGCGTTTGCGGCGGCGCCGTCGCCTGTCTCCACGGACACGAACCGGGTTCAGGCGGCTATCCTCGCCTACGAGACGGGCCTCGTCGAGCTTGGTTCGAGGTAAGGCGCAATGACTACCGCTGATGACCTGATCCGGCAGCACCGTACGGCCCAGGCGGCCGTCACCGTGACGGCGGGCGGAGCGCCGCTCGCAAATGCCGAGGTCACCGTCGCGCAAACCAACCACAAGTTCCTCTTCGGCTCCACCGGCTTCGACTTCATCCCGTTCGCCAACGGCGAGGTCCACGGCGAGGAGCGGGCGAAGATGGAGCTGCTCGAGAAGGAGTGGCTGGCCCTCTTCAACTTCGCCACGCTGCCGTTCTACTGGGGACGTTTCGAGCCCGAGCGCGGCAAGCCGGACACGGCGCGGGTTCTGGCAGCCGCCCGCTGGTTCGCGGACCGCGGAGTGGCCCTCAAGGGTCACCCGCTGTGCTGGCACACGACCCAGCCGGACTGGCTGCTGCCGCTCTCCAACGACGAGATCCTCGAAGCGCAGAAGGCCCGCATCCGCCGCGAGGTGACGGACTTCCGCGGTGTGATCGACACCTGGGACGCGATCAACGAAGCCGTGATCATGCCGGTCTTCGAGAACGGGGAGAACGGCGTCAGCCGGATCTGCCGGGCCAACGGCCGGATCGCGACCGTTCGGATGGCGTTCGAGACGGCGCGCGAATCGAACCGGAAGGCCTTCCTCCTGCTCAACGACTTCGACATGTCCACCGCCTTCGAATGCCTGATCGAGGGCGTGCTCGAGGCCGGCATCAAGATCGACGCCATCGGCCTGCAGAGCCACATGCACCAGGGCTACTGGGGCGAGGAGAAGACCCTCAAGATCATCGACCGGTTCGCACGGTACGGACTGCCGCTGCACTTCACCGAGACGACGATCCTGTCCGGCCACATCATGCCGCCCGAGATCGTGGACCTGAACGACTACCAGATCCCCGATTGGCCCACGACGCCCGAAGGCGAGGCCCGCCAGGCCGACGAGATCGTGCGCCACTACAAGACACTCCTCTCGCAGCCGGCGGTCGAAGCGATGACCTACTGGGATCTCACGGATCGGGCCTGGCTCGGCGCCCCCGCAGGCATGGTCCGCCGCGACTTCTCGCCAAAGCCTTCCTACGACGCGATGCTCGGCCTGATCAAGGGCGAGTGGTGGCTGTCGCCGACGAAGATGACCACGGACGCCGAGGGCCGCCTTCGCTTCAGCGGCTTCCTCGGTGAATACGAGGTCGGAATGGGGGAGCGGAAGGCGGCGTTCCGCCTGGAGGGCAAGGGCGCGGCCGCGGTAGCGGTGTCGCTGCCGGGGTAGGACGTTGCCCGTGGTCCGGAATCGGGACGACGCACGATGGCGTCGGCTTGGCGACATGAACTACCAGCAATGTGCTCTACCATGCGGCAGCGGGCGTCCACATACCTGAGGCGATCTGGCGGGGATCTTCGGTAGCCTCACGGGTCCGACGCAGTACCGAACGCCTGTTCGTAATCAAGGTGCGGCGATATACTCGACCGACCTGCCGCCGAGGGTGAAGTGCCCGATTTCCGGCTCGTCGCCGACTTCCAGCCGACCGGCGATCAGCCCGCCGCCATCGAGAAACTGAGCGAAGGCCTGGCCAGGGGTCTGCGCCATCAGACGCTGCTCGGAGCGACCGGCACGGGCAAGACCTTTGCCATCGCCTCGGTCATCGAGAAGCACCAGAAGCCAACGCTGGTGCTGGCCCACAACAAGACCCTGGCCGCCCAGCTTTACTCCGAGTTCCGCGAGTTCTTCCCGGACAACGCCGTCGAGTACTACGTCAGCTACTTCGACTACTACCAGCCCGAGGCCTACCTGCCGCGGTCGGACACGTACATCGAGAAGGATTCGAGCCGCAACGACGAGATAGACAAGCTCCGCCACGCCGCCACGAAGGCGCTCTTCGAGCGGCGGGACGTGATCATCGTCGCGAGCGTCAGCTGCATCTACGGCCTGGGCGCCCCTGTGGACTACGGCGCCACGATCCTGCGGCTGCGCGTCGGCGCCCAGTACCGGCGCGACGCGGTGTTGCGCCACCTCGTGGATCTCCAGTACCAGCGCAACGACGCCGCCCTGACGCGAGCCCGCTTCCGCGTTCGCGGCGACACGCTGGAACTGGTCCCGGCCGCGGAGGATCGGCTTGTCCGCGTGGAGTTCTTCGGCGACGAAGTCGAACGGATCACGGAGCTTGACTCGCTGACCGGCGAGCTACTCGCCGAGCGCAAGGAAGTCAACGTCTACCCGGCCACGCACTTCGTGACGCCCAAGGACAAGCTGAGGGCGGCGATCGAGGCCATCGGCGAAGAGATGGAGGTTCGGGTCGGCGAGCTGGAAGCCCAGGGGCGCGAGCTGGAAGCCGCCAGGCTCCGGCAGCGCACGACGTTCGACCTCGAGATGATGCGCGAGCTGGGCTACTGCACCGGCATCGAGAACTACAGCCGCCACCTCTCCGGCCGCGAAGCCGGCTCGCGGCCGTGGACGCTGCTGGACTACTTCCCGCCGGACTGGCTGCTCGTGGTGGACGAGAGCCACATGTCGATCCCGCAGGTGGTCGGCATGTACAAGAACGACCGAACGCGCAAGGAGATCCTGGTCGACTTCGGCTTCCGCCTGCCGTCGGCGCTGGACAACCGGCCGCTGACGTTCGAGGAGTTCGAAGCCAGCGTCAACCAGGTCGTGTACATGAGCGCGACGCCCGGCCCGTACGAGCTGGAGCGAAGCCAGCAGATCGTGGAGCAGCTGATCCGCCCCACCGGCGTCGTAGACCCCCACATCACGGTGAAGCCGACCGAGGGCCAGATAGACGACCTGCTCGAGTTGATCCGCGGGCGCGTCGAGAAGGGCGAGAGGGCGATCGTCACCACGCTCACGAAGAAGATGGCCGAAGATCTGGCCGACTACCTGCACGAGCTCGGCGTGAAGGTCCAGTACCTCCACTCGGAGGTGGACACGCTCGAACGGGTCCAGATCCTGCGCGACCTGCGCCTCGGCGTGTACGACGTGATCGTCGGCATCAACCTCCTGCGCGAAGGCATAGACCTGCCGGAGGTGACGCTCGTCGCGATCATCGACGCCGACAAGGAAGGCTTCCTGCGGAGCGCCTGGTCGCTGATCCAGATGATCGGGCGGGCGGCGCGCAACACCGAAGGCGAAGTCGTGATGTACGCGGACCACATCACGGAGTCGATGCGGGTCGCCATCGACGAGACGAACCGGCGCCGAGCCGTCCAGGAGCGCTACAACACCGAGCACGGGATCGAGCCGGTCACGATCGTCAAGGGCATCCGCGACATCAACGACCGGCTGCGCGCGGTCGCCGAAGCCCACGGGACGTACAGGACCGGGCCCGGGCAGGAGCGCGCCCTCTCCGAGCTGGCCAAGAACGAGGTCGAGAAGCTCGTCGCGAAGATGGAAGCGGAGATGCGCCAGGCCGCGCGCGACCTGGAGTTCGAGCGAGCGGCTGCCCTCCGCGACGAGATCCAGGAGATCCGCTTGCGGGTGCTGGAGGAGGATGCGTCCGCGGTGGTGGCGCGCGCCGCGGAGCGCGCGGCCCGAGCTCCTGCGACGCCTGCAGGTTCGCGGCCGGCCCCGGCCCGTTCCGGCCGGCTCATCAGGCCGGTACGCCAGGCGGGGCAACGGGGCAGGGGGGCGGGCGATGGCGAAGCCCTGAACGCCACCGAACTGGAGGTGACCGAGGTACGTGTGCTGGCTGCCGGCGACGAGCCCGGCGAGGATCTGGCGGCCGCCTCCACCGCCTCGGGCTGGCTGCCGGGCATCCGCGACGAGCACGAGGACGACGGCTGGGCGGCCAAGTGGCTGGAGCGCCCGACGTGGGACCATACCGTGACGCCCAACGTGATCAAGCGAACGGGCCAGCGCCCGCCCGGCCGAGGTAGGCGCCGGCGCTAGCAAGCCCGGTCCGGAGGAGGATCAATGGATCCGCTCAGCGAAGCATTCCAGCACCACACCTGGGCCACGGAGAAGCTGATCCGGCATCTGCGCGGGCTGCCCGAGGCCGCGTTGACCGCCACTGCGACCGGCGTTTACGGCGAGGTGTTGCCGACGCTCTCCCACCTCCTCGCCGCCGACGGCCGGTATCTGCAGTACCTCGAGGGAACGCCACCAGCGCCGAGGGTCGGCCCCGACCCAACTCGTTCGCTCGCCGAGCTGGCCGACCAGGTCCGGGATCAGGCCGTGCGCTGGCGCATCCTGCTCGCCCGCGTCGGGGAGGTGGACGTCACCATCCCGGCCCGCGGCGACCGGCCGGAGATGCCGCACGCCACGAACCTGCTGATCGGCCAGGCGCTCCACCACGGCAACGACCACCGCACGCAGATATGCACCGTGCTGTCCGTGAACGGCTTCGAGACGCCGGACCTTGACGTCTGGACCTACTGGCGTGAGCGCCGCCTGGCGCCGGCCAAGTAGGGGCGCTAGGGCGACTCCATCGGCGTCGCCGGCTCTGGAATCGTGATTTGCGACGAGCCGAGGCCGCGGCCGGCCGTCGCCGCCAGGATCAACAGCAGGGCGACGATCGCGACCAGAGCCGCGCGCAAACCAACGATCCCCGCGACCGTGCCAATGATGGGTGGCGCCGAGGTCGTTCCAATGGCACCCGTCGTGGCCACGGCCGCGATGCCGACACCCGACGCGACTCCCGGCTGAGACCCGCCGGCGCGGAGGGCGATCGGGTTGGTCGCCGCAATGCCTGCACCCAGGAATGCGAAGCCGACGATCGCGGCCGTTGGCTGAGCGATCGCCAGCGCCGACGCCATGCCGGCCGCGGAAACGAGCGCGCCCAGGGCGACCAGTCGAGCGGCACCGAAGATCTGGGTAAGTCGATCGCCCGCCAGCCGGACTGTCGCCATCGTGGCCGAGAATACAGATATTGCGATGGCGGCCTGCTGGGCGGTTCCACCGATGGTCTCCTTGATGAAGACGCCGCTCCAGTCACCGACGGAGCCCTCGGCCACTAGGCCGCACATGGCGATCAAGCCGATGACCGCCAGTCGCCTGGTAGGCCGCCGGAAGACCGGGCCGTCGGCCGCGTGCTTGTCGGGCAGCATCGTCTGGCTCAGGATCGCTGCCGAGACCGCCATGACGATAGCCAGTACGACGAACTGCTGGAAGACAGACAGGCCGGCTGCGAGCGCGACTGCTGTCGAGAAGGCACCGAGAAAGGAGCCGATGCTCCAGCTGCCGTGAAGGCGCGACATGATTGGCGTAGTGCCGGCGCTTTCGATGGCCAGCCCGTTGGCGTTCATGCAGACGTCCATCGAACCGTGCGCCGCGCCGTACAGGAACAGGGCCCCGGCCAGCATTACGAACGACGTCGATGAGGCGATCACCGGCATCATCACGGCGCAGCAGGCGAGCATCAGCGCGCTGACCCGATGGCTGCCGAACCGGCCGGCGGCGTAGCCGGCGAACGTCAAGGTCAGGATCATTCCCAGCGGAGCGCCGAGCAGGGCGAATCCGAGTCGGACCGAGTCGAGGCCGGCCTGCTCCTTGATGGCGGGGATTCGAGAGGCCCAGGAGCCATAAAGGACGCCGTTGACGACGAAAGCCATCACCACGGCAAGCCTTGCCTTCCCGAGCGATGGCCCTGTTCCGCGGGCGTCCGTCACGCCGCGGCGCCCATGGCGCGGGCCACTGCCACGAGCACGACCGCGGCCGTGACGCCGGGAAGCAGCAGCCGCGTCCGCGCCACGATCAGGACGCAAACCGCGACGGCTAGGGGCTCGATGCCGATCAGGAGGCGGGGCGGCTTGTCGGCGGTGAGCAGGCAGTTGACGGCGGCAAGAGCGGCGAGCGCCGCCGGGCCGGCCAGCCGCAGGTAGGAGATCGCCCACGGCGGCAGGCGTTCGATCCCGGGCGCCAGCATCGGCAGGGCGCGAGACGGGTACGTAACCGCCCACATCAGGAAGGCAAGCGGCACGAGGGCGATGCTCACGGCAGACCCGCCTCGGCGGACGGTTCGGGCGTTTCGGGGGCGCTCGACTCGTCGTTGGGGGAAGCCGGCACGGCCAGGCCGAAGCACGGCCCGATCAGCGCGCCGGCGACAAGCCCGAACGAGGCGCCTGCGGCCAACCCAACCGGCACGGCGACGGCCACGGCGCCCAGGGCGGCGGCAACGTCGCGTCGGCCCGAAACCATCCCCAGTGAAAGGCCGGCCATCGCGGCCGGGAAGGCGACATCCAGGCCCAGTTGGTTCGTGTCGACGGCGCCCGCGACCACGTAGCCGAGGCAGGAGCCGATCGTCCATGGAACGAAGATCGCCATTGCCGCGATCCAGTAGCCGCGCCGTTCGAACCGACCGATGCGGCGGAAATGGGCCAGTGCCAGGGCGAATGTCTCGTCCGTGAGGAAATGGGCCATGACGGCCCGCTCCCGGCGAGTGCGAGCCGCGGTGTATGGGGCGACCGCGGCCGAGTAGAGGAGATGGCGCGCGTTGACCAGCGCCACGACCCCAGCGATCGCCAGCCACGACGCCCCGTCCTTGACCAGTCCCGCCGCCGCGAACTGGGCCCCTCCAGCGAGCACGATCGTGGAGTTGGCCAGCACGTCAAGGAAGGAGTAGTGGGCTTGTAACGCCGCCAGGCCGAAAACCAGCCCGACCGGCAGGGCGTATGCGGAGATCGCCAGGCCGTCCCGAGTGAGCTGCCGGCGCGACGCGCGGACGGCCGCGGATTCGTCCGCCGTGGTCGTCGTGGTTGCGGTTCCCCCGCCCATCGTCGCCTTCCTTGCCCTCTGGTGTCTGCCCGGAGGTCGGATGTTACCGGACGCCGCCCGGAGGCGCGGCGTATCCATCAGCAGGCCTTTCGAGAGCAGATCCTGGAGGCATATCGCGAACAGTGCTCGTTGTGCCGTCTGCGCCATCGCGAGCTTCTCGATGCCGCACACATCGTCGCCGACGCCGATGACGAGGGCGATCCGGTCGTCAGCAACGGCCTGGCACTGTGCAAGCTGCACCACGCAGCGTTCGACAGCTTCTTCCTGACTGTTCGGCCGGACTACACGATCGAGGTTCGACGTTCGATCCTCGACGAATCGGATGGTCCGGTGCTCCTTCACGGGTTGAAGCAGATGCACGACCAGCCGATCGAGTTGCCGCGCTCCCGAGCCGACCGCCCGGATCCGGCTCGCCTTCAGAGTCGCTACGAACGCTTCCTGCGGGCCTCGTGATGCGGAGCACACTCGTGGAGTCATCGTGATCTGCTCGCTCTTCCTGCTCGTGGCGGTGCTCGTGTGCGCGCGCTGAAACCGAGTGTGCGGTCTCTGTAGGTGGTCTCTCGGTGCGTGAACGACTGTTCTATTTCCGGGGATTGGCCTACAATTGAGGCCTATGCCGCAGGAACAGCTCGTCGTTCGCGGGGCCCGCGAACACAACCTCAAGAACGTCACCGTGGCGATGCCGCGCGACCGGCTGATCGTCATCACCGGCCTGTCAGGTTCCGGCAAGAGCAGCCTCGCCTTCGACACGATCTACGCGGAGGGGCAGCGCCGCTACGTCGAGAGCCTGTCCGCGTACGCCCGCCAGTTCCTGGGGGAGATGCAGAAGCCCGACGTCGACCAGATAGACGGCCTCAGCCCGGCCATCTCGATCGACCAGAAGGGCGCCAGCCGGAACCCGCGATCGACGGTAGGCACGGTCACCGAGATCTACGACCACCTCCGGCTCCTGTTCGCCCGCATCGGCCACCCGCACTGCCCCACCTGCGGCCGCGAGATCGAGCGCCAGTCGGTCCAGCAGATCGTGGACCAGATCTACGACCTGCCCGAGGGGACGCGGCTGATGGTTCTCGGTCCGGTCATCAAGGACCGCAAGACCGAGGGCAACCGCGAATACGAGCAGATCCGCCGACAGGGTTTTGCCCGCGTCCGCGTCGACGGCGAGCTCATGGACCTGACCGAGACGCGGCCTCTGGACAAGTACAAGCGCCACATGATCGACGTCGTGGTGGACCGCTTCATCGTGCGCCACGGCGCGGAGGAAGGCGGGCCGGACGAGGGCGGCGCGGCCGAAGGTTCGACGACGGACCCGTCGCGGCCGGACTCCTCGCGTCTGGCCGACTCGGTCGAGACGGCGTTGCGCCTGGGCGAGGGCGTCGTCCTTGTCGCGCCCGTTTCGCGCGACGGCGAGGCGCCGGCCTTCGAGGAACGCCGCTACTCGGAGCGCTACAGCTGCCCGTACGACGGCACCACCGTCGACGAGCTCGAGCCGCGCAGCTTCAGCTTCAACTCGCCGCACGGCGCGTGCCCGGGTTGCACCGGGATCGGCAGCCGCCTCGAGATAGACCCGGAGCGAGTCATTCCGTTCAAGAACCTGTCGCTGGCCGGCGGTGCGCTCGTGCCATGGGCGCGGATGCCGATGGAGAACTCCTGGCACGGCAAGATCATCGAGGCCGTGTGCCGCGAGCACGGGTGGGACTACAAGGCCCCCATCAAAAACCTCCCGCCGGAGGCCCTGGACTACATCCTCTACTCGGGGCGCGCTGAGCGGGTCGTCATCGGCTATCGCCACGAGCGCGGCGAGAACACGTACGGCGCCACCTTCGAGGGGATCATCCCCAACCTGGAGCGCCGCTTCCGCGAGACCGAGTCGGACTTCATCAAGTCGGAGCTCGAGCGCTACATGGTCGCGCGGGCGTGCCCCACGTGCGAAGGCAAGCGGCTCAAGCCGGAAATCCTGGCCGTCACGGTCGACGGGCGGAACATCTGGGACGTCTCGACGCTGTCGATCACCGCCGCCTGCGATTTCGTCGGTGGCCTGCCCGAGCGTCTGACCGACCGCGAGAACGCCATCGCCCGCCAGGTGCTGAAGGAGATCTCGGCCAGGCTCGGCTTCCTGCTCGATGTGGGGCTGGACTACCTGACGCTCGATCGGACGAGCCAGACGCTCTCCGGCGGCGAGGCCCAACGCATCCGGCTGGCCACCCAGATCGGCTCGAGCCTGATGGGCGTGCTGTACATCCTGGACGAGCCGTCGATCGGCCTGCACCAGCGCGACAACGCCAAGCTGATCGCCACGCTCACGCGCCTGCGCGACCTCGGCAATACCGTTCTCGTGGTCGAGCACGACGAGGAGACGATCCGAACGGCCGACTGGGTCATCGACATCGGGCCCGGGCCGGGCGAGCACGGCGGCGAGATCGTCGCCAACGGACCTCTCGAGGTGATCCTGGCAGAACCGCGATCCATCACCGGCGCCTACCTCCGAGGCGAGCTGATGGTCCCGATCCCGGCGACGCGACGGGCGGGCAGCGGCCAGTCGCTGGTCGTGCGCGGCGCCCGCGAGCACAACCTCAAGAACCTGGACGTGGCCTTCCCGCTCGGCCGTTTCGTCTCCGTGACCGGCGTCTCGGGATCGGGCAAGAGCACGCTCGTCTCGGACGTGCTGTACAACGCCCTGGCCCACGAGCTGAACGGAGCCCGCGAGAAGCCCGGCGATCACGACGCCCTCGAAGGCCTCGAGGCGATCGACAAGGTCATAGACATCGACCAGAGCCCGATCGGCCGCACGCCTCGCTCGAACCCGGCCACATACACCGGGCTGTTCGGTCCGATCCGCGAGCTCTTCGCCGGCACGCCCGAGGCGCGGCTGCGGGGCTACATGCCCGGCCGGTTCAGCTTCAACGTGAAGGGCGGCCGGTGCGAGCACTGCAAGGGCGACGGCATCCTCAAGATCGAGATGCAGTTCCTGCCGGACGTCTACGTCCCATGCGAGGTCTGCAAGGGCAAGCGCTACAACCGCGAGGCCCTGGAGATCCACTACAAGGGCCGTTCCATCGCCGACGTTCTCGAGATGACGATCGAGGAGGCGCTCGACTTCTTCCGACCCGTGCCCTCCGTCAAGGCCAAGCTGCAGACGCTCTTCGACGTCGGCCTCGGCTACGTCCATCTCGGCCAGCCCGCGACCACTCTCTCCGGCGGCGAGGCCCAGCGCGTGAAGCTGGCCACGGAGCTGTCGAAGCGGGCGACGGGCCGGACCGTCTACGTCCTGGACGAGCCCACCACCGGCCTGCACATGGCGGACGTTGAGAAGCTGCTGCAGGTCCTCCACCGCCTCGTGGACGCCGGCAACACGGTCATCGTCATCGAGCACAACCTGGACGTGGTCAAGACCGCGGATTGGATCGTGGACCTGGGGCCGGAGGGCGGCGAGCGCGGAGGCTACGTCATTGCCGAAGGCACCCCGGAGCAGGTGGCCGCCACGCCCGGCTCGGCGACGGGCGAGTACCTGGCCCGGGTTCTCCGTGGCGAGCCGCTCGTGCCACTGTCGTCGGTGACCTTCGCCGAGTCGGTCGGGCACGTTCGGGCCGCCGAGGCGCCCGCTCCGGTGGAGATCGTGCCGATGCCGGAGAAGCGGGCGGCCGCGGCCGGAGCGTCTCGGACTCGCGAATGAGCTCGAACGCCGGTCGTTGCGGGCGCGCCACGGCACATTCCGTCGGCTAGCATGCGCTAATGCCCGACATCGAGTACGCGTTCCTCGCGGATGCCGCCGAGGTTCAGCCCGGCTCGAAGTTCCACGTGCTCGGGGGCGGAGTCACTCGTCTCAGCGGACCGGCATTTCCATTCGTCCACCCGCACCTCGCGCTCGTGCTGGGGTTGCGTCTCACGGCCGCCGAGCGCACCCGCGAGCACGATCTCGGTTTCGTAGTGACGGCCCCGGACGGCGCCCAGGTCACGAACGCCTCGGGCCGGGTCATCTCTCACGGCCCGAACGACGCCGGCGACGTGGTCGTAGCGATCGCAATCGACCTTTGGAACATGACCTTGCGGATGGCCGGCGAGCACGTCGTCCGAATCACGATCGACGGTACCGAGCGGAAGCGCCTGCCGCTGGTGGTCGTCGGCTCGCGCGACGCGAGCGCCCCCGAACCGACGCGATACCTGGCCTGACGTGGCGAAAGACCCGGAGCCGGCCAGGCACGAGGTCCCGGCCGTGGACGAGGCGGCCCTGACCGCGGCACGCACCGCAGACAAGCTGCTCGAATGCGCTCGCCAGCGCGGTTCGCAGCGCTGGGCCGAATTCCTCGCGCCGGTACCGGATCTGCTCAGAGACGCCGGCGTGGGCGAGTTGCGAGCGGTCGCCATGCGGGCGCGAGCGGCCTACGGGCCGAGGGACTCGATCCGGGATGCTCTTCCGGCCGAGCTGACCGGCCCGTTCCTCGACGACCTGGACCGGCTGCGCAAGGTCCTGGCCCGCGAGCTGGCCGAGCGCTAGAACCCGCCGTCGTTGGGGTGGGCTCTCGCTCCTCGTCGCGGCGGCGTGCGTCGGCTATCCTCGGTCCAGCACGCGGCAATGTTGCCGACATGCTTCTACCGGAGGTACCCATGACCGGGTGGGTGGCCGAGCCGCAGATGCCCCCGATGGTGGAGAACTGGCTACTGGAACCACCGCTCGGAGCGACCTTGCAGCCGCCGCCGGGCGATAGCGGGCAGCAGACTCCTCCCGCGGATGGGCCGACTGCGTGACCGATCCATCGGCGCCGGGTCGGGCGGGAATCCAGCTTCCGCCAGGCCTTGGACTTGCCGGCGTGGGCGTCCGCGCGGGCGCCTGGCTGATTGACACCCTGATCCTCGGCGTGCTGCACGCGGGCTTCTGGATCCTGGTCGTGGTGGCGGGGGTTGTCACCATCGACCCCGAGGCCCAGCGCCAGATGGAGGCTTCGCCTCTCATGCTGCCGACGGTGGCTCCGTACCGGGTAAACCTGACGCAGCTTGCGGCGATGATGACCGTCTTCGTCATCCTCAACGTTCTGTACGCCACCTTCTTCTGGTGGAAGCTGAGGGGCATGCCCGGGCAGAGGCTCCTGGCGCTCCAGGTGGGATCGGCCGCGACAGGCCGGAATCTCAGCTTCGGCCGGGCCGTCATTCGGGCCGTGACCGCCGTGGGCATCCCGATGGCCACCGTCGCAGGTTTACTGTTCGCGGTCTTCGCGCTGGAGGCTTCGGTGCCGTGGCAGGACCTGCTCGATGCCAAGCCGGGCGGGCCCGCGGAGGCCTGGCTGTCGAAGTGGTCGTTGCCGCTGGATCTGGCTCTTCTCGGGGCCGTGGCCTGGCCCGGGCTTCTCCTGGCCTCCATGGCCGCGAGCCCGAGACGACAGGGCCTGCACGACCGGCTGGCCGGCTCTCTCGTCGTCGGCAAGACCAGAGCGATTCCACCGACACCCTACGGCTACTACCCGGGCTACGGCTCGGCCTACGGGTCGCCCGGCACAATCCTGCCCGGCACGGTCCCGCCCGGCGTGGTGCCGCCCGGTGCGTGGCCGCCGGGCGTCGTCGCTCCCGGCTCCCCCCCAGCCGATCTCGATGCGCCCGCGGCCGAATCTGCCGATGGCGAGGTCGTCCCGACCGATGGGTCCTCGGCGCCTGGCGGCATCTCCCCCTGGCTGGCCCCTCCCGGTCGGTCCGACGCTCGCCCCGCGCTGCTCGTTGCCACAGTGAACCGGCGGCTGGCCGCCTACCTGTTCGACTGCGCTCTCGTCTACATGGTCTACCTGATGACGGCATCGACCGCGGTCGCCGCGCTCTTGCCGTCGTCTGGGACGACTCTCGACGAGCGAACCTTCATTCTTCTCGGTCTCGCGGGCGGGCTCGAGCAGATGCTCTACTTCGTCTCCGGCTGGACGCTGCGACGAGGGACTCTCGGACAGCGGTTCTTTCACCTTCGGGTTGCCGATGCCGTCACGGGCAAGGCGCTGGGCCCGATGGATGCGCTGGTGCGGTGGGCCGTGCTCCAGGGGCCTTTTGCCCTGGTATCGATCGCCCCCGGAGGAATGCGCGACCTGACGATCCTCGTGGCTTCCGGATGGATGCTGTACCTCTACTACACCACGATGGTCGACCCCGACCAGCGCGGCCTGCACGACAGGTTCCTCAACACCCGGGTCTCGCAGGAGGACTGACGACCCCTGCCGCGGCTCAGCAGGGCGCCGGATCCAGGTTCAGCTCGACGTCGCTGAAGGCTTCGAGCAGGAATGGCGACGGCGACGCCGGGTCGTACACGAGGGTCAGGGATCGACGGGCCCGAGTCCACGCCACGTAGGCGAGCCGGCGCTCCTCTTCGAGCGCGCGGGCAGGCTCGGGAGCCTCGCGCAGGGATCGCGCCGATGGGAAGCGGCCGGCGTCCAGGCCGACAACGGCGACGTGGTCGAACTCCAGGCCCTTGGTCGAATGGGCGGTCGCCAGCGTCAGGAGCGCGTCGTCACGACGCAGTTCGGCGATCCGGGCGCGATGGCGCTCGATGGCGGCCGCCAGTTCGGGCAGCGTTCGGTAGGGCGCCGCCCACCCGACCAGGGCCGCCGCCAGCTCGCCCGTCTCGACTGGGAGCGGCTCGTCCGCGTCGCGAGCGTCCGTATCTGCGGCGGGCGCCCCGACGGGCAGGGGAGTGGCAGCGGGCAGCGGCAACCGTTCGAGGCAGTAGGTGGCTACATCCACTAACCGGGGGAGCGGCGACTCGCCGGCGGCCTCCACGGTGCGCGCCGCCTCGAGGATCGCGTCGACCCGACGATCCTCGGACAGGAACCTCAGCCGGGGCGCCCGGAACGGCAGGCCCATCTCGAGCGCCATCGCCGCGGCCGGCAGCAGCTCGGCGTTGGTTCTCGCCAGGATCGCTCGGGTGCCCCCGTCTCCCGGCCAGCTCTCGAGGATGTGGCGCATTCGAATCGTCTCGTCCGATCCGTCCGGGGCGAGGATCAGCCGCCCGTGGGCCGTCGGGCCCGCCTGGATCGTCTTGACGAACCGCTCGTCGTTGTGAGCGACCAGCCGGACCGCGCGCTCCACCACTGGCCGCGGGCAGCGGTAGTTGACGGTCAGGTCGATCCGCCGCAGGCCGGGCAGCGAGTCGGCGAGGGCGAGGACCCGGCGCACGTCGGCTAGCCGTCTGTGGTACCATAGGGCCATGAGAACCCCCGTCGCGTACATTCGCAAATCGAGAGTCTTTGACGAGAGGGCCGGCGTGTCCTGGGAGGTGCAAGAGGCCAAGGTCCGCGAACTGGCCGCGCAGTACGGAGACAACGGCGGCCGTCTCCTGATCCTGTCGGATTGGAACGTATCCGGGCGCAAGGGAACGGCTGCGCGCCCCGGCTATCGGCGGCTGGTGGCGATGATCGAGGCCGATGAGGCGGCCGCGGTCTACAGCTACAACCTAGCCCGTCTGTCCCGGTCGGTTCAGGATCTCCGGGCCTTGATGGCACTCGCCGACGCTCACGGCGCGCCGGTCCGGCTCGTGGCGGATCACGTGGACACGAGCACGGCCACCGGCAGGATGCTCCTAACGATCCTTGCGGCCGTTGACGAGATGACGGCCGACCTCGCCAGCGAACACGCCCGCGATGCCGTAGCGGCGCGGCGCGCCAGAGGCGATCACATCGGCCACCCCTTCTACGGCGAGCGGCCCGGAGAGGACGCCAACGCCGTCATAGCGGCCTTCCGGGAGGCGGGTACCGTCATGGGCGCGGCGCGTCTCCTGAACGGTCGCAAGCTGCCGACCCGGCAGGGCGGGCTGTGGAGCAATACGTCGGTCCGCGCCATCCTCCTGCGATTCGGAGCGCTGCCCCCGAACCCGCGCCCCGGTGTGAAGGCTCGCGCGCCCTACGTCCTGTATGGGATTCTGCGGTGCCATTGTGGGCACGTCCTGACCGGAACCCGCTACAAGAACGGCTCGAACACCGCCTACTGCGCGTACAAGTGCCACGAGGCGCGGGAGGTGTCCAATCACGGGCTCGGGGCCGTGCCAGAGAAACGGATACTCCCATGGATCAAGGCCGAGGCCGCGCGACTGCGCCTGCCCGAGACTGTGACCATCGAACGGGAGAGGCAGGCGGAGCGGGACAAGCTCAACGCCCGCAAGGCCCGCATCGCCGACATGTACGAGACGAACACGATCAAGCGAGACGACTACCAGAAGCGCATGGCGGCGCTGAAGGTGTCCGAGGACACCCTAGAGGCCCTAGAGGCCGCTACGGCCGTCCTGGACGTGCCACAGGCGATAGATTGGGAGCACTGGACCCCGGAGGCGATCAACAAGGTACTTGCGGCCATGTGGAGTAGCGTCACGATGGACGAGCACATGGAACCGATCAAGGCCATATGGCGACGGCCGGAGTGGCGGGGATGATCACGCACGCACGCTGCAACGTCGCCGGGTGCGCCAACCGCTGGGCGCGCTACGGCGCCGACACGGGCCGCTGGGAGTGCTGTCTCTGCGGCGAACCGCTAGCCCACGGTGTTCTCAGACTTCCTCCCATCCTTGTGCGGGGCCTGTCGCTGAGGCCGGCTCGTCACGGCACGATGTACGCCTACGGGCTCAACAGCACAAATCGACAGGGGGGCCGTCACCTTGAGGGCAACGATTGGGACCTGATTGGTTTGTCTCTTGAGCCGAACGGCAAGCCGGTCAATAACCGGACTCGATACGATCTCAAGAGACTGAGAGCGGGGAGCATGATGGGGAGACGGGGGCCAGTCGGCGACTTCGTGGGCGTGTTTGTTTACTGCCCCAATCGAAGCTGCAACGTCGGACAGCACTTGGATTTGCCCCCGAAATGAGGCCATGCCGATGGCCCAACATGGGCGTGATATCATGGGGCCATCCAAATAGGGATGGCCCCGATCTTCGCGACGGATAACCGCCCACAGATACGACCGGCTCCGGCTGGCGTGCGGAGAAGCGCATGCACAACGGAGCCGTTTCTGATTCTAAGAGCCCGGTATTCGTAGAGTCCGGCAAACGTGGCGCCGTCAAACGTTGGGGGGTGCCCCGCCACGTCCACATGACCGACCTCGACCCGGACACGAGAACGCTCATTCAGGCGCTCGTTGACGCGGTTCGCACGGCAAAGAAAGACGCCTCGGAGATTAGGAGTCCCGAGGCGTCTGAGGGAGGCCGACGTGCCAGCGTCAACCCTTCCTAAGAATACACCGAACCCCGCCCCGAACGCACACCACTGGCAGCCCGACTTCGGCGCGTCCTGCTGCGCAACCTGCCTCGCCAAAGCCGAGCGCAGGGCGCTGCTCATCGAGTACCGGTACCTCTTCGCAGGCCCGCACGCTAGGTGGCTCGCATGACCGCCGAACGCCCCGTCATCCGCTGCGAGTGCTGGGCTTGGAAACACAACCTCGTGGGCGATCACCACGACCACGCGGCCGAGTACCGAGCCATGAAAGCCGCCGAACGCGTGCCGGACGCGGATTGGTTTGCCGCGTTCCTGGCCCCCGGGGGCATCGTCACGAACTCCGAAACGGCGCGGCCATGAGCGCCGAGCCGTGGGCCAACCTCGATGATGACCTCGAAGCCGTAAAGGACGACCCGGCCCCGGAACTGCCCGAGCCGGAACCGCCGCCCCCGTTCCGAACCCTTGCCGACATATCAGACGAACCGCCGGGCGAACTGCTATTTGGCATGATCGAACCGCGCGGTTCGACTCTCGCCTATGCCGCTCCCGGCACCGGCAAGGGCATGACCGGCGCGGCTCTTGTCATCCGCGCTCAGGAGGCCGGGATGCTCCCGGCCGTCTACGACGCGGAGAGAAGGCCGCACGAATGGGCACGGAGAGTTTCCGGGCTCGGCGGCGACCGGTCCCGCGTCGTCTACATCGAACCAACCGACCTACCGCGCCCGATGCTCGGCAGGCCGCTATGGGATTGCGCGCCCGGCATCGGCGCGATCCTGAAGCCCGCCGGAGCCGATGTTCTGTTCCTTGACTCTGTACTCCCGGCTGTCGGGATGGGCGAGGATCGTTTGCGTTCGGACGCCCAGGTGCCGTTCCTGTTCACGAGCGCGCTCGACTCTCTGGGCCGGCCGTCGCTTGCCTTCGGGCACCCCCCGAAGGGCCAGCCGGAGGGCGAGCCGTTCGGCTCGTTCGCCTGGGTGGCGGCTAACCGGCTCGTATGGCTCGGAACCCGCGCCGAGTCTGAGCGTCACGCGATCCGATGGCGTCCGAAGAAGCGCAACGAGCGCGGCCACATTCCGGGCATCCTCTTGACCTTCTCGTATGGGCTCGATGGCCGGCCAGAGTCTGTGACGTGGGCCGACGACGACGAGTCAACGCGAGACTGGATTCTCGCCGCGCTCGTCAACGGGCCGCGCTCCATTGGCGATATGGCCGAGGAGATGTTCGCCGAGATGGACGACGCCCCGGCCGGCGAAACCGACCGTATCCACGAACGGCTTAAGAAGGCCCTGGGCCGGATGGCGCGGGATGGCTGGGTAATCAAGTCCGGCACCTATGGACCGCGCGTTACGTGGTCCCTGAGGGTGTCGGACGGGCGGAAGTGATGTCCCCGACTCGAACCGGGACACGGCCCCGAAGGTATGTCCCCGGTTGTGTCCCCGACTCTCGTGAAAGTGTCCCCGACTCTCGTGAAAGTGTCCCCGGTTATGTCTCGGACTAGTCGGGGACACACGGGGGGTATTGGTACCCCTAGTGTCCCCGACTCGAAGGTGGCGGCAAATCCGCAACGCGTTGCGGATTTGGAGGAACCGTCTCAGCGAATGACCGCTCCGGCCGCGCCAGGCCGCCTCAGACGGCCCCAGACGAACGGAACCCCCAAACGTAGGCCCCTGACCCCCGGTGATCCTCGTCACGGGACCGTCACCGGCTACAGCAACCACAAGTGCCGATGCCCAGACTGTCGGAAGGCGTGGGCCGTTTACTTCGGACCTCGGTGCAAGGCGTACCGGGCGCGCAACGTCGCCGCGGGCCTGCGGTCATCCGGTAAGCCGCGAACCGGATCGAACCGGATCGACGGCCCGGGATGACTGCCACGGTCGCGCCTCCCCGTCTGAGGGCCACCAGGACGAACGCAAGGGCCGGGAGCCGGCACCTACACCCCGAAATCCGCCCGGAACCCCATCCTCGTGGAAATCTCTGGTCCGATCACTACGTACTCCCGCCTGACGCTTGGATAAGGTGCCGGGCGTGCCCCAGACCAATCAGAATCCGGGACTCCCGCGAGATAACGCAACGGTGGACCTGGAGAGGAAGCTCCAGCGAACCCGATGGTCCTGTACCCGAACATCGCGTGAGGGTTTGCGGAGCCGACGCAAGCGAGCACTGCAAACGTCAGCAAGCGAAGTTGATGGGCGCACAGTAGGCGGGATATGCATGAGCGGTGACGCTACGTAAGACGCGAACCTGTGCAAACAGACGGTTTGACTGTGCGAGCGTGGCACAGCGACGTGAGCGGTGAGCGTGGCGGGGCGCTGCGTTGCGCGGTGTTGCGGGATACGGGTGGGTCCTACGCTTCCCAGGTCGCCGTAACTCGACGTGCCGCACACGTACCGGAACGTACAACCCGGTACCACGGTCCCCGGGGCACACCACTTCCGATAATGCGTTCTTTGTCCGGGTTTTCACGAGGGAAACAGGCTCGTCTGCATAGAGTCCAACTCATCCACTCGTCCCTGAGCGTGAGCGCTGCATAGAACGCGGCGCAGCGTCACACGTAACGGCGGGCCGCGGCGGGAATCTACCGCCCCACCGGAGGCCCTGCCGAGCTTTAGTTCCGGGGAGGAGCGCGGACCGCGATCACCCAAGCGGGCGCAGCGGAGCGCTCTGCACAGTCAGCCGCGCCACTACACCATCATGACGGCGCCCACGACGCGGGCGGGCGGCTCACCTGCGAGATTTCTCGCACCTCGAACCGTGAAGTCACTGACCCCTGCCACCTTCGCTATCTCGCAGCCGTACAATCCGCCACTCCGCCGCCGCCACAACGCACTTCGTGGTCGTTTTGCACCCAAACGTCGCTCTCCGTGGCTCTCAGACGGGCTGTAGGGCATTCTGAGCGGCCCCGGACAGGTGAGCGGCATACGCCCGGTCAATCCTCCGCTCTCGCGTGGCCTCGATTACGAGCCCACACCGGCATTCGAGCAATGCGGGGCTGCGATTGACGGGGTAGTGGGCCGTCCTCTCCTCTTCCGGTGGGCCGGGCGCCCTTCCAAGACGGTGTCGCACCACGTCTTTCTCAACGGTTGCGAGGGAGGAGGCGAAACGCTCGCCACATGAACACAAGATCCATGTCTCTTCCGGGCGCAAACGACAGTCGGCGATGACGTGCCGCATCCGGCGCGGGGTTCTGGGCTGAAGGGTACGGATCAGCACCGGACGAGTCTACCAAACGGGAACTTACGCCGATCTGCCTCGTGGTGCAGGGGGTTAGTAAGATGAAGCGGGTCCCGTTTTGTAGTCATGGCGGGACCCCGTAGAAACGACACGACCACGCCACGAGGTAGAAGCGTCCCGATGTATGACGAGAACTCGCAGGACCCCTCCGGGGGAGACTCGCAGGATCGATCCAGCACCGCATCACGCATCAACGGATTGATGGCATTGGCGAATCGGAGACAAGCCGAGACGCAGGCCGCGCTCTCTGTAGCGAACGAGGCGGAGGCGGATGCCGCCGCCGCCCGGGCTGAACTTGCAGAAGTGCGCGCCTTACTCGACTCCGCTCCTGAGCCGCGAATGGACCCGAATAGACCTATGCGTCGGAATGAACCTCCGCCCGACCCCATGGAGGAGCTTAAGCACGCCTCCTGGGAGAGTTTCGGGATGGAGAGTCCCCCCCGTCGCTAGGCAACTCGTGGACTCACATAAGACTTTCACACCTGAAAGGTGAGTCCCTTGACTAGCACCACCACGGGAACCGCGAACTTCGGTTCCCTCGTAAACCTCGCAATACAGGCCGCCACGGAGCAGGCGCTCCGCGCAAACCTCGTGTTTGCCTCCGGCTTCGACCCGTACGTCCACATGCCGGGGACCAACATCATGCGGCGCGGCGCGTTCGCCGACATCGCATTTGTGGCCGACTCGACAACGGCCCTGACGGAAGGCACCCCGCCCACGTCCAACGGCCTCACGATCGCGTACGACTCGATTACGGCCGTACAGCGCGGTCTCGTTCTTTCCAATAGTGACCTGGCCGACTTCGAGAGCCCCTACCAGCTCGCTGCGGGCTGCACGTCGATCACGACTCAGTGGGCGGCGCAGGGTATGGACCTCACGGCTCAGGCCGTGATCGATGCCTCGGTTAGCTCATCCACCGTCATTTACAGCGGTACGGCAACGTCCCGCGCCACGGTCGCCACCAAGATGACCGGCGCCTTCCTCAAAACCCTGGTAGCTCGTCTCCGGATGCTCAACGTCGAGCCGTTCCCTGACGGCTACTACCGGGCCGCTCTGTCGCCCCGGCAGATCATCGACCTCGTTACGGATACGGCGGTCGGCTCTTTGACCGATACCCTCAAGTACACGGACGCCTCCGCGCTTCTCAAGGGAGAGGTTGGCGAGTTCGCAGGTGCCCGGATCATGTCAACGACTCGCGCCACCACCTACGCGACGGCCGGCTCGGGGAGCGTTGACGTTATCCGCGGCTACGTCTGGGGCCAGGGTTACCTCGGCCTCGGAGACATCAAGACCATTCAGTTCTTCTACACCCCGCCCGGCGGACAGTCGGACCCGCTGTATCAGAACACCAAGTTCGGCGCGAAGTTCTGGCTTGGAGCCGTCGTTCAGACGGCGGCCGGTACTCGCGGCGTTGTGTGTGAGACGGCGGGGACCATCCTCGCGGCCGGACAGGCGTAATCAGAAGGGGACGGTTGTTCTCCCCGTCCCCGATCACAGAGCCCGCTGCGCTCCTTTTTCGCTATCGGCCCGCGGCGGGCTCTCTTCTTTTCGGAGTCTCATGGATAGGCTGAGGGTCCTTGTCTGGGGAACCGATGCCGCGGGCGCGTGTGCGTTCTTTCGCGGGCACCTCTTTGACGAACCGTTAGCGGCACTCGGGGTAGAGATGCGCCACGTCTCGGCACTCAACAATGAGCGGAGTCTCATCCTCGACCGCGACGGTTACGCGATAGACACAAACAAGATCCCCCCTTCGGAACTGCTAGCAATGCTCGACCGGGGCGACGCGCGGCTCGACTACAAGCTCGACACGTCATCCCTCCAATGGGCGGACGTTCTACTCTTCCGCCGGTACTACCGCGTGACCGGGCGCGACCTCATTACCCGGGCCCTGTGGGACGTTGCCGAGTCCCTGACGGATGCCCCGGCCATCGTTTACGACACTGACGACCTCCTGCTAGGCCCCGCGCCTCGCTGGAACGGCCTGTGGGCCGATATGGAGGCCGCAGAGCCGATGGTGCGACGTATGGCGCGCCGTGCGGACCTTGTGACGGTCTCCACTCCAACCCTCGCGCGGCACTTCGGGCGACTCAATCCCAACCTACGCGTCATTCGCAATGCGATAGATCCGGAACTCTATGTGCCGACTGAGCCCCGCCCGGAAGGTGAGCGAACGCGAGTCCTGCTGTATGGCAACGTCGTGCGGCTGCGCGACTTCCTGGGCTATCCGAGTCAAGCCGTCGCCGACTACAGGCACCGCGTCAGGGTGTGCTATCTCGGGGCCGAGCGTAACGAGGTGGGCGGCCTATTCGATGAGGCGCACGGATATGTGACGGGCCTGCCGGAGTTTTGCCGCGCCCTGGGGAACCTGCACCCGGACGTTGGCCTGGCTCCCATCGCCGACGCTACGCCTTTCGACCGATCCAAGAGTGAGCTTCATTGGCTCGAATACAGCGCTGCCGGTGCCGCAACCATCGCCACGAGGATGAACGGCGACGGACCGTACGACGTCATCCGAGACGGCATCGATGGCATCTTGGCTCGCGGCCGCGCGGAGTGGAGCGACGGGCTGAAGCTGCTACTCGACCCCTCACGCCGCGCCGACATAGCCTCCGCTGCGCGTGAGCGCGTCATGCGCGACTACAGCCACGTCAAACGCGCCGAGGAGTGGGCCAGTGCGCTCCGATGGGCAGCCGAACACCGCGGAATTGGGCTGAAGGCAGCATAGGAAAGGAGTCTCAAATGGCTACGTTCACTTCCACCGCACCGATGAACATGCAGTGGGGGCAGTATTACTTCAACGGCGCACCCGGTACGAACTTCTGGATTCCCGACTCGGCTAAGGCGCAGTTCGATGCTGACCCCGGCCCGACCATTGCGGGTCTGACGTGGGTCACGACGAACGACATGTTCAAGATCGTGGCAACGGGGACAGGATCAATTACAGGTGGCAACCAAGCAACCTCCACCGTTAACGTGATCCTCTCTACCGGACTAACCTTTACGCCCGCCATTCAGGGGTACCTTGAAATAGCCGGTCGGGTAGAGATACTGCCTCGCATCATTACTTCGTCGGGCGCCACGGTTACGGTGTTCGATGTGCTCCGAATGTATGCGGGGGTCGTAAATACGAACCAGACACAGGTGTTCACCGAATGGGACACATCGCTGGACCGGACGGGCGATACCCTCACCTACCGCTTCTTCGTCCTTGAGAAGGTGGCCTTCTGATGCTTCTAGCCTACGACGCTGACGGCAACGTGGTTGCCACCCTAGACTATCTCTTGTCTCAGGACGGGGGGACCGACTTCAAGGCGCATGAAGCGGCCGGGGGCAAGCTCCGCGCCATCTGGGAGGTTTCCGGGGCGGTGGGTTCCGGCACCTGGCCCGAACAACTCGGCAGCGTAGCGCATGGGTTCAAGGTCGAGCTGGACAAACAGAAGCGCATCGTCGCTCTGGTAGACAAGACGAGCGGCCAGCGCCGCGAGCGCGCCGCTACCTAGCCCTCTTGACAACCGCGCTCGGCTTGACGCGGGGCCGATGATGTACGCACCTGGGTTGAGCAGGCAATCGAATAGACTCTGTAACGGCCGCCGTCAGCGCTCAACCCGCTGGCAGCGGCCGTACTGATTTGGAGGCACACCGTGAACGAAACCAGCCGGGCCGCACGGGCGGCCGAAGTCAAGGCGATCGGGGATGAACTCGCCGTGGCGATGGCTAAGGCCGCCGTCAAGGTCCTGAGGCGCCGGGTTGTGCTAGTCAAGCCGAACAACTAGCCCCGCACACCTCCCACGCCCCGCCGGTGCCCCCCGCTGGCGGGGCGTCTCTTTGCCCGCTACAGTGGCCGTGGCGTCCCATCCAAGGAAGGGCGGGGACATGGCGGCCGAAGAACTGCTGACAATGGGCGTGGGATCGGCCATGGTCTGGGTTGCCGCAGCGACCCTCGACGATCTGAAGCGAGCGCAAGGGCTTGGTCTCAACCCGCTAGTGCAAGTCGCGATCCAGAAGAGGATCGCGGCCCTCGAAGACTCGCGCCGGACGCGCCAAGTGTTGCTCGTGGCTGGCCTGACTCTCGCGGTGGCTGTCGCTGCGCTGGCAGTCGGTATCTGGTCGCTGATCGTCGCGAGGTGACCGCTACAGCCCCACCGGGCACGAGACGCCACCATATAGATAGAACGCGCGAGGGCATAGGGGGAATCAGACGGCGCACGTCGGCGAGTCTCCAACCGTAGATCGTCTGGTCGTCGTCGCCGACGAGGAAGATCCGGTTCTCCGGGGCGGCCAGGAGGAGCGCCAGTCGCAGCTGCGATCGGTCGACGTCCTGCGTCTCGTCGACCAGCAGGTGCGTGCAGCTGGCCCGCCACCGTCGCAACAGCAGCGGTCTCGCTTCGAGCAGCCGGAGCGCCCGGCCGACCAGGTCGTCGAAGTCGAGCCCTCCGGCGTCGGCAATGGCCGCCTCGTAGCCGAGGAAGGCCCGCGCGATCGGCCCCGGCTCCGGGTCCTCGCCGACCTGCGCGGCGGTGACGCCTATGTCCAGCTTGAGCCGGCTGAAGGCGTCGTCGAGGCGGCGTATCGCGCCGCGATCTATCTCGGGCCACATGTCGCGCAGCACCGACTCGCGGTCCAGCAGCGGCTCCACGCGCTCGCCGCCGTCGGTCAGGATCTCGCGACCCAGGGCGTGGAACGTCTTGACGCGGACGCTCCCCGGGGCCAGGCCGAGCGGCTCCAGCGCGGCGTCCACGCGCGCGGCCATCTCGTCGGCGGCGCGCTTGTTGAAGGTGACGGCGGTAATCCGGTCTGGGTCCGCCCCCGTGGCGACGAGCCAGGCGATCCGCGCGACGAGGGTTGTCGTCTTGCCGCTCCCCGCCGGAGCCACGCATAACACCGGCCCGGGTGGCGCGGTGGCGGCAGCCCGCTGATCCGGCGCGAGCCGGTCGAGGCGTTCGGTGACGGAAGAAGGCAGCACGCCGGGCAGGATGGCAGACGGGCATTCACTGCCGATCACCTCGCCGCCCTTCGTTGGCGCCATCGTGGCCGCTGACCGTATAGTCGGCGCATGCTTGGAGTTCGCGCTTCGTGAGAAGGACGCCACACATCCCGCGCGCCGCTCTCGCCGTTCTGGGCGTCGCGTTAGTGGCGGCACTGCTGTGGCAGCTCCCACGGGCCCTGAACGGCCCGGCGTCGTCGGACGGGTCAGCCTCCCCGGCGATCGGCGTCGCGTCGTCGCCGAGCCTCACCGCCGCTCCGTCGGACACGCCCCCGGCGACGCCAACCCCGACGCCCACGCCGACCGCCACGGCCACCGCCACTCCCGGGCCTACGCCCACGAACCCGCCGGTGATCCCCGTGGCCGGTGCCTCGTGGCAGCCCGACCCCGTTCTGGCCGCGGCCAAGGCCGAGGGTCGCGTGACGATCGACTCGGCCGGGCAGGCCGTCATCCTCGACGTGGCGCCGCCGGCCAGGGCCTACCCGGCTGCCGCGGCCCTCGACACCCGCTGGACCGGCCTGATCCAGGAGCCGCCCCGGACCGGCGTCGACGACAAGGGCACCGCCTACACCGACTATAACTACTCGCTCTTCTGCGGGGCCGGGACCGCGACCGTGGTCCTGTACTACTGGCCGGCCGCTCACAACGCCGTGACGACGAAGGCGGGCTACTTCGTGGAGCCGGTCAACCTCGGCGCGAACAAGCATGCCCGGACGTACTGGAAGGCCCAGGGCCTGGAAGGTTACGGCCGCGGCATGATCCTCTACCTGGCGGTAGCGGCCTGGCCGGAGCCGGACCGGAACCAGACGTGGTGGCCGCGGCCGGGCTTGATGAACTGGGATGCCCACCCGCCGAGCACGTACGTGCAGAACCTGGTGGACGGCATCAACTGGGAGGCCTCTGGCGCGTCGCGCCTCAACTACTTCTACGTGATCGTGCCGGCGTCACAGCTGACCGCGACGGCGCTGCGGGACCACGTTCATGCCGACATCGGCCTGGGAGTGCCGGTGGTGATCGCGGCTCGAACCTCGGATGGGACGCATTCGCTGCCGAATTGGAGCACCAAGCCGGCGAAGTCGGCGGTCAATCACTTCGTCTCGGTCGTCGGCTACGACGACGCGGCCGGGACCTATACGGTCATGGACACGTGCGGAATCACGTGCAACGATCGAAACATGCGGGCCGGCGTGCGGACGATCAGCCAGGCGAACCTCTTCTCGCTGATCCAGGCCGAGGTGGACGACGACGGCATCATGTGGTAGCCGGACGTCCCGCCGGGGATCGGGCCTCGAGTCGGCTCCTGCCTACCGCGTGTAGACGGTCGCCTGTGAGTTCGACCAGACCGGCCGGTATCCGGCCCCCGACAGCAGCGTCTTGGTCTGACTGACCACGTCGGCCGAGAGGCCGTCCGGTTCCAGGACGACGTACCCGTACCCACTGGCGAGTTCCGCCGGCAGCTGTGCGAAGCCGAGCAGCCGCCCGCCTTCAGTGTGGATGCTCAGCTCGGGCTGGAGTGAGATCGAGGTCTCGATCGCCCCCGTGAAAACGCCGATCGGGACCGAGACCCACTGCTGGAAGCTGCTGGCTATGTGGAGGACGCGCGTCTGGGGTCCGAGCCGCCCGGCCGTCTCCTCGCCGCGGAGCATGTCGACCACCTCCTGGCGAGGCTCATCGATGATGCGGCGCGGGTCGGGGTAGCTGGCCCAGTAGCCGTCCTCCGCCTCGCGCAGGGCGAGCCCCAGCGACTCCGCGCCTCGGTGCTCGCCGATTTGGACGTCCGAGACGAGCGGCATCGTGAGAGGGTAGATGGCGACCACGAGGAAGGCTCCGATCGCGATCGGTCGCAGTAACCCGAGCCGGCGTTCCCGGTAGATCGCCGCCAGGGCGCCCGCCGCACCGAGGGCGAGCATCACCGGCAGCCAGTATTCGACCGATTTCGGCACCTCATAGTGGACGGCTTGCTCGGTCAGATCGGCATGGCCGACGATGCCGCTGGCTGCCCATGCGGCGAGGCCCGCGCCCACCCCGCAACCGAGCAGGATCCAGCCCCGGCCGAGCCTGAGGATGGAGAGCGCTATCCCGCCAAGACAGAGCCAGAACAGGCGCGGGAAATCGGCCATCAGCTCGCCGGCAGGGTCCGAGGGGTTGGCCGGGTCGCCGGAAGGGGCGATGAGGCGGCGCGCCACCACTGCCAGGAAGAGGATCGCCGAGCCGACCAGCACGGCTCGCATCCAATCGGTCGACCCGCGAGCGGTGGCCCCGCCGGGAACCGCGGCCGGCGTGGCGGCCGGGGCGTGGAGGAAGCGGTCCGCCAGCGCTGCAACGGCGAACGAAAGCACGAAGGCCGAGCAGATCCCCGCGACGATGAACGCGGCGCCCGCCCACGCCGGGGCCGCGATGCCGGCCATCGTCAGGACCTGCGGGATCGCCAGGATCGCGCCGCCGCCGAGAGCCGGAACGAGGAGCCGTGCCAGACGATTCGGATAGAGGATCAGGGCTCCGGCGACGGCCGTGATTCCGACCAGGCCGACGAGAGGGTGGGCCAGGAACCCCGCGCCGATCGCGCATACCAGGCTGAGTTCGGGCGCGCGCGACGGGCTCGGCGCCGGCCGTTCCCTCGCCCGCAGTTCCGCCGCGACCATGCACAGGGCCCAGGCCGCCAGCGGGAAGACGAAGACCGTGCCGCGGACGTCGGGGAGGCGCATGAACGTGAAGGTGAGCGGGAATGTCAGCAGGATCCAGAAGCTCGCGCTCCCGCCGAAGAGCAAGCCGGCCAGGCGCCGGGCGGCCAGCGCCACGAGGATCGTCAGAGGCAGCGCGAAGGCGGCGTCGGCCAGGATGGCGTCGAGGTTCGTGATCGTGGTCAGCTGCCCCAGGAAGGCGACGTAGCCGAGCATCAACCGCGACGGCCCGTAGATCGGCGAGGGAGAGGTCGTCAGCGTGCCGAAGCTGCCGAAGACGCGGATGTGCTCGACGGGGGCGACATGGTTCGGCAGGACGTCCATAAACGGGACGGCCGGGGAAGCCAGCTGGATGATGAGTGGCCCGGCCCAGACCGCCACCACGAGCAGCCACCAGGCGGCCGAACGTGAAACGCGGAATCGAACCGGGACGGTCATCAGCGGGAGCCGGCGGCGGGTCGCCAGGTAGGCCGCGGCAACGGCGGCGTGCAGGAGCAGCAACTCGGGCCAGCCGAAGAACCCGACGCTGCCCAGCAGGAATAGCGTCGTCGCGTCCAGCACGACCGCCGCGGCGAAGCCGGCCAGCATCAGGTCCGAAAGGCTGCGGAACGGCGGTGTGCCGAGCAGGCGCAAGACCACGGCGCCGGCCAGGATGTTGGCGGTGGTGGCCGCGCCGACCAGGAGCGCCGCCGGGCCGGTGACGGCCAATTGTGAGAGGACGCCGTTGATCGCGCCGTCGTAGCTGAAGCCCCAGTCCTGCGAAGCGCGCACTACTTCGAGCCCGGCGAAGAGCAGCCCGAACCCGAAGAGCAGCGCCACGCTCATCGTGGCCACCCCAGTGTTCCGTCCGATCAGCCCCGCGGCGAGACCGAATGGTCGAACGGACCGCTGGGATCCTGATTCGAGCTGGGGGCTTTGGGCGGCATCCCTCACGACCAAATCATCCCACAGGGGCCCCCGACGGCGGCGAGGGACGGTGGCCCGCACCGGCCGGTGGTCTCGCCGTCCCGGTGCCCCGCGCCGAGACCGCCGCCGGCCCATCAGTCGGGCGGGGGAACGAGCCGGCGGGCCGGGACGTCCGCCGGCTCGTAGGCCGTGATCCACGGTCCACGCCCCCGGGCGGCTCGATCCAACGGCCGGCGTCCCCGATCCGTAAAATGACCGCCAACCAAACCCGGTCCGATGACCGGGTCGGCGCCGGCATCGCCTGAAAGCGCCTTCACGTCTTCAGGGGGCGGATTGGCCGGCACGGTCGATCGAGCGAGCGAGAGAGGACGGCGGCGAGATGGCTACGACGCAGACTGGACGGGCCGGCGCGGACGAGGTGGCGGGGGCCGGCCTCATCGAGCCGATGGTGGGCTTCACCTTCGACGACGTGCTGCTGGTCCCGCAGTACTCCGAGATCCTCCCCGGCGAGACGGACATCCGCAGCCGGTTCTCGCGGAACATCGGCCTGAACACGCCGATCGTGAGCGCTGCCATGGACACCGTGACCGAGGACGGCATGGCGATCGCGATCGCCCTAGAAGGCGGCGTGGGCGTCATCCACCGGAACCAGGCCCCGGAGCGCCAGGCCGAGCAGGTCGCGGCGGTCAAGGCCGCGGCGGTGCCAGGCGACGCGACGCTCGCCAACGTCGACGGGAAGGGCCGGCTCCGCGCCGTCGCGGCCGTGGGCGTCGGCCCGGACTCGATTGCCCGCGCCGAGGCCCTGGTCAAGGCCGGCGTGGACGCGCTCGTCGTGGACACGGCCCACGGCCACACCCGCAACGTCATCAACGCCATCCGCCGCTACCGCGACAGCTACGGAACCGCGATCGATATCCTGGCCGGCAACGTCGCCACGGCCGAAGGAACCGCCGCCCTCATCGAAGCGGGCGCGGACGGCGTGAAGGTTGGCATCGGTCCCGGGGCCATCTGCACCACTCGCATCGTCGCCGGTGTCGGCGTGCCGCAGCTCACGGCGATAATGCTCGCCGCCTCGGTGGCGCGCCGCCATGACGTGCCGGTCATCGCCGACGGCGGCATCCGCTACTCCGGCGACATCGTCAAGGCGCTCGCCGCCGGAGCGGACTCGGTCATGCTGGGTCGCCTGCTGGCGGTTGCCGAAGAAAGCCCGGGTGAGGCCGAGCGCGTCGGAGGCCGCGTCGTCAAGGAGTTCCGGGGCATGGGCTCGCTGGCGGCCATGTCGGCCGGGAGCGACCGCTACCCGCAGGTCGATCGGCACAAGCTCGTGCCGGAAGGGGTCGAGGCGCTGGTCGCCGTCGCTGGGCCGTTGTCAGGCATCCTCTACCAGCTGATCGGCGGCACCCGCGCCGGCATGACCTACTGCGGCGCCGAATCGATCGCCGACCTGCGGCTCAAGGCCCGCTTCGTCCAGCTGACCCACTCCGGCCAGATCGAGAGCCACCCCCACGACATCGAGCTGGCCCGCTCCGCGCCGAACTACCCGTAGATCGCCCGGCTGATCCGCGGCCGGCCGGGCAACCTCAGCGCGTTGCCCCTGCGTCATGGTCGGCGAAGTACCCGCGCCACTTGTCCGAGCCGACGATGAACGGCTGCATCAGGGCGCGTTCAGCCTGGACCGTGTGCATCAGGTCGTGAGCGGCCCACTCGTTGAGCATCTCGCGCATCGTGACCACGCCGAGCTCGGAGTGGCGGGCCGTGCGGTCCAGGTCCGCTACCGTAACGGTGGCGAGGCGGGCCAGGCTCCGGGAGCGGGCCTCGGCGAGCTTCGCCGCCACCTCGGCAGGCCTCGCACCGGCCTCGGGCTTGGACCCGGGCGCGTCGGGGTCGAAGTTCTCGAAGTCGCGTCCATCGAGAAATGCCTCGACGCGGACCGAGAAGGCGCCGATCTCGGTGTCGAGGAGGTGCCGGAGGCATTCGGCAGCCGACCATTCGCCGGGTGCCGGCTGGCGAGCCAGCAAGCCCAGCTCCACCGAGGCGACCAGCACTCGCCAGCGATCCGGGGTCGTCGATAGGATCTCTCGAACTCGGGCGATGAGCGCGTCCATCGGGTGCCTCCATGCCGGGCTGGTAGAAGAGGTCCGATTGTGGGCCAGATCCGGCCGAAGCACCATGTTGGACCGGCCTTCGAACGTACAATCGAGCCGTGACCCCAGACCTGGAAGCTACCCTCAAGCGACTGCCGGACCGGCCTGGCGTGTACCTGATGAAGGACGCCCGCGAGACGGTCATATACGTGGGCAAGGCCCAGAACCTGCGCAACCGCGTCCGCAGCTACTGGCAGAAGCAGTCGATCGGGCCGGAAGGCCAGCTCATTCGCAGCGTCATCGACAAGGTCGCTGACCTGGAATACACGATGACCGACTCGGTCAGCGAGGCCCTGCTGCTCGAGATCAACCTCGTCAAACGCCACCGGCCCCGCTACAACGTCCGGCTCAAGGACGACAAGAGCTACCCGTTCATCAAGATCACGGGGGAGGACTTCCCGAGGATCGAGCGGACGCGCAAGCTCCCGGCAGACGGCAGCCGCTACTTCGGGCCGTACGCGTCGGCCAGCAGCGTTGACGAGGCGATGAACCTTATCCGGCGCCTCTTCCCGTTCCGCACGTGCACGCTGGAGATCCACGAGGGCCGCAAGGCGATCGAGCGGCCCTGCCTGCTGTACCACATCAAGCGCTGCCAGGCCCCTTGCGTCGGCTACATCTCGAAGGCCGACTACCGGGCGGACATCGCCCAGATCGAGCGATTCCTCGAGGGCCGGCAGGAGGTCGTAGCCCGCGAGCTGACGCGTCAGATGCATGCGGCATCGGAGGCGACCGAATACGAGCGGGCGGCGGCGCTTCGCGACAAGGTCAAGGCCATCGAGCGGACGATGGAGTCGCAGAAGATGGCCGCTCACGCCACGACCGAGGAGGACGTGCTGGGTCTGGCCCGCCAGGACACCCAGGCCGCGGTCCAGCTCTTCGCGGTCCGTGGCGGGAAGATGGTCGGCCGGGACGTCTTCCTGCTCGACGCCCCTCGCGAGACCGACGACGCCACCGTGCTGAGTGGCTTCGTCCAGCAGTACTACGAGCGTGCCACTTCGGTCCCAAGGGACGTTCTCGTGCCCGTCTTGCCGGAAGATGCCGCGGAACTGGAGGTCTTCCTCACCGCGCGCCGCGAGGGCGCCGTGCATCTCCACATCCCGCAACGCGGCGCGAAGCGGGACTTGCTGGAGCTGGCCGCCCGCAACGCCACCGAGACGCTCCAGCGGGAACACGCCCGCTGGCTGGCCGACCAGGGCAAGACCCTCGCCGCGCTGGAAGAGCTGTCCGAGGCGCTGGCTCTTCCAGTCATGCCGATCCGCATCGAGTGCTACGACATCAGCAACTTCCAGGGCGCGCAGTCGGTCGGCAGCATGGTCGTCTTCGAGGAGGGCCGGCCCCGGACCGGCGAGTATCGCCGCTTCCGGATCAAGGAAGTGCAGGGGCCGAACGACTTCGCCAGCCACCAGGAGGTGCTGCGGCGCCGCTTCAAGCGAGCCAGGACGGGCGAGGAGGGGAGCGAAGAGGAGTTGCGCTGGCAGCTCCCGGACCTCGTGGTCATCGACGGCGGCAAGGGTCAGCTTTCGGCGGCCAAGGAGGTGCTGGACGAGCTCGGCTACCACGATCTGGCGGTGGTCGGGCTGGCCAAGGAGCGCGAGGAGATCTTCCTGCCCGACCGCGAGGAGCCGGTTCTGCTGGCTACCACGTCCCCGGCGCTCTACCTGATGCAGCGGTTGCGTGACGAGGCCCATCGCTTCGCGATCACATACCACCGGTCTCTTCGGGCGAAGGCGGCCACTCGATCGGCCTTCGACGACCTGCCGGGGGTCGGTCCCAAGCGTCGCGCGGCGCTGCTGCGCGTCTTCGGTTCGGCGAAACGGGTACGCGAGGCGCCGCTGGAGCAGGTGGCGGCCATGCCCGGCATCGGGCCCGCACTGGCGGCAAAGATCAAGGCCGGCCTGGAGGGTTAGGGGGCAGGCCGCGAGCGGATACTCGCGCGAAAGGAACCCCCGACGAGCGCCTGTGCCTCGGGCCCGCGCCGTGCGGTCGAACCCTGCTATCATCCCGCCTCGTGCGAAGACTGCTGCCTTTCCTGATTATCGGCCTCGGGCTCCTGGCCGTGTACGTGGATCTGCCTGGGTCCAAGTTCGCCGTCCTGAGCAACATTGACGCCGGACTGAACCAGAAGCTCGAGACCAAGCTCGGCTTGGACCTTCAGGGCGGCTTCGAGATCAAGTACGGTGCGGTGACGCCTCCGGGAGCGCAAGACCCGAGCTCGGCCCAGATGGAGACCATCCGCTCCATTATGGAGAACCGCGTGAACTCCACCGGCGTCTCCGAGCCGATCGTGGAGACCGTCGGCAGCAACGAGGTCCTGGTCCAGGTCCCGGGAGCGACAGATCCGACCGCGATCGAGAAGCTCGTCGGTCAGACCGGCCAGCTCGATTTCGTCCTCATGCCTCCGGACAAGTACGGCGACGCCACCGGTACGGCGACCTGCCCCACGTTAACGACCGGCTGCCTGACCTTGCCGGCCGATCAGAGCCAGATCGATCCGTCGCTGCCGGCCCAGTTCACCGGCAAGCAGCTCGATCCGAACGGCATCAGCGCTGCGGCAGATCCGAGCAGTCCCGGCTACTGGCTGGTCAACTTCGCCTTCTCAGGCAGTGCGGCCAACGACTTCGCGACTTGGACCGCGGCGCACCTCAACGACTACTTCGCCATCGTGCTCGACGGCGTCGTGCAGGGGTCGCCCCCGTATATCAAGAGCGCGATCACCGGCGGCCAGGGCCAGATAACCGGCAAGTTCACCGCCGCCCAGGCCAAGAGCCTGGCGACCATCCTGTCGTACGGCGCCCTGCCGTACCCGGTGGCCGAAGAGTCGAGCCAGCAAATCCCGGCCTCGTTGGGACAGACATTCCTAAACCAGACGCTGTTCGCCGGCGCCATCGGCATCGGACTCGTCCTGCTCTTCATGCTCGTCTACTACCGACTGCCGGGCCTGGTGGCCTGTCTCGCCTTGATCTACTACGGCCTGGCGGTGTACGCGATCTTCCGCGTCATCCCGGTGACGCTGACCCTCGCCGGCATCGCGGGCTTCGTGCTCTCGGTAGGCATGGCGGTCGACGCCAACATCCTGATATTCGAGCGAACCAAGGAAGAGCTGCGCGCCGGAAAGACGCTGGCGACGGCGGTGGAGGCCGGCTTCAGCCGGGCCTGGAACTCGATCTTCGACTCCAACGTATCGTCCCTGATCACCGCGTTCATCCTCTACTTCTTCGGTTCGTCCACGATCAAGGGCTTTGCCCTGGTCCTGATCGTCGGCGTCGCGACCTCGATGTTCACGGCCGTCACGGTATCCCGGACGCTTCTCCGGTTCGTGGTCAAACAGCAGATGGCCCAGAAGGCCTGGCTCTTCGGCGTGAGCGACGAAGAGTTCCAGGCGAGAGCCATGGGCGGCAGGCTCGCCCGCCGGGAGGCCCGCGGACGTGTTTGATGTTATAGGCAAGCGAAACTGGTTCTTCCTCTTCTCCGGCCTGATAGTCGTTCCGGGGTTCATCTTCATCCTTCTGACGCCGCTGACCAACGGGCAGGTGGGCCTGAAGTTCTCCGTCGACTACACCGGCGGAACCGTCTGGCAGATCCAGTTCAAGAACCCGGACGCATCGCTGGACGAGGTCCAGGCAATCCTCGTAGCCAACGGCGTAACGGACGCGGAACTGTCGAAAGACACGTCCAACATGATCGAGATCCGGACGAAGCGCGCGGACTTGCTCCCCGCGCCGACTCCGGCCCCGACGGTCAATCCGAGCGCCAGCGCCAGTGCGGTTGCATCGGCGGCCGCCAGCGCCAGCGCCAGCGCGGCCGCCAGCGCCAGCACCAGTGCCGCAGCCTCTGCCGCGGCCAGCGCTGGGATATCTCCATCGCCAACGCCCAGCCCCACAACGTCGCCCAGCCCGAGCGCCTCGCCCACGCCGCTAGCGAACAGCGTCGGCCAGAATGGCAAGGCGTGCCAGCTTAACCTGCCCCAGACGGGCATCCTGGCCAAGGTCGCGGTGGCTCTGCAGGCAGACCAGAAGCTGGGCCCGATCGCATGTACCGGCCTTCAGTCGAAGGTTGGTCCGATCGTCAGCTCCGAGTTGATCCAGCAGGCCGTTCTGCTGATTCTGTTCGGTTCGCTCGGCATCCTGATCTGGATCGGTCTGCGTTTCGGCAGCATCAAGTTCGGGGCCACAGCGCTGGCCGCCCTTCTGCATGATGTCATCGTCGTGGTCGGCACCTTCGCGATCCTCGGCACGATCTTCGGGGTGCAGATCGATGCCCTGTTCGTGACGGCCATGCTTACCGTTATCGGCTTCAGCGTCCACGACACCATCGTCGTGTTCGACCGGATTCGCGAGAACAAGGCCCGCCATGCGGGTGAGCCCTTCGACGCGATCGTCAACCACTCGATCCTGCAGACCTTCGGCCGGTCGATCAACACGAGCCTGACCGTCGTGGTCACGCTCACCGCGCTGCTCTTCTTCGCAGGAGCCTCGATCCACTACTTCGTGCTGGCTCTCCTGATCGGCATCATCTCCGGCACGTACTCGTCGATCTTCAATGCCAGCCCGCTCCTCGTGGTCTGGCAGCTCTGGGAAGACCGGCGCCGGGCCGAGCGGCTGGCGGCGATGCGAGGCGGCCGGCGGGGCTAGCCGGCAGCGTCGGCGGGACGTCTATCGCTCCGCCGGTTTCTGAATACGTCGCGGTTGAGGCCCCCGTGTCATTCTGGGCAGCATGATCGTCTCGACCTTCCACTGGAGCGTTGCCGATACGCCGCGCGTCGGTTCCGAGTGCGAGGCGCTGGCCGCGCGGCACGGCATCTCCTCACGGCTTCTGGCGCTTCTGGCCGCGCGTGGGATCGCCACCGCTGCGGACCTGGAGCGCTTCCTGGCCCCGGCCGAGGAGGGGCTGTATGACCCTCGGCTGCTTCCCGACGCCGCGGCCGCTCTCCGGCGGGTGTCGGAGGCGCGGGCCCGGGGCGAGCGCGTTCTCGTGTACGGGGATTTCGACGCCGACGGCCTGACCGGGCTGTCCATTCTGGTGCTGGCGCTGCGGTCGCTCGGCCTCGATGCCGATCCGTACGTGCCGGAACGGCTGGGCGACGGCCACGGCCTCTCGATCCGCGCCATAGAGCGCGCCGCCGTGGAGGGTCGAACGCTGATCGTCACAGCAGACTGCGGTACCAGCAGCGCCGCGGAGATCGACCTCGCCGTGAGCCGTGGGATCGATGTGCTGGTGACGGACCACCACCACGCCGCAACCTGGCCGGCGGGTGCCGTGGCGGTGGTCAATCCTGCGCGAGAAGACAGCCTCTATCCGGAGCGGCAACTGACCGGCGCAGGCGTCGCCTGGAAGGTCGCGCATCTGCTGATCGGCGAGCTGGGCGGGCCGGCTGGCGGCACCGCCGAGACGGGCGCCGCCGAGGGTGCGCCCGAGGCGGGCCGGCCACTCCCAGGGATCGTGCGGGAGATGGCGGACCTCGCTCTCATCGGGACGGTGGCGGACGTGGCGCCGATCCTCGGCGAGAACCGCTCGATCGCTCGCCTCGGCCTCGAACAGTTGCGCGCCGGCAGACGTCCGGGCCTGGCCGCTCTGTTCGAGCGAGCCGGCCTTGCCCGCGATCGGCTCGATCTGGATGACATCGGTTTCGCGATCGCGCCACGGCTCAACGCCGCCGGCAGGGTGGGGGAGGCGGCGCGTGCCGCCCGGTTGCTGCTGGCCACCGATCCTGGAGAGGCCACCGCGTTGGCCGAGGAGATCGAGTCGGCCAACCTCGAACGGCGCGAGATCACCCGATCGGCCCTCGCCGAGGCTCGCCGCGAGCTGGGCCTCGGGCCGGATACCGTCGGCGCTCGCGCCGGCGCCGGTTCGGCCGCTCCCGAGATTGCCGCTCCACACGCCGCGCCGGAAGCGGCCGTGCCAGAAGCGGCGGCCGAGCTGCCTGCCGCGCTCCTGGTCCGAGGGGAGTGGCCGGTCGGGATCATCGGGCTCATCGCGGGCCGTCTGGCGGAGGACCTGGGCCGGCCGGCAGTGGTGGCGTCCACGCTGGACCCGGAGGCCGGCACGCTGCGGGCGTCATGCCGGAGCGGCGGGCTCGTCAACCTGGCCGAGGCCCTGATCGCCTGCGACGACCTCCTGATCCGCCACGGCGGCCATCGCGCCGCTGCCGGGTTCGACATTGACGCGGAACGATGGCCGGAGTTCGCAGCCCGCTTCCTGTCAATCGTCTCGGCGGAGGTCCGTCCGGCCGGGCCGCCGGAGCTGACAGTGGATCTCGTCCTGCCGGCTGATTCGATCGACTTCGCCCTGGTTCGCGAGATCGGGCTGCTCGATCCGACCGGAACGGGCAACCCGCCGCCGACGCTGGCGGTGACGGGACTGACCGTGAGCCGGGTCCGCCCGGCGAACGGTGGCCATACGCAGCTGGTCCTCCGGCGCAGCCGTGACGTGGTCGATGCGGTGGCTTTCCGTCGCCCGGACCTGGCGGTGATGCTGCACGAGGGCGATCGGATCGACGTCGTGGCCCGGGCGGCCAGCAGGCATTTCGGCGGGTTCGAATCGATGCAGCTCGAGATCATCGATGTCGCGGCCGAGGGCGAGCAGCCGGCCGTCTCGACCAGACCCGCGGGCTCGACGCTGTAACGGCCGACTCCCCGGTCGGCTACGCTTCGAAGCGATGAACAGCTACCTCGAACGTCTGGCCCTTCGTACCCGGCAGGTCGGAAGCGTCCTGTGTCTCGGCGTCGACCCACAACCGGAGGCTCTGCCGGAGGGGTTCCCGGCCACTCTCAAGGGGATCGTACGCTTCTGCGAGGTGCTCATCGATGCGGCGTTGCCCTTCGCCGCGGCCGTCAAGCCCAACCTGGCCTTCTTCGAGGCGTTCGGGTCGGCCGGGATCGCGGCGCTCGAGCGCCTGCGCGGCCGCATTCCGCCGGACGTGCCGTTCGTGGCCGATGCCAAGCGCGGCGACATTGGGTCTACCGCCGCTCGCCAGGCCGCGGCGCTGTACGACATCCTCGGCGCCGATGCGATCACCGCCAACCCCTACCTGGGGTCAGAGGCCATCGAGCCGCTGATGGCTCGTGGCGACCGTTTCGCGTACCTGCTCTGCCGGACTTCCAACCCCGGCGCCGGCGAACTCCAGGGCCTCGAGGTTGCGGCCGATCCGTCGATCGGCGCCCCGGCCGAGCCCCTCTACGCGCGCGTTGCCCGGCGGGCGGTGAGCTGGGGCCCCGGCGGGACAGTGGGCCTGGTCGTCGGCGCGACCGCACCGGCGGAGCTGGAGCGCATTCGCGGCATCGCGCCGGGTCTGGCGCTGCTGGTGCCGGGCGTCGGTGCGCAGGGCGGGGAAGTGGAGCCGGTCCTTCGGTTCGGCCCGGCGGCCGCGGCCCCTGCCGGCGGGCGCCCCGGGGGCGGGCTGCTCGTCAACGTCTCACGCGGCATCTCGGGCGCCGCGGGCAAGGCGGGCGGACCCACGGCAACGCCGGCAGCGGCGACTGCGCCCGTGGCCGGGACTCCGGACTCCACGCCCACCCGCGGCGCCGCTGCCTCGACGGATCTGGCCGAGCAACTCGCCCTGGCGGCCCAGGAGTGGGCATCGCGCCTTCACGTCGCCGGCTGAGTCGGCCGTTCCAATCGGCCTGCGGTACGGCCTGCCGGGCCTGTGGGTCAACTTCGACGACGCGGTCGCCGCCGTGGTCGACGATGACCGGGCCGACCTGTTGGAGGCGCTCGGGGCTCTCGGCCTCTGAGGGTCGGCCGGCGGGCGGCGGCCTCCGGGCGCGATACACTGGCGGCATGAGCAGCTCATCCGGCCGCAGCGGCGCCCCCGGCCGCAGCGGCGATGTCGTCACTGCCCCGCGACCGGCCGCAAGGGCGGCGGCTCCGCGCAAGGCGGCGCCGGCTCGCCGGGAGAGCGACCAGCGCGTCGTGATCCTCAGCGGGCTCTCCGGCGCCGGCAAGACCGCGGCCACCAAGCTGTTCGAAGACCTCGGTTACACGTGCATGGACAACCTGCCCGGCGAGCTCCTGCCGGACCTGGCGGAGCTGATCTCGAGCCACCGCGAGCGGTACGAGAAGGTCGCAGTGGTCCTGGACGTCCGGGCCGGAAACGCGCCGGTCGCCCTGGCGGCGATGCGCGGCGCGCTCGAGGGCCGGGGCATCAAGCCGCGGGTCATCTTCCTTGAGGCCCGCGACGACGTCCTGATCAGGCGTTTCTCGGAGACGCGGCATCGGCACCCGCTGGCCGGCCGCCACGGCATCGCCGGGTCCATCGCCGAAGAGCGCCGTCTGCTCGATGCCGTTCGGACGGACGCCGACGTCGTGCTCGACACGTCTGACCTGTCGCTGAGGCAGCTGAAGGAGCGCATCTTCGCGAATCTCGAAGACCCGGCGTCGGACGAGGAGCTCGTCTTCCAGCTGATCAGCTTCGGCTTCAAGTACGGCGTGCCGCTCGAGGCGGACCTCGTCTTCGACGTGCGATTCATGGAGAACCCCTACTACGTCGACTCCCTGCGGCATCTGTCCGGGCTGACGCCGGCCGTGCGCGACTACGTCATGGGCCAGCCGATCGCCCAGCAGTTCTTCGACTTCCTCAGCAAGTTCCTGGAGTTGACGGTGCCCGGCTTCAAGAGCGAGGGCAAGACCCGGCTCACGATCGCGATCGGTTGCACCGGCGGCTACCACCGGTCGATCGTCGTGACCGAGGAGCTGCGCAAGTGGCTGGAGGAGCGCGGCTTCGGCACGGTCGCTGTCTTCCATCGGGAGCTCGAGCGCGCATGAACCTGCCGCGAGTTCGAATCAGCGGAGCGGTGCTGCGGCGCTGGCTGCAACCCGGAATCGGCCTCAAGCGCTGGCTGGTGGTCGTCTTCGTGGGCGAGTTCCTCCTGGCCCTGGCCGGCGCCCTCATCCTTCGCCAGGTCTACCGGGAATACGACTTCGGCCCGGGCGGGAGCCTTCTCTACGTTGTCACGCTCCAGTTCCTGCCGTATTGGGTGCGCGGCCTGATCGTCGGGGTTGCCGGCGTCGGTCTCTTCATTTACGGATCCTGGCGCGCGATTCGAGTCCTGATGGGGCCGTTCCTGGCGGCGGAAAGCGACCAGCCGCTCGTCGAGGTCATCTACCAGAAGCGCTTCCTGTCCCGCGGGCCGAAGATCGCGGTCATCGGCGGCGGGACCGGCCTGTCGACCCTGCTGCGCGGCATCAAGGAGCACAGCAGCAACATCACGGCCGTGGTCACGGTCGCGGACGACGGCGGATCCTCCGGCCGGCTGCGCGAAGAGCTGGGCATTCCGGCGGTCGGCGACATCCGCAACTGCATCGCCGCCCTCGCCGACTCCGAGCCGCTGATGGCGGAACTGCTCCAGTACCGGTTCAGCGGCGGCGCCGAGGCGAGCCTGAGCGGGCACACGGTCGGGAACCTCCTGCTTGCGGCCATGGCCTCCGTCCAGGGCGACGATTTCGAGGAGGGCGTCCGCCAGATGAACCGCGTCCTCGCGGTCCGAGGCCAGGTCGTGCCGGCCACCGGGACGGCCGTGACGCTCCACGCGAGGCTCGTCGACGGGGCCGAGGTGGTCGGCCAATCCGAGATCGCCAAATCGACCAGGATCGATCGGGTCTGGCTCACGCCGGAGAACGTCGCCGCCGGCGACGACGCAAGGCGCGCCATCGAGGAGGCCGATCTGATAGTGATCGGGCCCGGCAGCCTCTACACGAGCATCATGCCGAGCCTTCTTCTGCCGGATCTTCTCGGGGCCGTACGGTCTTCGGCGGGGGTCAAGCTGTATGTCTGCAACGTGGCCACTCAGAAGGGAGAGACGCAGGGCTATGATCTGACGGACCATCTCGCCGCTCTCGAGCGCCATACCGGTGCCGGCTGGATCGACGTCGTGCTGGCCAATAACCGCTTCGACGCCAGGCGGCCGGGCGGCTACGGGGCGGAGGCCGTCAAGCTTCGCTGGCCCCCGGCGAACGTCTTCACCCACACCGCGACGCCGCGCCTCGTCCTCGAAGACGTGGTGGATCCCGAAAATGCCCATCACCACGATCCGGTGCGGCTCGCCACGGCCGTGATGCGGATCTACGAGCGGGAGTCCTACGGACGGCGCCGCTCTCGAGTTCCGCGGACGGCGTAGTGGCTGACCGCCGCCCCGGTGCTTCGGTGCGCTGCGGCGGCTCGGGCAAGGCGGCATGACGACCGCCGAGCGCGACCTGGTCGAATCCCTGCGGGCCGAGCTGGCGGCGGTCGAACCTCACCGGCGGTGCTGCCGCGCGGCCGAGCTGGCGGGACTGGCCGGAGCCTTCGAGGCGCGCCGCCGAACCGTCACGAGGGTCGCCGTGAGGCTGAGCCGCGGCAGGGCAGGGGAGACGGCCGACGAGGCGGGGCGAGCGGCGGTCGGCGCTTCGATGGGCGTTCCGGCCTCCGTCCCGACGACACCGTTCGAATGGGACCGAGCCGCCGAGCACTGTCGCATCGCTTACTTGCGTGGCAGGTTCCTGGCCCACGGCTCGCTGAGCCTGGCCTCGGGCCGCACTCACCTCGAGTTCGTGCTCCCCGCGGACGAGGCGCGCGACCTGTGCGAACAGCTCGCAAGCTTCGAGATGGCCGCCACGTGGCGCCTCCGGCGCGGCCGCGGCGTCGTCACGTGGAAGAGCGTCGAGACGGTGGTCACCTTTCTGAAGGTCGTTGGCGGCGGCTCTTCGTTGCTGGAGCTGGAGGCAAGGCAGGTCTCGAGATCGGTGCGGGGCGACCTGAACCGGGTCATCAACGCCGAATCGGCCAACCTCCAGCGGGCCGTGGCCGCCTCCGCGCGGCAACTCGAGGCGATCGAGATGGTCGCCGCCGACGGCCGCCTGGCCGAGCAGCCATACGTCGTCCGTCTCGTCGCCGGCGCCCGCCGCGAGGAGCCCGAGGCCACGTTCACAGAACTCGCTGAGCGGCTTGGATTGCACCGGTCCGCGGTGCAACGGGCCTTGGGGCGTCTCGAGCGGCTGGCACTTCACCCCGACGAGGGAGTGGGGAAGCGGCGGCGAGGGCGAAGAGGTATGCGCTCGTCATCCTAGGCCGGCGTTCGAGCGCATACCGGGCATAGGGCATCTGGGTCCTCGGCAACGTCGGGTAGGGGACATGGACGATCGAGAGGGCGAACGGAACGAACCAGGGGAAACGCCCGGCGAGGCAGGGCAGCTTGACACTTCGGCCGATGCGCCCCCGGTGGTCGGCAACTGGAGGCCACGGCGGCTGCCGCTGGCAGGCGCGCTAATTGTTGCGACTCTGGTCGCGGCAGGCGCCTTCATCGCTATCGGTCCCGTGCGGATTGGAGTGGGTCCCCAATCGTGCCCACCCGCGGCGACCCCGGTTCCGGGCGGCCTGCCGCGCGAGTGCGCCATCGAACTCGCGAGGGCCTACCAGACCAACGCCGGAGCGCTCGTTTCGGTCAGGTCGGGTCGATATGGCGACCTCAAGGCCGTCAACTGGAGTCAGGCCGTAGATCCAAGCCGGCTGGTCTGGGTCGTCGAGTTCGTCGCCCCTCCGATATGCGTCTGGGGGCCGCCCACGCCTCCCGGATCCGGGAGCCCCGCCCCTGCCGCGTGCTTCAGCTACGGGCCGGGCATCTCCACCGTGGTGATGGATTTGGCCACGGGCGAGTTCATCTTCTCCGGAGCCGCGTACAACTGAGGGCCTCTCGGCAGGCCGACTGACACGCCGGCGCAGACCGACCGTCGCGGAGCGAGGGGCCGAACCTCCCTCCGGGCCCGGCTTCGACTCTGTCATCATTCCGGCCATGAGACCCCTGATCATTGCCGCCAACTGGAAGATGAACACCACCCCCGCGGACGCCGGAGAGCTGGCCGCGATCATCGCCGCCCGGACGGAGGAGCCGGGAGTAATCCGAGTCATCTGCCCGCCCTACGTATGCCTGGCCGCCGTCCGTGACGCGCTGGCGGGCACGAACGTCGCCGTCGGCGCCCAGAACGTCCACCACGAGCTGGCCGGGGCCTATACCGGCGAGGTCTCCGCGGCCGCGCTCGCGGGCCTGGCGACGTGGGTGATACTCGGTCACTCAGAGCGCCGCCGCGACGCCTTCGAGTCGGACGAGCTGATCGGCAAGAAGCTGGCCCGAGCCATCTCCGCCGGGTTGCGCCCGATCCTGTGCGTCGGCGAGTTGCTGGACGAGCGTGAAGCCGGTCGCGCCGTCGAGGTCGTGGCCACGCAGCTGCGGGGCGCCCTGGCCGGCAAAGACGTCGAGGGTCTCATCAACGGCGGCTTCGTGATCGCCTACGAGCCGGTCTGGGCCATCGGCACGGGACGGACCGCATCCAGCGCCGACGCTGCGGCAATGGCCGAGGCGATCCGCTCCGCACTCTCCGCCGACCTCGGCTGGGGCAAGATCGCGGATCTCGTGCCCGTCCTGTATGGCGGCAGCGTGACCAGCGCCAACATAGGCGAGTTCCTTGCCGAGCACTCCATCGACGGCGGTCTCGTCGGCGGCGCCTCGCTCAAGCCCGACGAGATGGCCGGCATGGTCGCCCGCGCGGCCATCACCGCGGCGGCTCGTGCCGCGGCCGAGGACAAGAGCGCATGACGGCCGCGAGCGGCGCCAGCCGCCCTCGCCCGATCGTCCTTGTAGTTATCGATGGTTTCGGGATCGGCCACAACCCGGCCGTAGACGCCATCGAGCAGGCCCGAATGCCGGTCTGGCACAAGCTGCTGGATCGCTGGCCGCACAGCGCCCTGGAGGCATCCGAGGAGTTCGTGGGCCTGCCGGAAGGCCAGATGGGCAATTCGGAAGTCGGTCACCTCAATCTCGGCACCGGGCAGCCGGTCCTGCAGGACCTGCCCCGCATCGACAAGTCGATCTCGACGGGCGGCTTCTTCAGCCGTCCGGTCTTGCTAGCGCTGTGCGCTCGGGCCAAGGAAGACGACCACACGCTCCATCTCATCAGCCTGGTCGGTCCCGGCGGCGTACACGCCAACGACCGCCATCTCGTGGCCGTGGCCGAGCTCGCCGCGCGCGAGGGCGTCAAGCGAGTCCGCGTCCACGGCTTGCTCGACGGCCGCGACACGCCGCCGCGATCCGCCGTCGAGTACGTGCCGGACCTGGAGACACGCCTCGCGGCCGCCCACCCCGACGCGAAGATCGCCACGATCGGCGGCCGCTACTACGCCATGGACCGCGACAAGCGCTGGGAGCGCACCGGCAAGGGCTTCGACGCCATCATCCACGGCGTGGCCGATTTCCATGCCCCGTCGGCTGTCGCGGCCGTCGAAGGGGGCTACGCCCGAGGCGAGAACGACGAGTTCATCACGCCGACGGTCATCGACGGCGTGGACCACGGGACCGTCGCCGACGGCGACGCCGTGCTGCACTGCAACTTCCGGGCCGACCGGGCCCGCCAGCTCAGCCATGCCCTCGCCGATCCGGACTTCACCAGCTTCGATCGGAGCGCGGCCGGGCCGATGCCCAGGGGCATCCTGTACGCCACCATGACCGCCTACGAGGCCGATCTGCCGGTGCAGGTCGTCTTCGGCCCGGAGGTCGTGCCGTCGCTGGCCGAGGCGGTCAGCAAGGCCGGCTGGACGCAGTTCCACGTCGCCGAGACGGAGAAGTACGCCCACGTGACCTACTTCTTCAACGGCGGTCGTGAGGAACCGTGGCCCCGCGAGGACAGGAAGCTGATACCGAGCCTCAAGATCGCGACCTACGACCTGCAGCCGTCGATGGCTGCCGAGGGCGTCTGCGACGCGCTGGTCGCGGCGATCGAGGGCGGCAAGTACGACCTCATCGTCGCCAACTTCGCCAACCCGGACATGGTCGGCCACACCGGCGTGTGGGATGCCACCGTGAGGGCCTGCGAGACGGTCGACGCCTGCCTCGGCCGCGTCGCCGACGCAGTCCTTGCCGTCGACGCTGGAGATCCGGCCGCGCCCGGCGCGGTCCTCCTGATAACTGCAGATCACGGCAACGCGGACGAGATGAAGGACGAGGGCGGCAACCCCGTCACCAAGCATTCGCTCAACCCGGTGCCTCTCCTTGGCGTCGGGCGCTACCTGGACGGGAAGCGTCTGGAGGACGGCCGCCTGGCCGACGTGACGCCGACCATCCTCGAGATCGGCGGGCTGGAGCCGTGGCCGGATGTGACCGGCCACTCGCTTCTGGCCGGGAGCTAGCCGCAACACGCGTTTCTCGGGGCCGCTCGGCTCGGAGCAGCCGGGCCGCCCCGGCCTTGTGCTACCATGCGCCGGTCCGCTGTCGGGCGGCCCCACAACGAGGTCACTTCAAGCCGTGAATCCCGCTCTCGCCATCGGCCAGGACATCATCGGCGTCTTCCTGATGATCGCGATCCTCCTTCAGGCACGCGGTTCGGGCCTCTCCGCCACGTTCGGCGGCGATTCGTCCGTATACCGCAGCCGCCGCGGGGTCGAGCGTCGCCTGTGGCAGTTCACGATCCTTCTGGCGATCCTGTTCTGCCTTTTCTCCGAGGCGAGCTTCATTCTGCCCAAGTCTTGACTTTGCGGGCAGCTCGGCCGAAGGCGGTTACCACGGTTGACGGGCTCCGTTTCCTGTTGCCTTCGGGCGCGCGAGTAGCGTCGTGAACCGTCGCGACCGTTTCGCGGTGGCGGGCCTGCTCGTGGCCATGGCCATCGTCGGGGCCACGCTTGCGATTCCGGGGCCTTCGGCGAAATCCAGCCCCTCCGCTCATGCGAGCGCCGGCACCGGTCCCTGGCGCGAGGGGGTGGTCGGGCACCCGAGCTCGATCAACCCGCTCACGCCGCGATCGCAGGTCGACCAGGACCTCGTCGCTTTGCTGTTCCGGGGTCTCGTGCGGGCTGGTCCGAACGGCACAGTCCTGTCGGACCTGGCGACGTGGACGGCTTCACCCGACGGCCGAACCTACACCTTCACGATCCGTGACGATGCCTACTGGGAAGACGGGCAGCCGGTCACGGCCGCCGACGTGGTGTTCACGGTGGATCTGGTCCAGAACCCGAAGTACACGGGGCCGGTCGGGTCGTCGTGGCAGGGCGTGCACGCCACCACGGACGGCCCCTCGACGGTCCGTTTCTCGATGATCCTGCCCATCGCGGGTTTCCTGCGCCAGGCCGAGCTGCCGATTCTGCCCTTGCATCTCCTCAAGGACACGCCGGTCGACAAGCTGGCCGACTCCGAGTACAGCGCCCGTCCCATCGGCGACGGGCCCTATCGGATCCTGGACCTGGATAGCTCCCACGCGCTCCTGGGGCGGGTCGCGTCCGTCGACATGACGCCGCCGACGACCGCGAAGCCGTCCGTCACTCCCACCGCCGCACCAAGCTCGAGCGCCTTCGTCTTCGCGACCGCGACGCCCAGGGTCCAGGTACCCACCCCGACCCCGATTCCGACGGATACGCCGACGCCAGCTCCCAGCGCGAGGCCGACCGCGAGCCCGAGCTCCACTCCAGTCGCGGTACCGGGCGGCCTGGCCCTGAGTCCGGTATCGCAGTTGGAGTTCCTCTTCTACAACGACTCGGCATCGGTGGTAGCCGCTTTCAAGGCTGGTAATCTCGATTCGGTTGGCGGTCTCACGCCCGAGCAGATCGACTCGGCGCTGACGACGGCCGGTTCCAGGCTCGTAGGGTATAGCTGGGCCAGCCTGCTCACCGTCGTGCTCAACCAACGATCCGATCACCCCGAATTCCGAGATGCCAACACGCGAACCGGGTTCCTGGCGGCGATCGACCGCAGTCTCATCGTGACCAAGGTTCTGGAAGGCAGAGGCGGCCCGGCCGAACTGCCGATCCCAAACTGGTCGCCGTTCTACGACCCGAGCTCGATCGATCGGACCCCCTATGGCTTCTCGGATGCCCAGGGCTACCTGCTGACGGCCGGCTGGCACTCGTCGACGGCAGGCTGGACGACGCCGAAGGGGACGGCCGTCTACTCCATGGATCTGCTCACCCCGGACGAGGCCAGCAACGCGGTGATCTACCGAACGGCCGTGCAGGTAGCCGGCTCCTGGCGCGGCATCGGGATGGCCGTCCAACTGGATGCGGTTCCGATGGCGACCTACCTCGACCGACTCGACAAGGGCCAGTTCGGGGCCGCGGTCGTCGACTACGAGGTAGGCCTGGACCCCGATCTGGGACCGATGTTGCTGTCGTCGCAGGTGGGCTCGGGCGGCTCGAACGTCGCCGGCATGCAGGATCCCACGCTCGACCAGATGCTTCTGGCGGCCCGCAAGACGGTCGATCCGGCCGCACGCCAGGTCGCCGTATCGGCCGTCGAGAGGTACGTCTCATCGTCACTGCCGATCCTGCCCCTGGCCTTCCGAGACTACGATCTGGTGGTCTCGAACCGGGTCTGGGGCATCCAATCCAACCAGCTTGCGGATCCGTCGGGCCGTTTCTGGGATGTGATAGACTGGCGCCTCGCCAGCGGCCGGTAACGCCGGCTGCTGTGTGCGCCGAGGTGGCGGAATGGCAGACGCGCTAGCTTCAGGAGCTAGTACTCGCAAGGGTGTAGGGGTTCAAATCCCCTCCTCGGCACCAGGCTCTCTGCGCAGCGACGTGGAGCCGTCGCGAAGGCGTTTCGTGCCCAGGTGGCGGAATTGGTATACGCGTACGTTTGAGGGGCGTATGGAGCAATCCATCCGGGTTCAAGTCCCGGCCTGGGCACCACCCTCTCCGCCGAACACGGCCGCGTGGCGGCCTTGCGCCGCCCGCTGCGGCGTCCGGGGCGGTTAGCTCAGCGGTTAGAGCGCCTCGTTTACACCGAGGATGTCGCAGGTTCGAATCCTGCACCGCCCACCACCCTAATCGAACCTCTACCTATCGGCGCCTCGAGCGAGTCGGCTCGGCGGCCGGAGACGGGCGGCTTCGCGCCCGCCGGGGCTCGTTCCAGGGGCGAGCTCGATCGCCTGGGCCGGCCACGGGTGACGGCTGCCGCCCAGCTGCCGCCCGCTTCTTCCACAGCGGCCGCAGGACCGGTCGGAACTCGACCGCGATCCACGTGCTCAGCAGTGCCGCGAGGCCGAGCATCTGACCGACCGACACAGCCGCCACAACGGCCTCACTGCGCAGGACTCGCGTCGAGACTCGCGAGAGGAGGGGAGTGGCTTCGCCTGCGGCTGTCATTGGGCCAAGACTGGACCCGGCCGTTGAAGTGCATCTGAATGCGCTCGCCTTCGGCCTGGCCGGAGGGAGCCGCACGATGCAGGTCACCCGACCGAACCTCGGACCGACCTGCCAAGTCAAACCGGTAGCGGCACGCTGGAAGCCCCGCGAGTCCCCGAGCGCCGTTCGCCAATGTTCGCCGGACTTCCTTCGGGAGTCGCCTGCTAGACTGAATCCCCGCACATCGGCTCGTGCGGCCCCACATCGATCGGAGGAGGGACATGGTCCCGGTCATCATCGCCCTCGTAGTCGTACTGGTCCTCGTTCTCTTCGTGGTCTTGATCTACAACGGCTTGGTCACGAAGCGGAACCGAGTGGACGAGGCCAATTCGCAGATCCAGGTCCAGCTCAAGCGACGCCACGACCTCATCCCGAACCTGGTCAACGCGGTCAAGGGCTACATGGACTTCGAGAAGGGCGTCCTTCTGCAGGTCACGCAGGCCCGCGGCAACGCCATCTCAGCCGGCTCCCAGGGGATCGCCGCTCAGGCTCAGGCCGAAAACGTCCTGACGGGCGCCCTCAAGTCTCTCTTCGCCGTCGTCGAGAACTACCCGGACCTTAAGGCCAACCAGAACGTGCTCTCGCTGCAGGAGCAGCTGACCACGACCGAGAACCAGATCTCGTTCGCACGCCAGCACTACAACGCCACGGTGCTCGAGTTCAACAACTCGTTGCAGGTCTTCCCGAACGTCCTCATCGCCGGGCCGATGGGATTCACCAAGCGCGAGTTCTTCGAGGCCGAACCGGAGGCCGCCGAGGTCCCCGTCGTCAACCTGGGATAGTCGACGGCACGGCCCCGCCGGCGATGGCCTGCGGGGCTGCTGCGTCCTGAGGCCATAGATACGTGTCCACTTTCTACTCCGAGGAAGCGGCCAATCGCCGCAACTCAGTCCTGCTCGCCATTCTCGTAGTCACGGTCCTTGGCGTCTTCGGCTTCGTCATCGGTTATGCCATCGGCTACGCCAACGGCGACCCGGTGCTGTGGGCGATCGGGGCCGTGGCGATCGCCGTGGCCTTCGGACTCCTGAGCGCGCTGGGCTCCTACTACGGCGGCGACCAGCTCGTCCTGGCCAGCTCGCACGCCCAGGAGATCCAGCCTCAGCAGGCGCCACAGCTCTTCAACGTGGTCGGCGAGATGGCGACGGCTGCCGGGGTCCCGATGCCGAAGGTCTACATCATCGACGACCCGTCTCCCAATGCCTTCGCGACCGGTCGAGATCCCCAGCATTCCTCGATTGCCGTCACGACCGGCCTGCTCCAGAAGATGAACCGCGAGGAGCTCCAGGGCGTCATCGGTCACGAGATGTCGCACGTCCGTAACTACGACATCCGCTTCACTCTCATCGTCGGCGTCCTGGTCGGCAGTATCGCCCTGCTGGCCCAGCTCTTCCTGCGCTACACGTTCTGGTTCGGTGGAGGCCGCCGCAACAACGACAGCAACTCCGGCGGTGGCGGCCTGGCCATCCTCTTCCTCGTGATCGGTGTCGTCTTGGCCATCCTGGCCCCGATCTTCACGGCGCTCGTCCAGATGGCGGTGAGCCGTCAGCGCGAGTATCTGGCGGACGCCTCGTCCGTGGAGCTGACCAGGAATCCGCACGGCCTCGAGAGCGCGCTCGCCAAGCTGGCGTCAGACGGGGAATCGCTCCACTCGGCAAACGGCGCTACCCAGCACCTCTACATCGTCAATCCACTCAAGAAGCTCGGCGGTGGCTCGAGTCTATTCTCGACCCATCCGCCGATCGTGGATCGCATTAACAGGCTTCGGCAGCTCACCGGCGATTCGCCGATGGACCCGGCCGAGGTCCGTCAGCTGACCGGCCTGGAGTAGTTCGGAAGGGTCGAAAGCGGCGGCACGGGCACCTGACCGGCCGGCCGTCGGCATTCCTTGCAGCGGTTCGGTCCCTCGTGGTACCTTTCCTCGCGCCGACCGGCAGCCAGTCGTCAGTACGGGCCGAGATAGCTCAGTCGGTAGAGCACGCGACTGAAAATCGCAGTGTCGCCAGTTCGATCCTGGCTCTCGGCACCAAACAGTCGGCTGGCAGGTTTATCGAGCGGAAGTGGCTCAGTTGGTAGAGCATCACCTTGCCAAGGTGAGGGTCGCGGGTTCGAGTCCCGTCTT
>JBEKKR010000002.1:0-186207 GCA_050010635.1 Candidatus Limnocylindrales bacterium
GCGAGGGTGCGCAGGGCGTCCGCGTCTGGGTGAACGGCTAGGACGTCGACCGTTCGCCCTTCTTCATCGAGCACATGCACATCGAGCCTCTGGCGCGACAGGTCCAATCCGGCGTACAACATGGCGTGGAGCCTCCCGGTGCTGGTTGCTTTGACAACCCAACCTTGTCACCGGTGGGGCTCCCTTTCATGACCATTCGATCGTGAGCTCGACCCGACCGTCCGTATGAGGCGAGGACGCGCTCGTCAGCAACCGCTGGCGGATGCACAATAGGTGAGGCCCGGCGCTCCGGGCATATCGCCAGCGAGGCGCTGCAGATGCAGCTCCACATCGCTGGATCTCAGACGGGCGCCGGGTCGGTCTCAGTCGTGGTCCGACCTCATGGCGAACGCTCGCACCGAGCCGGGCGGTCGAGGGGCGGCAATCGGCAGCTTGACCGTCATGAGTCACCAGGAGCGAACGGCATGAACCGCGAGGTCAGCGTCCGGCAATTCATAGTCGTCCTCGCCGTGGCTCTCGTCCTGGGGCTAATTGCCTCCACTGTCGTCGGCGGCGCACCCCTGCCGTAGTCCGAGGAATGTGCCGCGCGGACCGTGCGCCGTGGTCATCTGAACGACCGACAGATCCGTGCTGCCCGCAACATCAGGTCATCGTGCCGCGGGCGGCAGATCGCTTTCCGACAGCTCCAGCCTGTAAGCCACCGTCGCCTGCCCGAACGCTGTGTTGGCTGTGGCGCCCACGCAGCCGAATTCCTAGTCGGATAGCTCCAAGGCGCGCGTCATGGGTCCCATGAGGACGTCGCGGGTCCCGGCGTCCAAGCGGCTGCTCAGAGCCACCGCCACGGCCGCGTCGACGATGGCCTCTCCGGCCTCGCCCTCGACTTCCAGCCACCCGAAGTCGGCGTTGCCACGCCAGGGCGCGGCACTCGAGCCACGCGTGGCCCAGGCGAGAGCCCGGTTCCGCACGCGGCCGATCTCCTTGGTCAGGCCCTCGCGATCGGCAACGGCTCGAACGCTCGCCCAGGCATCCTCGTGCGCCTGACGGCTCGTCGATCGCCAGGCCACCTGCAAGGCCAGAAGTTGGACCTGGCTCATTCGATCGAGCTGGTCGAAGAAGGCATCCATGTCCTCAGTGTCGACCAGATTCACTCCCCGACGGCGTCCCCACATCGGTCGGTCCCCTTTCTCAGTCCTCGTCCCCTGGTCCAACAGAGGGCGTCGAAGGAAGTCACGCCTATTCCAGCCGTGCGGTTCTTCATCGTACCAGTGGACCTGGTGATGCCTACCTTCGATCTCCGGGCCGCGACGATCTTCTCGGTCATGAGCGGCGCGAGCGGTTTGCAAGTGCGGCATCTCTTGACCCCTGCCGTCGACTCAACCAGTGAAGCCGACCTAGGCCCAATGGTCTGGCCTGGAGCCAACGCACGTCAAGCCGAGGTCCGACACAGATGACCAGCCCTCCGCGGCATCGCCAGTCGGCACCGGACCATTCCCGCTGGTCGGTTCTCCATCTGTCGGGCGAGGACCAGTCGGCCGGACTCGAACCACAGCCTGCCCTGAACACCGGGCCTCTCGCACGAAGGAGTCATAGCGACGGATCTCGACGGGCTCGGCCAGCCGTAGCCCCAATAGGTCAGCTGGCCCGCTGCGGGTTCTCCCGCCATTAGCCAACCGCCGTCGGGTGCTACCGTTCCAGCGAACGCAAGAGCCGGACAGGACGGCGTCAGCCGGGGAGGGTTGGTATGGCACTTGGCGGAGGGGCTTCGATCGGCGCGGCGGCGCTGGTTGCCCATGGGCTGAGCAAGCGCTTCAAGAAGAAGGTCGCGCTCGACAAGGTGGATCTAGCCGTCCCTGTCGGAAGCGTGACGGCACTCGTCGGGCCGAACGGGGCGGGCAAGACGACGCTCATCCGCGTTTGCATGGCGTTCGAGCGGCCGAATGCCGGCAGCGTCGAGGTCGACGGCGTGGACCCCTGGAAGCATCGCAGCGAGGCCTTGCGGCGGGTGGGGTACGTGCCGCAAACGCCTGCCGTGTATCGCGGCCTGAGCGTCGAGGACCACCTGTCGATGGCCCGCAGTCTCCATTCGGGCTTCGACGCCGACTACGCGCGGCGCCGTCTCGACCAGCTCGGCATCCCGCTCGACCAGCGGGCCGACACACTCTCCGGCGGGCAGGCGGCCCAGCTCGGGCTGGCGGTGGCGCTCGGCACTCGGGCGAAGGTGCTGCTGCTCGACGAGCCGCTCGCAAACCTCGATCCACTCGCCCGTCGCGAGTTCATTCAGGTTCTTCTGGATGCGGTCAAGTCGGACGGTTCGACCGCGCTCCTCTCCTCGCACATCGTCACCGACGTCGAAGACGCGTGTGATCGGCTGGCCATCCTGGGCGGCGGGAAGGTCAAGCTCGATTGCCCGCTCGAGGAAGCCCGACAGACTCACCGACTCACCGAGGCCGACTCGCCACCTGCGGGCGCGACAGCGGTCGGCTCGTTCCTAGGCAAGGGCGGGAAGAACATCATGACCCTGTGGCGGCTCGCCCCGGAGGCAGGATCGGGCGGCGCCGACCGGGTCGCCGGCCCCGGCGAGACGTCGAAGGCCGCCAGCCTCGAAGACGTCGTCCTGGGCTACCTCGCCGCCGGGCGGGGCGTCGGCCTGCAGCTCAACTGAGGGGACGACGATGCTTTCCAGAGTCCGGCTGACTTTCAAGCAGAATCGCTTCGAAACCATCGCGGTGGCGATCGTGTGCGTCGGGTTGACGGCCGCGGCCCTGATCGAGGCCTATCGGCTCAACTCCCTGAACGTGCCGTTCTCATGCCTGCAAACCTACCGAGGCGGGTACCTGGATCCGTCCCAGGGGCCGATTACCGCGGCCCAGGCGCACTGCAACGAACTCGCGAAGTCGTTCTTCGATATGAAGGGAAGCTTGGACATGAACCTTGTCCAGCTCCTGCTTCTCCTCGTGCCGCTGATCGCCGGGATCGTTGTGGGGGCGCCGCTGGTGGCTAAGGAGATCGAACAGGGGACGGCGCCACTCTCCTGGGCCCTCTCGGGCTCTCGGCGGCGCTGGCTTCTTGGCAAGGTTCTGGCAGGGGTCCTGCTTCTCGCGTCGCTGATGCTCGCGGTGGGTTTGGCCGCCAACGTGCTGGAGGGCGCTCTGAACCCCGGCCTGAACCCCTACAACTCATTCTCCAACTACCTGGGCCGGGGCGTCATCGATGTCTTCTGGGCGCTGGCCGCGTTCGCCGGGACCTTTGCCCTGGGCACCATTCTCGGTCGGACCTTGCCCGCCGTTGTGATCGCGCTCGTTGTCTGTTTCTTCGTGAGAGCCGCGTGGGATGCCGGCATGACCCACTTCGTCCTGCGGCCGTTCGCCGTGCAGCAGGTCCAGCAGGACCAGCAGCAGCAGGGCTATGTGGTCTACGGCCCCGGAGGCGGCAGCGCCGACATGAACGTCTACTACAAGTCGTTCATCGACGGCAAGGAAGTGACCGACGCTCAGGTCAATGCCTGGTACAACCAGAACATGGTGTGCACGCCGATTCCGACGCCCACGCCGAATCCCTCGACTCCTCCCGCCGACTCGGACTCGCCGGGCGCCTCGAGTTCGCCGGGTGCCTCGGCCACGCCGGACATCTCGAAGCGGGGCGAAAGTGGCGTGGCGTGCCAGACTCCGACCATCGATCCGAGCCATATGCCCCAGCAGGTCCAGTACGTCATCCCGGGGCAGTGGTACTGGCAGACCGTCGCGCTGGAGTCGGGCTTGCTGCTGCTGGGATCGTTGTTCTGCGGCGCAATCGCCTTTGTCTGGGTGGACCGGCGGCGGCCCTACTGAGACCGACCCGGGCGCCCGTGGGGCGTGGGGGCGAGAAACCCAGATTCGATCAGCGGCGCGTCCGCGGTATGCGTGGATCAAGCCGCCGAGCAGATCCCATTGGAGAACTTCCCGAGACTTCATCACGATCGTTCCATAGTGTCGGTTCTTGCGGCGGCTTCAACCTTCGACCCAGACCGCACCCTGGGCGACAGCCACGAGCTGGTGGCCGGCCTCGCAGCGCTCTTCACCGGCCAGATTGTCAGGTCGCTGATCGACTGTGGGCGGATGGCGAGGCTCCACGCGCAAGCGGCCAGGCTGGGCGAAATCGGCGCACTCCGAGGCCGTGTCGGGCCCACGGGCGGGCCCGGACGGAAGCCTGGGACTGGAGCGGTAGCTCAGTGGTCACTGTGGGCTTCCTATCGTGTCCGTCGGGCCCGCGGCCCAAGGTGGATTTGGTGGTTCAGGAAGATGGGTCAGGCTTCCGGGTCGGCTAGCGAATCACCCTCGGTGCTCACTCGCCTGGCCCGAGGCCGAGCAGAAGGTCGAGTTCACGTCGCCACCGCGACACGGCCCGACGCGTGCCGCTTGGGTATCGGTGCGATCCCGGCGGCGTGGGGACCTGCACCAGCGGAGGCATCGGCCAGCGACACCAGCCACTCCCCGGGCGGTGCGGCCAGCGGTAGGCGGCACACCCGCAGGGCACGATGCGTGACCTGGGCGACCGGCGGCCAGAAGGTGGAATGTCGGCATGGCGGAGACACCGCTGGCCTGGCACCCGCCACAGTGCCCAGCCCCGGCATGGCTGGCCGTCCCGCCGGACACCCAGGCAACGGCGCATTTCGCGGGCCTTAATGCTGTACATAGACCCCCCGATTCGGGGCCACGCCGCGTCTCAAAACGCCGCATTGGTCGGACCGATGCACTCGCCTGAGATTGTCACCAACGCCGTGCCGGTACGCTACTCGACGCTCGGTCGGCCCCGTCATGCCACCCACCAGGCCAGGGCCTCGTCATCGAACAGCGGGCGGGTCCTCAAGCCCGCTTGGGGGTACTCCCGCTGTTTTCGAAGAACGGCCTTGCCGTCGGCGCCCAGAGGATGCCCTCCACAACTCGGTCGTTCACCACGACCTGTTCCACCACGATCCGGCAGAGTTCTTCCCGGCGCGCGGGTGACGCGGTGGCGATGGCCCAGCTAGTCCAGCCCGAGGTCACTGCAAGCGCGACGACTCAGAGCCTGTAGCCGATTGGCGCCGCACGAATCCCCTCGTCCGTGCCATTCAACCTGACGCTCGGCGCTGGCAGGCTGCGCACATGGGCGCAGTGGACGGCTGCAGCCGGCACGGTTGACCCTCAAGGAGCCCGACCCTCAGCTGCCGCACCTCGCAGCTTGCAGGGTATTTCCATCAGCGGAGGGTTCTCATCCTCGCGGCCGGCGGTAGATCCAGCCCAGACTCAACGAGGTTATGGATCCATGCCGGTGCGGGCATGGGCGGCTGGTGGAGGTCTGACAACAATGGGCATCATCGCGTGGATCGTCCTCGGAGCCATCGCCGGCTTCATCACGAACCTGATCATGGGCGGCACGGAAGGCGTCATCGCGACGGTCGTCCTGGGCATCGTCGGTGCTGTCGTCGGGGGCTACTTAGCCGGCACGGTGCTGAAGGTGGCCGACGTTACCGGCATCAATGTCGAGAGCATCGTGGTCGCCGTGATCGGCGCGGTCATCGTAGTCGCGGTGTACCGGCTGGTCATAGGCCGGCGCACAACCTAACTCGGGGAGGAGCAAGCGATGAATGCTTCCGAGGTCCGTCAAGTCAGCAGCGATGTGTCAAAGACCGTGATCGACGCGGCCGCAGACTTTGCCGCGAAGGCGCAGGAGGGTGCCGCTGCGGCGCTGGCGGGTGCCCGGGCCACTGCCGACGAGGTGGGGACCCGCCTGCCCGGCATCGCGTCGGCCGGCGCCGAAGGAGCCGCCGAGTCAGTGAAGATGCTCCAGGAGTTGTCCGATCCAAGGCTCAAACTGCTGATGGCATTCTCGCTGGGCGTCGGGGCAGGACTCTGGATGGCCGGTGCGCCACGACTTGTCACGCTCGCGGCGTTATCACCTGCGCTGGTTGCCGGTGTCGCGATCGCCTCGCGCAAGGGGAGCCATCAGGGCCGTGGTCAGCGCCGGTAACACTGGTTGCCGAGCGGTCGCTGGGTCTGACAACGAGAAGCATCGCCAGGGTCGGGACCTCGCTCCGACGATGACGAAGAGAGCGTCAGCTGACCGGTCAGCACCTTGACCACATCGCGTCGGGTGGGCAGCATGCCCTCGGCACAGAGGCTGGAGTAGAGTGGGACCCATCGGATCTAGCCCGACACTAGTGGGAGCACGAATATGGCGGAGAAACCGGCAAACAAGACGACCAGCCCGCGAGTTGCCTCACATGCAGGAGGTACGTTGCGGGACCCGAAACCGACCGCCAGAGAGCGACAGCTAGCGGGCAGTGACCTACGCCAGGCGAAGCCGAAGCCTGCCCCGAAGCCCGCGGCCAAGCCTGCCCCGAAGCCCGCGGCCAAGCCTGTCCCGAAGCCCGCGGCGAAGCCTGCCCCGAAGCCCGCGGCGAAGCCTGCCCCGAAGCTCGCGGCGAAGAAGAAGTAGCCTGGCCCGCGCGCCGTCGAGGCTGCCGGGGCCGGCCGTGCACTCCCACAGGCGACGCTTTCGCGCTCAGGTCCTCTGCCCAACGTAGGACGAGTTCCTGGTGGGTAGGTCGTCGAGGCTAGAAACGACCGTCAGCCTCCTGGGCATCCGAGACTGCGGTCGCGTCATCCCATCTTCTGCTTGCCTCGGCCCCTCAGGTTCGTTTCAGAGAATGACCGGGCCACGAATGCGGGCACCTGATACGCGCTATGCGCGGATAGTGCAAGCGGAGGGTCCGCGCTTGGACAGGAACGAACGGGCCGTGGAGGGCTGAAGGCCCGCGGGCCCGTTATTGCCGAGTGGGCTAGTGTTGATCGATCCGAAAGCCCATGGAGTGTGGCCTGTCTGGGGCGCTCGCGGCCTTTGGACGCTTGAAGAAGCAGGTCGTGATGGTCCTGAACGTCGTACGGTGGCGCAGGCCGACGCCGCCGAATTCATGGAACTGGCTCGTCGCAGACACCAGTTCGAGGCATCTCCGTAGGCAGACAGAAAACCTTGCTCGCGAGCCTCTCGCCACTTCCAGTGTGCCGCCCTCAGCGAAGCCACCGCCGACTGGTCGTTCGAGCCAAAGGCCTGCTTCAGTTCCTTCCAATGCGGCCATTCGTCCTCCGGTTGCCGAGGCGCAGGCCACTGCGCGGGCCTACCGTACCGAGGCGGAGGTATTCCCCAACATGGCCCACGACATGATGCTGGAACCAGGCTGGCGGAAGGTCGCCGAACGAATTGTCGCCTGGCTGCAGGAATGGGACCTCTAGTCCGCTAATGGACTCTTCCGCTTCCCTAGCCTGAGCCGTCTCCCGCGATCGGGGGCTCAGCGGGCGGAGATGACGGGCTGATCCACGAGGCGGAGACCTCGGTCCGAAGCGTCGCAATCGTTCGGCTGATGGCCGATCCGGCGTACATGGCCGTATACACCGCCCAGGCCGCCGGAGGGGCCAGGGCGAGTGTTGCCGCGCAGATGATCGAACCTGTGCCCGCCGCCGTCGCCGTCGCGCCGACGAACAGGCTCTGGCAGTGGACGCGAGACTGCGCTGGAGCAAGGCGGTACAGGCGCTCGTTGGTCGCGAGGGCGCCGGCGTTGCCCGCGCCGTTGAACAGCGCCGCGCCGACCAGCAGGAATGCGGGCGCGAGCGGATTCGCCGGGATCGCGGCGACGCAGCAGCCCGCCGCCACCGCCCGAAGAAGGAAGCTGGCTCGTAGGACGCGGCTCGAGGAGCCGTGCAGAAGGAACGAGCCGGCCGTGAGCGAGCCGGCGAGAGCACCCGCGGCAGCGACCCCGGACAGGGCGACGGCGAAGCCCGCCGACATCCCGAGAATGCTCAGGGCGTAGAGGGACAGGGACGGTATGAGGCCCTGGCCGAAGTAGGCAATCCTGCTCACGTCCGTGAAACGGCGGAACGCGGCCGGGATTTCGGTGCCACCGGCCGCATCGGGGGCGACGAGGACTCGCCCGGGCCGGGGTAGGCGTGAGACCGCCAGCGGGGTCAGGGTGGACGCCGCTCCCCCGATCACGAAGAAGACGACGTAGGCCCACAGACCTATCGCCCGTGTCCCGGCGTCGAGGATGAAGCCGGCGGGCAGGAGAAGGGCGGTCGATAGGGCCATGGTCAGAGCGCCCATTCTCGGCCCGACCAGCCGGCGCTCCTGGTCGGGCAGCACTATGGCCGTCCACAGCGTGATGTTCGAGGCCGACAGCACGCCCGCGGTCTGGCCGATTGCCACGGTCACCGAAATCAGAGCCACCCCGAGGGCTGGGGCCAGGGCGCCGGCGGCCACGCCCGCCACGATCGCGGCGAGGGCGAAGCCGCGCACCTCGGCGAGGGCCAGGCCCAGCGTGAGCCTCCGGAGGTTGCCCTTCATGCGGCGAAGGATCTGCGGGGCGAATGCCCCGAGGGCCGCCCCTCCGACCGGGGCGGCGCCGACCAGGACTACCAGCGCTGGGGGTGCACCGAGGCGCAGCAGGACCGGGACGAAGAGCGCGTCCGAAGCGTAGGAAGCGGTGAAGGCCTGGCCGACGGCGATTGCCTGGAAGGGCCGGTAGTGGGTCGAGGCGAACGCGCGCCAACGTGTGGGCCGGGGCAGATGCATCGTCGACTAGAGTACCCGGACCATATGATCTCGCCGCGGGCGCCCTTGCTTGGCCTGGGGCTATGCGGCAGGTCAAGGGCAAGAGGACGAGCGCCAGCACCATGGTTTGATAGTGCGGTGTAGACTCCCGCGCCAACGCCAACCAACTCCGCGAGAGCCGTGACAGGCGTTGAGGCGCCAGCTTCGTCCTCGGGCTCCGGCTCTCCGATCGCGATTCGGCTGGGGCCGCCAGCTGGGCAGACCGATTAACAACGGTACGAGAATAGGCGGTGCACGGGGGGCTGGGACACGCGGCCCACACTCTGGCCGCCGGGACCGCGTCGAGCCACTAGCGAGACCGACCCGCGCCGAAATGGGGGTGGGCTATGAGCCCGCTACAGATGCCACCGCTGGCGCCCGATCCACAGACCCCGGTGAAGACGCGCCCCAGACGGGTCCACATTCCGCACAGCCTGCGACGGGCGGCCCGCCCCGACGACCTCCAACGGCTCCGTGGGCTCGTGAGAGACATTGGTGAGGAGGCGCGCGACCTAGCCATCCCGCTGAATTCGATCGCGACCGCGCTCGGGGTAGCCGACTCGGCGGCTCGTCTCCAGGCTGTGACTGAGCAGCTGGCGGAGTTGAAGCGCGCTACGGACGAGGACTCCAAGATCGTCGACGACCGGATCGTGAAGCTAACGGTGCTGTTCGAAGCAGATGACGCTCTCTATGACGACTGCGGTGACGAGATCCTGACCATCGGCAATGAATGGGCCCGTGCGCTCGCCGAGCTACCCAAGCAATACAAGCTCGCCGATCACGTCGCCTTCGAGGCAGCAATCACGACGGCCGCCAAGACCCTCGCGGACGTCATCTGGCACGTCGCCTTGGTCACCATTCCAGGGCGAGTCAACCAGCACCTAGCAACGATTTCGGTTGGTGGGCGGCTCGACTTCGCCGCGATGTTCTCCGACGAACTACCCGACCCGGCCATGCAGCGACACCTCCTCGACTACCTTGCGGGTCATCCGCTCTTCGTCGCCGGCGTCGTGGACCCAGAGGCAGGCGTCATCTTCAAGGCCTCGAAGCATCTCTGGCGGCGGGTCGCGTCGTACGTGCTGATCCTGTCCCTGGCCATCCCTGTTGGGGTCGGCTTCGTCGATGTGATCACGAATGGGCTTCCGGCCATGGGCATCGGGGCCGGCTGGCTTGGCATCGCAACAAGCCGGTTTGGCGAGCTGCTGCCTGCGTATGGATTCCTTCTGGTCGGCTCGGTTCTCCACATCGGTGTCGAGGCGATCAAGCAGGGCCAGCGCACCACGATCGGGGGCTTCACGGCGATGGGAGAATGGCTTGCCTGGATCCACGTCCACGAGCTAGCCATCCTGGCAGGCATCGTGGTCGTCTGGCTGACCCTTGTGGGGCTGGCCATCTCGCTACCACCCAACCAGCTCACGTGGCAGACGGCCCTCTTTGCAGGTTACGGCATCGATAGCGTCTTCGGCCTCTTCGTGACCCGCTTCGACACGACGGCGTCAGGCGCGCTTGCCAAGCTCACGCCGAGTCTCTTGGGCAAGTCGTAGACAGCTGCGGAATGCTCTCGCCGGAGCGGGTCGGCGCGCCGCCTCCCCACGATGACCACGTCGTGGCTCGCTGGACCAGGCGGACTGCCGCAGCGTGTGTAGGTAGGCCCATCGTTTCCCGAAGTCACCCTCGCTAGACTGAACCTTTGAGGCCACCCCGCTCGAATATCTATTGCGTCTGACGTTGACGACGGTTGACCGTCGCAGTCCGCTTGGAGGGGTCCGATGAGAGTCACGAACAGAAGCCTGGCCGTTCTCCCTTTGCTGGTGCTTGTTGGCCTGAGCTTGGCCGCCTGCTCCTCTTCTTCGGCCACTCCGGGTCCGTACCAGGTCAATCAGCCTGCCGGAGGTGGTGGCAAAGATCTGGGGGCTCTCCAGGCTGGCGCTACGGCTGCCCCGGTGGCCGCCGCTTCGGCCGCACCCCTGATCGGTGCGCAGACGCTGATCATCAAGACCGGGCAACTGGACATGCAGGTTTCCAACCCCGAGGCTTCGGCGGCCCAGGCCAACGGCTTCGTCGGCGCGGCCGGCGGGTATGTGTCAGCCTCGTCGCGGTCCGGCGATGCCGAGACGTTGGTCATCTCGGTCACCTATCGAATCCCGGTGGCCAAATGGGATGCGACCCTCGCTTCCATCCATGGCGCCAATGGCGGGGGTTCGCTGAAGATCCTCAACGAGCAGATCCAGACCCAGGACGTCACCGCATCGGCGGTAGATCTGGACGCGCGCCTGACCAATCTGCGCGCCACCGAGCAGTCGCTGCTCGGCATCATGGCCAAGGCGACCACCATCACCGACACCCTGGCGGTTCAGACCCAGCTCACCACAGTCGAGGGGCAAATCGAGGAGCTACAGGCCCAGCGCAACCAGTTGGGTGACCAGGCGGCCTTCAGCACGCTGACGGTGCAATTCGAGGCCACCCCGAGAACCTCGACCACCAGCGCAACGAGCGGCTGGAGTATCAACGGCACGATCGACGACGCCACGGCGACCCTGGTCAAGATGGGCCAGGGTCTCGCTTCCTTAGGCGTTTGGCTGGTCATCGTCGGGCTGCCGGTCGGCCTCGCGCTCTTCGTTCTGTTCCTGATCTATCGCCTCTTCCGAAGAATCCGGCGTCGGCCGGCTGAACCGCCCAAGACTGCTTGATCCTTTGGGAAGGAGCCGTATCCCCTCAGTGGCGACCCGGTGGGCCTGGCTAGCGGAATCGACGAACGGGATCGACGGCGACTACACCCAGATCAACCCAGCCGTGCTGACGACGGACGCAACCGGTACGTGGGACGGCGCGTGGGTCTCGGAGCCATACGTCCTGCAGACGCCTGGCGGCTGGGTGATGGTCTACATGGGGGACGCCGATCCGGCAGACGGTTTCACGGAGCAGGTCGGGATAGCCACCTCGACAAGCGGCTTTGCAGGGCCCTACGTCAAATTGCCGGCGAACCCCGTGCTCGCCTTCGGGACTGCGGGATCGCTCGATGCCGGCACGATCGCCGACCCGTGGGTACACGACTTCAACGGCACCTACTACATCGGGTATGGTGCCTCGCCCACGAAGGGACGATGGAGTACGAGCTACGCCACAACGACGGACTGGGTCGCGTTCAAGAAGAGCGACACCGTCATCCTCTCGCAGGGATCCTCCCCAACGGTGTCGGTGTTCCGCGGCGCAGTCTCGCTCTTCGGGGGTACCTACTACCTGCCCTACGCCTCACAGGACGGCAGACCCTGGAACCTCAGAGTCAGCTTCTGCATGGCCACGGCGCCGGCGACGGCCGACTGGGTCTTCCCCGACGGTCTCAGCCAGTGACCGGAGCCGGAGTGGCGCAAACCAGCCGGGCATCGGGAACGACTCTGGCTCTTCATCGCCAAGCCCCGTCAGGACATCGCCAGCGACGGTGGCCGTCACACGCGATTGGCGGGAGCTCGAGCCAGCGCCTCGATGTTCGCGTAGTGGCGATTTGACGGGGGCCAGACGACCTCCTCGTAGATGATCTGCGGCGTAGGAGCTGCGGCCGAGCAGCCGGTCAGAGCCATGATCACACGGTTACGGCGCGCCGCCAAATCCGAAGCGACGGCGGAAGCGACCGAACCCCTGTCACGACCGTCGGCGAAGTCCCTTGTCTGGCGTGACTGGGCGCTGGCCCTCGGTCGGGCCGATCCGTGGCCTGCCGGTCCGTGAAATCAGCCCCGACTCGATCGTCAGCAGCGAATGCCCCGGCCTCGACGGTGGCGCTCCGTCCGATCGGGCACATTTCGACCACCGCCCGCAGGCGTCGCTCAACTCACCGCGATCGTGACGCCGAACCCGAGCCGGAACAGGGCGCAGGAGCCGGAGGTGCAGTGCGGGATCCCGGCAGCGCTGAGGACCGTGGTGCCTGGCGTCTGCGCCTCGTAGACCCCCTGGGCGCCCGCCGGCAGGAGAACGCCCGTCACCGGTCGCACGACCTGCTCGTCACCCAGCTTCACGGTCCAGTCCACGCCGGAGCCGAGATCGAGGAGGAACCGCTGCCCCACCGATAGGTGCAGGGTCGTGCCATCATCCGCGACGGTCACGACGAGGGGCGCTGCGGCCGAGGCGACAGGAACCGCCGTCGGCGTGGGGAGCGCCGCCGCTGCCGATGAAGGGTTCGCTGCACCAGGTGGCGGCGACACCACCGGTCCGCCACCGCACTGCTGGCCTTGGTCGGTCGCCGAAGAACAGGGTGCGGACTCGACGGATGGCAGGACCTGGGCGACGACGGGCGGCTGGCTGGGGGCGCCGGTTGGGGCGCCTGGCTCGCTCGAGGGCCCGGCGCCAACGCAGCCGCCCAGGACGAGTGCTCCGAGCGTGAGCAGCACGCCGGCCGCGGCCAGCGTGCTGACCCGGCGACTGACTCGCGCTGCAGGCATACGCTGCTTGGCCGCCATGAACCTATTCTGGACCGGTTGAGCCGGAGATGGAATACCGGACACCGACGTGTCGCGACGCCTGGTGCCCGGTATTCCTGTCAAGACTTGCGCCACCTTGATCGGTTACGGCGTTCCTTCTCCGGCGAAGGTCGCCGAACCTGTCCGTACCCGGATATTCACGCTGTCGTCACAGCGGCCGAAACCGATTACTGGGACTTCTGATGTCCGGGCGAGGACTGATTGCCGCGCGGGTGCGGGCTCGAGCCGGCGATGGCGGCGATCCCGTCACCCGGCGAAACGAGGCTGACCAGGTAGGGGATCAGCTTGTTGGCCTTCGGCGAGCCGAAGCCGGTGGTGGCATCCCAGCCCTTGCCGGCGGTGAAGCCGGTCACGTCCACCGGGTTGCCGCTGGCGTCGTACTCGAGGGCCGAGTTGGTTCCGGTCAGGATGTCGTGGAGGGAGGCCGCGTAGTAAGTCCGTGAGGGGCTGATCCTGTGGTAGAGCGCGGCGTTGATGAAGCCCAGGTCGTGGCCGGCCTTCTGGTCGGCGATGGCCATGAGGGCCGCCCACTGTGGGGAGCCGGCGCTTGTGCCGCCGAAGCGGTACCACCCAACCGGCACGCCGGGGAGGTTGAGGTAGGTCAGGACGCCGTGGAGGACGGCGCCGTTGTACGCGACGTCGGGAACGCCGAGCCCGTCGCTCTTGAACGTCCCCTTCTGGTAGGCAGGCTCACTGAAGACGGCGCTGAAGCCGCCGCCCGTGGCGAGGGTGGAGTCGAATTGATCCTGGAAGTCACCGTACGGATAGCCCTCGTTCCAGGCGATCTCGCTCAGCCAGGTCCCGGGGCCCGGATTGGCGGTCGGATCGCAGCCCAGCGAGGCGAGGCAGTAGTCGGCCGCATGGAGCTCGGTGCCGCCCACCGCGGTGACCAGCGGGTCGCTGGCCGGCGAGGAGGTGGACTTGAGCCAGGAGTTGTTGTCGCAGGTGGGCTGCAAGACGCCCTGGTCGCCCGAGGAGGCGAAGAGGGTGATCCCCTTGAGCGTGGCGTTGACGAAGGCCTGGTGCCAGGCCATGGCATCGGCCGCGAGCACGCAGGTGTCGGACTCGCCGAAGCTCATGGAGACAACGTCGCCTCGCTTCTTGTTCACAGCGTCGTTGAGGGCCTTGATGAGGGACGAGTCGTTGTTGTCCTTGGCCTGCTCCAGCACGATGTTCGCGCCGGGGGCGATGGCATGCGCCCACAGGACGTCGAGCGAGATCTCCTCTGACCAGCCGGCGTCATACACTGGCAGGCCCTCGGGGGAGACTTGAGTGAAGGTCGGGGTCCCGCGCCCGGCGTTCATTGGCGTTAGGCCGTAGTAGGCGTCGAACGTGTTCAGCTGGGCGACGATGTTCGGGTCCTGGAATGCGTCGACGATGACTATCGTCTTGCCCCGGCCGTTGTAGCCAGCGGCGATCAGCTTGTCGACGCCGTAGGCCGTCCGCATCTGGTACGGGTCGTAGCACTGCCCGACCGAGAGACCGACCTGGCAGGTGCGAAGGCCGTAGGCCGGGCCGTCGGCCGCGACCTGGACCGGCTGCGCGTCCATCACGAGGGACGGCTTCATGTGACCGGTGGCGGCTGACGTGGCAGCCGGGACCGCCAGCCCGACGATCAGGGCTGCGGCCGCGAAGACGGGCAGAAACCTTCTTGTCATGCGTTTCTCCGTTTCGTCCTCGGATATGCGTCACTCGCGGTGACGTGGCGGTCAATCGGCGACGTCCGTTGGGGTCGGCCGTGCCGCCACCTTCGACCCATGGCCACCTCCTCCACGTGGCACGACGCGGTCACGCGCACGCCGTTCGGGCGGGCCGCCCACGCTCGCGCAGGAGCCTATTCTCGCACGGGGGTCGAGCCCCGGAGGCGCGCATGTTGTTCAGTGATCCTGTCCGCGCCTCCCGACCGCCTGAAACGGTTGCCGGACAACCGTGCGCCCGATGCTGCCATCTGCCATCCTGACCACCGATGTTCGACTCGCTGCTGATCATCATCGTGGCCGGACTCGTTGGGCCGCTGTTGGCAGCCGGCAGGCGGCCCCTCATCCCGGCCGTCGTCGGAGAGTTGATCGCCGGCATCTGCATTGGCCGGTCGGGTTTCGGCTGGATCGATCCGACGACGCCGGCCAACACTCTCCTGTACGGTCTGGGCTTTGCCATGCTGATGCTCGTTGCGGGCTCGCATGTGGACCTGAGCGCGCCCGGTCTGCGGGCCGGTGTCCGTGCGGGCGCGATTGCGGTCGGCGTCGTGGCCGTCCTTTCGCTGCCGGTCGGACTGGCCATCGGCGCGATCCTGGAGCCCGAGGCTCCATCATTTCTGTTCCCCGTCCTGCTGGCCGGAAGCTCGGCCGCGGTCGCCTTCCCGATCCTCGAAGAGCGCGGCCTGATCGGGCCGGGCGTTGCCCTTCTGCTCGTCTGGATACCCCTGGCCGACGCACTCACCGTCCTCGTCATGCCGCTCACCCTCATTGGTGCCGCGCAGATCCCCGAGGCACTCGGTGGCGATGCGCTCATCGTCGCTTGCACGGTCGCCGCGCTGTGGCTCGGCGAGAGAATCGCTCGCTTGCCAGGCGCCCTGGCATTGAGTGACCGCTCGCGTTCGCGAGGTTGGGCTCTACAGCTACGGGTGACCTTGCTGATCCTGGTCGTCCTTTCACTCATTGCCGCCAGGACGGGCGGCTCGACCCTCCTTGCGGGTTTCGGGGCGGGCTTGATCCTTGCCCGCCTGCGGGAGCCGACCCGCCTCGAGGTGCAGCTCTCGGGCATCGCCGAGGGCTTCTTCGTCCCAGCCTTCTTCGTTCTCATCGGCTCTGAACTCGACCTGCGGTCGCTGGCCGAGGATCCGTCAGCCATCCTGCTGGCCGTCGTGATGGCGCTATGTGCACTGGCGATCCACCTGGCCGCTAGCCGGGCGGTCGCGCCGCCACCTTGGGACGGATTCGGGCTGGCCGCGGCCGCACAGCTCGGGCTGCCTGCGGCGGCCGCGTCGCTCGGCCTGGCGACGGGCGCACTCTCACCGGCCGTTGCGGCCGCGATCGTACTGGCGGGCTGCCTGACCGTGCTGCCGGCCTCGATCGGCACCCGGCGGTTGGCCGACGTCCTCGCCGCTCCGTCCGCGCCGACATCGGCCGCCACTACTCCCGGGAGATAGCCGACCGGGGCTGCGCGTCCCGCGGCTCGGCACGGATAGTGCTAGCGCCGGCTCGGACGGCCGCCGAGGTCGGCGGATCGGTGGGCTGATCCGGGCGGCCGCCTCCCGCGCCGTCAGAGCGGTATCCTCGGAAGATGATCGGCCTGGTTCTCGGCGTAGCGGTGTTTGTGGTCGTCGTCATCGCGGTCCTGATCGGGGGCCGGACGCGGACCGGCGGGGGCTTCGAGTGCATCGTGCGGTGTCGGGCGGGGCACCTGTTCACGACCACTCTCGTCCCCGGCGCCTCCTTCAAGGCCGTGCGGCTCTGGAACGTGCGGTTCGAACGCTGCCCGGTCGGCCGCCACTGGACAATCGTGGCGCCGGTCGACGTTTCCACCCTGACTCCGGACGAGCTCGCAGCCGCACGTAGCCGCCACGACATCCGCATTCCTTAGGCGCCGCGCCGAGCGCCTCCCGGCAGGAGTCAGGACCGCATCCAGGCCGGCTCGAGCAGGCGGTGCTCGGCGAGCGCCTCGTAGGTGATGCCGAGGGCTCGCTCCCATTCCGGGCGATCGACGTGGACCGTGTAGCGGTGGCTCCCGGCGTGGAACGTGAGTATCGGAACGTCTCGGATCGCCTTGTCCACGTGCATCGGCAACCCGAAGAGGGCGCCGACGGCCGGCGTCGCACCGACGTCGCATCCGGGGCAGGACTCGGCGAGCTCGGCTTCGGTCATCAGCCGGGCGGTCGTGGCGCCGAGGACGCGGCGAGCCTTGAGAAGGTCGAGGTGATCTTCCGCGTCGAGCACCACGAGCGCGCGCCGGCCGTCGTCCGTCACGACCCCGATCGCCTTGGCGAATGCCGCCGGGTCGACGTGCTCCGTGCGAGCAGTCTCTCGTGCGGTGAACGTGGTCGCGTGTTCGTGGACCTCGTAGTGGATGCCGTTCTTTCCCAGCCAATCGAGCAGACCACGGTGCGGGCCGGCCAGGACTGCCTGATCGCCGCTCATCGCGAACCTCCTATCCGCGTCGCGGGCGGGCTGCAGGCGACGGCAACACCCGCGGCAGCAACGTCCAAGATTGACACCCCCCGGACCCGGGTGCCAGAGCCAACGGTCCTTCGCGGGACGATCTTTCGAGACAGTCTGGTCGGGCCCGAGGAGCGGGGCCCGCAACCGAACGCAGCGTTCAGCCCAGGGTTGCGGCCCTCACTAAAGGGATCGGCGATTGGCCGCCACAGTTGGCCCTCGTCAGCGGATGCCGGTGTCGTACTGGAGGTCGAGCTGCAGCGGCGCCCCGGCAGTTACCGTCACGGCCGTCGCCGGCGCGACCCCCATCAGCCCGGGAACGGCCTGGGGGACGATCTCGTAGCTCCCCGGAGGCAACCGCAGGAAGTACGCGCCGGTCGAGTCGCTGACGGCTCGGCCGGCTTCGCCGCCGGCCGAGTCCAGGGCTAGGACCGTTGCCCCCGAGACCGGGCGCACGCATGCGCTCTCGTTGGGCCGCTCGACCGGGCAGGTGGGGCCTGCCAGGACGATGCCGCGGACGCCGGTCGCGAGCGTGGATGTGCCGGCCGGAGCGAGAGACGGGCTCGCGCCCGGGGTGCATGCCGCCAGCGCGAGCGAGAACGCCATGAGAGCGACGAGGGCGGCTGCGGCAGTCCTGCGCGCCGCCGGTGTCTGTGCGCTCGAGTCCACTTCCGTCCTCAGCTGGGGCCCTGGTGTGTCCCTCCGACGCAATGATCCGTCAAATGGTTCCCGGAGTTGCCCAGAACCGGCTCCTCCTGGTGGCAGCCCCTGGCTCAGCCCGGTTCGCCGTCCCCGGGTTGCCCCGACTCGACGACCGTCGTCGGCGTGTTGTGCACCGCCGTGATGGCCGGGATCGTGCCGAGGCGGCCGGCCTGGTAGTCGGCGAAGGCCTGGATGACCTCCTCGCGCGTGTTCATCACGAACGGACCCATCCACGCGACGGGCTCGCCGATCGGGCGACCGCCCAGGATGAGCAGGTCGAGGTTCGGGCTGCGGCTCTCCTGAACCTGCAGCGCGGAGACGGTGAGCGCATTGCCCGGTCCGAGGAGGGCAAGCTGGCCCGTCTGGAACGGCCGCGCCTCCAAGCCGACCGTGCCGTGTCCGGCCATGGCATACACGAGGGCGTTGTAGTCGGCCCGCCACGGCAGCGAGAGCCGCGCGCCCGGGCTCATGGTCGCGTGGACGAGCGTCATCGGCGTGTACGTCGAGCCCGGGCCTTTGTGCCCGGCGACCTCGCCGGCGATTATCCGGACGAGCGCCCCGCCGTCGGATGACGACGCGAGCGCAACCTCCCGGGCCCGCAGGTCCTGGTAGCGCGGCGCGGCCCACTTCTGGGTCCGCGGCAGGTTGACCCAGAGCTGGAAGCCGTGGAAGAGGCCCCCGCTCACCACCAGCGATTCCGGCGGCTTCTCGATGTGGAGGATGCCCGCCCCCGCCGTCATCCACTGCGTGTCGCCGTTGGTGATGACGCCCCCGCCGCCGTTCGAGTCGTTGTGCTCGAAGGTCCCGTCGATCATGTAGGTGACGGTTTCGAAGCCGCGGTGGGGGTGCCAGGCCGTTCCCTTCGGCTCGCCCGGCGCGTACTCGACCTCGCCCATCTGGTCGAGGTGGACGAAGGGGTCCAGGTCCGCCAGGTCCACGCCGTGGAATGCCCGCCGGACCGGGAAGCCCTCGCCTTCGAGTCCGCGCGGGGCGGTGGTCACGCTTCGAACGGCCCGCATGCGGGCGACGGTAGGGTCCGGCTCCGGGATGCGCGGCAGGACGGTGATGTCGGGAACGGAAAGGGCAGGCATGAGATTGACCTCGTTCGGCTTGCGGCCGCGGCGGGCGCGTCGAGGCGCTCGACGCCTTGATGATGCAATCGATCGCGCGCGGAGCGAGTTCCCCGGGGGTCGAAGCACCGCCTGGCGATCCGGCCATCCCGCGGCGTGTCCAGGATTCCCGCCAGGCGGGCCGCGGCCCCCCGGATCGACCGGGTTCGTGGCGGACCGGCCTAGCATTCGCTAGTGCTTCTACTGCTACTTGTTGCGTTTGTCGCGGGGCTGGTCACGGCCGTCTCTCCCTGCGTCCTGCCGATCCTGCCCATCGTCCTGGCCACCGGCGCCGACGGCGATCGCCGCCGCCCCTACCTGGTCATTGCCGGCCTGATCGCCAGCTTCTCGTTGTTCACCCTGGCCAGCGTCCAGCTGATCCAGGCGCTGCACCTGCCCAGCTCGAGCCTGCGCGATGCCGCGATCGTGGTCATCGCCGTGTTCGGCTTGACGCTGCTGGTGCCCGCCCTGAACGTTCGCTTCGAGCGCCTGACCGCCCGGCTGCCGGGCCTGGGTACCCGACTGGCGGGCGCGGGCCGGCCCGGCGGATCGATGTCCACGTCCGGCCTCGGGGCCGACGGAGGTCGTCCGGATGCCCCGCCAACGCGCGGCAGTATCGTCGCGGGGCTCGCCACGGGCGTCGGCCTCGGACTGGTCTGGACACCCTGCGCCGGCCCGATCCTCGGCGCCATCACCAGCCTGGCCGTCACCGCGCCGGGCTCCCTGGCCACGCTCGGGCTGGTCATCGCCTATGCCATCGGAGCGGGGTTGCCGCTGCTGGCGATCGCTCTCGGCGGGCGCGCGGCCCTGGCCAGGCTTCGCCTGCGGAACGCCTCGGCGTGGGCCTCGCGGGCATTCGGGATCCTCGTCCTGGTCACGGCCGGTCTGATGGCCGTCGGCGCCGACACGGCGATCTCTGCGGACCTCACGAGCGCCATGCCCGACTGGACCGGCACTCTCCAGACGCTCGAGCGGTCGAGCCAGGTTCAGTCGGCCCTGCACGAGGTGATCACGGGGGCGAACGCGACCCCCGCCCCGGCCGGCTCGAACGGGTCGGGCGGATCCGGCCTGCCCGTCGGTCCGGTCGCGCCCGAGTTCTCCGGCATAGACCACTGGCTCAATTCCGGGCCCCTGACGATGGCCGGACTGCGCGGCAAGGTGGTCCTGGTCGACTTCTGGACCTACTCCTGCATCAACTGCATCCGGACCCTGCCGTACGTGGAGGGCTGGTATCAGAAGTACGCCGCGCAGGGCTTCGTCGTCGTCGGTGTCCACGCGCCCGAGTTCGCCTTCGAGCACGACACCGGCAACGTGGCCGCCGCGATCGCCCGCTTCGGGATCACCTACCCGGTGGCGCAGGACAACGAGTTCTCCACCTGGAACGGGTACAACAACGCGTACTGGCCGGCCGACTACCTGATCGACGCCAACGGCTACATCAGGTCGACGCACTTCGGGGAAGGCGACTACGTCCAGTCGGAGCAAGACATCCGCAGCCTTCTCGCCGAAGCCGGGAAGTCGGCCCTGCCAAGCGCCGCCATGTCGGAAGCACCTCCGCCCTTCGTGGACAACCAGACGCAGGAGACGTACCTCGGCTCGGATCGGGCGCAGACATTCGCTTCACCCCAGGGGGAGGAGGCCGGCAGCCACCAGTACACGCTCCCCGACACGCTGCCCAACGACCACTTTGCCGTTTCCGGCACCTTCGATTTCGAGCCGCAATACGCCACCGCCCTCGCCTCCGGCGGCAGGCTGGAGCTCAACTTCTACGCCCGGGACGTCTACCTGGTGATGGCCGCGGACTCACCCATACCCGCGACAGTCACGCTGACCGGAGTCTCCGGAGCCACGCCCACCGAGGACGTTGCCGCGGACGGCTCGATGACGATCGGAGCGGCGCGGCTCTACCACCTGGTCCATCTCCCGGCACCGGCGCGTGGGACCGTGACCATCACCTTCAACGCCGCGGGCGCTCGATCCTACGCCTTCACCTTCGGCGGCTAGGTCAGGGCTTGCGGCGGGGCGTCTTCGGCCGCTCCCCTCGTTCCGTCCTCTCGGCCTCCTCCGGCAGCTTGCGCGCGGCTTCCTTGCCCCGCTTGACCTGGCTGTCGAGGACCTGCTTGAACTGCTTGGCAAGGCCGCTCTTCATGCCGGCCCTGGCGCCGGCCTCGGCGTCGCGATCCCGGCGCTTCTCCCGGGCAGCCTCCGAGGGCGGCAAGTTGTCGTCGTACCCGTCCATGGATAGGAGGCCCGCTCCTTTCTCCCGGCGACCTGCTACGATCCGGCCGCGATGGAACTCTACGGCGTCCGGATCCCCACGATCGTCACCGACAACATAGCCGGCCGCTGCTCAGGTTGCGGGGGAGCAATCGAGGGCCGGCCCTGGCGGGTCAGCATCCTCGACATCGTGGCTCCCGAGGCGCCCGTTTCGTGGACAGAATCCACGGCGCTGAACCCCGGCCCGTTCGAGTTCCACGGCGACCCGAGTCACGTCCTGGCCTGGATGGCCAGGCGCGGGATGCTCTTCTGCCGGCGCTCGCAGGTCCGCGAGATCATGAGGCCGGTGTGGGTACCCACGGAGCCGCGGCGCCTCGGATTGTGTGACGGTATCCACCGCGACGACCACGAATTCGTCGACCCGGCTACGGCGGCTCATTCGGCCGCCGCCGCCGGCGATCGAAGCTGAGGGCAGATGCGCGTACGAAAGGCAGTCTTCCCGGCCGCAGGTTGGGGAACCCGCTTCCTCCCGGCCACCAAGGCGCAACCCAAGGAGATGCTTCCGCTCGTTGACAAACCGGTCATCCAGTACGCTGTCGAAGAGGCGGTCGAGGCCGGCATCGAGCAGGTCATCATCGTCACCAGCAGCCAGAAGCGTGCGATCGAAGACCACTTCGACATCAACGTCGAACTGGAGCAGCTTCTCGAAGCGCGCGGCGACATCGAGATGCTCCGTCAGGTCCGGGCCATCTCGGACCTGGCCCAGATCTCCTACGTTCGCCAGAAGGAGCAGCTGGGCCTGGGCCACGCGGTCCTGATGGCCAAGGAGCTGGTGGGCCACGAGCCCTTCGCGGTGATCCTCTCGGACGACGTGGTCGTCGGAGAGCGCCCTTGCATCGGCCAGCTGATCCACGCGTACCAGCAAACCCACAGCTCCGTCGTGGCTGTCATGGAAGTGCCGCGTGAGGACACCGGCCGGTACGGCGTGATCGCCGGCGATCCGGCGGCCTCGGAGGACCACCGCCTGTACAAGGTCTCGGGCCTGGTCGAGAAGCCGGAACCGGCGGACGCGCCCTCGAACCTGGCCATCATCGGCCGGTACGTCCTGACGCCCAAGATCTTCGACAAGCTCGAGCAGACGCCCAGAGGGGCCGGCGGCGAGATCCAGCTGACCGACGCAATCGAAGCGTTGATGAAGGAACAGGACGTCTACGCCTACGCCTTCGACGGCGTGCGATACGATGCCGGGACCACGATGGGCTGGCTCAGAGCGTCAATAGAGTTGGCGCTGCAGAGACAGGACATCGGGGACCAGTTCCGGCAGTACCTGCAGACGCTCGACCTGAGCTGAAGCCCGGGCAGCTCTCGGGAACGCGGTGATGGTCGAGAAGAAGAAGCCGGCGTTCCTGCGCCGTCCGCAAGGGGTTTGATAGTGGCCGAGATCGGAAGCACCATCGGGGGCCGTTACCGGCTTCTGGAGCTGCTCGGCGGAGGCAGCTTCGCCGACGTGTACCGGGCCACCGATCTCCAGCTCAACCGTGACGTGGCCGTCAAGCTTCTGCGGGGCGAATATGCGGGCGACCCCGATTTCATGTCCGACTTCCGCTGGCAGTCCCGCGTCGCCGCGGGCGTCGACCACGAGAACGTGGCCGCCGTCTACGACTTCGGCACGGACGATTCGCGCACGTACCTGGTAACCGAGTACGTCGACGGGGCCGATCTGGCCACTCTCCTGCAGCGCAACGGCCCGGTTCCGCCGCGACGTGCCGCCCGAGCCGCGGCCGAGGTCGGGAGGGCCCTGCAGGCTGCCCACGATCGCGGGCTACCCCACGGAGATCTGCGCGCCGGCAACGTCATGGTCACTCGTGACGGCCACGTGAAGGTCACGGACTTCGGCATCGCCCGAGCCGCGGCCGCGGTGGCGGACGCCACCTCTGCGAACATGAAGCGCCACGACGAGGACGCGGCCGCAGCCGCGCCTGCGTTGGGGCTCGGCGCCGCGCCGTCGGAGGGGTCGGACGTCGAGGCGCTGGGGGCGCTCTTCTACGAGATGCTCACGGGTCGCGCGCCGTGGCCCGGCGATTCGGCCGAGGCCAGGGCCGCCGCCCGCAGGGCCGGAGCGCCGCCGCGGCCGTCCAGGTTGAATCCGGCCGTGCCCGCCGCCCTGGACGACATTGCCTTGCGCGCCCTGGCCCCCGCTCCGAGCTGGCGGTACCCGTCGGCCGCGGCCGTGGCCGATGCCCTCGAGTCCTTCCTCGAGGGAGGAGCCGGTGCCGAGAGCGTTTCCGGAGCAGCCGGAGGAGCGGTCGCAGCCACAGGAGCCGCAGGAGCCGCCGGAGCCGCCCCGGGGGCAGTCGCAGGCGCCGCAGCCGCCTCCGCCGCCCGGGCCGGGCACGTCGCCTACTCGCCCGACGCGTACGCTGCCGGCCCGCGCGTCTTCGACGCACTCGACCCGGACGACGAGGATGCGACCGGCTACTCGCCTGAGCCGGAGCGCCCGCGCCGGCCGATCCGTCGCTCGCCGGAGCCGGAGCCCGAGCCGGAGCCGACCGGAGCCAGCCCGTGGGCCTGGGTCGCCGGGGTGCTCGGCATCCTTGTCATCGTCATCATCGGCCTCATCGTCGTGCTCCTCTTCAGCAGCACGCCGCCGCCGACGGTCTACGCGCCGAACCTGGTGAGCCTCTCGTACACGCAGGCGCAGCAGGAAGCCCAACGCGACGGCCTGAACCTCACCTTTACCACCAAGCCCAACGATACCCGCCAGCCCGACGATACGGTCGCCGACCAGAACCCGAGCGCCGGCACGCAGATGCACAAGGGCGACACGATCTCGGTGACCCTGCTTCGCGGCCAGTCCACCGTGACGGTCCCGAACCTCGTCGGGCTGATCGAGAGCGATGCCATTACCAGCCTCCAGACCGTGGGGCTGCAGGCCGGCGTCCGGACAGACCAGTACGACCCATCCATCCCGGTCGGCCAGATCATCAGCACGAACCCGCGCCAGGGGATCTCGGTGCAGCGCAATTCGACCGTGGACTACGTGGTTTCGAAGGGCCCGGCTCCCACGCCGTCCCCTACACCCACGCCGACCCCTACACCCACGCCCACACCCACGCCGACCCCGACGCCGACTCCGACGTCGACTCCGACGCCGACCCCTACACCCACGCCCCAGGCTAGCTCTTCCGCGTAACCGACCTGATCCCGCGTCGCCAGCCGGTCGGCTCGCGCAGGCCCGGAACCGGGCCCCACGGCTTGGACCGAATAGAACTTCCGTGCTGGTGGGTCGGCGCCTCCGGATCTCGAATCGAGTCCGGCTCGGTCCACATTCCCTGGACGCGGGCTTCGCCCTCGGGCGCCGTCTCGGTCGGGGCGATGGTGCCCCATAGGCCACCGCTGCCGGCCGGGGCCGGCACGGCCGTCTCGTCCGGAGCGTCGTCGCGCTCGCTCTCGAGCTCCGCGGCCTTTCGCTCCCAGCACGCGCGCTCCTCCTCGCCCGTGAGCGGGGCCCGGCCCTTGTCGAGCGCGCAGTAGCCGAAGTGGCCGGCGATGGAACTGCGGAAATGGAGACACGAGGCGCACGAGGCCGTGGAACGGCCACAAACCCAGCACCGCGACGTTTCCGTCTGCGGCGACCCACAGTGCGGGCAGCGCCAACTTGCCATGACTCGATTGTAGCTGCGAAGGAGCCTCCGGAACAGGCTTGCCGGCGGGAAGTTGCGACCCACGGCGTCCCGCCTAGGTCGTGGTTACGGCCGCCGTGCCTGTGATCTGGTCGCCGGCCGGCGACGTCACGAGGACGCTGACCTGGCCCGCGCCAGGAGCGGCACCGGCGACGCTCACCTGCCACGTGGCCGTGCCCGTCGAGTCCGTAGTCAGCTCGGGCGAGACGATCGGGCCGAGACCCTGGATCGTGACCGTAAAGGTGGCCTTGGCGTTGGCCAGCGGCCCGCCGTTCAGCGACGTGGCATGGAGCGTCAGCTTGAGCGTGGTCTGCGACGATGCCGCGAACTTGCTTGGCGACACGGCGAGATGAGCCGCCAGCTGGCCGTAGTCGCGGTTGACGGTGAGGCTCGTCGAGGCCGAGTTGCCGGCTTGATCGGTGGCCATCAGGTCGATCGTGTTGGGGCCGGCGACGACCGGGACGGCCAGCTTGAAGGCGCCGTCCGACCCGACTGTCTGGTTGGTTATGGCGCCCCCGACGACCTGCTCGTTGCGGATCGTGATGCTGACGCCGGGATCGACGGTCCCGGAGACGGTGACCGTGGAAGTCGTCAACTTGGCCCCTGACGCCGGCGAAGTGACTTTGATCTTCGGCGGCACGGTGTCGAGGATGTAGGTCACAACCGGCGACGGCTGGCCCTCGCCGGTAGGCCCGGCGAGCGTGGCCACGAAGGCATTGCTGCCTTCGGTGAGCTTTATGGGGGGAGTCGAGAACTGCGTGGTGCCGCCGACCGGGACGCTGGCAACCTGCTTTTGGGCGCCGTTCTTGACCGTCAGGTAGACGTGGATCGCGTAGCCGGTCTGGCCGACCGTGGCCCCCGGCACACTTCCCTGGATCACGACCGTCGCCTGGTTGGTGTAGCCGTTGTCGGGCGGCACCGCGAGCACGGGCGTGTCGAGGGCCACTCCCGAAGGCGGCGGCGTGGCCGGCGCCTGGGACGTGATGTGGCTTACGGCGTCGCCGAAGGCCGACGAGAGCCCGCCGATCAGACCGGCCACCAGCCCGGTGCCGACCGTGAGCGTCAGCAGGCCGAGCAGAAGGCAACCGGCGACGAGGAACATCGCCACCGGTCCGGGGATGCTCGGACCCGTGCGGAGCGGCCGGTAGCGCCGCATGAGGTCGCTGGGCGGCGCCGACGCCGTGATCGTGCGTGAAGGCAGGCGGTCGCTCGACGGCGGCCTGGGCCGGACGTGAGCGGCTCGTCGTTCTCGCATCGGCATGTCGTTATTGTCGCATTACCGGGCATCGGTCTCGGCGGGGAGGCTCCTGCCCACTGCGAAGGCGCCGACTACTCCTGAGTAGGCCGGACTTCCGCGACGCGCACCGGCCGTGCGCATCGCGGGCGGATGGATGTACTCTGCTGTAGAGAGCGGCCGTCCAGGTGCGTTCGCTCAGGTTCGAGGCGACAGTGCAGGCACGCGATCCTAGGCCAGATCGACCCCGAAACCCGGGTGACGGTTTGACCCGACCCACGGGCCCCGCTAATCGAGTCGCACCGATCGTCGGGATCAGACCGGGGCCGCGACCCTTCGGCCCGCCCAGCGGTCGCATCGCCACGCGACCGGCTCCGCGCCCGCCCTCGATCGCCCAGGGCGACCTGTCCGGCCCTGGGCGCTACCCGTCTCTGCCGATGACTCGCAGCGGCTTCGGCCTGCCGAACCTGCGCCGCAACGTCTGCCCCCACTTCTACATGACCGGCAGCCGCGGCGCGATCCCGATCCAGGCCCCCCACCTACTCAAGGCCCTGATCCGCCAGGAGCAGAACGTGTCGCGTTGCCAGCTCCGCGGCGGCGTCCACCTCGAGCAGGGCTACGTCAACGACGTCTGCCTGACGCCTCGCTTCAACCAGTGCGTCTTCTACGAAGACGACCTGACGAAGGATTGACGCCGAACCGGCTCAGCTACGCCGAGGCGCTCTCCGCGCTCGAATCCCGCGGACGATTCGGGATTCGGCTGGGCCTCGCCCGGACGCGCGCCCTCCTGGCCGGACTGGGCCACCCGGAGCGTGCCTTCCGCGGCGCCCTGATCGCCGGCACCAACGGCAAGGGCAGCGTTCTGGCGCTCGCCGGGTCGGCCCTCACCGCAGCCGGATACAGGGTCGGTGAGACGCCCAAGCCTCATCTCGTTACGTACCGTGAGCGCCTCCAGATCGGTGGCGTGCCGGTCGATCCGGACGCGTTCGCGAGGCTTGCGACGGAGGTGCTGGCGCTGGCCGATCGCGTTGCCCGCCGCCACGGCGACCCCACGGAGTTCGAGCTGCTGACCGCGATGACGTTCCGGTGGTTCGCCGAGGCCGGCATCGATCTGGCGGTGGTCGAGGTGGGGCTGGGCGGGCGGCTCGACGCCACTCACGCCTGGGACGGCGGAGTGGCCGCCGTCACCAACGTCACGCTCGACCACACGGACCGCCTCGGCGCCACGGTCGAGGCGATCGCGAAGGAGAAGGCCGCGATCATCATGCGGGGCGACCGGGCCGTGACCGGGGCATGGGGGTCCGCTCTGGAGATCGTCGAGCGGCGGAGCCGGAGGGTGGCCGCTCCACTGGTCGTGGCCCGGCCGGCGCCTCTCCTCGCCATCGACCGGGACGGCATCGACGTCCGGTTGGAGCGGTTGGGCCGGGTCCGAGTGGGGCTTCGAGGGCGCCACCAGGCGGCGAACGTGGCGGTCGCCGACGCGGTCCTCGACGCTCTCGAGTCGGCGGGGATCGCCGCCGTCCCCGCGGAGGCCCGCCGCGACGGATACGCCGCCGTTCGCTGGCCGGGGCGGCTGGAGCTGGTCGAGGCCGGCGGCCGCGAGGTCCTGTTCGACGGAGCCCACAACCCGGCCGGGGCGGCGACGCTCGCCGAAGCGCTCGACGAGATGGCGCCCTTCCTGCGTCCCGGGAGGCCGACGCTAGTGCTCGCCATCATGGCCGACAAGGACGTGGACGGGGTGATCGGCGCCCTCACGGGATCGGTCCTGCTCCGCGAGGCACGGGTCGTCTGCACCGCCCCGGCCGGCGGGCGGGCCCTGCCGGCCGATCGCCTGGCGGCCCGCTGGGTCGCCCTCGCAGGGCGGCCGGCGGAGGCGGTCTCCGAGCCGGCCGCAGCCCTGGACGCCGCTCTTTCGCCGGGCCCCGCCGCGGGGGGCGGCTCCGGTCCCGTCGTGGTGGCCGGGTCGCTCTACCTCGTGGGCGCGGCACGCGCGATACTCGTCTCGGATCCGCTGCTCGTCCCCGACCCGCCGATCCCGCATCCGGAGGCCGCGCCGTGAGGAGCGCCGACGACGCCAGCAAGCACGAGATCGCCATAGCGCCGCCCAGGCCCACCCGGATCGGGCCGCGCGTGTTCGAGTGGGGATCGCGGACGTACGTCATGGGCATCATCAACGTGACCCCGGACTCGTTCTCCGGCGACGGCCTTCTGGCCACAGTGGCAGGTAAGAGGGGAGCGCAGATGGAGGCCGCCGTCGTCCAGGCCCGGCGCATGGTCGAAGAAGGCGCCGACATCCTCGACGTCGGCGGAGAGTCCACCCGGCCCGGCCACGATCCTGTGCCCGAGGACGAGGAGGCGGCGCGCGTGATCCCGGTGATCGCCGCGATCCACGCAAACCTGCCGGAGGTCCCGATCAGCGTCGACACGGCCAAGCCGGCCGTGGCCGGCTTGGCGATCGCGGCCGGCGCGTCGCTCATCAACGACGTCTGGGGCGTCTCGACGGACGATGCGATGGCCCGCCTTGCCGCCGCGCGAGGCGTGCCGATGGTGGTGATGCACAACCGGGCGGAGCCTCAGTATCGGGACTTCGCGGCCGAGCTGATGGACGACCTGCGGGCGGCCCTGGAGCGGGCCGTGGCCGCCGGCGTCCCGCGCGAGAACCTGATCGTCGACCCGGGCTTCGGCTTCGGCAAGACGCCGGAACACAACCTGGCGGTCATGCGGGAGCTGGCCGGACTGCGGCGTCTCGGACAGCCCATCCTCCTCGGCACGTCACGCAAGTCGACGATAGGCCGCGTGCTCGGCGGCCTCCCGGTCGAGGATCGGCTGGAAGGGACGCTCGCGACGACCGCACTCGGCATCGCGGCGGGGGTCGACATCGTTCGTGTCCACGACGTTCGGGCGAACGTCCGGGCCGCTCTCGTGGCCGATGCCATCTGCCGGGGGGAAAGGAAATGACAGACCGCGTAGCCCTGACCAACATGCGGTTCGAGGGCAAGCACGGCGTGCTGGAGGAGGAGCAGACGACGGCCCAGCCGTTCGAGGTGGACGCCGAGCTGATCCTCGACCTGCGGCCGGCCGGCCGGTCCGACGACCTCGCGCTGACCGTGGACTATCGCGACGTCTTTCGGATCTGCCGCGAGGTCGTCGAGGGGCCGAGCTTCCGGCTGATCGAAGCCCTGGCCGAGACGATCGCGGCCCGCATTCTGGCCGAGTTCGCGCCGGCGGGAGTGTCGGAGGTCGTGGTGCGCGTTCGCAAGCCCAGGGTGGCGCTGCCGGGGCAGCTCGATGCGGCATTCGTTGAGATCAGGCGCCTCGCCGATTCCCCGGGCCGGCCCACGGCCCGCTAGCTGGTCCCGTCCGGACGCGTCCCGAGCGTGACCCGCAGCGTTATGTACTGCCCACCGCGGTAGACCTCGACGCTCACCGTTCGACCGGGCGCGTATTGGACGAGCACGTCCTGGAGCGGATTGGCCGCGTCGATGGTCTGGTCCTCGACTTTGGTGATGATGTCGCCCGTCTTGATGCCGGCGGTCTCGCCGGCGCTGCCGGCGATGACGGCCTCGATCGACTTGCCGGTCGCGTCCTCGGAGTGGACCCAGGCCCCCTGGCTGAGCGGCAGGCTGTACTGATCCTTGACGCCGCGGTCGATCATCACGTAGGCCACGCCGATGAACGGCCGCGACAGCTTCTCGCCGGCCAGCGCCTGCTGCATGATCGGCTTGGCGATGTCTATCGGGATCGCGAACCCGATTCCCTGGGCCGTCGCGGCTTCGGCCGTGGTAACGCCCACGACGTGGCCGGTCCCGTCGATCAGAGGCCCGCCGCTGTTGCCCGGGTTGATGGCCGCGTCCGTCTGGATGAGGCCGTGGAGGTTGATCGGGGCGGTCGAGGCGGCGTCGGCCGGTACGGAGATGTCGCGTCCCAGGGCCGAAACGATCCCGGTCGTGACGCTGTTGGGGTATGGCAGGCCGAGCGGGCTTCCGATGGCGATGGCCAGCTGCCCGACCTGGATCCCGGCCGAGTCGCCGATCGGCGCGACCGTCAGGTCGGCGACGGCGTTCATCTTGACGATAGCCAGGTCCGTGAGCGTGTCCAGGCCGTAGATCGAGCCCGCCAGGCGCCGGTCGTCGCTGAGCCGGACGGTGATCGTCTTGGCGCCCTCCACGACGTGCCGGTTCGTCAGGATCCAGCCGCGCGCGTCGTAGATGATCCCCGAACCCACGCCCGAGTTGCCGGAATCGTCGAAGGTCACGATCTGGACGACCGCCGGGCTCACCCTGCTCACGGCGGCGATCACGCTCGAGGTGTTCGACTCGATCGAGAGCTGAGGGCCGGTCGGCGCGGGTGCGACCGTCGCCGGGTCGAGCGCGCCGGAGGCTCGGAGGGCCGCGTACGTCCCGCCGGCCCCCAGGATCGCGCCCACCAGAGACGTCGCGAGCATCGCCGCCATCAGGCCCCGGGCGTGGCCTCTGCTCGAGGCCGACTGAGGCTTCGCCGTCGAGTCCGCGCCGGATTCCGCGCCGGGCTCGAACCAGCGCTCGGGTGTGGCCTGGTCCGCGCCGCCCGGCAGCGAGGCTTCGAAGGCCGCTCTACGGGTGTGGCGTTCGTCGGGCAGCGGCTCGAACCGCTGGATCTCGGGGTATCGGGGGTCTGACATGCAGTTGGACGATTCCGCTATGCGGGAGATGGGCAGGCGCGAATGCTAGGCACAAAGGCCGATTCGCGCTTGCACACGGCCATGCGGAACGGGCCTCGCGACAGGCCTGAAGCTTGGGGCGTGCGGCGTTCACGTTCCAGAGGCCGGACGGTGAAGATTCCGCCACCGTTTCGGCGCCCTTGGAGCCGGCGGAGCGGCCCTTGCGACCTCGTGCGGCCGCGATCCGCGGCGCGCCCGCGTCCCGCCCCCTATTTCGGCCGAGCGCGATCCCCCGCCGCTCCGGCGGCCTTTGCGGCGCCCGGCGCCGCCGCGCGCGGCGCCTGATCCGGTGCCGCGGCCGGCTCCGCTCCTGGCCCCGCCGCGCCCGGCGCCGCAGGGGCCGGCGCGGAGACCGCGCCCGTGGCCACGGCATCGGCGGAGGTCCGCGGATCTGCCGGCAGTATGACCGTGAAGGTGGAGCCGCCTCCAACGCTGCTCTCGACCATGACGCGGCCGCCGTGCATCTCGACGACCGAGCGGACGATCGCGAGACCCAGGCCGCTGCCGCTGCCACGAGCCTCGTTGGCGCGCGAGCCCCGGTAGAAGCGATCGAAGACGTGAGGCAGCTCCGCGGCGTCGATCCCTACGCCCGTGTCGATCACCTGGATGCGTGCCCCGCGGTTGCGCGGGCTCAGGACCACTCGAACCGACCCGCCCCGCGGTGTGAACTTCAGGCCGTTGCCGATCAGGTTGGTGAGAACCTGGCCCAGCCGCTGGGGGTCGTGCCGCGTCACGAGCGGCGTCTCCGGCAGCTCGGCAGTCAGGTTCAGGCCTCGCCGCCGGGCGGAGACCTGGGCCTGCTCGACGGCCGATTCGATCGTCGCCCGAAGGTCGTCCGGCCGGAGATCCAGGCGGATCAGGCCGGAGTCAAGCTTCGACAGCTCGAGCAGGTTCTGGGCCAGCCAGTCGAGACGCTCGATCTGCTGGGCGCTGGCCTCGAGGAATTCCGTCCGGGCGGCGACGTCGTCGCCGGCCTTCTCCCGCAGCAGCTCGTTGAAGGTGCGCAGCGCCGCCAGGGGCGTCCGAAGCTCGTGCGAGACGTCGGCCAGGAACTCGCGGCCGGTGTCGCGGTCGCGCCTGATGGTCTCCATCGTTTCCTCGACCTGGTCCGCCATGGCATTGAACTGGCGCGAGAGCTCCGTGATCTCGGCACCGCCGGTTCGGGCCCGGTCGGCGGGAACGCGGCGGGCCAGGTCTCCCTCGGCGAGGGCCCTCGCCGCGTCGGTGAGCCGGCGCAGCGGCGTGGTAAAGCGCCGGGCCATGTATGCCGAGACGATGATGGCAAGGAGCAGCGCGCCCGTCGACGAGACGAACAGGAACCCCACGACGCTGGCGATCGTGCTCTGCCTCGTGGTGTAGGGGGCGGAGAGGCTGACCTCCAGGTACCAGGTCGGCTTGACGCCGTTGAGATCTTCGAACTTGAAGGTCTGGGTGAAGCTGACTGCGTCGCGAGCCTGGCCTCGACCCGGCTGGGCGGTGAGCGGCGCACCGAACGCGGAGACGGGGGTCGCCGGAATCAGGTCCGTGCCCTCGGAGGTCTCGGTGCCGATGCCGAAGCGGAGGCGCAGGTCCGCCTGGGCCACGTTGTTGGCGTAGTCGGACAGGACGGCCTGCTCGCTGATGGCGGCCATGACGTTTTCGTTGAGGGCTCCGCCGGCCGAGATCACGGTCGCGTTGGCCGGGTCCAGGGCCGCGGCCGTCTCGGCCTTCACTCTCACCACCGCGGCCACGGCATTGGCGCGAGCCTCGAGGTTCGTCATCTCCTGCTGGCGGAGGTCGCTGTCCAGGACGAAGACGGTCAGCACGGAGACGATGCCGACGGCCAGGGCGAAGACGAGGACGAAGGCAAGCGACAGGCGGCCCTGGAAGGTTCGAGGGAGGGCTCGGGAGACCGGCACGGAGAGGCCGTGGCTCGGGTTCGAAGGCTTGCGTCGGGACCGCGGGGCCGTTGCCCGCGCTACCGGCGAGGGCGAATCGGCGCCCGGGGCGACGTTACCGGCCGCCGGCGCTCCGAGCGCCGCCGCATTCCGTGGAGCGTTCCCCTTCTTCCGGTTGCGACCTCGCGCCACTTCAGCGCTCCGCGAACGCGTACCCCGCGCCGCGGACCGTCAAGACGAACCGCGGGCTGGACGGGTCGTCCTCCAGCTTCTCGCGCAGGTGGCTGACGTGGACGTTGATCGTCTTCTCGTCCTGGTCCAGGGCCTCGTAGTCCCGGATCAGCTCGAGCAGCTCGCGGCGCGAGTAGACGCGGCCGGGCTTGCTGGCCAGGTGGCGCAGGATCTCGAACTCGGTGGCGGTAAGGGCGATGCGGCGGTCGCCGCGCTGGACGCGCCGGCGTTCCAGGTCGATCAGCAGGTCGCCATGCCGGAGCAGCCGCCCGCCCCCGGCGTCGGCCAGGTCGCCGTAGGCTCGCCGCAGCAGCGCCTTGATGCGGCTCATCAGCTCGCGCAGACCGAACGGCTTGGTCATGTAGTCGTCCGCGCCGAGCTCCAGGCCGATGACCTTGTCCATCTCCTCGTCGCGGGCCGTCAGGATCAGGACCGGCGCCTTCGAGCCGCTCGTCCGCAGACGGCGCAGCACTTCGAAGCCGTCTATGCCCGGCAAGCGTACGTCGAGGACCACGAGGTCCGGCCCCTCGCGCAGGGCGAACTCCAGGCCCTCCTCGCCCGACCGCGAGACGGCGACCTGGTAACCCTCCTGCTGGAGGGCGTACTGGATCCCGCGAGCGACGGCGTATTCGTCCTCGACGATCAGAATCGTGGCAGCCACGGGTCGATCCTACACCCCGGCGGGCGTCGCCACCCTGCCCGTGGTAGGCTCACATGCCGAAGCGCCTCCGCAACGGTCAGTGCGCTCGATGGACCCGCGCAGGGAGGTTCTACCCGTGGCAGCCCCGTCAGTACTCACCGCGACCCGCCGCATCGAGATCGGCAAGTCGGTCTCGCACCTGCGCCAGAGCGGCCGCGTTCCCGCGGTCGTCTTCGGTCACGGGCTCGATTCGATCCCGGTCTCGCTTGACCTCCACGAGTTCGAGCACATCCGCCGGACTGCCCACGCGAACACGATCATCAGCCTCAAGATCGACGGCAAGGACGTGCACAAGGTGCTGGTCCACGGCGTCCAGATCGACCCGAGGCATCGCAAGCTGCTCCACGTGGATCTCTTCGAGGTCAAGTCGGGCGAGGAAGTCACGGTCGAGATCCAGCTCCATACCACCGGTGAGTCATTCGCCGTGGCCCGCCTGGGCGGCACGCTCCTGCACAACATCGACCGGATCAAGATCCGCGCCCTGCCCGAGAATCTGCCGGACTCGCTCGAGTACTCGATCGAATCCCTAGTGGACTTCGACACGGCCATTCACCTGCGCGATCTGACGCTGCCGGCCCACGTCGCGCTCCTGTCCGATCCGGACGAGGTCGTGGCCAAGGTGGCCGCGCCGCACGTCGTCGAAGAGCCGGTCGTCGAGGCTGCCGAGGAGCCCGTCGCCGAGGAGCCCGCCGCCGAGGCCAAGCCCGAGGGCTGAGGTTCGGCCGGGGCCTGCCCGGCACGCCTCAGGCCGGCCGGCGCGCCCACGGCGTTCACGGTCAGCGCCTAGGATTGGCGCGTGCCCAGGATGTCGGTCTCGCGTGGCGGTTTGCGTCGATCGGTGCCGGTCCTCGCCGCCTTCGTCGTCGGCGCTATCGCGTATGCGCCGCTGTACTGCTACCCGCTCCTGGCGCCGCAGTTCGAGTCCACCTTCCACGCCTCTCGCGAGTTGGGCCAGATGCCGTGGACGATGTTCCTGCTCATCTCCGTGCTCTGTTCGCCTCTTCTCGGGCGAGCGTTCGACGTTTTCGACGACCGTTTGCTGCTGCTCGCGGGCGCCGTCCTGCTGGCGGCCGGCTGGCTGGTGGCGTCGGCCGCGTCCGACGTGGCGTTCCTCATGGCCGCGTACGGGGCGTTCCTGGCGATCGGCGTTCAACTCGTGTTCGTCGGCACCACGACGGCGATGTCGCGGCGCTACGCCGGAATGACGGGCCTTGCCCTCGGCGTGGCCTACGCCGGCCCCGGCATCGGAGTGGCATTGGCGCTACCGGTGGCCGCCGGCGTCATCCCGGAGATAGGCTGGCGATCCACGGCCGCCATCTTTGGCGTGCTGTCTCTGGCCGCGCTGCCCTTCGTATGGCTGATGACGATGGGACCGGCCGTGCTGGTCCCGGCCGCGCAGTCCGGCCGCGGCCTCCACGAGACGTCCGCCCCCGGCGCCATTGCCGCATCCCGTGAGCCATTGCCGCCGGGCAGCCGCTCGCGCCCCGACGCACTGCGCCGCACGATCCGGACGCGCCGCTTCCTGATCCTGCTGATAGGCGCGGTTGGGATCGGCTGCGTGGACGAGGGGATATTCCAGATGTCGTCGCGACACGCCATAGCCCAGGGCATCAGCCCGGACTTCGCGGCCACGATGCTGGCCCTGCAATGCTACGCGTACGTCGCCGGGCAGGTCATCGGCGGCGGCCTGTCGGATCGTTTCGGGCGGCGCTTCATCGGGCTGCTGTGCGCCGGTCTGATCGCCATCGGAGCGACCGCCATATTCGCCGCCACCGGGTCGCTCCTGGCGCTGGCCGTCGCCGGCAACGCGATCTACGGCTTCGGCATCGGCGCTACGATCGCCATCCGTTCGGCCGCCTTCTCGGACGTCTTCGGCGGCCACAGCTTCGGGGCGATCTTCGGCATCATCGCCGTCGCGTATCCGTTCGGCGGCATCATCGTCATGAACGCGGGCGGCATCCTCTACGACCGGCTCGGCAACTACTGGCCGGTCTATGGCATAGCCATGATCTCGACCCTGGCCTGGGCCACCGCGCTGGTCGTGGCGGGGCCGCGTCGCCACGGGCTCCGCCTCCGCTTCAGGCGCGCCCGCGCGAGGGTCCCGATCTAGGAGCGGCGTCGCCCGTCGACCACTCTCCGCCGCTACGCCACCTCCCGCCTGATGGTGCCGGCGGCGAGAGTGACGAAGACCGCCGCGATGGCGGTCAGGACCCCGAGATCCAGCAGCACCTGCGACGACGAAAGGTCGGCGCCCGCGATCATCACCTGGCGCAGGCCATCGATGGCGTACGTGACCGGCAGGATTCGGGCAACCGGCTGGAGCAGGTCGGGCAGCTGGTCGATCGGCCAGAAGAAGCCGCCGAGAAGGCCCTGCGGCACGATGACGATCGGGATGAACTGCAGTATCTGCAGCTCGGTTCGGGCGAAGGTCGATAGGAAGATGCCCAGCGAAACCGCGCCCAGGCCCAGGACGAGGACCAGCAGGTAGGCGATCAGCGGGTTGCCGATGGTCTGGACGCCCAGGCCGATGGCGAAGGCCGGGATCGGTCCGAGCCCGGGGATGTCGAACCGCCCGAGAACGAAGGCGAGCACGATCGCCACCTGGATCGTCGCGAAGAAGCCGAAGCCCAGGCTATAGCCGAGCACGATTTCGGCCCGGCTGACCGGGGTTGCCAGCAGTCGCTCGAGCGTCCCGCCGATCCGTTCGCGCAGGAAGCTGATGCCGGTCAGGATGAAGACGAAGAAGTAGGCGAAGAAGCCGATGACGACAGGCGCAAGCGTGTCGAGCTGGGTCGCATTCGGCGAGCCGTACACGGTCGACCGTTCGAAGGTGGGCAGCGCAACCCCGAGGGTGTCCGCCACCGAGCCCAGCAGGGCCTTCTGGATCGCCGGGATGACGGATGCCTCGCCGGGTGGATTGAGACCGAGCGTGAGCAGCTCGAATCTGCGGTTCTGGACGCTGAAGTCCGCCGGGAGGACGACCACCAGATCGAGCTTCTTGTCCTTGAGCGCCTGGCGGGCGGTCGAGTCGTCGGCCACGGACCGGTCGAGGGCGATCCCCGGCTGGCCGTCGAGGGCGCTCTGGATCTTGGTGGCGAGGACGGCGCCGGCCGGGTTGGCCGATTCGTTGACCACGGCGACATGGGCGGTCGTGTTGCCCTGGCTGCTCAGGACCCAGCCGAGCAAGGCGATGATCGCGAGCGGGGCGATGTAGAGGAGCGCCAGCGACCTGGGATCGCGGCGGAACTGGGCGAGGATGCGGCGGAAAACCGCGGCCACGCGGAGCGCGTTCATCGGGCGGTCTCCTTCGAAGCCGTGCCTTCGGCCTGGCCGGCGAAGGCCAGGAAAGCGGTCTCCAGGTTGTCCGTGCCGGCTCGCCTACGCAGCTCCGCCGGCGTCCCCTGCGCCAGCACGTGCCCGCTTCTGATGAACAGCAGCTCGTCGCAGCGATCGGCTTCGTCCATGACGTGGCTGGAGACGAGGAGGGTGGCTCCGTCCGCGGCGAGCCGATGGAAGTGATCCCAGAACTGGACGCGCAGGGCCGGGTCCACTCCAACCGTCGGCTCGTCGAGGAAGAGGACCGTCGGGTGGTGGGCCAGGGCACAGGCCATCGAGAGCCGCCGCCGCATGCCGCCGGAGAGGTCCTGGGCCGGCGTGCCGACGCGCGTGTCCAGTTCGACGAACTCCAGCGCCGCGTGGAGCTGGGCCTTGTCGGTCTGGCCGTAGAGCGCGGCAAAGAACGACAGGTTCTCCCAGACCGACAGCTCAGGGTAGATGCCGTCCGACTGGGTCATGTAGCCGATGCGGGCCAGATTCGTGCGCGACGGCATCGTCACGCCCAGGACCCTGGCGCTCCCGCTCGTGGCCGAGGCGAGGCCGGTGAGGAGGCGGATCAGCGTCGTCTTGCCCGAGCCGTTTGGGCCGAGCAGACCGTAGATGCGGCCCGGCGGCAGGGTCATGTCGATGCCGTCCACGGCGTGGATCTCCCCGAAGTCCTTTCGCAGTGCGACGGCCTCCACGGCCGGCTGCGGCGGTGCTGGCCGCGCGGCGGGCGCGGGCGTGGGAGCGGCGGCCATCTATCGACCTCCTGAGCTGGCGTCGGGCTGGGTGGCCCCGTGAACGAACAGATCCTACGGGGCCGGCGCCGTAGTTGGGAGCCCGATCTCGCCAGAAATGTAGCGGTCGATCGTCGGGCCGACCGAGGCGACGACCTCTTCGACCGAGGCGGAGGCCAGGGGCTCGACCCGCAGGAAGTAGCGGGCGATGGCGAGGCCGGCCAGAGCCCCCAGGACGAGGCTGCTGCGCATGCGAGCTGATGGCCCCCCGATAGCCCTGGCGAGCCGCCCGATGAGCTGGTCCTCGGTGAATTCGGCGAGCAGGCGACCGTGCTCGGCGCGGCTCAGGCCACGGCGATACATGATCAGCAGCGGCACCCTGGTCTCCTCGGTCTCCCACTCCAGAAGGAAGAAGCGGAGGAGCCGATCGCCCAGGCCGCCGATGCCGGGACCGAAGACGATTCTGTCGATCTCGTTGAAGTCGAGCGGCCATTTGATCGACGCCGTGAACAACCCGTCCTTTGATCCGAAGTAGTGGAGCACAAGCATTGGATCGACGCCGGCCTCGGCGGCGACTGCGCGAATCGTCGTCCCTTCCGCCCCAACGGTCGCGAAGAGCCGGCGCGCAGAAGCCAGGATCGCCTCGCGCCTGTCGCTGCCGGCCCGCCTGGTCGAGGCTGACGCGCCCTCGCGCCGCCGGCCGTCCCGCATCGCCACCTGGAGTCTCCCTGATCTGGTGTGCCTACATCTTGACGCCCTCCATTCTACATATGTAGAGTTCTACGGGCGTAGAAGATTCGGACCGCCAAGGTAGCGGGCCCCCATAACGAACAAGGAGTCTCTGTGATGCTCGCCAAGCCAAACGCCGCCGTCCGAGAGCTTGCCGCCCCGATCGGCATCGGGGCCACGCTCGTCCTTGTGTTCGTCTGGCTCTTCGCGGCCGCTCTTCACGCGCCGGTTCCAACCAACCTTCCCGTGGCCCTGGTCGCGCCCGACCAGGCGAGCGCCCAGATCGAGGCGGGCCTGCAGCAACGCGCGCCCGGAGCCTTCGCGGTCACGAGGTACGGGTCGCTCGATGCGGCCAGGCAGGCGGTGGACGATCGAACGGTTGCGGGCGGATTCGTCCTCGGGCAAGGGACCGCCACTATTCTCGTCGCCGGCGGCGCCGGCGAAGCCAGCGCGGCCGCGATCGAGGGTGCTTTCGGCAGCATCGCATCGGGTATGGGCGTGAAGGCGACGATCTCCGACCTGCATCCGCTGCCTTCGAGCGATCCACACGGCCTCGTGCCCTTCTTCCTCATCCTCGGTGTCGCCATTTCGAGCATCGTCTACGCGGTCGCTTCCTCGTTCTTGTCGAAAGGACCGCTTGCGCCCCGACTGGCCGGCCTGCTCATTTTCGCGGCCCTCGACGGGCTGGCCGCCGCCCTCGCCGTCGCGCTCGTACTCGGGTACGAGAACGCGGATTGGGGCCTCGCGGCTGTCTGCGGCGTCCTCGCTCTTGCCATTGCCGCAACAACGCTGGCGCTTCGTGGTCTTGTTGGCATCGCCGGGCTTGGCCTGTCGGCGCTGTTCGTCGTCATCCTTGGCCTTGCCAGCTCGGGCGCCATGCTCGGTCCCGAGTTCCTGCCGGGTGCGTTCCGGACACTCACGATCGTCCTTCCGCCGGGTGCCGCGCTCGCCGCCGTGCGCGGGGTCTGGTACTTCAACGGCGCGGCAATCGCGGTCCCGTTGGCCTCGCTGGCGGGCTGGATCATCTTCGCGCTTGTCGTGCTCATCGGATCGGATGCATGGCGAGCGCGGCGGGCCTCGCGACCCGTGCGCGAATAGCAGCCCGCCCGAATGGCACTGGGGCGTGCGGATCGGGAGCCTCTCGGCTAGGGCGCGCCCACCGCAGGGTCGACCGGCCGGCGGAGCAGCCGGAGGGAGGCCGTCTGCACCAGGATCACGGCGAGCAGGCCCGCCCCGAAGGCCGCCGCGATCCCCAGCCGTTCGATCGACGCGTTGATGACGAGGAAGAAGACGATCGTGCCGAAGAGGCCCATCTGGAGGCCGCGAACGACGTGGATCGCCGAGCCCGGCCCCTCGAGGTGATGAGCGAAGACGGCCAGCACGGTGACGTACACGGGGAAGGCGGCAAGCAGCCCGCTCAGCGACGGGCCGAGCGTCTCGGCGGCGGCGGTGATCGCCAGGACGATGCCCGTGCCGACGACCATTCGGGCGGGGATGTCCCACGCCGGCGCCGGAGCGGCGTCACTCCCGGCGGGCGCGGGCACCGCCAGCGCCAGGCAGAGAACCATGGCGGCCGCGACGATCACGAAGACGACGAGCGCAGGCGCCGGCAGAACCGGCTGCATGCCGAGCGCCGTCACCCCGAAGGCGGCGAAGCCGCAAGCCACTGAAACGGGCCAACCCGCTCGACGAGCCACAAGGCCGTAGGCAAGGGCGAAGGTCGCGTCGCCGAGCAGGCCCGCGATCGAACCCTTGGCCGCCCCGGCAGCGAACGCGTTGCCCTGGTCCAGAGCCAGGTAGAGGGTGACCGGGCCGGAGGTGAGAGGCAGGGCCACGAGCCAGCCCCCGATCGAAGGGCCCCATCGGCGCGCGGCCAGGCTCGCCCCGCCGATCAGGATCGGGGTCAGGCTGAGCTTGAGCAGCAGCAGTGCCACGAGCGAAGCGTATCGGATCGACCGCCGTCGCCGGCCGCCGGCTCGCGGCCGTCAGCCCGCCGAGAGCCGGCGGATCTCCGCCTCGAGCGCGGCCGTGAGGGCCGGCAGGCCGGCCGCCACGGCCGGCGACAGCCCCTCCCCTAACCCGAAGTCGGCGCCGCCGATCCCCACGAAGACGCCGCTGAACGGCGAGCCGCGCATCTCCTCTGCGATGGCCAGGACCTGGTCTGGCGGCAGCGAGTGGGACGAGGCCGGCATCGCCCCAGCCGCGCGCTCGGCGATCTCCGCGAGCGGCACGATGACCACCTCTCCCGCGGCAACTCCCGCGGCGGCGTCGGCTACGATCACCGTCGCTCCCTCCGGGAGATCCACGAGGGCTTCAACCGAGAGCTGACCGACTTCGCGAATCTCGGCGACGTCGTGCGCTTCTGCCCGCAGCCCCTGGGCCGCCAGCAGCGCCGCCCCATCGTCGCCACGGAGTCGCTCTCCGCATACCAGGATGTGGACCCGGCCGCGCGTCGAGTTCGAGCTCATGCGAGGAGTCTACGGCCCACCGGCGGCCGCTGCGGAGGCGCCGATCCCCTCGCCGATCAGCCTGCCGGAAGCTCGACCCGTAGCAAGCGGTTATCGATGAGCTGGGCATCGATCGTGCCTGTAGTCATGAAGCAGATGCCGTCTGCCGACCAGGTTACGACGCTCCATCCAAGGTTGAGCAGGATGGAGACCGAGCCCCCCGCTCGACGGACGACCGCGAGGGCGGGGGCAGTGGGAGCATCGGTGGCCGCCGCCAACGTGGCGACGTCCTCCTCGTTCGGTCCAAAGAAGGCCCAGTCGAAGGCGTTCGGGATCGCGGTTGTCCCGGTCGGCGTCCAGAGCGAGACTCTCCCGTCCTGGCCGACCGTAACCAGCCCACCCGAGTGCCAACCCTCGACGCTGCCGCCCTGGTCGCCGAGCCCGGGCACTTGCGTGCTTACGCCGTCGCGTAGATCGAGGACGAGTCCGGCCGACGTGGCGAGCCGGCCTCCGTCGGGCGAGAAGTAGGTGCTCACGCGAATGTCGGCCAGTGGATGCGAGACAGTGACCACCTCCTCGGGCAGCTTCACCACGCGCAGAGTTCCGGGAATGGGCCCGCCCACCGAGTACATCGCGGCGTGATCGCGTTCGAACACGCCGGCGACGCCCGAATCCTTCGTCTGCATCAATGCGAGGAGCGTTCCGTCGAGTGACCACCGAATGGGAGTCCCGAGGCCGGTGATGATCGGTCCGAGATTCCCGTTCGACCAGATTCGGAAGCTCTCCGGCCTAGGCGTGTCGCTCGGTACATCGGGCGCAACGAGCGCGACGGAACCATGGCCGTTGCCCAGCATTCCGCCGAACGTGCCTGGCACTGAATCGCTCGCTGTTCCGTCGATCGAGTGAACCGTAGCCGTTCCGTGGGCCGTGTCCTCCGGCGACACGACGATTGTCATCAAACGAGTGTCGTCCACCCAGGCCATGTCGAACGCGTCGAACGAGGTCACGAGGCGCCCCGCAAGGTCAAAGATGTCTGCCCGGCCGGTCCCAAACGTCCCGCCCGATGTCAGGACGGCCAGGAGGTTGCCATTCGGAGACCAGTCCAGGCGCTGGATTACGTTGGCGATGTCGACGACGGTGACGCCCGGCGGCAGCGACCGGTCCGGCGAGGCCTGGGCCGGCGACTCCCGCGGAGTCGAAAGCAAGCTGATCGTCGCGCCTGCGGTGGCCATGCTTGGATGCGTCGTCGGGGACGTAGCGCCCGAGCTGCCGCACGCGGCGACGAGCGCAGCCGCCAGGAGGACCGTCCACCGCTCGAGACCCCGGATTCCTGCCATGGCCCGATCCCCCGTGCTGCGCTAGATCAACCTACTCCCTCGAGACGGTGTTCGGACGCCCGACCGAGACCCGCTGTGATCGAGGCCGGCGGCGGCCCACGGGCGCAGCCTCTCCGACTGCTCGGCCGCCTCGGGGAGCGCGAGCTCAGCCGCCAGATCGGCGGCCGGGCGGCGCGCCCGCAACGCCGAACGCAACTCCACGAACTGGACCGCGACCACCGCGCACGCCGCCAGCGCGAAGGACCCAACCACGCCCAGCTGCACGAGCGTAGCCGCGACGACGGTCAGGAACGCGGCGAAGCCAAGGAGCCCGTGCGTCAATCCGCGCATGACGCCGATCGTCCGGTCCGGGCCCTCCTGGGCGTGCGTGAAGAGCGCCATCACCGCCGCGACCGTCGGGATCGTCGTCAGCATGCCGCTGATCGTCGCCCCGAACACCGGCCCGGCGGTGGTCACGAAGACGACCATGGCGGCCCCGGCGATCATCCGCGACGGCAGTTCCGAGGCGGACGTGGCCCGGCGCGGCATTGGCGGCGCCGCGGGCAGGAGCCGGCGCGAGACCAGGAGGATGGCCACCGTCACCGCGAAGGCCGGGGCCAGGCCCCAGGCGGAGATGGGCAGCATGACGGCCCACGTGACCGCGAACGCACCGTACGCGCCTGCCCCGGCGGCCGGCCAGCTGAACCGGCGGCACAACAGGGCATAGACGAGACAGAAGACGCCGCAGCCGCCGGCGCCGCCGAGCGAAGCCGCCGCAGACGTGGCCGCAAATGACGTGTTCTGCTCCAGGGCGAGGAAGAGCAGGATCGGGCCGCCCTTGGCCGGGACCGCGCTCAAGATGCCGCCGACGGCGGGGCCGTAGCGGTGGCTGGCCAGCGTGACGATGCCGATCATCGCCACCGGCAGTCCGATCTTGAAGAAGAGGTCGATCCACATCTCGACGTCAGGCTAACCGGTCAGGCTAGAAGGGGCCGAAGGTGCGCCGGCATTCGGCCCGGCTGCGGCCCGGGACGAGGCAGAAAGGAAGAACCGGCGGGGCGACTGCCTCCGCCGGTTCCCGGTGACGGATTGTCAGTCGCCGTCGGTCTCGATCTCTAGTGTGAGGAAGTGAGTCGCGCAGCTGATGCAGGGGTCGTAGGAGCGGATCAGCTGCTCGAGGCGGATCGTCGCCTCGGCGTGCGGTAGCGAGAGGACCTGCGGCGCGAACTCGGCCAGGTCCGCCTCGATCATGCCCTGGTTCTGACCGGTCGGGGCGATGATCTGGGCGGCCGCGACCTTGCCGTTGTCGTCCAGGTCGTAGTGGTGCCAACAGATGCCGCGCGGCGCCTCCGTACCCCAGCCCGTCTCTCCGCCGCGCGCCGTCCAGGGCGTGAACGGCCGGGCCGGCTCCTCGTACGAGTTGACGATGTCCAGCGCCGAGGCTGAGGCGTGGATCAGCTCCACTGACCTGGCGGCGATCGCCCAGTACGGGTTACGGGCGATCTGCCTGGCCAGGCCGCTGGCTTTGAGCGCCTCCGCGGCCAGCGGGTGGAGCTGGTCTGCGTTGAGCGTGACGCGCGCGGATGGACCGAGCATGTATAGCCGGCCGTCGAGAGTTCGAGCGTGGAGCGCGTTCGTGCTTTCGTGCTGTTCCTCGCGGAAGGCCTCGCGCCAGCCCCAGAGCGGGACGTCGATGCCGTCGTTCGAGACGATCCGGCCCTCGTTGAGGCCATATTCGATGGGGTGCTTGATGGCGACGTACAGCGGGTCGCGCTCGAACTTGGGGGCCTTGAAGGCGGCGACGAGCTTGAGCGTGGCCTGCGAGAGAGCCAGCGCCTCGGTCAGGGGCTCGCGCAGGGCCCGGATGCGCTCCCGGCTCGGCGTCTGCGAGAAGCCGCCGACACGCATCGAGACCGGGTGGATGGCCCGGCCGCCGATCAGCTTCATGATGTCGTTGCCGGTTCGCTTGAGGCGTAGCGCCTGCTCGATGACGGGCTTGTGGTCGCGGGCCATCGCGATCGCGCTCTCGTAGCCCAGGAAGTCCGGCGCGTGGAGCATGTAGACGTGGAGGGCGTGGCTCTCGATCCACTCTCCCCAGTAGAAGAGCTTGCGAAGCGCTCGAACCTGGGGGTCGATCTCGACCTCGAACAGGTGCTCGAAGGCCATCGAAGCGCCCATCTGGTAGGCGACAGGGCAGATGCCGCAGATTCGGGCGACGATGTCGACGACCTCGTTCGGCGTCCGCCCCACGACCAGCTTCTCGAAGTAGCGGGGTGCCTCGAAGATCGAGAGGCGCGCCTCGCGGACCTCGCCGTCGGTGATGCGCAGCTTGAGCGTCCCCTCGCCCTCCACGCGCGCGATCCCCACGACCTCGAAGGTGTGGTCGCCGGTCGCCGTCTCCGCCTTTGGCATCGTTTCCACCACCTGGCTGCGCGCATCCCCGCCCCGAATCGGGCGAGTCGAGGTTGCCCCATCACCGACGGGCGGGCATAGGGCCGTTTGTCGCGCCGAACCGGGCCCGAGGTGCCTGGCCGCAGCGCGCGGGCACCCGGGGCCGGTCGCCGGTGTTGCCAGGCAGTCAGGCCGTTCGCCGGCCGAGATCCCCCATCGGGCTCACCGGCGGCGCAGAAGGGCTACGGCGTGACGGTGTAGGAACCCGAGGCGATGACCTTGCCGCTCGAGTCCAGGACCTGCATCGTGTGAGTCCCGGGCGTGTATAGGTTGAAGCCCCCGCTCCCGCCGCCGGCGGAGCATATCGCCTGCATCGTGTCTGCCGTGGTCGTGCTCGTGGAAGTCCAGCTGCCGTCCGGCTGCTGGATCATGTCACTCACCTCCGCAACCGTAGAGGTAGTGACTGGCTTGCCGTCCAGCGTGATCGTGACCTTGTCTCCTGCCTTGACCGAGGATGGCAGGTGCGCCGTCACCGTGAAGGCGACGGGCTTGGAGCAGCTCACGGTCGATGGGGTGAAAGTGAGGCTGCCATACGATGAGCTCGTATTCAGGTACAGGAAGGCGCCGACGATCACGGCCAGCACCACGGCGCCGATGAGCAGAAGCTTCGGCGTGATCTTGAAGCTGGCGGCCGCCGCTGCCGGCGCCCCTGTCGCCGGAGGGGGGGCCTGGTAGGTGGGGGCGGCCGGGTAGGTGGGGGCGGCCTGGTAGGCCGGAGGAGCCGGTGGCTGCGACCACGCGGGCGGGGCCGCGGCGCCCTGGTTCGGGGCCGGCGGGACGGACCACGCCGGCGGAGCCACCGGGACCGGGGCGGTTTCGAGGACTGGCGGGGCAGGCTCGTGGGCCGGCGGCGCCGCGGACGGGGCCCACGGCGGCGGCGCTGCGGGCGCCTCGGCGGCGGCGGTTTCGGTGGCCGGTGGGGCCGGAATGGCGGCCTCTACTTCCGGCGCCGCTGCTGCCGGGGCTTCGGCGAAGACCGGGGCGGGGGCCGGGGCCGGCGGAGCGGCCGGGGCCGCCTGAGCAGGGGCCGGCGGCGCCGTCGGCGAGAGCGCCGAGCCGCAGACGGCACAGAACTTCTGATCGGCTGCCAATCTGGGCGTGCCGCAGTTGGCGCAGAACCCGAATCCCGTCGTCATCGCGAGTAGTCCTCTCGATCCAGTGTCGGACGCCTGGTGGAGACGCGGTCGGGCCGGCTGCCGCCATTCACGTTCGATGGCGCGCCGTCCTTCCAGAGCCACGCCCATCCTACCGCCTGATGGTCGCGGTGGAACGGTCAATCGACGGTCTCGGGTCGGCCTGTTCTGCCGTTCCGTGCCGGCCGTTCGAGCGTACGTGGAACGAATCGCCGCGCCGGATGCATCAGTATCGGTGTGGTGGAGACGAAGCGGGAGCTCGTGATTGCCGCCCGGGGCGGCGACAGGGATGCGTTTGCGTCGCTGGTCGGCCTCGAGTCGGGCGACGCGTACCGGCTAACGCTGTCGATCCTGCGCAATCCGCACGATGCCGAGGACGCGGCCCAGGAGGCCTTCGTCCGGGCGTGGAGCGAGCTTCCGGCCCTGCGCGACGCCGACGCGTGGCTGCCGTGGTTTCGGCGGATCGCCGTCAACTCGGCTCTCGAACTGAACCGGCGCCGCGGCAACGGCCACGTCACTGTTCCACTCGGCGAGCTGGAGCCTGCGCCGGCACCCGACGGTTCCGGCCAGGTGGCCGCCCGAGACCAGGTGAACCGTCTCGTCGGCTGTCTCGACCAGGCCGATAGGGCGCTGCTGGTGCTCCGTTTCGGTCTCGACCTCGAGTTGCCCGACGTCGCGGCTGCGCTCGGCATCCCCCTTGGCACTGCGAAGTCCCGGCTGCATCGCGCGCTGGCTCGCTTGAGGGCCGAATTGGAGGCCACCGATGGACGTTGAGTCTTTGCTCCGCGATGCCCTCGACGTGAACCGCATTCCCGGCGAGCCTGGATCTGGTTTCGACCAGCGGGTCATGCGGTCGTTGCGGCCACGACCGCGCCGGCGGGCGAACGCGGTTCAGGCTTTCGTAGGACTGGCCGCCGTCCTCGCGCTCGCGGCTGTCCTGGTCCCGTGGTATCTCGGGGGGAACCACGATGCCGCGCCGGGAGTGGCGGCGAGTCCCTCGATCTCGGCATCGGCCGCTGCCTCGTCTTCATCGCCGCCCACGTCTTCGCCGAGTCCCAGCCTCGCGCCGACGCTCAGGCCGACGACGCATGCGAAGTCGTGGGGCCTCGAGTTCGACTATCCGGCGGAGTGGTCACTCGCCGCCGCGCCACCGATCGCGGCCCCATCAGCCATGCCGAGTCCCCTGGTGGACTCGATGTATGCCAGAAGGGTATTCGGCTATGTCGGCACGACGACTCCCGCGACCTCGTGTACAGATCCGGTGGGGTTGGCCGGCGGCGGTGAGAAGGCCGGTATCTGCACGAGCATCTGGTCGCTCGGGCCTGGGGACGTGGTCGTGCGCTTCCAGAAGGGCGATATCACCGGCCAGAACATCCTCCAGGATCTCCCGGGCGCCGGCGTCACGGCGACTGTGGTCGGTGGCGTGCCGGCCTGGTTCAGCCGCACCTCGGGGACGGCGATAGCTGAGCTCCCGATGCCGGATGGGATAGGCGGATCCATCGAGTCAGCAGCCGGCGCAGAAACGATCCTGGTCTGGGAGCTACCCGGCAACGAAACTCGCGAGACTGGCATGAACACGCGGGACAACTTCCGAATCGTCGCCGCCGTGCGGGGTCCGAGTGCGGGCGCTCTCGAGGCCGAAGTCAGAGCTCTCGTCGACAGCATCAAATACGACCCTCCGGTCGTGCCGCTGCCGGCTGATCCGGCCGTGCGGGCCGCTCTCGGGCAGACAGTCCTCGCGTCGGCACTTGGGCAGCTCGGTCCCGGACTGCCCAAAGGCTCGGACTGCTTCCCACGCGACGCAGGATCGAAGAGCGCGATGTTGTCGGTCGCGCCCGACGGTCCCAGGCTGACCAAGCCGCTGCCCGTCGTCTGTTCCGTGGCTATCGAGCCGAATATCATGGAGACCTGGACGATCACTCTGACCGTCACCTGGGAGGCGGCCGCCGATCGGAGCGCGGGTCGGTGGGTCTGGGCCGGCTGGGTGAACAACAAGGGCCAGGGCGGCTTCGGCGCTTACGGGAAGACGCTGAACGACGCGTTCCCCTACGAGGTCGGTTCGGGCAAACCCGGCTGATCCGGTGGCCGTGGGACCCGGGGACTCATCGTTCTGGGGAGCGGTCGCCGCCGCTGCGGGCCTCGCCCGCCGCTCACTCCCCGCTATAGTCGGACCGTGAACCTGCCGTTTCAGCCGCCCATCGAACCGATGCTCGCCAAGCTGACCGAGGCCATCCCGACCGGGGGCGGCTGGATGTACGAGCCGAAGTGGGACGGCTTCCGGGCCCTGGTCTTTCGCGACGGCGACGAGACATTCATCCAGAGCCGCGATCTCAAGCCGCTCGATCGCTACTTCCCGGAGCTGCCGCCGGCTCTGAGGGCCGCTCTCCCGGACCGGTGCGTCCTCGACGGTGAGGTGGTGATCGCCGGCCCGAACGGCCTCGACTTCGACTCGCTGCTGCTGCGCATCCACCCCGCCGCGTCTCGGGTCAAGCTGCTCGCGGCCCAGACACCCGCCAGCTACGTGGCCTGGGATCTGCTGGCGCTGGGCGACCGCGATCTGCGCGCCGTGCCGCAGGGGGAGCGCCGCGCGCTCCTCGAGCAGGCACTCGCGGATGCGCGACCGCCCGTCCACCTGACCCCGGCCACGTCCGACCCGTCGGTCGCGGCCGACTGGTTCGATCGATTCGAGGGCGCCGGCCTCGATGGCGTCGTCGCCAAGCGAGCCTCGGACCACTATATGCCGGCCAAGCGCGGCTGGGCCAAGATCAAGCACGCCCGAACGGCCGACTGTGTCGTGGCCGGATTTCGATGGCACAAGAACGGACCGGGAACTCTGGTCGGCTCCCTCCTCCTGGGGCTCTTCGACGAAACCGGCCGATTGAACCACGTCGGGATCACCGCCAGCTTCACCGCCGATAAACGCCGCCAGCTTGTCGAGGAGCTCGCGCCGCTTCGCGAGAACGCCCTCGACGGTCACCCCTGGGCCGAATGGGCCGAATGGGAGGCCGCCGCGAGAGAGTCCGGCCAGCGCATGCCCGGGGCGGCGAGCCGCTGGAATCGCGACCGCGATCTGACGTGGGAGCCGTTGCGGGCCGAACGCATCTGCGAGGTCGCCTACGACCACCTCCAGGGCGACCGCTTCCGCCACGCCACCACGTTCATCCGCTGGCGCCCGGACAAGGCGCCAGCCCAATGCACGTACGACCAGCTCGAGTCTACGGCCCCGTTCGAGCTCAAATCGATATTCGGAGCTCAGGCGGAGGGGCGTCCGATTCCGCGGAACTCGCTCCACGGGTCGTAGTCCACTTCGAGCGGCTCCTGCGCTGGCCGCTGCGCCTCGGGCACGTGCTCGAGATTGACGCGGATCCGGTACCAGAGCTTGTAGCGGCCGCGCATCCCGTCCACCAGCACGTCGAGCGGGTCAATGTAGCCGGCGACCGCGGCATGCCGTTCCTTCCACCGCTCGAAGCCGGCCAGCGCCTCGTCCTTCGTCTCCGCGCGCGCGATCTCTATCAGAGGCTTGGTGGAGACGCGGCGGCCGGTGGGGGAGCGGCCCTCCGCGGGGTCGGCGGCCTCGGCTCCGCTCGTCTTGCGCGCCCGTGACGGCATCACCCGCGGCGGCTCGCCTGGCGCCTTGGCGTAGTGGGGCGGCCACGGCGCGTCGCCCATTCCTTCCTTCTCCTGCCGCGCGGACAACTCCAGCAACGCGTCCAGCGACCCGATAGCGTCGTCGATCCCGGCGCCCGGGTCGCCCAAGCGGGCATACCGCGCCGGCACCGTCGCCAGTGTGAAGTCGCCGAGCTCGCATCCGGGCAGCTCGCCCCAGGTCACCGGCGCCGAGACTCGCGCATCCGGCACCGGCCGGACCGAGTAGGCCGAAGCGACCGTTCGATCCTTGGCGTTCTGGTTGTAGTCGATGAAGACGCCGTGGCGCTCTTCCTTCCACCACTTGCTCGAGGCAATCGCCGGGGCGCGTCGCTCGATCTCCCGAGCCAGCGCCACCGCGGCTCGCCGCACCTGGTCGAACGACCAGCGCGGCTCGATGCGGACGTTGATATGGATCCCGCGCGACCCGGACGTCTTGGGCCAGCCGACGAGAGCGTGGTCGGCGAGGACATCGCGGGCGACGAGCGCGACCCGGCGGATGTCGTCCCACGGAACCCCCGGCATCGGGTCGAGGTCCACGCGCAGCTCGTCGGGATGATCCAGGTCGGCGGCTCGAATGGCGTGCGGATTGAGGTCGATGCAGCCGAGGTTGGCGACCCAGGCCAGCCCCGCCGCGTCCTCCACGACGATCTCGTCGGCGGTTCGCCCGGACGGGAACGACAGCTCCACGGTGCGAAGCCACTCCGGCCGGGACTCCGGGGCGCGCTTCTGGAAGAAGTAGTCGCCCTCGGCGCCGTTCACGTAGCGCTTCATTGCCATCGGCCGCCCGCCCGCCCCGCGCAGCGCGCCATCGGCCACGGCCAGGTAGTAGCTCACCAGGTCACGCTTCGTGTAGCCCGGCCCGGCGAAGAAGACCTTGTCCGGGTTGGTGACCGCGACCTGGCGGCCTGCGACCTCGACTACCTCGCTCCGCGTTGGCATGGCCGAAAGATACCGCCCCGCCCGGGCGGGCCCAGCCGAGGATGCGGGCCGGGCGCAGGCGGGCCCGCCGGACGGGACGCGCCCAGCACGCTACCCCGGCGCGGGCGGCCGGCGGGCCGTCAGTCGAGCGGGACGCTCCGTTCCATCAACACGGCCAGCGTCTCGAGCTCGGCCGGGCTGAATGTCCCTATGAAGTAGCGCTTGACGGCCGCGAGATGCGCCGGCCGGGCTCCTTCCAGGCGGCTCCGTCCCCGGTCGGTCAGGGCGGCGAATGCGCCACGGGCATCGGATGCGCACTTCATCCGAACCACGAGGCCGTCCGCGACCAGCCGATCCACCAGGCGCGTGATCCCGGCGCGGCTCAGCAGGACACGATCCGCCAGCTCGTTCATGCGCAGGCGCTGGCCGTCCGAGAGCGCCAGCTGGAAAAGGACGTCGAACTCGGCCAGCGGCAGGTCGCTGCGGGTTATGAGATCGGCCTCCAGGAGCCGCGTCACCAGCGCGTGCTTGTGGAGGTAGGCCCCCCAGGCGCGATGCTCGAGCGGATCGAGCTCCGGGCCCGGATCGATCGCGGGTAGAGGAGCAGGCGCCTGGTCGGCCAGCGCCACGCCGCCAGCGGCCTCGGCGATCACGGCAGCAGCGCCGGCCCGGGTGGCGTCGATGGCAGGAAGCACTTCTTGATTGCCCACTTGCAGGTCCTTGCTCATGCAACTACTATTCCAGATAGTTGCTTAGTGAATGATCCAGCAAGGGTCCACGATAGCACGAACACGAGGATCAAGATGAGCACCTGGACCCTGGATCCGGCCCATTCCCAGATCGAGTTTGCGGTCAAGCACATGATGGTTACGACCGTCCGAGGGCAATTCCGCAAGTTCTCCGTCGACGTCGACTTCGACCAGGAGAACCCCGAACGGTCTTCCGTCGCCGCGCATATTGAGGCATCGAGCATCGACACGGGCATGGAGGCTCGCGATGCGCACCTGCGAAGTGGAGATTTCTTCGACGCGGAGACTTTCCCCGAGTTGACGTTCCGCAGCACGAAGATCGAGGCGAGCGGCGACGGCTACGAGATCACGGGCGACCTGACCATCCGCGGCGTCACCCGGCCGGTTACTCTCGACGCCGAGATCGGCGGCGTGGTGCCGAATCTGCAGGGTGGCCTTCGCGCCGCCTTCGCGGCCACGACGAAGATCAGCCGCAAGGCCTGGGGCCTGACCTGGAACGTGGCCCTTGAAAGTGGCGGCTTGCTGGTCGGCGACGACATCAAGATCTCGATCGACGTGGCCACGGTCGCGGCAGAGGCCGCTGCCGAGAAGGCGGCCGCTACCGCCTGATCGGCCAAGCGTCCACCTCAAACACAAGCGGAACGGCCGCCGGATTTCCCGGCGGCCGTTCGATTCTCCGAGCGCTGCTCTAGGGGAGGGGCTACTCCTCGGTGGGCATGTGGAGGTACATGCTCTGGATCCCGATCCGGCCCGGCCCCGTGAAGCGGTTGAAGATCAGGTTGCCCGACCCGCCCAGGATGCCCATCCGCAGGCCGACCATCTTGATCTCCATGTTTACGCCCGGGTCCTTGTAGACCCAGCCGCCCGGCTCGACGTCGAAGGTTTCGCCCGGTCCGAGGACCTTCTCGAAGACGTTGCCGTAGCCGTGCAGCCAGAGCGTGCCGCCGCCCTGCCCGCCGGCGAAAGTGTCGATGAAAATGCCGGTGCCGCCGAACAGCATGTTTCCGACGCCCCTGAGCCTTCGGAAGCTGTAGTCGACGTTGGCGGTGGCGGCCAGAAACTGGTGCTCGCGTACCTCGACCGTCTGGCCGGGGGCGAGCTGCAGGTGGAAGACGTGGCCCACGCCGTCGCGGCTGAAGGCGATCTGCCCGGCGCCCTTGGCCTCGGTCATGAAGATCGGCATGCCGGCCACAGCGCGCTTGAAGGCGCCCTTCATCGGGTGCATCCCGATCTCGAGAGACGGCGTCTTCCAGAGCAGGATGTGATGCTCGAAGAAGACCGGCATCGAGCCGTCGAGCTCCATCGTCAGCGCAGGGACGAGTTCCCCGTCTGTACGGAATTGGACGCCGGGTCCCTGCCCTTCATCGATCATCGTCGGGAGCAATTTGGGGAGATACTCGGTGTGCATCTGACCCTCCGTGTGCCCGCGCTAGACGGCGGTGCGGCGCCAACACTCTAGGCCAGTGCATGCGCCGTGAACATCCGTTGACCGTTCTCGGGCGTTTGTCGCGGCCCGTGGCCTGCTCGCGATCAACGGGGGCGCGGCCGACGGCCGAGGATCAGGCGGCCCAGCCGTCGGAGAACATGCCCAGCCGGTCGAACCGGATCGGGTCAGGCCCTCGAACGACTTCGCAGCGACCGGTCTCCAGGGCGGCCGCGATCGCCGGCCCGCTCACCCACAGCAGGTCGAGGTGCTTGGTGTCGGGCACGCGAACGATGCGCGCGTCCGGCGACTGGATCCCGACGCAGCAGGCGAGCGCGATGGCCAGGGCGGTTCGATCGTCGGGCATCGTGAGCGCGACTCGAGCGCCCTCGGGCGTCTTGGCCGTGATGCTGTTCATGTACGTCTTGACGGCGTCCATCTTCCGAACGGCACGCTCGAGGACGACGTCGGCCAGGCCGATGCCGACGGCGTTGCCATCCGTCGCATCGGTCAGGTCGCGGACGACGATTCGCTGGATCGACGGCCCATCACCCGTCGGTCCGGCGTAGTACCGGCCGACGACGTTGGAGTCCATTCCCAGCCCGCTGACGTCCTTGCCGATGCTGTCGAGTATCAGGACGTCGATCGTGGAGAAGGGGAGCCGCGGCATCCGCTCGCGCGCCAGCGCCAGCAGCTCGCACTCGCGGCGGCGCATCTCCGCGGCCGGCACCGCTTCGACGAGTGAGAGCCGGGCATAGCCGTTCTCGACCAGAGCCAGCCCGAAGGGGATCTTCGCCCTCGCCGTGATGAACTCGGCGGCCTCGGGGATCAGGTCGCGGAAGGTCGCGAAGCCCTGGCGGTGCAGCATGTCCGCGCCCCGCTGCTTGCCGAGGCCGATCGCGATCATCTTCATGAGGCCGCTCTCGATCTCGCCGCTGAAGTCCGTGTGGGGCTTGACGCGGTTGATCGGGACGATGACGTCCGCACCATCGAAGGCGTTCCGGTCGATGAAAGCCGCCACGCCCGGCCGGACCTCGCCCAGCTCCACGGTCTCCATCCCGGACCTGATCTCGCAACCGATCGATTCGGGAGTGATGCCGAGCGAGGCGAGAACGCCGATCTGGCCGGCCGCCGTGGCCCCGCCGTGGCTTCCCATGGCCGGGACGACGAAGACGTCCGCTCCTGCGGCGCGCAGCCACGCAACGGCGGCCCGGACGACCTCGTCGATGCGGTCGATGCCGCGGCTGCCGACGGCCAAGCAGACGCGGCTGCCGCCCGAGACGAGAGCTGCCATCGGCCGGAGGGCGTCGGCTACGGCCGCGGACACCTCCCCGACCTCGGCAACGTCCATCCGCTGCCTGAGCAGCGCCCAGCGAGGAAGCGGGCGGCGCACGAACTCCTGGAACGCACCGCCAGCGGCCGGCCCGCCGCCGCTCGGCACGGGCGGCACGGGCGGGTCGCTCAGCTGATCGCCCGAAGGTGCGCCGGGGCGTGGCGTCCTGTCCATTGCCCTACTGTACCGCCCTCCGTGGGCGCGGGTGCTTGACCCTATAGAGCGGGCGCCGGCCGGGCCCAGGTCCAGCGGGTCCAGGTCGAGAGACGTTCTCCGGGACCGAGGAGAACCAGGCCGGTGTCCGGGCAGCCGCTCTGGGTGAGCCTGATCGCATCGGGCCAGGCGGTCATCGGTTCCAGGCAGACCGCCTCGGGATGAGCGTAGACGACGACTGCGCCGACCCCCGGACCGAAGGCCATCTCCAGCCTGAGGTCCGGCCAGCAAAGCTCGGCCGGCGAGCGAACCGCCGCGTACACGTCGTCGAGCTTCCTCGCGCCCAGCTCCGGCGTGCTCCGGAGGTCCGTCCGCGCATCGACCGGATCGGCTTCGCCCGTCGGGATCAGTTCCTCGGTCAGCCGCAGGACGCGGTCGCCGGCGACGCCGACGCGGACGCCATCGCGGCCCCTCACGAACCAGGGATGCCACCCGAGGGCCGCGGGCATCGCCTCATCCGCTTCGATCGCGGCCTCCAGCGCGAGCCCACCGGAGGACAGGGAGAAGCGCTGGAAGACCCGGCCCCGGAACGGCCACCGCGCAGGGTCGATCTCACATCCGATCGCGACCGTGTTGTCGGTCTGCGCCACGATTCTCCATGCCACGTCGAAGACGCTGCCGTGGATGGCATGCCGCCCGTGGTTGACGGGGATCGCGATCACTTGATCGTTCCACGCCAACAAGCCCTCCGACAGCCGGCCCACGAAAGGGGCCATGAGGAAGCTGCCCCATGAGAGGGACGGCTCGACGGTCCCGGAGCACGGGGTGACGAGGAGCCGTTCGCGGCCCGCTATCACGAGCGATGCAATCCGGCCCCCCTGCTCGGGATCGATCACGACGTGATCGGGGCCCTCTCCTAGCTGATACGTCATCGGTTCACCGGGTGGCTCTGGACGGCCTCGAGCGCCAGCGCGCGAACGGCGCGATGCCTGGCGATGACATCGTCGTCTCGAGCCATCGGCTCCAGCAGAACCCCGGCGTCGGTGTGCCAGCCTGCCGCCACGCTCTCCGGCGTGACGCCGCGCAGGGCGGCCGCGGCCTGGGCCGCCGCCCCGATTGCGACGAGCTCTCCCGCCGCCGGCACTCGGACGGCGCGGCCGGTCAGCCGGCGTGCGACCTGCTGCCACGTCGCTCCCTTGGCGCCGCCGCCGATGAGAGTCAGCGGCGCCGTCGGGTCCACGCCGGAAGAAGAGGCGTCGATCGTCTGCATGGCGTCCAGCAGGCCCATCACCGCGCCTTCGTACGTGGCCATCAGGATGGAGCGCGGATTCGTCTCGTGGCGCAGGCCGAGGATCGCGGCCGCCGCCCCTGGCAGATTGGGGGTCCGCTCGCCGTCGAAGTAGGGAAGCACGACCACGCCGTCGCTCGGGGCGACGTCGTCGCGCGAGAGCCCCAGCCAGGCGGCCATTCGGTCCACGGCGAGGGTGCAATTGAGGGTGGCGGCGAGAGGCAGGAAGCGCCCTGTGGCATCCGCGAACCCGGCAACGCTGCCCGTCGGGTCGGCCGCGCGGGTCGTGGAGACCATGTATACCGTGCCGGAGGTGCCAAGGCTCAGGACCGGCGCGCCGGGCGCCAGACCAAGGCCGAGGGCCGCACCCATGTTGTCACCCGTGCCGGGCCCCACGACGATCCCGGCCTTGAGGCCGGTCGCGTCCGAGGCGGCCTGGGTGACGGTGCCGGCCGGCTCATCCGGCCACAGAACCCTCGGCAGCAGCTCGACCGGCAGGGCGATCTCCGGCAGGTCGAGAACGCTGCCCACGTACGACTCGGATTCCGTGGACCACCAGGCCGTCCCGGAGGCGTCACCCCGATCGGTCACGCCGGCGCCGGCCAGCCGTTCGGTCAGGAAGTCGTGAGGCAGCCTTATCGCCGCGGTCCTGGCCACCGACTGCGGTTCGCGGCGCCGCAGCCAGGCCCATTTCGTGGCCGTGAAAGAGGCCACGGGAACGACCCCGATGCGGGCCGCCCAGGTCGTCGCCCCTCCCAGCGCCTCGAGCAGCCTCACCGCGTCGGATGCGGAGCGAGTGTCGTTCCAGAGCATCGCCGGCCGGACCGGGACGCCCGCGGCGTCCAGGCAGACGAGGCCGTGCTGCTGACCGGCCACCGAGATGGCCGAAACCTCGGCGGCCATCTCGGTCTGGGCGAGGGCGGACCTGAGGGCTTCCCACCAGACGTCCGGGTGAGTCTCCCGGGCGCCGCCGCTTCCCGTGACAGAGTGGCCGGCCTGGCCGAACCCGACGACCTCGCCGCTGTCGGCGTCGATTACGACAACCTTGGTGGACTGTGTGGAACAGTCCACCCCGGCGACGAGGGTCCTCATGCGTCCTCCCCGAAAGCCGCTCGCGAGATTCGGATTGCCCTACCGCAGGCCCATCAGGAGATCCATGACCAGCTGATCCAGCCGCTCGTTGTAGTAGCCGCGCTCGGCCAGAACGGCCGGGTCGCCGGCGCTCGCCTGAAGTTCAGCAGCTGCTGCCGCTGAGTACTTGCCGACAGTGGGCTTGGCAAGTTCCGGAACTGACGCTGCTTCCAGCGCGGCCTTGATCTCCGGATCGGTCGCGAACCGGCGGGCCTTCTCCTTCAGGGCCAAGTAGGTGCGCATGCAGCCGGCGGCGAAATCCCATACGCCTTCCGGATTCTCGTTCCGGTAGGCATGAGCGTCGAAATGGCGAGCGCCAGAGTAGCCGGATTCCTCGAGCAGCTTCACGAGGAAGAAGTCGTCCTTGAGACCCTCAGAGCCGAAGCGAAGGTCCTGGTCGTAGCGGCCGATCTTCTGGCCGTTGAGGTCGATGTGGAAGAGCTTGCCCTGCCAGACCGCCTGGGCGACGGCGTGGTAGAACGAGAGTCCGGACATGGTCTCGTGGGCGAACTCGGGGTTCACGCCGACCATGTCGGGCTTGTCCAGGGTGCTGATGAAGGCGAGGGCGTGGCCCACCGTCGGCAGGAAGGCATCACCGCGTGGTTCGTTCGGCTTGGGCTCGAGCGCGCAGCGCATCTTGTAGCCGCGGTCGACGATATAGGCGGTGAGGAAGTTCATCGCCTCGCGCATCCGCTCGAGGGCATCCCCGACCGGCTTGGAGGCCATCGACTCGACGCCCTCGCGCCCGCCCCAGAAGACGTAGACCGGGGCTCCCAACTCGGCACCGAGATCGATCGCGCGCATCGTCTTGGCGATCGCGTACCGGCGCACGTTGCGGTCGTTCGAGGTGAAGGCGCCGTCCTTGAACACCGGGTGCCCAAAGAGATTCGTCGTGGCCATCGAAACGACCATGCCCGTGTCGTGGAGCGTGGCCTTGAAACGACGCACGACCTCGTCCCGCTGGGGAAGGGAGGAACCGGGCGGGACGAGGTCGTCGTCGTGGAAACAAACGCCGTAGGCGCCGAGGGCGGCCAGCCGACGAACGCTTTCGTTCGGGTCGATGCGCGGCCGCGTCGAGCTGCCGAAGGGGTCCGCGCCGGTGTTGCCGACGGTCCAGAGCCCAAACGTGAACTTGTGCTCGAGGCGGGGCTGCAGCGAGTCCTCACCAAGCGCGCTCTGTCGATCCTTGGCCATTCGGTGGACCTCCTTCAGATTGTGATTAGTGCGGCTTCGCGCGCCGGAGCGGGTAGCTCGGGCCGCCGGCCCGAGATTCCGATGACGTCAATCATCGACGGCATGCTGCCATGAATCGAGCCTGGGCCCCTGTCTGCCGCCGGTGTCGGCCGGCGCAGATGTTCGGGCGAGTCGATCGAACTCCTGTCGTCGTCGATCATCGGCAATCTACTTCGAAAACGGAAGGGGTCGGCGGCATCGCTCGATCCCGTCGCAGCTGCGAGGACGGACGCGGGAACGGCGTCGTCGCCGAAGGTCCGGCTGCCCGCCGCAGCTCGGACCTCGCGAGCGTCCGAATCCCTTGTCGTCATGACGCCGATGCCTCCCGGGGCGACCGACCCGCACTCACGCCGGCCGATCGAATCTCTCTCCACGTGCCCAGACCGGTATCCCCGCCAGCCCGGGCACGGCACCTGCAATCGTATGCCGCATATCCATAGTCAGCAAGCCCCTACTGACCCTTGACTGTGTCAGCACACGTATGCTACATAGGTATGCATCCGAGCCTGTCGCCCTGATGCGCACCGTGAGCCTGTCCGCTTCAACGGTTTCTTGGTGCGTGCTCGGTGGCAGTGGTGGTGCAGTGGAGGAGGCGCCGATCAGCGAACGAATCCGAACGTCCCGTTGAGGAGGCGGTTCCGCCGTCACTTGTCGTGCGACCGCCGAGCTCGTCGCTTCGAGTAGGAGGATGGAAGTGAGATTCCCGAAGAGGCTCCTGGCAGGAGTCGCGGTGCTGGCAATCGTCGCCAGCGCTTGTTCATCGACCGCGGCGACGCCCACCGCGGCGCCCGCAACACAGGCTCCGGCGGTAACGCAGGCCCCGGCGGTCACCCCGGCCGTGACGGCCGCCCCCAAGGCGGTCACCATCGAGTGGTGGCACATCAGCACCGGCCAGCCCGGCAAGTCCATTTTCCAGGGCATTGCTGACGCCTACATGGCGGCTCATCCGAACGTCAAGATCAACATCACGGTCCTAGAGAACGAAGCCTTCAAGACCAAGCTCGCCACCGTGATGCAGTCGGGCACCCCGCCCGATCTCTTCCAGTCGTGGGGCGGCGGCACCATGGCGGCTCAGGCCGATGCCGGAATGCTCCAGGACATCACGTCCGCGATCGCTCCTTGGAGCGCCACCGTCAACCCGGGCGCCCTCGGCATCTACTCCTACAAGGGCAAGGTGTACGGCGTCCCGTGGGACATGGGCATGATCGGCGTCTGGTACAACAAGGCCCTATTCACCAAGGCCGGTATTTCCGCGCCGCCGACGACGTGGGCTGACTTCCTCGCCGACGTGGGCAAGCTCAAGACTGCGGGCGTCGTCCCGCTCGCCATCGCGGGCAAGGACGAATGGCCGTCGATGCACCTCTGGACGTACCTCATCCTTCGCATGGCGGGCTATGACGCCCTCCAGACCATGATCCAGACCGGCAACTGGAACACCCCCGACTGCACGGCAGCCGGCGACCAGGTCGTGGCTCTCAACAAGCTGAGCCCGTATCAGCCCGGCTACAAGAGCGCCACCTACGACAACGAAGCGGCCGCCGTCGGCAATGGCCAGGCGGCCATGGAAGTCATGGGCCAGTGGGCTCCTGGCACCGAGATCAACGACAGCGCCAACAAGAAGGGCATCGGCGACAACCTCGGTTGGTTCCCCTTCCCGATGGTTGACGGCGGCAAGGGCGATCCGAACGACGGCGTCGGCGGTGGCAACGGCATCGCGGTCGGGAAGAACGCCCCGCCCGAGGCCATCGATTTCCTCAAGTTCTTCAATAGCGTTTACAACGCCCAGAAGCTCGAGGAGCCCTCGGCCCCGGGCGGCTCCGACAGCATGGGCCTCTCGCCCGTCGTCGGCGTCACCTCCACGGATCTGAGCGCCCCCCTGCAGCTGGTTCTCGCCGGCCGCGACAAGGCCAAGCACATCCAGCTCTATCTCGACCAGGCCACCTCGCCGGCCATGGGCACGGCGATCAACGACGCGACGGTCGCGCTCTTCCTGGGCGCGTCTGATCCGACCAAGGTCTGCGCGGCGATCACCACCGCGGCAGCCAAGAACAAGTAACGGGTAGATTCCCCGACAGGACCACTGTGAAGAGCGGGCCGGCGAAACGCCGGCCCGCTCCGATCTCCCGGGGTAGCTGAGGACGGTAATGAACGCGACTCAGGTCGGGCCACGCACCGGAGGGCGACTTTCGGCGAAGTGGGTGACGATCATCCTGTTTCTTCTTCCGGGCCTGGCCCTGTACCTGCTGTTTGTCCTGTTCCCGGTAGTTCAGGCCGCCCGGTACAGCCTCTACAACTGGAACGGGCTCCAGCCGCTCACGGACTTCGTAGGAATCAAGAACTACGTTGACGCCCTGAACAGCGACGTTTTCCAGAATGCGGTCTCGCACAACGTATTCATCATCGTTCTGTCGCTGACGCTCCAGATCCCCTTCTCGCTGTTTCTGGCCGTCCTCTTGAATCGCCGTTTCTACGGCCGGGCGCTATTCCGGTTGATCTTCTTTCTCCCGTACGTTCTCTCGGAAGCCATCACGGGCATCGTCTTTTCCCTCTTCCTGCAGCCCTCGTCGATGATGGACACGACCATGCAGGGCGTCGGCCTTGGCGGCTTCGTACAGGACTGGCTTGGGGACACCGGTTTCGTGATGATCACTCTCTTCGTGATCATCTCGTGGAAGTACTTCGGCTTCCACATGATCATCCTGATGGCCGGATTGCAGGGCATACCGAGGGAGATCGAGGAAGCCGCGCTGATCGATGGCGCGGGCCGCTGGCAAGCCTTCCGTCACGTGACGCTGCCGCTTCTCGGCCCCACGTTGAGGGTATCCGTCTTCCTCTCGATGATCGGAGCGCTGCAGCTCTTCGACATGGTCTGGGTCATGACCAGGGGCGGCCCGGTCGGCGCCTCGAACACCATGGCGACCTTGATGTTCAAGTCCGGCTTCCAGGAGGCCGACATGGGCTACGGCAGCGCGCTCGCGGTCATCCTGTTCATCTTCGCCCTCGTCCTGGCGCTCGCCTACCAGCGTTTCGTGCTGCGGCGTGACATCGAGGGCGCAGTCACGGCATTCAACGGGTAGTGCGATGACGACCACCGCTTCAGCAGCGAAGTCCACAGTCAAGCCAGTCCCCGCCCGGGCCATATGGAAGCGGCCGGGCACGCTCGCCCGCATGGGCGTCGTCGGGATCGCCCGCTACGTGATCCTGGTCGTAGTCGCCGGCGTGATCGTCATACCGATCCTTTTCGCGGTCATGGGCGGAGCCAAGACCAACGGTCAGCTCTTGAGCGACCCGGTCTCCCTCCCGGACCCCTGGGTCTTCTCGAACTACACGGACGTGCTATTCGGCGCCAATGCCGCCGTATTCTGGGGAGAGCTCCTCAACAGCTTGATTATCGCCACGATCGCCGTCCTGTTGACGGTGACCCTGGCCTCCCTCGCGGCGTTTACCTTCGCGCGGCTCGTATTCCGAGGCCGAGAGGCGATATACACGCTGTTCACGCTCGGCTTGCTGTTCCCGGCCGCCGTCGCGATCCTGCCCCTGTACATCCTCGTCCGCGATCTAGGGCTGTCGAACAACTACCTCGGAGTGGCTCTGCCCCAGGCCGCCTTCGGCCTGCCCCTGACGATCATCATCCTGCGGCCGTTCTTCAAGAGCATCCCGGTCGAGCTGGAGGACGCGGCCAAGATCGACGGCTGCAGCACCTTCGGATTCTTCTGGCGGGTGTTGCTGCCGCTGGCCCGGCCCGCGCTTGCGACGGTGAGCATCCTGGCGATCGTCGGGACGTGGAACGCGTTCATGCTGCCGCTGATCCTCCTCAACGCGGATAAGTGGACGCTTCCGCTCGGCGTGATGAACTTCTCGACCGAATACGTGTCCGACCAGGCCCGCATTCTGGCCTTCACGGTCATGGCAATCCTCCCGGCGATCCTGTTCTACATCGTCGCCGAGCGGCAGATCGTGTCCGGCCTCACCGCCGGCGGGGTCAAGGGCTAGCCGTGGCAGGAGCCGCGTACGAGGACGCGACGGCCGGCATAGACGAGCGCGTAGCCGATCTCCTCGGGCGCATGTCGCCCGAGGAGAAGCTCGCCCAACTCGGGTCTATCTGGTCGTTCGAGATACTGGACCATGGGCGGTTCGACGCCGAGAAGGCCGGCCAGCGGCTCGGCGCAGGGATCGGCCAGATAACGCGCGTCGCCGGCGCGACCAACCTCGGCTCCGTGGCGGCCGCCGAGCTTGCCAACCGCATCCAGCGCTTCCTCGTCGAGGAAACACGACTCGGCATCCCGGCCATCGTTCACGAAGAGTCCCTCCACGGGCTGCTGGCCACCGAATCGGTTTGCTTCCCGCAATCGATCGGCCAGGCGGCAGCCTGGAAGCCCGAGCTCGTCGAAGCGATGGCCGCGAGCCTGGGGCGCGAGCTGCGGGCGATGGGCGCCCAGCAGACGCTCGCCCCCATCCTCGACATAACCCGCGACCCGCGCTGGGGCCGCCTTGAAGAGACATACGGCGAAGACCCATACCTCGTCGCTGAGCTGGGCTCGGCGTACGTTCGCGGCATCCAGGGAGGCGGCGACCCGTCCAGCCTGGTGTATGCCACGGGCAAGCACATGGTCGGCCACGGCCTGCCGGAGGGCGGGCTCAACCACGCCCCGGCCCACATCGGCTCGCGCGAGCTCAACGACGAGTTCCTCTTCCCGTTCGAGGCCGCCGTCTGCGGTGCCGGCATGCGTTCGATGATGCACGCCTACGACGAGGTCGACGGCATCCCGTGCGTGTCGTCGCGCGAGCTTCTGACGGGGATCCTGCGGGAGCGTTGGGGCTTCGAGGGCATCGTCGTCTCGGACTACTTCGGCATCGACGAACTGCTCACCTCCCACGCCGTCACCGAGGACCTCGCCGAGGCCGCCAGGATGGCCCTGGAGGCGGGCCTGGACGTCGAGCTGCCTACAACCAGGGCCTTCGGCGAACCGCTCGCCAGGGCGCTGGCGGACGGGCGCGTCGGCCAGGCGGCCGTAGACCTGGCCGTCGGGCGGATGCTCCGCGCGAAGTTCGAACTCGGCCTGTTCGAGAACCCGTATGTCGATCCGGCCGGCGCCGCATTGCCGTACGAGTCGGACCGGGCGCTGGCCGCTGAGATCGCGCGCCACTCCATCATCCTGCTGGCCAACGACGGGACGTTGCCTCTCAAGCCGGAATTGGCCACCGTCGCCGTCATCGGCCCGAACGCCGATTCCGGGCGGAATCTGCTCGGCGACTACAGCCATATCGTCCACATCGAAGCCCTGCTCGAGCAGGGCGGATTCGGCACCGAGGTCCCGGCGGATCTCGAGGCGATCGACGACCTGAGCTTCATCAAGACGGTCCTCGGGGCCATCCGCGAAAGCGTCGGGCCCGCCACCCAGGTGCGGTTCGCCGCAGGCTGCGGTTTGCTCGACGGCGACGACGCCGGTATCGCGGCGGCGGTCCAGGCTGCCAGGGGCGCCGACGTCGCCATCGTGGTCGTGGGCGAGCGCTCCGGCCTCACCGACGACTGCATCTCCGGCGAGGCCAGGGATCGGCTCGAGATCGGCCTTCCGGGCCGCCAGAGCGAGCTTGTGGCCGCAGTGGCGGCGACCGGCACGCCCGTCGTCCTGGTCATGATCGCCGGCCGGCCCCTGGCCATCGAGGCCGATGCGGCTCGGGTGGCTGCGGTCCTGCACGCCTGGGTTCCCGGCGAGGAGGGCGCCGGGGCGGTGGCAGACGTGCTGTTCGGTCGGGTCAATCCCGGCGGTAAGCTGCCGATCAGCGTGCCTCGTCATGTCGGCCAGATCCCGATCTACTACGGCCACAAACCCTCGGGCGGCAGGTCGCACTGGAAGGCGAAGTACGTCGATGGCTCCAACGAGCCGCTCTGGCCCTTCGGCTTCGGGCTCTCGTACACGACCTTCCGGGTCGACAACCTCCGCCTGGACCGCGACTCGGTCCCGGTGGACGGCGAGTTTTCGGCCACCGTCGACGTGGAGAACACCGGCGACCGGGGGGGCGACGAGGTCGTGCAGCTCTACCTGCGTGACGAGGAAGCCAGCGTGACCCGACCCGTCAAGCAGCTGCGCGGTTTCAAGCGCGTCCGGCTGGCTCCGGGCGAGCGCCGCAGCGTCACCTTCCGGATTGCGGCCGAGCAGCTTGCCTTCACGGGCGTGGACGGCCGCCGGATCGTGGAGCCGGGCAAGATCACTGTCACGGCCGGTACGTCGGCCGTTGACCTGCCGTGCCGCGCGGCGGTGACCCTCACCGGCGAGACGGTCCGGGTTGGCCGGAGGAGCCGCTTCTTCACCGAGACGACCGTCCAGTAGGGCCATCTACACGCCGACTGGTTCGGGCGCGGCTTCCGGTCGCACGCGGCCGCGCCCTTTCCTCCGGCTCTATCCGGCCAGCGTCATCGCCATGTCCGGCCGGAGCAGGAACGGCGGCAGGTGCGCGGCCAGGTTCGAGAACGGCAGGACGTCGGGGTGGAGCGAGATTCCGAGCGCGTGGTTCATGAACCTGCGTCGTGCCCGGATCCGTTCCCAGGCTGCCGGGTAGGCGGCCGCGAAGGCTTCGCGCAGCGACGAGTCGGCCGGCGCGAGGCCGTCTTCGATGTTGGTCGTGAAGTAGTCGGAGGCCGTCGCCGGGATGACGTCCACCTGCAGAGCCATGCCGGAGCGGAGCTCGATCCGCGACCCGGGGGCGATCGGGGAGTTAACCCACTCGTCGAGGTGGATCTGGTGCCCCGGGTTGAGTGAGACTCCGAAGAACGGGTCGCCGAGGCGGCGCTTGATGATCTCGTAGAGTGCCCCTCCGGTCTGACCGACGTGGAGCGCGCCGTACCACTCGGCGATCGCCTCGAAGTAGGGCCCGACCAGCCGCTCGACGTAATCGCCGATCCCGGCGGGAAGCTCGGCCGCCGATTCGATGACGAACCCAGCCCGGCAGTTGAGGGCGCCCCAGACGCCGAATCCGACGGTGAAGCGGTCGCCGCGCTCGATCTTGCGGTCGCTCGGACTGACCAGGCCGAACGTCGCCCGCGGGCCGGCCGTCAGCATCATGTGGCACGACAGCGGCATGCCGTTCCAGCGCAGGAGCCGAACCGCCTCGCCCTCGGTCAACCCGGGCTTCAGCTCGGAAAGCATGCGCCGAACGCCGTCCGAGGTCTGGCAGGCGGCGTACTCGAAGGCGGCCAGCTGCTCTACCTCGTTGATGACGCGCAGACCGTCGGCGGCGTCGATCAGCAATTCCGTCGCGTTCTCGACGAGACCCGACGGGCCCGTCAGGCGCCGCAGCTCGTCCACGATGTAGGCCGGCGCGTCCATCGCGTCGCGGCTCGGGTACGTCTTCCAGCCGATCACGCCGACGCGGCTGCCGGCCCCGATGCCTTCGGCGGCCAGGATCTCCGCCAGCGGCCGGGTCGCATTCCGGGGCTGGCCGGGCAGGCTGAAGTGCTGGTAGGTGACCGTCCGCATCTCCAGGGGCGCCGCGGCGGCCATGGCCGAGTTCTCGTTGCCGACCAGGATCGCCGGCTCGCCGGCCGGCCCAAGGACCATCAGGGCTTCTTCGAAGCGTGGATCGAAGCCGCTCAGGTAGGCCAGGTTGGCGCTGTGCTCGCGGTCTGCCCAGACGACGAGCCGGTCGTAGCGGCCGGCCTCAGCACGCTCCCGCAATCGGGCCACTCGCCGCGGGTAGAGGCCCGATGGAATCTCGGGGCGCTCGGCCGGCATGCCGAATTCAGGCAGCTTGATCTCCGAGAGCCGAGCTTTCGCCATTTGTCCGAACCTTCCGTTCAGTTCTTGGGGGAGGACCAGGGCCGCGCCTCGGCGGCGCCCCGATCGATGATCACGCGCTGGTTGGCGGTTACGTGGATCCACGGGCCCACGACCCCGTCCGGCCACTGGACGCGAACCTGCGCCTCGGCGGACGGCCCGAGCCCGAAGTGCGTCGGCCCGAGCTGGCCGCCTGCATGGCCGCCGCCGATCGTCAGCTCGCGACGCATCGTAGTGTCTCCGACCTTGACCTCGATCCATCCCCCGATCGCGTCGCGGTTGGTGCCCGGCTGGGCCGCCTCCACGGCAAGCCAGTTGCCCATCTGGACCGGCCTGGCGGCATCGCCCGACCCGACGTTGCGCCAGACCTTGACCGCCGCCCCGTAGTTGACCTCGACGAGGTCCAGCAAGCCGTCCAGGTTGAAGTCGGCCAGGGCAGCTCCGCGGCCGCGCAGGTAGTTCAGGATGCCGGCCTTGTCGGCGGCTTCCTTGAAGGTTCCGTCCGGCTGGCCCAGGAACAGGTCGTTGGGGTCTTTCTGGGCGAAGTCCGGCTGGGCGCTGACGTTTCCCTTGGAGACGAACAGGTCGATGAAGCCGTCGTTGTTGACGTCCTGGAACTCGGGGTGCCAGGCGGTGGAAGGCAGCACGTCCCCGCCGGTGAAGGGCTGGGCTGCGGTTACGCCGCGTTTCCCCGCGATGTCGCGATAGGTCGGCTGGCTCGGACCCGAGGTCAGCGTCTGGAGCTTGTTGTCGCCCTGGCTGGTGATGTAGTAGTCCGGCAGGCCGTCGCCGGTCACGTCGTAGCCGGCGATGCCCATGCCGAAGATCTGCATCGAGACCCAGCCGTCCGCGTCGGTATAGAGGCGTAGCGGCTGGCCGCTCTCGATCCGCCAGAGCTGATCGGTGCCGTTTGAGTAGTAGTTCTTGTCGTTCGTCATCCGCAGGTCGCGCCGCCCCGAGCCGTCCCAGTCGCTGAACAGCATCGAGAGAGTGCAGTAGCCGGGCGACAAGGGGAGCGGCGCGCCGTAGCCAGACGCGTCCGTCTTCGGCCGGTACAGGGCGCTGTCGGCGCAGTCGAGGGTCGGCTTGCCCGCCGCGTCGAGCTGGCGGTAATGGCCGATGGCCAGCGTCGGCAGTCCGGCCGAGCCTTCCCACGTCGCGCTGAAGGCCGAGGTCCAGGCGTTGTCGTCGGCGAACGACCACGCCGCGTTCCCCGCCTGGAAGCGGCAGTTGCCGAGGCCGCGCAGGAGTTGGGTTCCGCCGACTCGCAGCACCGCCAGGTCGACGTTGCCGTCGCCGTCGATGTCTATCGGATAGGCGCCGATCACGTTCGCCAGGTCCGTGGCCGGATCGTGCAGGGCCGTGAGCTTGAGGGCGCCGCCGATCGGGCTGTCGTTGCGGTAGAGGGCCGCCGGGTTGCTCCCGCCGGCGACGTACATGTCGGGCTTGCCGTCGCCGTTGCAGTCGAGGATCGCGACGCCGCCGCCAACCGCGAAGGCCTCATTGCCGTCGTAGACCTGGCTGACGCCGGAGGGCGCCGTCTCGTCCACGAAGCTGGGCGCGCCGAGGGCGGTAGTAGGAGTGGCCGATCCCCCACGCGTGGCCATCAGGCCGATGAGGGCCGCGCCGACCACGCAGATCGTCACCACGGCCGCAACGACCCCGATGAGCCGGCGCCGGCTCATCCTTTGGATGAGCCGGCTCATCCGACGCTGGCCGGTTGGCTCGCCCGGCCCGGAGCCGCTCGTGGTCACGAACCCATCGCCCCGCTGTAGTACCGCTGAGCGATGGTCCAGGCCGTCTTGCCGCACTGGGAGCCGATGCGCCGGCCGGTGAAATCGTCGGCCTGGATGTGTATCCCGCCCCAGAGGCGCGACTGGCCGGCCTGGTCCGAAGCGTCGTAATAGGTCGCCCATTGGAGCTTGATGTCGGTCGTGGGACCGGCCTCGAACTTGAGCGACCCGGCCTTGATGATGTAGCCCGAGACGCCGCCCGGGAAGTACTCGCTACCGGTGATCCCGACCAGCACTTCTGCCGCCGCGCGACTGAAGGAGCTGTGGCCGGATACCCACGCCGGGAACGACGGCGTGACGAAGGTCGGGAGCTGGTACGGGATCCAGTTGGCGGCCAGGATCCACTTGACCCCGCCGATCTGCGTCTTCGGGTCGGCGGGAGTGCCGGTCCAGGACCGAACGGCGATCTCACCGACATGGCCGGCGAGCGCGGCGTGTCGCTGCCCTGGGGCGCTCGACTCGGCGGTGATGACCTCGATCAGGCCGGGCACCAGAGGCAGGCCCTCCTTGTTGTACGAGGGTCCGGATGGATCGCTCGACTGACCCAACTCACCCATGTACCGGATCATGGAAATCGGCCTGACCGAGTCGTAGGCGCCCTTGAGGCCCCAGGCCGCGATGGCGGCGTCGTGGACGGCGCCGTTGAGGGCCAGATAGAGCTTGACGTCCCACTGGAGCCGATCGAGGGTCAGGCCCTTGCCGCCGATGCGGAGGTTTGGCGAGAGCTCGTCCGACACCAGGTTGGCCAGAACGTTCCAGTGGCCGGGCGGCGTCTCGGAATTCGGGCCATCGGCCCAGAACTCCGCCATGACCCGCCCGAAGTCGCCCTGGTTGACGACGTCCGGCGCGTACGGCTGCCCGGTAACGGGGTTCACCGGATGCCCGGTGCCGTCGTTGCTGCCGAGGCTGTTGTTGCCGCGCGCACCGGGCGAGATATCGATCGTGGCAGGCGAGGTGGGATCCAGCAGGCTGCTGTCGCGGATCACCTCGACGGCCTGGTCCTTGAAGACCTGGTCGGTCGCCGGGTCGCCGAGCCGCGGCGGTGGGCCCGGATCGATCGGCACGCCCGCCGCGCCGCCGTCGGGCAGCCCGAAGCTCTTGACGTGGCCCCACTGGGGTCCGACGTTCTGCTGGACGCCGTTGGTCACCGGGATGCCGTTCTGGGAGATCATGTGCAGGATCTGGAGCGGCTGCCAGCGGTTCGGGTCCGTCATCGTCGTGCCGGGCTGGGCCACCACCAGCGGCGGGTTGACCGGCTTGTACGAGGGGTCGGCGTAGCCGCCGGCCTGGTTCGAGCCGTCGTTCATGCCGTAGTCGAGGACGGCCTTGGCGATGCGATTCCCGACCGCGGCCGGGTCGTTACCCGTGGTGGTCGTCACGTTGAGCGGGTAGCAGAGCGAATCCATCACATTGTCGAACTCGGAGAGCGACACGTCCGCCCCGACGGACTTGATGAAGCGCGACGTGAGCACGCGGTAGGCCGCGTAGCTGATCGCCTCGTTCCTGGCCGCCGCCACGTCCGGCGCGGTGTCCTTCTCCTTGACGAGGTAGCCGGAGGCCGTTGGATCGTACGCGGCCCAGGCGTCCCACATCGCGACGGAAGTGTGGAAGAGGTTGCGGGCATGGAGGGGCGGGTTCGGGAGCGCCCGCCGGATGGCGTCGAGCAAGGCCTCATCCCAGCGCCGCGCCACCGACCATTCGGGGTGGTTCGCCGGCGGGGCACAGCTGGGTGTGGGGGTTGCGTTCGGGCCCCACGGCTTGACGTAGGCCAGCCCGCCGGCGGCCACGGCTCCGACGATCAAGACCACCGCTGCGGCCGCTCCAGACTTGACCCTGGAACGGCTAGTTGCCATCTCTCACCACCCGTAGCCGGACTCTCTCCGGGTCCAATCGGCCGAATTCTGCCGGGCACACGCTGGGGCGATCATATCCGACGCGCCCTGCGAGACTCCCCCATTGCCGGCTCCGCGCCGGGCCTTGATGTCTGCGTGTGACAAGGGAGTTGACACGACCGCCTGGTATGTAAGACGCTATCACAAACGTTTGCAAGATAACGTTTGCATAACAGCCCGGTCACTCCTCGGCGCCGAGCCGGACCGTGGTGCGGGGCAATTCGGCGGGCTGCCGTCGACTAAATCCTCGCCACCGCGTACCATCGGTTCGGCCCTGGCCAACGAGACACGCGTCCTGCCCGTTGCTGCCGATGAGCCGAGGCGAACGGACACCTATGTCGATCGATCGCCCACCGACAAGGGATCGAGAGTGATAGGAGGATGACAGCCCAGAATCGGACCCAGGACGAAGACGCCCGGCTATTCCGGAGCTATCCGGAAGCTCGGGAACCAGTGGAGACTTCCAGAGGAGGAAGGATCTATGATCGGTCATCGCAAGGCGGCGGCAATCATCGCGATTACCGCCATCATCGCGTCCACCGCAGCGGCTTGTTCGAGTGCCACCGCGACCCCGACCGGCCCGGCCGTGGCCGCATGCACCGTCGGCGTTTCCTGGAACAACTACCAGGAAGAGCGCTGGGCGAAGTGGGACGAGCCGGCGATCAAGGATGCTCTCACCAAGGCTGGCGCAACCTACATCTCGAACGACGCCAAGTCGTCCGCTGACACGCAGCTCTCGAACGTCGACGCTCTGATCAACCAGGGCGCGAAGGTCGTGATCATCCTGGCCCAGGACGGGACCGCCATCAAGCCGGCCGTGACCAAGGCCCTCAATGCCGGCATCCCCGTCATCGCATATGACCGTCTGATCGAAGACCCGGGCGTGTTCTACATCACGTTCGACAACGTGCTCGTCGGCCAGATGCAGGCCGCGGCCCTGCTGAAGGTCAAGAGCTCCGGCAACTTCGTCGTCATCAAGGGCAACAAGGCCGACGCCAACGCGGACTTCCTCCGCGCGGGCATGGTCCAGGCCGGTCTCCCGGATGTTGGCAAGACCGACCCGACGGGCGCGCTCGTCAACGTCGGTGAGACCTACACGGACAACTGGGATCCGACCAACGCCCAGAACGAGATGACGCAGTACCTCACCGCCAACAACAACAAGATCGACATCGCCTTCGTTGAGAACGACGGCATGGCCGGTGGTGTCATCGCCGCTCTGAAGTCCCAGGGTCTCGCGGGCACCGTTCCGGTCTCCGGACAGGACGGCGACGCTGCCGCTCTGAACCGCGTGGCCCTCGGCACCCAGACCGTGGACGTCTGGAAGGACGCCCGCCTGCTCGGCCAGGCCGCCGGCGAAGCCGCCGCTCAGCTCTGCGCCAAGACGACCATGGACAAGATCACCACGACCAGCGGCCCGTCGACGATCTTCAAGTACACGAACAAGACGACCGGAACGGAGACCGACCTCAACTCGGTCCTCATCAAGCCGCAGGCGATCACCAAGGACAACCTCCAGGTCGTCCTCGACGCCGGTTGGATCGACAAGGCCACGCTCTGCAAGGACGTGACCGCCGGAGCCGTCACGGGCTGCTAGCAGCTTGAGATAGCTAAGCGATCTATCTACGCGCCCTGCACCCGGGACTCCGCGGTGCAGGGCGCGTAACATTGCGGCGACGGCTTTTTGATCCCAGGCCAATCGAGAGGCTGACGATGACTCAGGTTAGCGGAGACGCGCAGGCAGCCACCCCAGAAGCAGCCCCGCCGGCGTGGGCGCGCTGGATCCGGCTCATAGGGTCCGGGGTGAAGGGCGTCCAGTCGGGCGCAAAGACGATGGAAGTCGACATCCGGCTGGCCGGCATGATCATTGCCTTGATAGCCATCTGGGTTGGCTTCGGCTTTGCCTCCAACGGGCTCTTCCTTACGCCGCGCAACTTCTACGATGTCTCCGTTCAGAGCGTGCCGGTGGCGATCATGGCCACGGGCATGGTCCTGGTCATCGTGTCGAGGAACATCGACCTCTCGGTCGGGTCGATCATGGGCTTTACCAGCTACATGATGGCCATGACCCAGGCCGTCTGGCTGCCCCAGAACCTGGGGCTCGGCTACCACGTCTGGTACTTCTTCATCATCGCGCTGGCGGTCGGAATCGCGCTCGGCGCGCTGATCGGAGCGATCCAGGGCGGCCTAATCGCCTACGTCGGAATCCCGTCGTTCATCGTGACGTTGGGCGGGCTCCTCATCTGGCGCGGCCTCATCTTCAAGGTCCAGCAGGGCCAGACCATCGCCCCGATGGACAACAACTTCTCCGTCCTGGGCGGCGGCCTGCCACAGGGTTCGATCGGCCAGGTGCTCACCTGGGTTGTCGGTGTGGTGCTGTGTGCCGGCATCGTCTACGCCCTGCTGGCGAGCCGGCGGAAGCGCCGTGAATACGGCTTCCCCGTCAGGCCCCAGTGGGCGCTGGCGATCCTGATGATCGGCGGCTGCGCGACCGTCCTGGCGGCCATGTGGGCGTACAACAGCTACCCGCTACCGCCGCTGCTGGCCACGAGGTACGCAGTCGCACACGGGATCACCGAACCGCCCGGCGGCCTTATCATCCCGGTCGGACTGGCCGTCCCCGTCCTGTTGCTGGGGGCCGTGACGCTCGGCATGATGTTCCTGACCACGCGGCGGCCGTTCGGGCGCTACGTGTTCTCGATCGGCGGCAACCCCGAAGCCGCCATCCTCGCCGGTATCAACACGCGGCGCACGATCCTTGGGACGTTCGTACTCCTCGGGATGCTGTGCGCCATCGCCGCAGCCATTCAGACCGCCCGCCTTGATGCGGGCGTTACGAGCACCGGCACCGGCTACGAGCTTCTGGTCATCGCGGCTGCGGTCATTGGCGGAACCTCGTTCGCGGGCGGCATCGGCACTATCCCCGGAGCCGTCCTGGGGGCCATGGTCATGCAGTCCCTCAAGTCGGGCATGGTCACGATCGGCGTCGACTCGCCTATGCAGGATGTGGCAATCGGCATCGTGCTCATCTTCGCTGTGGCCCTCGACGCGGTCATCCAGCGGCGCGCTAGTAAGTAGGCCAGGAGCGAAGACGATGAGCATGGCAACGACTGATCAGGCTGCGACCGCCGCGACCGTGGCCACCGGCCCCGCTCCGCTGGTCGAGATGCGCAACATGTACGTCGCGTTCGGCGGCGTGCACGCCGTCCAGGACGTGTGCGTGGATCTGCGGGCCGGCGAGGTAGTGGGTCTGGTCGGCGGCAACGGCGCCGGCAAGACCACTCTGATACGCGCCCTGTCGGGTGCGCATCCGGCGGACTCGGGCGAGATACTGATCGACGGCCGGCCCGTCGCGATCCCGAACCCCAGCGCGGCCAAGGCCCTGGGTATCGAGACCATCTACCAGACGCTGGCCCTGGCGGAGAACGTGGATGCGGCGGCCAACCTGTTCCTGGGCCGCGAGCTCAAGAGCCGGCTCGGCTCGCTTGACGACGCGGCCATGGAATCGGCCACCCGCAAGGTCATCGGGCGCCTGAACCCGAACTTCAAGAACTTCAAGACGTCGGTGGTGTCGCTCTCCGGTGGCCAGCGGCAGGCCATCGCCATCGCTCGGGCCATCCACTTCAACGCTCGAATCCTGATCATGGACGAGCCCACCGCCGCTCTCGGCCCGGCCGAGACGACTCAGGTTCGCGAGGTGATCAAGCAGTTGAAGTCCGAAGGCATCGGCATCTTCCTGATCAGCCACGATATCCACGACGTCTTCGACCTGGCGGACCGGATCAGCGTCATGCTGCACGGCCGTCTCGTCGGCACGGTCAACAAGACCGAGGTCACGACCGACGAAGTCCTGGCCATGATCATCATGGGCAAGATGCCGACCGAAGTGACCCAGAAGGACCTGGCCAAGCTTCACGAGTGACCGGCGCGCCGATCCGGCGCGTGGACGGCACTCCCACCCGGCTGCGGCTTCCCGGCCCGCCTAGGGTTCGACGATCACCTTCAGGCCCGATCGCCCAACGAGGGTCGTGAAGGCGGCCTCGCCCTGCTCCAGATCGAAGCGGTGGCTTATCAGGGCGTCCAGCCGGATCGCGCCCCGGCCGGCCAGCCCTGCCGCCAGGACGAGGTCGCGCGGCAGCATCCTGCGGCACAGGGAGATGGTCAGCTCCTTGCGCCGGGCGGTCGCGGCCGGGAACGAGGTCCGTTCCGTCGAGGGGATGCCGATCAGGACGACCTGGCCGCCCGGCTTGACGGCGGCGATGGCCGTCTCGACGGCGGCGTCCGTGCCGGCCGTCTCGAAGGCGACGTCCAGGCCGCGCTTGCCGCTCGCCTCCACGACCTCGGCCCTCTCCGAGCCGTGCGCTGACGCGTGCACGACGCGCGTGGCGCCTGCCGCCGTTGCCGCCGCCAGCCTGTGAGGAAGCACGTCCGTCGCCACGACCGAGGCGATGCCGAGCGACCGCAGCGCCCCGATCAGGAGCAGCCCGATCGGGCCGCAGCCGAACACGCCGGCCGACTCATTCGGCCGCAGCGAGGCCAGTGAGACGGCATGGAGGGCCACGCCGAGGGGCTCCAGGAGCGCACCCTCCGCGTCGGAGACGTTCTCGGGCAGACTCACCAGGCAGCGCTCCGGCCATGCCATGTACGTCCTGAGGGCGCCGTCTGTGACGCCGTGACCCGCGAAGACCAGGGCTCCGCACAGGTGCGGCGAACCGGAGAGGCACATGTGGCAGCGCCGGCACGGCACCGCGGGATCAACCGCCACGCGCTCGCCGCTCCGCGGCCCGGACTCGATACGAGCCGCGAACTCGTGGCCAAGAACCAGCGGATGCCCGAGCGCGGCGTCGCCGATCGATCCCTCGGAGTACCAGTGGGCATCCGAGCCGCACAGCCCGACGGCGGTCACTCTCAGGAGGACCTCGCCGTCGGCCGGGATCGGCTGGGCCTCCTCCGAAAGAGTCAGGACGCCGGGCCGGACAAGGCGGAGGGCCCGCATCTTCACGACCTCCATGACTCCGGGGCGTGGGCTATCGGGCCGAGTCGGGCGGCGGTCCGGAGGATTCTCGGACCACCAGCGAGGGAACCAGCAGCTGAACGACGGGCGTATCTCCGCCGCCGTCCTTGTCGATCGCGGCCCCAACCCCCACGGAGGCCATTTCGGCCATAGGCTGCCGCACCGTCGTCAAGGCCGGGTTGGTGTACTCGGCCATCGGCAGATCGTCGAATCCGACGATCGATACGTCGCCCGGCACCGTCAGGCCCATCCGGCCGGCGGCGTGCAGCGCGCCGATGGCGAGCAGGTCCGTCGAGGCGAAGATGGCGGTCGGCCTGACCGGCAGGTTCATCAGCGACTCGAATGCCGTCGCACCGCCGCTCAGGTTGTTCTTGATCTCGCAGATGTAGCCGTCCGGGACCGGCAGATTCGCCGCGGCCATGAGCTCCAGGAATGCCGCGCGCCTCTCGCCGATGTCGCCCAGCAACCGGCCCTCGCCGAAACCACCGCCGATGAAGGCCAAGCGTTTGTGGCCGAGGCCGAGTAGATGGCTCATCAGGGCTTCCATCCCGGCCCGGTTGTCCACGCTCACCGTCGAGATCCCGGGCACCGGGGCGGACCCCTGCCACAGGCCTACCACGTCGATGTTCGTGTCGCGCAGGTCCTCGAGAAGGCGCGGCTGGTCGCTCGTGTCGCCCAGCAGCAGGATCGCGTCGCAATGCCGGGTCTCCAGCACGGCCCGCAGGGCGATGGCCTCGTCCGTCCGCCCGTGGGCGTGGCCGAGGACGACGTTGTAGCCGCGTCGGCTCGCTTCGGCCGAGATGGCGTCGACTGCGCCGGCGAAGAATGGGTCCGTGATCTCGCGGACGATCACTCCCAGGAGCATCGTGCGGGCCCCGCGGAGGCCCCTGGCGAGCGGGTTCGGCCGGTAGCGCATCTGGCGCGCGACCTCGAGCACTCGTTCGCGCGTGGCGGGATTGATCGGCACCACCGTGGGTGCCCCCGTCAGGACGCGAGAGACGGTGCTCTGCGAAACGCCGCTGGCCCTGGCGATGTCCTGCATCGTCGGGATTCTGGTGGAGCGGGAAGGGGCGGTTGGAGCGTCGTTCCCGGCTTCCGCGGGCGCCTTGGGTCGGCCTCCTGTCGGAGATCCGGCCCCATAGTTCGGGGCGGCGCGACGTGTGGGCTTGGAGTTGTTATCTGCCATCTGAGGTCCGTGCCCTGCCGGTCCGCTTCGTGACGGGCTTCATCCTGCTCGCTCCTGGAAGTACTGAATTGTGGCCATGGAGTGCGCCGGTATTGCGGCGCTCGTGACGGCGCCGCCCGAGTGCCTGACCTCCAGGGGTCGGGGGGCGACCCGGTCCGGACGTCGGGTGGTATTGACCGCGTCGGCCTCATCGGCCGAGAGGAGAAGGCCGAGTTCGACGGTCCCGGGGCAGTCGATCTCGACCTCGACCGCGCGGCGGAAGTCACGGTTCACGATGGTGACCGCGGTCCGGCCGTCTCGCGCCGAGGCCGTCGCGCTCACGGCGGACCCGCCCCCCGGAAGGAGCGCGTCCGATGAGACCGTCACCGGTAGCGCCATCGCTCCCAGGTGAGGCCGGTGGAGCGCATAGGCGTGGTAGGTCGGCGTCTTCACGCAGGCGTCCCCGTCGGTGAGGATGACCGATTGAAGGACGTTGACGACCTGGGCCAGGTTCGCCATCGACAGCACCTCGCACTGCCTGTGAAAGCCCTCGAAGGCGATGGCGACGGCGATCGCGTCGCGCAGCGTGTTCGCCTGCTCGAAGGTGACCGGCGACCGGCGGGGCACTTCGCCCGGGCCCCACGTCCGCGCCTCCGGGTGCCAGACGCCGAACTCGTCGAGAGCGACCCTGGGGCGGCGTCCCGCCGGGGCGAACTGGGCGAGTGTCGCCGCGGTTCGCCCGATCAGGCTCTCCGTAGACTCGGCCTCTGTCAGGAGGGCGTAGTAGTCGTCCTCGCCGAACCCGGTCTCCGGTCCGCCCCGGATCCAGTAGCGATGGATCGACAGGTGGTCCACCAGCCCGACATTCGGCCCAAGAGCCTCGAGGAAATGGACGTTCCAGTCCGGGTCCAGCATCGACTCGGGCAGCGGCTCGTCCTCCATGCCGACGGCGACGAGCTCTATCGTCGGATCGATGTGGCGGAGCATCGTCGCGTAGCGCCGGTACTCGTCCGCGTAGGCCGCCGCGTCGAAACGGCCACCGCAATCCCAGGTCTCGTTGCCGATGCCCCACAGCCCGACGCCCCATGCCCCGGCATGACCGTTGGCGGCCCTCTGCCGCGTCAAGCTCGTGTCCACGTCGGCATTGACGTACTCGACCCAGGAGCAGGCCTCCTCGATCGAGCCGGTTCCGACGTTGACGGCCAGGTACGGCTCGGCGTCCAGGAGCTCGGCCAGGCGCATGAATTCGTGCGTCCCGATCCTGTTGCTGTCGGACTCGAGCTGGCCGCACGAGGTGTTGAGAGTGGTAGGTCGCGACTCCGGCGCCCCGATCCCGTCGCGCCAGTGGTAATGGTCCGCGTAGCAGCCGCCGGGCCAGCGTAGGAGCGGCACGGGCAGCTCTGTGAGTGCGGCTACGACGTCCGCTCGGAAGCCATCGACAGCCGAGGCGCCGGGCGCGTCATCGCCGACCCACAGCCCGTTGTAGCAGCACCGGCCCAGGTGCTCGGCGAAGTGGCCGTACAAGCGCGGGGAGATCACACCTGATGGCTGATGGCCGACCTTGACGGAGGCTTCTGGCACGTCTGACTTCCCCACTGACGGCATCGCGGCAGCTCCGAATACTGCATGCAATCGAATGAAGCATACCATTGCAGGTCCGGAGTTGGCACCCGTCTGCCGCCCGGACTCGGCAAATCCCGCTCGCAATCGAACGAGAATCCCGCCTCGACGCGCCGACATCGCTGACCGGTTCGCGCGCGTGATACCATCCCGGTCGCGCCGACATAGCTCAGCGGTAGAGCAGTTGTTTCGTAAACAACAGGTCCTCGGTTCGAATCCGAGTGTCGGCTCCACTCTTTCCCTCGGGGAGTCGTCCACCGTGGTGGCTGACTGCCTGATTCGGATCCGGCCTGACGTGCATTCGCCAGCGCTGGCGCACTACCGCGCTCACTCGCATCGGGTCCGACCGAGAAAGTTGGGCCGGACACACCGTCACGGCCGTAGGCGCCGGGGACGCACCTGCCACGCTGCCGCCGGCGACGAGACCCGCGGTCGCGAGGCCGAGCGCAGACCCTTCAAACGTTCCAGCCGCGGCTCGACGTGGTGCGATCGGAGTTACATTTAGCTAACAGGCCAGGGGTACTGCTGGCCCTCGGGAGGCAGCCAATGCGCACCACCTATCGCTTGCGGCGATTGACTGTCGGCATAGTCACCATCTCACTCGCCGTCTGCGCGTGTGGGAGCACCCCAGGCCCGACGGGTCCCGGCCCCGCCCTCTCGACCAACCCGCCGGCCTCACCGTTGCCCGCGAGCGCGACGCCCACCGCAATGGCCTCCTCGACGATTGCTTGGCTCATCCCGAGTGCGACGCAGTCGCCTCGAAAGGCGGCAGTCGTGGTAGTCGGCGATGCCAGCGGCCGCGAGCTTCGACGTGTCCCGCTCCCGCACGAGCCGATGCAGCTCTACGAGACCTGGGCCAGCCAGACGGTGCTCATTCAGGGAATGGACACGTGGATGGTCACCAACCTCGCCACCGGCGCCACGAAGACGCTGGATTTCGGTGGCACGAGTCCGCTGGACATCCACCCGTTGGTTCTCAGTGGGCGCTGGTGGGTGCTCGGCGTCAATTCGGGAACGCCGGCGTACCTCCTCGACACGCAGACCGGCGCATTCCAGAACTTCGCTTCCCTCGGCGTCAAGAGCCTGATCGCCCCGACGTTCGGTCCCGGCGAGACGGCGCTGGAGGCGTATACCCCAGATCTGACGCTGGTCCGGACCGGGGTGCCGGCCGTGGCTCGACCGGTCGGGGGCGGCAAGGCCGGCGGCCTAGCCTTCTCGCCCGACGGAACCCGCCTCGTCTACACCGTGCGCGAGGGTGCCACCACAAGGGTGGTGACCGAGAGCCTCGACGGCAGCGACAGCCACGAGGTGCTCACCGCCGGCGGCGTCCTGAGACCGGAATTCGCGCAGGACGCGAACCACCTGCTGGTGGTGGACGCGAAAGGGATCAGCCTGGTTGACGTCGCGACGGGCACAGCCACGCTCGTGTCTAGTGCCGCGACGATCGACACGATAACGCGGATCACCTGGTCGGTCGGCCATGCCCAGGCCATCGTGGGCTACAAGGATGCAAGCGCCACGCAGCAGTGGGTCCTGGTGAACCCGGCAGCTGGAACCGCTGGCGTGCTGACGGAGCTTGCCGGTTTCCAGCCGGTTGCGCTCGGCGACCCGGGAACCGTCCAGATCTTCACCGACACCGATTCGCTCGCGAAACCGGCCCACTTCAAGGTGCTCGACTTCGCGGCCGGGGTCGTTCGACCGGTCACGGGCATGGATCCGGCAGCCGGCTACTTCCCGGGAACCGCCCGCGTCGTCGGGACCCATGTCGTCGCCACAACGATGATCACCACGACCTCTCGCATGCAGGTGTGGCTCATCGACGGGTCCACTGGCTCCGCGGCCAAGCTTGAGGAGGGTGTCTCGGCGCAGGGCGCCATCTCGCCCGACGGAGCTGCTGCCATCGCGAGTCGGTACGACGCGAAGTTGTTCAGCCTCGACCTGTTCGACACCGCGTCCGGCACGAAGGCGTCGCTGGGAATAGGGTACGGCGGGGTGTGGCTCGCCCCGTAGGGCATCGGGTTGCCGGCAGGCGCCTGCCGACAGGCCTAGGCGAACGGCCGCCGAGGCTCGCCGAAACCAGAGCCGGGAGCTGGTCGAGCGGGTCGGGCGGCGCTCGTGGGCTGAGACGGTCCCATCCGGAACAGCGGGCGGGTCGTAGACTCGCGCTCGCCAGATGATTAGGAGGTGTGCAGATGGGAACCCCGACGCGCGAGTGGCCGTGGCCTTGGGAGGGCTACAAGTCCGTCAGGCTTTCCGTCGGCGACAACATCATGCCGCTAACCCAGGACCAGATCGTCTCGCACGTAGCGGCGGTCGTGGGCGCGGCCAGGACCGTGCAGGCGCTCGAGGAAGGGGTTCGCAGGTTCCGCAACCCGTACCTTCCGCCCTTCATCGTCCAGGTGGTGGCCGACAAGGTTCGTGCAGAGTCTGATCGAGAACGCGTCGACATAGCGGTCCTCGCGGGGCGGCGATAACTGGCGTCGGCAGGCCACGACGCAGCCGCTCGACTGGGCGGCACCGGCCGGGTTGTTCGGTGACCCGCGAAGCGTATGTTGGGTGAGATGGGCGGCCGACCAGCGACCCGGAGAGGACCGTCGCCTGCACACGATGAGCAGATCGTGTGGGCCTCCGAAGGCTAGTCCTCGGGCCGCCGTACATCATGCTGCGCCACAAAGGCAGCAATCTGCGTCCGCCGGTCGAGGCCCAGCTTGGCGAGGATCGAGCTGACGCGGTTCTTCACCGTCTTGTCCGACAAGTACACGATAGAGGCGATCTCCTTGTTGGACATTCCCTCTGCGAGCAGCGGGAGGATCTCTCGCTCGCGCACGGATAGGTCGTTCGAACCGTCGCCGTCGGTGGCGTTGGCGATGCGCCGGATGCGCTCGAGAACCACGCCTGTTACGGCCGGATCGAATAGCGACTCGCCGCGGCCGACCGCCTCGAGTGTTCGAACGAGTTCAAGGGATCGAGTCTGCTTGAGCACGTAGCCTCGCGCCCCGGCGACGATGGCGCCCAAGACGTCCATTTCGTCGGGCGAACTCGTCAAAAAGACAACCGCCATGGCCGGGGACTCGTCGCGGATCAATCGGCACGCCTCGATCCCGGTTGCGTCGGGCAGTCGCACGTCCATCAGAACAAGATCCGGGACGAACTTCCGCGCCTGCAAGATCGCCTCCGCGCACGTGCCGGCCTCGGCGACAACCTCGAACTGTTCGTGTCGATCGAGAAAGGCTGTGAGCCCTTGGCGCACAACCTCGTGATCGTCGACGACTAGAAGTCGGAGGTGTTTGGGTTGGTCGGACATCGAGGCGCCAGCATGCGCGTCTCGACCTGTTGAGTGCAATCACCCGTGTGAGTGCAATCACCCGTGCCGCCCGCCGGGACCAAGCGGGTCCTAGGGTCCCTGGGAGGTGCCGCTACCCAGCTCTATGAAAGCGTTGCCTACTCCTCAACCACCTCGCCGAGCAGTTCCTGGGCCTGAAAGAGGTTCAGGCCGCTGTCAAGCAGATCAAGCAGAGCGCGCATCGTGCGCTCCTCCTCGACCTGCTCATCGATGAACCATTGGAGGAACTGGAAACCTCGATGGTCACCGGCGTCGAGAGCTGCGGTAGCCATCACGTTGAATTGACCGGTTACCTTGATTTCGCTCGCGAGCGCGACTCCGACCGCGTCCGCCGCCGACTTGTAGTGGGTGGTGGCGACCGGGAGGCCAGGCAGATCGAACTCGATCTCGTTGTCCACCAGGAAGGCCATGATCTTCGAGGCGTGCCCTGCCTCCTCGACAGATTGACCACGGAACACCTTGGCCCATCGATGAAGGCTCTGCCGTTCGAAGTAGAGCGAGATCCCCAGATAGACCTGGTGGGCGCCCAGCTCGCTCGAGACCTGAGCGATGAGAAGCTTGGCGAGTGGCTCGCTGATCATGGGTCATCTCCTAACCGCTCGTCCCAAAGGCGATGGCAGCGGCAGCTCGGGTCGGGGCCGGGCGCTAGCTCTGAGTCGCCGACCAGTTGCCCTTCGCGTTGCCACACGCCGGCGCGGCATACGTACCCTGCATCTTGCTGCCCGAGACACTGCCATCGTACGTGATCGTCACGTTGCCCGACACGGCCCCAAAGCTAATGGTGCCGCCGGTGATCGTGCCGGTCACGGCTCCACTGGTCAGGCAGGGCGTGCCCTTGACGGTGATGGTGCCCGAGAGGTTATTACCTGTCTGAGTGAAGGTTACGGCGAACGTACCGCTCGACGTGTCGGGCGAGGTGTCCTGCCAGGTCCCGTTCCACGGCCCTGAGAGGCCGAGCCCCGAGGGGGCCTGAGACGCGACGGGGGCGTTGGACGGGGACGGGGCTGTGGTCGGCGTCGGCGCCGACGTGGGCGTGGCCGGAGCCACGGTCACGGCCACACCGGGTGCCATGGTCGGCACCTCGGTCGTTCCCGAGGTGCCACATCCCGCGAGCAGCAGGGCCAACGCCGCCGTGAGGGCGATCAGACGCAATAGCGAGTGCTTCATCGGGTCCCCCGTATGCTGTGTTTGGCTACGAAATAGTCCCGCGATCGCCCCCAGATCGCGACTGGAGCGGCCTCTTGTCGCGTGGCCCGGGACGTGGCATCCGAGCCGTGAAGCGGGCCGAGTCGGGGTCCGAGCGAACTGTGCACCATCAGGTCATAGCGCCGACAACCTTGTCGACTTCCCGACATGTGCCGCAGATCGTTGGTGCCGCCTGGCAACGGATTGGCGGGTCTTCACAACGATGCCACTTGCCCGGCCGCGCAGGAGGTTATACCTTGGCCAGCTACGGGAGGCTTCGACGCGCGGCCTACACTCCGGTCGCCGGGACCGCGCCGAGCCACTGGCGAGACCGACCCGCGGCCAAGGGCGCCCCGTCTCTTGGCGGGAAGGTTTCTCGGAGGTACCCCTTATGACCTGGCTAACACGTTCCCTGATAGCCTTGCTCTTCGCTGGCTCTGCCTTGCTCGTCGGCGCACTTCCGGTGGCGGCGGCGTCCACGGCGCCAGGGCCAGGTGCGGCAGCCGGATTTGCCGTTCTCGCTGACGGAACTGGGCTGACGTGTACTGGCTCCACCGTCGCCGGACCGGTGGGCGTTTCCAGCTCCACTACCGCGGTCACTTTGACCGCCCCCTACTGCGATTTCCCGGTCCAGGTTGCCGCCGGCGCTTACGCCGCCTTTCGGACTGACTACGCCTGGATCGCTGGCCATCTCACCCCTTGCCACGTCCTCACCGGTACGCTTGCCGGAGTGACCCTCGGGCCGGGTACCTACTGTTTCGACGCGGCCGCGACGTTGACCGGGACGCTCACTCTCACCGGCACAGGTCCGTGGCTCTTTGAAATCGGGGCCAGGGCCGTCGGTGCCCTCACGGCCAACAGCTTCACGGTGGTCAGCACCAACCCATGCAACGCGGTTTGGTGGGTTCATGCTGACGTGACGATGACGACCTCGCACTTCGTGGGCACCATTCTCGGAGGCGGCGCCATCACCCTTACCGACACAACCCTTAACGGCCGCGCCTGGGCAACAGGGGCGATGACCATGACGGGCAGCACCATCTCCGGCTGCATTGGTTCCGGTACGCCTGTGCCGGTGCAATGCAACCAGGGCAAGGGCAACGGCCACGAGGATTGCGATCGAGGCCATTCGAAGAAGTGCGACCAGGATCGGTCCAATGACGATCACGGCGACAAGGGAGGAAGCCCTGGCCGCTGGGGCGCTCATAGGGACTAGGCGCAAACGACTGTCCTGCCTTACGCAGGCAACCTGAGAGGAGCGGGAGGAGACGCAGCGCGTCCCCTCCCGCACATACATAGGCCGGGGACACGGTCTCTCACGGGGACCTCGCCTTCTGGCACGCCTTGAACAGAAGGGCCGAACCGCAGTTATTGCGGGGGAGCGAAGGCATTCCGCGCTGCCTCCCGGGGTAAATGGAAGCGACTCACTCCACAATACGCCGCGATTGCGCGCCGTTCTAGGTCAGGCGTGGACCAGCAGGGCGATCCCGACGATCGTCGGCGCCAGGCAGACGACAACCGGCAGCATGTCACCGAAGGTGAGGCAGCCGCCGACGATGACGAGGAGTACGCCGGCTCATCCCCGGAGGATCGTGGCGCACTCGACCTTCGCGTCGACCTTCTCGTTCACGGAGACGCCGTGGGCGGTGATCGACACGCTCTTGCCCGTGTCGTTGACCGTGATCTGGACTGACGCGCCCGGTTCGTTTGCGAGCACTTGCCAGGCTCGTGCCTCCGTCAGGAAGGTGGTGTTGACCGAGACCCTGTCTGGCGTGTCCTGGACGATGTTGACCCCCCACACGTTGTCGACTCCCCAGGTCTGGCCGGCGACCTGGGCGTCGACCCAGCTGGCGTTCCACTTCCCGTTGATGAGCGAGCAATCAATCGGGGCGGCGCCGGAGTAGGTTCCCGGGCCGGCATAGTTCCACGGGGCGATGTTCGCGACGGTCACCGTGAAGCTGCGGGGCGAGCAGGCGTCGGACAGGGGCTGGTACTGCCATTTCCCGTTGATGAAGTCGCTCGACGCATAGCTGTGATTTGCGAGCACGAACAGCACTCTGTCGATGGGCTGCGTTCTCATGCAGAAGGTCGTCTTGCCCGCCGGCAGATCCCTCCTTTCCCACTGGCCGCCGGTGTTGTGAATCAGGGCGACCACGTCGAGCGCCGTGGTGGGCGCCAAACCGGAGAAGTCGACGATGAGCTGCTGGACGTCGTTTTCCAGGTCCAGCTCGGCGTATCGGGCCGACAGCGGCGGCATCGTCAAGGGGACCTTGACGGGCGGGTCGCTCATCTTTCGGGCGCCGGGGATGTCCCCGTAGTACTTGGATCCGGTGGCCGGGCTCGTTTTCGGCAGGCTCCCGTCCACGCCCGCCTGGAACCGCGGCGCGATGAGGTCCGGGCTGCCGCCGCCCGGCAACTCGGTGTTCCACGCGTGGACCGCGAACTCCTTGAACTGGTCCTTGAACGGCAGGACCCCCGACAACTTGGCGTTCAGGGCGTCCCAGCCCTTCACGTTCTCGAAGGCCTTCCATGCCGAGCCCACTGCATTGGCGTTCAAATGCTGAGTCATGAAGTAGGGCCACACAAAGGAGGAATACTCGTTGGTGCTCGCGATCGATGTAAGACCCAGGCCCGTCGTCTCGAACCGGTTGAAGTCCGGGTAGACGTACTGGGCGCGCCCTTCCGGCACGAACTGCTCCTCCGCCCATTCGGCGGAGGCCTCGACCATCCAGTAGTAGCTGTCGCCCTGGAGCATGCCGTCGATGTTGTGGGCGAACTCGAGGACGTGGAACATCTCGTGGGCGGCCAGATCCTTGAGCGCCGTGGCACTCGTGTTGGCGCGGTTGATGATGATGAACCCGCTCCCCTTCCTGATCCCGTTTTCGATGACCCATTTCTGCGCGGGGTAGGCGACTCCGAGGTTTCCGTTGGCGCCCCTGCAGATCGTGTTCCGGGTGACGCAGCTCGAGGTGAGGTAGATGTCGATGTTCGTGGACCCGCCGGCATCGGCGGTGCCCTAGTCGGGGAGAGGTTTGCCCATCACCGCGACCTCGCCGCCATAGACCGCCTCTATCCCGGCCAGAGCGGTCGTCAGATCGCCGTCATTGAAGCCCTGCCCGCACTGCCCCCAGACCGTGACCGGGATCTTCGACGAGCTGATGGAAGCCCAGCCGTTCGAGCCGCAGGTCACATCGGCTGCGGCGGGATCCCCGAGGGCGGCCGGCAGGCGGACTGCCGCGAGGCCCACAGGGTCGTGGAGCGTAGGCGACGCGCCGCTGCCGTGAAAGGCGCTCCGCGAATCGGTGGGCCGGACCACGAAGGGCAGGACCTGGTCGCGAATGGCAGGCGGCAGGCTGTCCAGATTCAAAGTGGCAACGGCCACTGCGGCGCCGTCCTCGGTCGCCGGGGCGGACGCGTACTGGGCTGGCAGTCCCGGCGCCCCGAACATCGCTTCGATGCGGTAGAGCAGCCCGGTGGGCTCGTCGATCTTGCCGGCGACAACGTCGGCCTGGATCAGGTTGGCCGCGGTCGGCGGCTCGGGCGCGAGGCTCGGCCCGGGAGTCGCGGCGGGCGAGGCGGCCGCGGCGGTCGCGAGGGCCCCGCTGGGGGTCGGAGTAAGAATGGCGGAGTTGCAGCCGGCGACGATGAAGAGGCCGGCAAGGAGCGCCACGCACCGGTTCACGAAGCGGCGACGACGCGGCCTCATCCGGCGGAGAGGCTGCGGAACGACGGTCCGCACCGCGGCCACCGGAGTAGGCACGATCGACTGCGCCGCCGGTCCGGCCGATCCATGAACCCCACCTTGCATCCCGTCCAACTCGCGCCTCCTCTCCTCGAGCTGCCCCCAATTCGGAGCCTGCCTGAGGGTTCTGTCCATGCTCCGAGTCGCTCGGGCGACGGTCAACGGCGCCGGCGAAACCGACCGACCTGCGGAACGGGTGGGCCAGCCTCTGCGACCGGGGAGGCCTGTCGCGCCGCCCGCCGCGGCCTCAGGTCGTCGAAGCCGGGCGCGGCGTGACCGCCAGCACGGCCAGCGCGGCGCAGCCGAGGGCCAGGATTATCGGCCAGGCGCCGGCCACGCCGACGAAGTCCGAGGCCAGGCCCAGCGCGGAAGGCGCGAGAAGGACCGCGGTACCGGAGGCGAGCGTGGAGCGGGCCGCGGCCGAAAGGGGAGCCGCCGGCGCGCTCTTAAGGGCTACCGTGAGCCCGACGGGCCACACCGGGGCGAGGCCGAGGCCGCCGACGAAGAGTCCGATCCCGGACACGACGGGAAGCGGTGACACCCACACCAGGCTCGCTCCAACGAGGACCACGACCAGACCGGCGGCCAGTATGCCGCGCGGGGCGCGTCCGGCTCCAAACCCACGGCCGACGGCCGCGCGGCCGGTGAACATCCCGGCCACGAAGAGGCTCGCCAGGAGAGTCGCGTCGGCGCTGGAGAGGCCGGTCCGGTTGGCCACGATCGTCGAGCCCCAGAAGACAAACGAGAACTCGATCGAGACGCCCAGGACCAGCACAAGCCAGGCGAACCAGTACGCGGCCGGCAGTCTCATCCGGGGAGGTCTGACCGAGCTGCGTGCCTCAGATGCACGAGGCCGGATCAGGGCGAGGGCGAGGAATGCCGCCACCGGCACGAGCAGCGCCAACCGCCAGGCATGGAGCCCGGCGACCGCAAGGCCGATCGCCACCGGCGCCGCTGCGGCCGTGACCATCGAGAGGGCGTTGGCCTGGCCCATGACCCTTCGCGTCTCGACCCCGTCGGGGCGGATCAGCCGGACGTTTATGTCCGTGCCGAGCAACCCGCCACCGAACCCGATCAGAAGCGCCCCGGACAGAGAGACGGGCAGGTTCGGAGCGAGGACTACGAGCCCGAGGGCAAGGACCAGGCAGGCGACGGCGAGATCCAGGAGCCAGCGCGTACCGACCCAGCGGGCGACCTGGTCGGCGGTGACTCCGGCCATGAGCACGCCCACCGCCAGAGCGGATGCATGCAGGCCGGCCTGGAAGTCCGTCAGCGCAAGGTCCGCGCGCAGATACGGCGTGGCGTTGCCCAGGCCATACAGGACGTAGCCCCAGACGGACAGGTATGCATACGCGGTCCAGGTTGCCCGGATGCCCGGGTCCGCGGAGCGACCGACGGCAGCCGTCGTCGGTTCCAAGGTTGGCTAGGCCTCGACGTCGATGACGGTAGCCAGTCGGAGGTCGCCGACGCTGCGACCGACGCGGACCTCGAAACGACCGGGCTCGACCGCCCATCCGCCGGCCGGCTCGTCCCAGTGCCGGAGCGCCCAGCGATCCACCGGTACGACGACTTCGACCGTCTGACCGGGCCCCGCTTCCGCGGCGGCAAAGCCGCCGAGCCAGAGCAGCGGTCGCTCGAGCGAACTGTCCGGGCGAGCCAGGTACAGCTGGACGACCTCACGGCCATGCCTGGCGCCGGAGTTGCGGAGGCTGACCCTTACGGCGGGCGAGCCGCCGGCCGGCTCCGGTTCCGCGTCCAGATAGGTCCAGGTGGTGTAGCCGCCGCCGTGGCCGAACGGGAAGGCCGGGGCCGTCTCGGCCCGCAGCCACGCCCGGTAGCCGACGTGAAGACCCTCGGCGTACTCGAGCCGGCCATCGACCGGTTGCGTGTCCAGGACCGGAACGTCCGCCATGGTGGCGGGCCATGTTGTAGGCAGCCGGCCGCCCGGCTCCACTCTGCCGAGGAGGATGTCGGCCAGGGCGTTGCCGGCCTCCTGGCCGGGGAACCACGTCAACAGGATCGCGGCGACGTCGTCGCGCCAGGGCATCTCCACCGGAGAGCCGGCCGCAACCACCACGATCGTCCGCGGATTGGCGGCGGCCACCCGCCGGACCAGCTCGTCCTGGGCCGGGTCGAGGGAGAGCGACTTGCGGTCGCGGCCTTCGCTCTCGTCCTGGTCCGTTGTGCCGACGAGGAGCACGACCGCGTATGCCCCGGCAGCCAGCCTCTCCGACTCGGCCAGGGCCTCGGCCGGCGCCACACCCGGCTTCTCGATAGAGAGCGACATGGAGACATGGGCGATGTCGAAGAACTTGCGCCAACGCGCCCGGAACTCCACGGGCCGGCCGGCCTGCATCTCGATCTCGGCCACGTGGTACGGCGGCTCGCTCCAGATGCCGTCGAGTTCGTAGGACTCCGGAGGCTCGCCCTCCTCGACCACGAGCTGGCCGTCCACCCAGAGCGCGGTTCGCCCCCGGGCCGCCAGGCCGATCCGGTGCCTGCCGCTCAGCGGAGAAACGATTCGAGTCGAGATCTCCAGCACGGACGGCCCGGCCAGGACCGGGTCGCCGCCCCAGATCAGGCGCCCGTCGGGACGGGTCTCGCGCCGCACCTCTGGTCCGATCTCGCCGGCGAGGCTTGCCGTCGGCGAGATCGGCCCGCCCGCTCCGGCTTCGTCCAGGATCCGGACCAGGATGCCGGGAGCCCCGGGCGCCGCGCCCGCCGCCGCGGGGAGCAGCACTTCGTCCGGAGCCACCGGCTGCCAGCCGGGCCTCACCCGATCCGCCGGGTTGGCGAGGATCTCGACGCCAGGCAGCGCCGCCCGAAGTCCGTCGAGCGGGGTGACCGCGTAGTTCGGCCGCAGGTTCGCGCTGCCGCCTCCCTGGCCGGGCGGCACGGCCGCGTTCGGGCCGAGCACCGCCAGCCGGCGCAGCTCCCCGGCGGCGAGCGGCAGGATGCCGTCGTTGCTCAGCAGCACGGACCCGGCCGAGGAGGCTCGCCGGACGAGTGCCGACACCTCGGCCTGGGGCGGGCGAACGGCCGCGGCCGTTGCCGCGGGCACTCCCTCGAGGGCGCCCACGCGGGCCGCCAGCCGTAGCAGCCGCCGGACCTTGGCGTCGATCGCTGCCTCGCCGACCTCGCCGCGGCGAACCACCGCCAGCAACGCGTCGCCCCACGGCCCGCCGGGGCCGGGCATGACCAGGTCCAGTGCGGCTCGCCCGGCCGGAACCGTGGTCTTGGTGGCGTACCAGTCGCTCACCACCAGGCCGTCGAAGTCCCAGGTCTCCTTGAGAGGGTCCCGCAGCAGGTCGCTCTCCGTCATCGGTGAGCCGCGCACGCCGCCGTACGCGGCCATTACGGACCAGGCTCCTGTCTCCCGGACCGTCCGCTCGAACGGGGCCATGTACAGCTCACGTAGAGGCCGCTCGTCTACCTCCACCGTCAGGGTCTGGCGCTCCGTCTCGGAGTCGTTGCAGACGTAGTGCTTGGGGCAGGCACCGACGCCGTGGGTCTGCAGGCCGCGCACGTAGGCCGTCGCGATCCGGCCGGTCAGCAGCGGATCTTCCGAGAACTGCTCGAAGTGGCGTCCGCCAAGGGGGGAGCGGTGGAGGTTGATCGTGGGGCCGAGCAGCACGTCCACGCCCTTGGCCCGCGACTCTCCGGCCAGCAGGGCCCCGACCTCGCCGACCAGCTCCTCGTCCCAGCTGGCGGCCAGGGCGGTGGGGCTGGGCAGACTGGTGGTGGTCTCGTCGTGCCCGATCGAGCTGCCCTTCACTCCGGCGGGCCCATCGGAGGTGACGACCTGCCGCAGGCCGACCTGGGGGGCCGCGTGCGTCGCCCAGTGGTCGACGCCGGTGAGCAGGCGGACCTTCGTCTCGAGATCGAGCCCGGCGAGGGCACGCTCGACGGCTGCCTCGACGATGGCTTCGTAGTCGGTTCCGGGCGCGCCCGTGCTCACAGCGTGACCTCCGGATGAAACGTGCACCTGGCTGGCTCCAAGTCTAGCCCCGGTCGGCGGAACGGCCTCAGCCCCCGAGAATGCAGGTCGCTGCAAGACCCGACGGGGGGGCCGACTTCGAGGTCGTCGACACCGGGAGCCTGAACAGCGGCCGAGCCTGAGGTTCGAGGGGCAGGACCGGCGGTGCGGTCGGGGGCACTCTGGTGAGCGCGGAAAAGGGCCACCGGTACTTACGTGTGACTATATCGTCGAGGGCGACGCGGTAACCTGCGGGCACCTTCGATCGGCGCCCGACAGGCCGTCACTCGCTATCCATGGAGGCTGCGTGCTCATCCCGTTCATCGGGTACGCCCAAGGTCGCCGGTTCATCGGCTATGTCGAATGCGAGGGCGACCGGCTGACCGACGTTCTCAACCGGTCCGAGTCGGTGGTGATCCGTGAGACCTACGTCGAGAGCTTCGAGGACGAGACGGTCGTCAACCTCGGCGACGGCGAGGTCGACCGCTCCATCCTGTACGCGGTGGAAACGTCCGGCGCCCGCGGTGAAGTGACACGGCGAATCCACACCATCCGCCATCGGCTCCAGGTTCAGCTCGGGCCCTACACGGCGCTGGGGTTGCTCCACTCGCTGCCCGGCCAGCTGCCGCTGCCGCATCTCCATTCGCGCGGCCCGATGATCCCGCTCTCCGACGCCACCATCGGCTTCGTCAGTCACGGGTCTCTCCAGCTCCGCGACGTGGGCACGCTCATCGTCAACCGCGACATGCTCGACTGGGTTCGCGCCAGCGACGACGAAGCCCTCGCCTTCCCCGGCGTGCCGGTGGTCTCGGACCGCGCCTGATCCCCGGAGCCGATCCGCTCGCGGGCCGGCCGCGCCCGACCGACTAGAGGCCGAGAGTCTCGCGGATCGTCTTCAGCCCCTCGATGACGTTGGCGACGTGCTCTTCGAATGGAAGGCCCAGCTCGTCGGCGCCTTTGAGCAGCTGGTCGCGCGGGACCTGCCGGGCGAAGCTCTTGTCCTTCATCTTCTTGACGACGGCGCGGGCATCGACCTCGTCCAGGCTCCGGTTGGGGCGGACGTACGTCACCGCGATCACGAAGCCGCTCATCTCGTCGCACGCGTAGACGGTCTTCGCCAGGAGGCTCACACGCGGCACGCCGGTATGGTCGCCGTGGCCGAGGATCGCCTCGACGACGTCATCGGGATAGCCCCGGCTGCGCAGCTCCTCGGCCCCGCGCATCGGGTGCGTCTCCGGGTAGCGCTCGTAGTCGAAGTCGTGAAGCAGGCCCGCGGCGCACCATGTCTGGAGCTCCGGTTCGACGATCCCGAACCGGTGCTCGGCGTACCAGCGGACGGCAGCCTCCACGGCGAGACCGTGTTTGCGGAGCGCCTCGCCCGGCGTCCACTCGGTCAGGAGATTCCAGGCGTCTTCTCGGGTCGGCGTTGTCATGAATCCTCCTCGCCGGGAGCGTACCATCGACTCGCCGGGCCGGCATCCGCGGGGCCCGCCTCAAGGGGAGTGGCGCACGCATGAGCAGACTCCGGGTTGCCCTCGTCCAGCTGGCCGCGGACCACGAGGTGGCCGCCAACCTGGACCGTGCGGCGGCTCTGGTCCGGCTGGCGGGCGCGAGCAATCCCTGCCTGATCGCCCTGCCCGAGATGTTCCACTACCGCGGCCCGGTGGCGGGGTTCCGTGAGTCCGCGAGCGGCCTGCCCGGTCCGCTGACGGAGCCCTTCGCGGAACTGGCTCGCGAGCTCGATTGCTGGATCCTGCTGGGCAGCCTGGCCGAACGCTCGACCGATCCGATGAGGCCCTACAACACGTCCGTGCTCCTGGACCCGGCCGGACAGATCGAAGCCGTATACCGCAAGCGCCACCTCTTCGACGTCGCCATCGAAGACGGGCCCTCGGATCGAGAGTCGGCTCGGATCACGCCGGGCGACGCGAGCGTCGTCGCCTGCATGGAGGGCATCGCCCCGGAAGTGGACGTGCGTCTCGGGCTGAGCATCTGCTTCGACCTCCGGTTCCCGGAGCTGTACCGCGAACTCGCCGCCGACGGGGCCGTGGTCATGGCCGTCCCCGCCAACTTCACGGAGGCCACCGGCCGCGACCACTGGGAGGTGCTGTTGCGGGCCAGAGCCATCGAGAACGGCGCTTTCGTCATCGCGCCGGCTCAATGCGGCAGCGGGGGCGGCGTGCCGACCCACGGCCGCAGCATGGTCGTCGATCCGTGGGGCATCGTCATCGCCCAGGCTCCGGACGGGCCGGGCATCGTCGTCGCAGACCTGGACCTCGAGCGAGTGGTGGCCGTTCGACGCCAGTTGCCGACTCAGCCCGGGCGCTGAAACCCTCCGCGTCGGGCGGTCGCGATCAGGCCGAGATGAAGCAGCGCCCCGCCGCTGGTGCTGCTACGTCTCGTCCGCGGCATCTCAGCTCTCCGTGCCGGCCTGGTCGGCGGCGCCCGAGGCGGGCTGCTCGAGGATCCGTCGGGCCGGCCGCCGGTCAGCTGTCGTCGCCGGGCCGCTCGCCTGGCAGCGAGAGCGTGAAAGCCGCCCCTCGCCCCTCCCCGGCGGGCTCGAGCCACAGCTCGCCGCCCATGGTCCGGAGGAGCTGCCTCGACACGTACAGACCCAGGCCGGTGCCGTCGTCGCTGGCCTGGGCCGCCCCGCGCGTGAAGCGCGTGAAGAGCCGCTCCCGATCGGCCTCCGGGACGCCCGGCCCGTGGTCCAAGATCGTCACGTGGATCCGGTCGATGGTCTCGTCGGCCTGGATCTCCACCTCCACCTTGCCCTCGCGGCCGCCGTACTTGACCGCGTTGTCCAGCAGCGCCCACAGGACCTGGTCGAGCTCGTCCGGGTCCGCCACGGCCAGCCAGCCGGGGGCCATGTCGCGCAACTCGAAGCCGGCCTCCGTGGCGTTGAGCGCCTCCCAGGCGCGGCGGATGCGCGGGCCCATGGCGATGACCTCGGATTCGGGCCGCAGGACGCCGGCCTCCAGCCGGGTGACAGTGAGGAGCTGGCGCACGAGCCGGGTCAGGCGGTCGGCCTGCTCGGCCACGATCTGAAGCCGACGGTCCCGGCCGGCCTCGCCGGATGCGGCCCGCAGCTGGTCCACGTAAGCTCGGATGCTGGTGAGCGGCGTCTGGAGGTTGTGGCTGACGCCTCGCAGGAACTCGTCCTTGGCGGCGTCCAGCTCGAGCAACCTCTCGTTCTGACTCTCGATCTGGCCGAACAGCTCGGCGTTCCGCAAGGCCACGCCCACCTCGCTGGCGAAGAGGTCCAGCAGATCCTGGTCGGCCCGCTCCCAGTTCCGGGTGGCGGGCAGATGGCCGGTCATGACGCCGAGCGTCTCGCTGCCTGCTCGCACGACGACGCGCACGGGTCGCGGGTCGCCGGGGATCGTCTCCTCCGCGAGGACGTCGGCCGGGTCCACGAGCTGGAGGCGGCAGTCGATCAGGCCGTAAATGGAGCAGGCGTCCCCTTCGGCTCGCGATGCCAGCGCCGTCATGCCCTGGGCCGGGTTGTACGTGGCGATGGCACCGAGCAGGGCCGCCAGCTCTCGGTTGCGCCGCCCGGCCTCGGCGGCGATGCGGTTGTGGCTCTCCGCGAGGCGGGCCAGCTCGTCGTCGCCGGTGATCCGAATCGGCGGGCTGGATTCGCCGGCGGCGACGCGCTCCACGGCGGTCGTTATGCGGCGCAGGGGCGTCGTCAGGCTGGAAACCGCGACGGCGGCCGCGAGAAGGCCGAAGAAGGCTGCCCCGACCACGGCCGCGATCACGAGAGGAACCATTAAGCGCGACTCCGTGTAGAGTCCGGCGGCCAGGACGATGCCGCCGAAGACGGCCACCGGCAGCACCGCCGCCGCGATCAGCCCGGCGGTGAGCAGCGCGCGGAGCGAGGGACCGGTGCCGCCGGCAGCGGACCCGGTGGACGTGGCGTCGTGGTCGTCCGGGCGGTCAGGCATCGTCGCCGCTCGGTACGAGGCGGTAGCCCACGCCGCGGACGGTCACCAGGTGGGCCGGCCGGTCCGGGTCCAGTTCGATCTTCTGCCTCAGGCGGCGCATGGAAACCCACACGTACGACGGCTCGGCCTCGTCGGTGTCGGCCCAGCCGCGCGAGAGCAGCGTCTCCGTGCCGACGGTCTCCCCGAGGTTGGCGGCGAGCGGCTGGAGGAGGCGGGCCTCCGTCGGCGTCAGCCGGACTTCCTTGCCGCCCACCGTGGCCGCCCGGCGATACAGGTCGAGCGTGAGGTTCGGTCCCAGGACCAGCGACCGGCGCGGGATCCGATCGCCCAGCCGCCGGAGCACTCTCTGGATTCGGGCCCTCAGCTCCGGGTAGTGATACGGCTTGGAGACGTAGTCCTCGGCCACTTCGTCCAGAAGCCGGGCCTTGCTGTCCGCTGTGTCTATGGCGGAGAGGACGATGATCGGCAGGTCCGCCTCTGCCTTGATCTGGCGGGCCAGGGCCAGGCCGTCCACCCGCGGCATCATCAGGTCCAGCAGGATCAGGTCGGGCCAGCCGGCCTCGAGCCGCCGCAGCGCCTCCGCCCCGTCGCGGGCGGTCGCCACCTCGTAGCCGTCGTCGCGCAGCTGCTCGCACAGTACGACCAGGAGGCTCGCGTCGTCGTCGACGAGCAGGATCCGCCGCGGCCGGTGCTCGATCATCTTCCAGCTCGCCTCCCCCGAGGGCCCGGCGACGCGGGCGTCGCCCCGAGTATAGGTGGCCGGTGGCGGCTGCGGCGTGACAGTAACCGTCGCCGACGGATGCCACGGAGATACTCGGCGTCGCGGTCAGAGAGCGTCCGGCGCGAAGTAGCGGCAGCGCGGGGCCACAGGGCAGTGCTCGCAGTCGGGGCGCTGGGCGTGGCAGGTCCTCCGGCCGTGGCTTATCAGCGATACGTGGGCCTCGAATATCTCGTCCGGCCGGAGCATTGCCAGGTAGTAGTCGTGGGCCGCGTCCGCCTCGGCCTTCGGCGGGATCAGGCCGATTCTCTGGCTGACCCTGTGGACGTGCCGGTCCACCGGCATCAGCGGCAGGCCGAAGCTGAAGAGCAGGACCACCGAGGCTGTCTTCTTGCCGATCCCCGGGATCGCGGCAAGCCAGTCGCGGGCCTCCAGGGGCGGCTTCTCGGCCAGGAACTCGAGCGAGTAACCGCCGCCGTTGGCGACCAGGGCGCGCAGCGCGGCCTGGATGCGGGGCGCCTTCTGGTTGGCCAGGCCGCCGGGCCGGATGACGTCCACGAGCTCGGCGATCGGCGCCGCCTCAACGGCGGCCCAGTCCGGCGGCGGCAGGTCCGGCAGACCCTGGCCGCCCCAGCCCGCGAAGTGCCGCGGTTCGGCCGAGGCGCCCGGTGCCAAGGGCGCGGACGAATAGGCGTCTCTCATCGCCGCGAAAGCCGCCTCGGCGTTCGTGTCGGCGCTGTTCTGCGAGAGAATCGTCAGGACCAGCTCGCTGGTTGGGTCCAGGCGGCGCTGCCAGACGGGCCGGCCGGCGACCTCGGCGAGGCGGTCGAGGACGAACGGAATCAGCCCGGGCCGCTTCTTCTCGAGCTGGGCGGCCCATCGACGGGCAGCCTGGTCCGGATCGGGGCGCGCCCGGCGCCGCGTGGGGGAGGCCTTGCCCTTCGCCGCGGTCTTGCCCGTGGCCGTGGTCTTGCCAGTGGCGGCCGCCTTGCCCCTGGCCGGGGCCCCGCGAGACGGCGTCACGTGGCGGCCCCGCCGATGGCCCGGCGAGCCGAGCGACGCTCGCCGACAAGAGTCCCGAGCTCCACCATGAGCGCCAGCCGTTCGCCCGCGGCGGCGACGAGCGGCCCGGCCTGGCTCATCGCGTCTTCGAGCGTCATCGGCCGATCCAGCACCGGCACCGCCAGCGTCCCAGCTTCGGCCAGCGCCGCGACGCCCTCCGGTGTAACCCCGCCGCCTATGGCCAGGCAGGGTACGTCGGCGGCGGCCGCTCGCCGGGCCACTCCGAGGGCCGTCTTGCCGTACGCGGTCTGCTCGTCGATCCGGCCCTCGCCGGTGATGACCAGGTCCGCGGTGGCAAGCCGTTCGTCAAAGCCCGTCTCCTGCATCACTACGTCGATGCCGGGGACCAGCTCGAACGAGCGCATTCGGGGCGCCAGGCAGAGCAGCCCGAAGCTCGTCCCGCCGGCGGCGCCGGCCCCCGGGACCTCCCGGGCGCGGGTTCCGGCCGCCTGCTCCAGCAGGTCCGCGTAGTGGGTCAGCCACGTCTCGAGGGCGACCACGTCCTCCGGCCATGCCCCCTTCTGAGGGGCATACGTGGCGGCCGCGCCGTGCTCGCCGAGCAGCGGGTTGGTCACGTCACAGGCGATGCGCATGTCCAGCTCGCGAAGTCGCAGATCCACCGACGAGAGATCCACGGCCGCCAGATCGGGAATCGGCCCGGGCAGCCACCCGCCGGCGCTTCCTCGATACCAGACGCCGAGGGCGTGGAGGAGCCCGGAGCCGCCGTCGGTGGTGGCGCTGCCGCCCACGCCCAGCAGGACGTGGCGAACGCCCGCGTCGAGGACGGCCATCAACACCTCGCCGGTCCCCACCGTCGATGCCGCGAGCGGGCTGCGCGGCTCGCCGTCAGGCAGGCGCGAGAGGCCGGAGGCCTCGGCCAGTTCCACGGCCGCCCGCTCTCCGTCGGCGGAGAGCAGCCAGCGCGCGGTGAGCGGCCGGCCCAGCGGGTCCTGGGCCGGGCACTCCTGCCACTCCCAGCCGCCCGTTTCGGCGATGGCGGCAAGAGTGCCCTCGCCACCGTCGGCCAGCGGAGCCAGGATCAACTCGTCGTCCGGACGAGCCCGCGCCCAGCCCTCCGCCAGGGCCCGCGTCACCTCCACCGATGACAGCGAACCCTTGAACGAATCCGGGGCGAGGAGAACGCGCAGCGTGTCTCCGCGATGGCTCCTCACGAGTCCGCCCTCGAAGAGCCCGCACCCGAAGGCACGGCCTCGGCGTCCTCGCCCGATTCGGCGGCGAGCTCCGGCCCGACGGCGGCTCCGGCGGCCGCGCCGTTGCCGCTCACAGCAAGCCCGCCGGCCGCGCGGCGTTTCTCCAGGTATTCGGGAATCCGTATCATCGGCGGCCGCTCGTGGTCTGCCAGCTCGATCACCTCCAAGCCCAGCCGGCCGTGGCCGGACCGCGGGAGTTTCATCGTGGAGCCCAGCTCGGCGAACAGCCGCGTCTTGCGCCGTTCCTCCAGCCGTTTCATTACGGCCTGGAGAATAACGAAGCTCATCCGCGAGAGGCCTTCCAGTTCCTGGTTGCGGTGGATGCGCCGTTCCAGGTCCACCTGGCCGAGCCCCTCGAGGTCGCACCGATCGACGACGTCGATGAGGTGGCCGATCTCGACCGCGTAGCCGGTGAAGAACGGCAGCGTCTCGAGCAGGCTCCGCCTCCCGGCGTACTCGCCCGACAGCGGCTGGATGAGGCCGGACAGCTCCGGGAAGAAGAGGTTGAGCAGCGGGCGCGCCACCAGCTCGGTGACTCTGCCGCCGCCGCCCTCCTTGAGAACGCCGCCCTCGACGATCGGGCGGCGGTAGTAACCCTTGACGTACTGGATCCGCTCCTCGGCGATCAGCGGCCCCACCGTCCCGTAGACCATCCGCGGATGCCAGTTGCGGACGTCCGTGTCGGCCCAGACGACGATGTCGCCGCTCGTCTCGTACAGGCTCTTCCAGAGCGCCTCGCCCTTGCCTGTGAAGCTGCCGTAGCGAGTCAGGACCTGCTGGTGGACGACGACTCGGGCGCCTTCGGATGCGGCGACCTCACGGGTTCGGTCGGTGGAGTCTGAGTCGATGACGAGCAGCTCGTCGACCAGCTGATGACGCTCCATCAACTCGCGCCGGGCGCGCTCCACGATGACGCCGATCGTCTCCTCTTCGTTCAGGGCCGGCAGCACCAGGCTGACGGTGAGGCCTTGCTTGTTCTTGAGGGCGACCAGGCGATCGAGGTCGCCGAACTCGCGGTGGTGGAAGTTCGATTCGCCGAACCATCGCTCCACCCGGAGCGGGATCGAGCGGGCCTCGTGGGCTGCTCGCTCGGCCGCCGCCAGCGTCTCGGCCCGGGCCTCCAGCTTCTCGAACGTGGCCTTGCCGATCGCCTCGCGCGTCTTGACGACGATGACCGTCTTGTGGGCCCTCGCCGCGATGGCCTCCGGCAGCGCGCCGAAGAGGAAGGTTTCGCCGTTGGCAGTGGCGGGCGTCGCGGAGGCGCCCATGACCACGACGTCGGCGTTCTCGGCCTCGCGCAGGATGGCGTTGCGGATGTTCGCGGCCTCGCGGACCGCCTGCTCCACCTGGCCGTCGGCGTGCTGGCGGATGAAGTGGGCCAGGGCTCGCTCCGATTGTTTGCGGAGGCCATCGGCGATGCCGCGCGGCACGAAGTGCAACGCCACCGCCTTGGCGTCGTTGCGATGGGCCAGGGCGTCGGCGAAGCGAAGGGCCAGCTCGGCGTGCGGGCCGCCGCGGATCGGGACGAGCACACGATGGATCTCGGCGGGACCGCGTTGCTTGATGACGGCGATGTCGCAGGGCGGGTCGCGCACGACCTCGTCGATGGTCGGCGAGAAGACGGCGGCGCTGGCTCCGGGCTTTGCGCTTGCCGGCTTGCCGGCCCAGCCGAAGACGATCAGGTCCGCATCCAACTCGGTCGCGGCTTCGATCACGCCCTCGGCGGCTCGCCGCCCGATCCGGACGATGGGGTGGATCGTGACGCCTTCGGGGGCGTAGTCGAGGACCCGCTGCAGCAGCCGGCGGGCCTGCCGGGCCTGCGTGGCGCCTTCGCTGAGGGGCGTTCCCTCCGGCACCTCCACGATCCCGAGGACGTTGAGCACGCCCGTCCGGCGGTCCATCAGCGACGCGCCGATTCGGATCAGCTCCTGGGCGGTCAGCGGGTTGGCGACCGGGATCAGAATCCGCGAGGGGAGCGGCGTTCGGGTCATCGGGTCGGTTCCCCGGCTCCGGCCTGGGCCCCGGGGGACGTTGCGGCCGCGGCTGCGGGCGCGGCCTCCGCCGCCGTCGCCGCTTCAGCGGCGCGCCAGCGCTCGACCAGGTACGGCTTGCGCAGCTCGAACTCGCGGGCCTGCCGCTCCACGTGCTCCTCGGCCTGCTCTTCGGAGAGGCGCCTGCTCTCGATCACCAGGCTGCCGACGCGGCCGAAGTAGATCGGCACCAGGGCCGCCACCAGCCGCTCGACCTCGATGTCGCCGAAACCGACCGATACGAGCAGGTCGTAAACGACGCAGGCCCACAGGTCGTCAGGGAAGTGGAAGGCGGCCACGGCGTCGGAGAGCTCGTCCGTCGACGACATCGGGCGGCCGGCCGTGCCCTCGCCGGATTCGCGGCTAAGGCCGAGGCGATGGGCTGCGGCCTCCGCCAGAGCTCCGGCCTCTGCGGCCAGGGCCAGCACTCGCTCGCAGTTGTCCGGCGCGATCAGCCGGCCCCACGTTTCGGCGAGGGTCAGGGAGCCGGCGTGGAACTCCGCCAGCAACCGCAGCGTGTTGACCTCCAGCGGGACCGGATCGACGAGCCGCTCGAAGCCGTAGGCCGGGACGTCGTGGCTGCCGGTGATCGTCAGCCAGCGATCGGGGTTGTCGCGGGCCATCGTCAGCAGCGTGCCGACGACCTGGCGGAACATCGGACCCAGGTCCGAGCCGGGATCCTTGGGGTCGTGGATCTTCGCCCCGAGCCTCGTCTGGCAGACCGCGAAGCCGCCGATGAGAGCGATCGTGGTCATCCAGATGTCAATGCCGAACCGGGAGACATCCGGCGTCCAGCTCTCCTGGGCCAGGTAGTGCCGGATCAGGTCGCCGCTGACGGCGAAGTCGCCGCCGATCGGCTGGCGGATGCGGTGTCCGTACAGCGCCCGGGTCACGGGATAGGTGACGGTGTTGGTGATCGTGCCGTCGTATTTGTGGCGGGCGTAGAGCGGCGTCACGTAGTCGTAGCCGCCCTTGAGGATCGGCCCGGCCAGCAGCTCGATCCATTCCGGCACGATCGACCGGAGGTCCGAATCGACGACCACGAGCGCCTCGGCCTCGAGCGCCGCGGCCATCTCGAAGAGGGTCCGCAGGGCGGCGCCCTTGCCGCCGATGCCGTCGACCTCCGGGTAGGTCAGGCTGACTCGCGCCAGGCGGTTCGTGGGGTGGACGAGCAGGATCTGCTCGACGTAGCCGGGCGGTTCGGTCTCGACGACGACTCGCTGGGTCCCGTCCGGAGAGCCCGCGTCGGCGTTCACGAGGACCGGCCTCAGGTCCGGGAAGTACTGGACGAGGCCGGCCTGGGCGGCCCGAACGACGTGGCCGATAGTCGCCGCGTTCCGATAGCTCGGGATGCCGACCATGATGTCGGCGCAACCGAGCCGGGCGATCTCGTCCTTGATGGCAGGAGTGAGCGCGCTCGACGGCATCGAGGCCACCGTACCACGTCGAGCGCCATCCGGGGACACCCGGCGTTTCGCCTACCTCGGCGGCATCGGCATGAGCAGCCAGTCGTCGTTTCGCGAGTCCGGAAGGTAGTGGCTGTTGGGGCCCTTGAAGGCCAGCCCACCGAAGCCGGCGCTTCGCCACGTGGCGACGAAGCTGCCCAGAGGCGGCCGGATGAACGGCGTGATCCGGACGAGTTCTCCCTGCTCGAGCGCGCTGTCGAGCAGACGCTTGCGTTCGAGCAGTGGGACGTCGAGGAGGCGCGATTCGTCGATCGAGAGCAGGTCGACCGCGACGAAGGCGATCGGCCGGTCGGGATCGAGATGGGGCTTGGGCGGGGCCATCCGCGCTAGGCGGTTTCCGACGAAGAGCTGGGTCACCATCTGCCCGGCGGTGGGGGCGTCGTTGCGCCGGCCGAACGATTTCGTCGCGATCTGAGTCGGCTCGACCGACAGGAAGCCGTCGAGGATCAACTCACCGGCGCGAGCCGCGCCGGTGATGGCATCGGCGACCCCGGAGAACTCCACGGTGCAGTCCTCCCCGTCTTCGTCGATGAGCCGGGTGGAGGTGCCGTCGAAGCGGGCCAGGACGCGGACCCCGCCCCAGCTCGGCTCGATGATGGCGTCGCGCGTCGGGCGGCGGCCGTGACCGAATCGTTGCGGCCGCCAGTCGTCTGGGTTGAGCGGCGGTGTCGGCGGGAGCTGGCGATTAAGGAGCGGCATAGGCGGATTCTAGACCTCGATCGCGTGTCTACTCGGCGTAGCCGGCCGGATTGGCGCGGCGCCACGCCCAGGCAGAGCCGATCATCTCCTCGATTCCGTCGTGGCGCGGTCGCCAGCCGAGCTCCGCTCGGGCGCGATCGGAGCTGGCAACGAGGATGGGCGGGTCGCCGGCGCGGCGCGGGCCCATCTTCACTGCGATCGGATGACCGACGACGGACTCGGCCGCAGCGACGATCTCGCGGTTGCTGAAGCCCTTGCTGTTGCCGAGGTTGCAGATGAGGGGCTGGCACGGGCCCGCTGGGGCGCCCGTCCTGGAATCGGCGGGGTCCGTTGCCTCGATGGCCGCCAGGTGTGCCGCCGCCAGGTCCTCGACGTGGATGTAATCGCGAATGCACGTTCCGTCGGGAGTGGCGTAGTCATCGCCGAAGATCGTCATCTCGCGCCCCTGCTCCGCCGTCAGCAGGACGTTCGGGATCAGGTGCGTCTCCGGGTTGTGCTGCTCGCCGTTCAACCGGCTGGCACCGGCCACGTTGAAGTAGCGCAGGATCACGCTCCGGAGGCCGTAGCCGTGGCCGTACCAGGCGATGGCCGCCTCGACGCAGCGTTTGGTCTCACCGTACGCGCTGATGGGCCGGACTGGATCCGACTCGACGATCGGGGTTCTTTCCGGCATCCCGTACGTGGCCGCAGTGGAGCTGAAGACGATCCGCCGCACGCCCGCGGCCAGCATGCTGTCGAGCAGGGCGATGCCACCCGACACATTGGCGCGGAAGTACTTCGCCGGATCCGCCATCGACTCGCCGACCAGGGACTTGGCCCCGCAATGCACGACCGCGTCTATGCCGCGCCGCTGCAGCAGGGCGGTGACGGCCGCGGTGTCGCCGTAGCTGCCGACTTCGAGCGCCGCGCCGGGCGGCACGGCGGTGCGATGGCCGGTCGAGAGGTCGTCGAGGACGGTGACGGCGTGGCCGGCCTCCAGAAAGGCCTCCACCGAGACCGATCCGACGTAGCCGGCACCGCCGGTAACCAGAATGTGCATTCAACTACCTCTAAAGCGGCGGAACAGGCCCTTCCTGCGCGGCTGAGACTCGGCTTCGCGAGGGGTGTGCGCGGACGCTTCGGCGTTCGGCGGCTCCTCCGAAGCCCATGCCTCCGGCCCGGAGGGTGTAGATGTCGCGCCGGCATCGGCCTCGGAGGCATCGGCGTCAACTTCGCCGCCGGAAGCGGAGTCTTCTGCCGCGCCCGCCTGACCCGAGTCTGCGATGACGATCTCAACTGCCTCGCGCAGGGCCTGGACCTCCGCGTCCGCCTCTGACGGCTCCTCCTCTTGCGGCTCTCCGGAGTCTGCGGGCGCCGGACGATAGGGCTCGGTCATCATCAGGGAGTCGGCATCGGCGACCGGTTGCACCGCGCCAGCCGCTGAGCCGGCCTCGGCCTCGTCCGCGCTCTCGACACCGGCTGCGCCGGCCCGGTCCGGCTCGGCGCCTTGGATCGGCCGGCCAGTTGCTTGCTGAGCCACGATCCACCAGGCCGCTTCGGCCGCCTGGGCCGCCTCGAGCGGACGACTGCCGGCTTGCTCGGCAGGAGCTTCCGGCCCCGAAGGCATTTCGACCGATGGGGACAGGAGGGCGAGCCGAAGGGCCACGCTTTCGCGGGCCTCAGTGGCGTTCACCGCCTCGAGCACGTGTTCAAGATCGGCCGCCGCCTCGACCTCAGCTTCGACCTCGACCTCAGCTTCGACCTCGACCTCAGCTTCGACCTCGACCTCAGCTTCGACCTCGACCGCCGCCTCGACAACCGCCTCGTCAGCCGCTTCGGCCGGAGCTTCGACCTCGACCGCGGGCACGGTGGAGATCGGCGCCTCGAGCGTCTCGTCAAGGGAGTCGACCGCAGCCACTACCGCCGCCATCTCGGCCTCGGAGAACGGGTCGGAGGCCGGAGCCTTGAGCATCTCGGGCTGGAAGAGATGCCGTCCCGACGGCATCGCGCGGTGCGGTTCGTGGCGAGTGTGGCCCGGTTCGTGGGCCGCGGCTGCGGCGGCCAGCCGGCCGGCCGGACGCCGCTCGCGCAGCGGTTCCGACGGCATCGGCTCGAATTCGTCGGGCTTGGCTCCGCCACGGGCAGACGGGCCCGCGGTCTTCGGCCGGGCGGAGCCCTTCTTGGCTCCCGTCGGCCCGGCGCCCTCTTCGCCCTCGTGCGCGGCGGCGCGCCTCCGGCTCAAGGCCTCCAGCCGCTCGGCGCCTATCAGCTGCAGATCCGGGGGGCTCGGGCCGGTTGGAGCCGACGTCCCCTGCTCGAGCGCCTGGATGACACGCCGGGCGGCAATGCTGTCCGGGTCGATGCCGAGGGCCCGATCGGCGAAGGTTCGGGCCAGCCGCTCATCGCCGCGCTGCAGCGAGATGTGGGCCAGCCCGGCGACTGCGATCGAGTTCGTTGGGTCCAGCTCGATGAGCTGCCAGTACGTTCGTTCGGCCTGGTCCAGCAGACCCTCCGACAACGACCGATCCGCCTGGAGCAACAGCTCGAACATCAGCCCCTCTCGTGCATTGGCATCACGAGTTTAGATGCTCGGCCAAGCGGCCATCGAGGACCGCCTGGCGGGCCAGATCGAGCAGGATCGCTCGATCGTTGAGCGCCGGCTCGGCGACGACACGTTCCGTCAGCTCGTCCAGCAGGCGGCCCAGCAGGCGGCCCTGCGGCAGGCCCAGCTCGGACTTCAAATCGTTGCCGTTGACGGCCAGCTGGTGCCGGCCGAGGACGGCATCGGCGGCAAGCTCGGCTCCTACGCGCGATGCCAGCTCGGCCAGATGGCCCGAGTCGGCGGGCTGGCCGCTGCCCTCGTTGTCGGCCGCTCGGAGAGCCAGTAGATCGTCGATGCAGCCCGGTCCCACCTTTCGGATGAACCGGCGGACGGCCGCGTCGGTCCAGCCGGGCTGGTACGCGAACATGTGATGGAGCACGAGATGAGCGACTCGCTCCTGGAGGAGGCGCGGGGCGTGGAGACGGGCCAGCAGGTCTCGCGCCATCGCGGCCCCCACCGACTCGTGGCCGTGGAAGTGGCCGTCGGCCAGGGTGTCGGGCTTGCCGACGTCGTGGAGAAGGGCGGCCAGCCGGACTACCTGCCTGTCGGGCGCCGCATCGACGGTGCGGAGGGTGTGATTCCAGAGGTCTTCGCCTTCGATCTTGTTCTGGCTGAGCCCGCGCTGGCGAGCCAGCTCCGGGGCGATCACCGCGAGCAGCCCCGAGCTCGCCATCAGCCGCAGTCCCACCGAGGGCTCGCGGGCACCGAGCAACTTCAGCAGCTCGGTGAGCAGGCGCTCGCCGGAGACGTGGCTCACGAGCTCCGCGCCGCGGCCTATCGCGGCCAGCGTCTCGGCCTCGACTTCGAACTCGAGTGTTGCCGCCAGCCTGACGGCTCGGACCATCCTGAGGGCGTCCTCGCGGAACCGCTCCTCGGGGTCGCCGACGGCCCGAAGCAGGCGGCGCGCCAGGTCGGCCGCGCCGCCGTATGGATCGACGTACGCCGGGGCTGCGCCCGGTCTCGCGCCCCATGCCATCGAGTTCACCGTGAAGTCCCGGCGGGCCAGGTCCTCCTCGATCGAATCGCCGAACTCGACGGCATCCGGATGGCGGAAATCGGAGTAGGCGGCGTCGCGCCTGAAGGCGGTGATCTCGTACTGGGCTCCGCCGTGGCGCACGACGACGGTGCCGTAGCGGTTCTCGTACAACGAGTCCGGGAAGAGGGTTTGGACTCGCTCCGGGCGGGCGTCGGTCGTCAGGTCCCAATCGGCCGGTTCCCGGCCCAGGAGCGCGTCGCGGAGCGAGCCGCCGACCACGTACGCGGCCTGGCCGCCGGCCCACAGCGTCTCGAGCAGATCGGCCACCGGCGCAGGGATTCGTGGCCGCGGCTCGGCTCCGGAGTCGAGATCAGTGGCCAAGGAAGAGGTACGAGCGCCAGCTTTCGTTGCGATCGTCTCGCAGATATGGGGTGAAGAGCGAGTAGACATCGCAGCGCGGCTCCACCGGCCTGCGCGCCAGCCGTAACTTCGCCTCGTCGAGGAGCTTGCCGCCCTTGCGGTGGTTGCACGCCTTGCAGGCCGTCACCAGGTTGTCCCACGTGTGGGTACCGCCGCGATGGCGCGGCACGACGTGGTCGAGGGTCAGGTCGCCGGTCTGGCGACCACAGTACTGGCACGTGTATGAGTCGCGGTTGAAGATCTCGCGGCGCGTCAGCTTGACCCGCGGATGCGGCCGGCGGATGTGGTGCTGAAGGCGGATGACCGCGGGCGCGGGATAGTCGGCCCGCGGCGTCCGGATCAACTGGTGGTCGTACTCGAGCACTTCTGCCCGCGCGCCGAACACCATCCGGAAGGCCCGTGGCAGGTTGCACACGTTCAGTGGCTCATAGTTCTGATTTAGGACCAGGACCACGCCCTCCATGGACGCATCGTACCAGAGCAGGGCGCTGCCTCCCGGCTCCTGCGGCGGTTCGGCGCGAGGCCGGGTTCTCACGGCCGCCGAGGGCATCGCCGGTTGGGCCGAGGACCTCACCCATCCCGGCGCCGTCTCGATCGGCTCAGGAGGGCGCCCGGCGCCCGGCCTGCCGTCGGCGCATCACGGAGATCGCCCAGCCACGAACGGACGAAGCCCCCGTTGCCGGGGGCTTCGTGCTACGCGCGATCAGTCCTGTCTCAGCCTGGAACGAGGTGGACCGGGATGTCGATGACCTGGGCGTTCCACGTCGTACGGTCGTGGGCCGCTCCACCGGTGATCACGTACTTGATCTTCCACCAGCCGTTCTGGGGCGCCGTATACGTGCCCGGTATCGCGATCGTAACCACGAGCCAGTGGCCCTGGAAGTTGGAGGTGCCTCCGCTCGCCGTGGTCACGGATGTCACCCCTGAATGGAGAGTCCCCGAGGCACTCAGACTGGTGCCCGAGTCTCGCCAGCTGAACGACGCATCCGTCCAGCCGGACGTCGTGGGCATCTCGAAGTACATGACTCCGGTGCCGCTCAAGTCGCCCGGGTCGAACAGGTCGAGAACGAGCGCCTTGCCCGCGTTGGTGGCGTTGATCTGGGCCAGGTAGATGTACGAGGTCCCCGCCGCCAGGTTGTTGTAGATCGACATGCTCGACATGGTGCCCACGGCGCCGCCGTAGACGTCGGGCTGGGTACCGGACCCGCCGTTGAGAGTGGCCTGGATCGCGTACATGTTGGAACCATCGGCGGCGCTGGTGGAGGGGCTGCTCCCAGACCCGGTGTTGGTCTGGATGTTGAGGCGGTAAGAACCGGGCGCCGCCGCGATGCTGGCAAACCCGAGCCACTTGCCCTTGTAGTCGTGGGTGGTCGAATCGGTCGTGACGTAGTAGCTCGAGCAGGAGTGGGTCGCGCCCGACTGACCGTCGTTGGTGGCGGTGCTGCCGTCGCCTGGGTACGACGCCGAGGCTGCGACCGTGTAGCTACCGAGGAGGTACGGGGTGGACGACGGGTTGTAGAGCGTGAAGACTGTATTGAAGTTTGCGCTGCTGAACGTGGTATCGCCCGTGTCGTCACCCTGAGCCGATCGAGCGCAGAACTCGGGGTCGTACAGCGAGATCGAGAGCGTCCCGCTGACGGGCACCTTGATGGTGTAGTCGTACGCGCCCGGATCGCCGGACGACGGAGCCTTGTACTCCGTGTTGGACTTCGACGACGCGCTGCAGTTCGAGGTGGCGCTCGTGGTGTCCTTCGTTGCGTACGGGTCGCCGTTCGCCTTCAAGGTGCACGGACCCTGTATGGCCGCCCAGTAATTCAGGGCGTTGCCCTGAAGGTCCTTGGTGGTCGGGTTGCCGAATACGTTCAGTGGACTGCCCATAGGCAGCGGAAGGTTGTACTGAGCATGAGCCGAACGCGTGGCCATCATGTAGTTGATGCCGAAGACCCGCAGGAAGAAAGTCTCCACGGGTGCCGTAATCGAGACATCCATCTGCTGATGATTCGGCTCGTTGCGGGCGGCGCTTATCGAGACGTTGGGCGACCCGTTAAGGCTGCCCGTCCCGCCGGTGTACCCGTTCTGCACTGCCGCTGCCAGCGCCGCGTTGTGGGCGCCGGTGGCGTTGTCGGGAAGGTATACAGCGCCCGCGAGCGCGGCCGCATCCGCCGTCTTCTGGATCCGAAGTTCGTTGATCCAGGCGAACGACACGTCGATTGCGAGGCCCAGGATCCCGATCAGGACGGGCAACGCCGCCGCGAATATGACGATGATCTGGCCGCGGCTGAGGACCTGGCCGTCCTCTTTGTGGGCGCCCGTCCGCCGGATGGGCAGCTTCAGGTTCGGCTTGTGCAGGCGAAGCATCGGATCGCTCCTAGGGTCATTGCAGCTTCCACGGTGGGCCAATCGGCATGACGCACGTCGCCGTCATCGGCAGGCCACCCGTGAAGATGGCGAGGAGGCCCGTACTGGATGTGTAGGTGTACTGGATCTGGACGCCGATCGAGTCGTAGCTGCCGCCGCCGAAGGTGCCGTCGTGGCGGCCGCAGGCGGCATAGGGATGACCGTTCGTACTTGCGAATGCGCTTCCGGTCCAGGCGTACTTGTTTATGGCGGTATTGGCGGAGCCGTTCGCGCCCGCGCCGTAGATCCAGATCTGCACCGAAGTCAGGTTTACGCCTGCGCCCGAGAGGGATGTCTGAACGGTCTGGACGATGGTCGCATCCACGCCGGTCGTCGCATCGTCGGCCAGGGCGTCCGGGCAGACGCCCTGAGTCCCGTCATTGCCAAGCGAGGCGGCGGCGCGAGCTCCATCGCGGCTGGCCGCCTCGAGCGCCACATCGGCGTCGATCGCCAGACCGAATTCCAGGACGGCGGACAGCATCACGGCCAGGACGGGCAGCACGATAACGAACTCGACCACGCTCTGACCGCGTTGCCGTGAGGTACCCGCGCCGCGGAACAACTTCATCATGAGGTCGGCACCGGCTCCATGGTCGAATAGTTGGTCTGGCTGAAGGTGAAACCCGTCCCCCCGAGGCCGATCATGCTGGGCAGGGGGGTCATCCAGGCGTACTTGTAGACAACGGTGACGCCGATCTTGTCCGGACCGGAATGGTTCGGGCTGGCCTGACAGAATCCCGTCGCCGAGCCACCGACTATCGCGCACCTGTTGGAGGCCGGGTAGCCGCCCGCCGTTTGAGACCATCCGCCCCAGCCCAGGCACAGGGTCCCGCCGACCCGGTACGTCTGGACGGCGCCGTTGTTCACGCCTCCGGTGGGGGTTGCCCAGAAGACGTCCACGTGGTCGATGAGGGATCGATCCGCCGGGGCCATGGTGTCCCGGTCGATGGTGTTGAGGATTGCGCAATCGGCCGTGCTGGCCGAACCACCCGATTCGGAGGCCACGATCGCGGCGTCGCGAGAGGCGAAGCTGGTCTGCATGTCCACGGTGAACGCGAAACCGAACTCCAGCATGCCCACGAACATGGTCAGGAAGGCGAGGATGACGAGCGCGAACTCGGCGAGGGCCTGGCCTCGAGAACCACCGGTCTTCAAGTAACGGCGCAGCGAATGTTGGTTGAGCATGCTTTCTCGGCTCGAATCCTGCCGGCGGGCAGCCGACTCCAAGGGCTGGAACCTATCAGCTGCTCCTTGCAGCTACCATAACAGCGGGTCGTTCGCCCCCCGACCGGATGGGGAACCGGTGCACGCGAGCGACATTCTTACCAATGGCGCTGCTGCTGCCGAAGATAGTCCTGCGTGGTGCCACCCGAGCGAGTGGTCGCGGGAAAGCCTATGCCGTCGGGCGGAATGATCGGCGCTGCAGTTACCACGCCGCCAGGCGATAGCCGCCGGCCGGATCGGTCAGCAAGTGATGCGGGTCGTTCGGGTCAAGCTCGAGCTTCTGGCGGAGGCGGCGGACGGTCACCCAAACGTAGGCTGGATCCGCGGCGTCAGAATCCGCCCAGACCTTGCGCAGCAGCTGTTCAGTCGTCACGGCCTTCGGCATCCCCGCGGCGAGGGTGGCCAGGAAGCGGCACTCGGTCGGCGAGAGGGAGACGCGCTCGCCGCGGACGATCGCCTCGCGCTTGCGTGGCACCAGCGTCAGATCGCCCAGGGCAAGCTCCTCTACGGGGATCTGGTCCTGTAATCGCCGCAGAACGCGCCGGATCCGGGCGACCAGCTCCGCGTAGTCGTAGGGCTTGGTGACGTAGTCCTCGGCGTAGGTGGAGATCAGGTCTGCCTTGCTGTCGGCCGCTGCCACAGCGGAGAGCACGAGGATGGGGATGTCGGCCCGGCTCTTGATCCGCCCGGCCAGGGTCTGGCCGTCCATGCCGGGCATCATCAGGTCGAGAATGACCAGGTCGGGCCAGGCCTCGTCAAGGCGTTCGATGGCTTCCTGGCCGCTGCGGGCACGCGTCACGTGGAAGCCATCGCCGGTCAGGCGGTCGGCCAAAGCGTTGAGATGGGACGGGTCGTCGTCGACGAGGAGCAAACGAGCTTCGCTCACGATCGTCATCTTACGGCGCCCGGGACCGAGCCACGCGCCTCCAACGCGCCAGTCGGCCGGCGATTCGCACTACCTCCTGCCGCGGGCGTTCCAGGCCGGCCCGGCCAGCTCGCGAGCCCGGACGATCACCGCATCGAGCATCGGCGGCGTCAGGCGGCCGGTGAAGGTGTTCTGCTGGCTCGGGTGGTACGAGCCGAGCAGCGTGTACGGCCCAAGGCGGGCCTCGGCCAGGTGACCGAACTCGGGCTTCGGCGCGGCCCGGTGGCCCAGGCCGGCGATCGCGCGTAACGCGCCGTCCCACGCGAAGGACCCGAGGGCCACCACCACTCGGACGCCGGAGAGCAGGCCGAGCTCGCGGACCAGGTAGGGCAGGCACGCGGCCCGCTCGTCGGGGGTTGGCTTGTTGTCCGGCGGGGCGCAGCGCACGACCGCGGCGATGTACACGCCGTCGAGGGTCAGGCCGTCGTCGGCCGAAGTCGAGGTCGCCGCGCTGGCGAACCCGTTCCGATGCAGCGAGGCGAACAGGAAATCGCCCGATCTATCGCCGGTGAAGACGCGGCCGGTACGATTGCCGCCGTGGGCGGCGGGGGCGAGCCCCACGACCAGGATGCGTGCCGCCGGGTCGCCGAATCCCGGCAACGGGCGAGCCCAGTACCTCTGTCCGGAGAAGCGCGCCGGCGGGTTGGCGGCCGCTTCCTCCCGCCACGCGGCCAGTCGGGGGCAGCGGCGGCAGGCCACTACCTCGGCGGCGACATCAGCCAGCGTCTCGGGCGGCATGCATGGATTCTGACACACGAGCGGCCAGATCCACGGCGAAAGTGGTCCGCGCCAGCCGGGGCCAGAACGCGAAGGCGGCGATGGCGCCAGCCGTGTTCATGATCGCGTCGTCGACGTCGGTCACCCGGTATGTGAAACCTTCGATGAGCGAGCCCGCGTACTGGGTCAGCTCGATGCCGACGCCGAAGGCGATGGCGACCGCGACGAACCGGCGCCAGTCGCGAAGCGCCGGCCACAGAGCCGGGCCGTAGACCCCGAGCGGCATGAGGATCAGGACGTTGCCCGACAGCTGCCGGATCGTGTTCAGGCCCAGGTGTTGGAGCTGCCCGACGATCGTCGCGAACGGGACGATGTTGTCCTCGCTCATGCCCCGCGTCTGGCGATAGAAGTCCTGGCCGCCGATCGGGATCGGGAAGATGGTCATGGCCACGACCGCCGTCACGTGCGCCAGGGCCAGCAGCGCCATGATCGTCCAGCGCGGATCGGCTTCTCGTCGCAGGATCCAGACGGCGACCGGGACCGCCGCGAGCGGGACCACGAAGCCCGGTATCAGGACCAGGCCGCCGTCGGTAAACGTCAGCATTGGGAGCGCCCCTCCGTCTCGTGCGTGGCGCCAGGATGACACGGTCCGGCGGAGCATCGCCGGCCGGAAACGGGCCGAAACCGGCCGCCCGCTCAGCGTGCGGTTGCGGTCCGATGCACATTTGGATACCTGACCCATCGAACCGCTCGATGCGCCGCCCGGCCCCCGCGACGGGGGCCCTGAGCCGGCCGGGTATAATTCCAGAGCGTGAGGCGGGTCACTGCCGCGTCTGAGCACGCCCCGCATCGCCGCCGAAGCTAAGGATTGGACACAACCAATGACCGCCGAGACCTCCACCTGGGCCACCAAGAAAGGCCTAGCCCAGATGCTCAAGGGCGGCGTCATCATGGACGTCGTCACGCCCGAGCACGCCAAGATCGCCGAGGATGCCGGCGCCTGCGCCGTCATGGCACTCGAGCGGGTCCCGTCGGACATTCGGGCAGCGGGTGGCGTTGCTCGCATGAGCGATCCGCTCATGATCGAGGGGATCATGGCGGCGGTCAGCATTCCGGTAATGGCCAAGGCCCGGATCGGACACTTCGTCGAGGCCCAGGTCCTGGAGGCCCTCGGCGTGGACTACATCGACGAGTCGGAGGTTCTGACCCCGGCCGACGAGACCAACCACATCGACAAGCACGCCTTCAAGGTGCCGTTCGTCTGCGGCTGCCGGAACCTCGGCGAGGCGCTGCGCCGCATCAACGAAGGCGCCGCGATGATCCGCACCAAGGGCGAGGCCGGCACCGGCGACATCGTCGAGGCCGTCCGCCACATCAGGACGCTGATGTCCGAGATCCGCCGTCTCCAGTCGATGCGCGACGACGAGCTATTCGTCGCCGCCAAGGAGATGGACGCTCCCTACGACCTCGTCAAGCAGGTCGCGGCCGAGGGCAAGCTGCCGGTCGTCAACTTCGTCGCCGGCGGCATCGCCATCCCGGCGGACGCGGCCCTGGCCATGCAGCTCGGCGCCGAAGGCGTCTTCGTGGGGTCGGGCATCTTCAAGAGCGAGAACCCGGCCCGGACGGCCGAGGCGATCGTCCAGGCTACCCTCCACTTCGATAACCCCAAGATCATCGCCGAAGTCTCGAAGGGTCTTGGCAGCCCGATGCGCGGCATCGCCGCGGTGACGATCCCTGAGGCCGACCGGCTGGCAGTCCGGGGCTGGTGACGACTGATGCTCCGCATCAGTTGGATGCTTCGCATTGGTTTAGCTGATGCTGCGCATCAGCTGGAGTGTCTGAGTCGGCTTGCGTATTGGGACGCACGGGCGATCTGAACCGAGGCGAACCCGCGCAATGAGAATTGGCGTCCTCGCGCTTCACGGCGCAGTCATCGAGCATATCCAGACACTCCGCTCGATCGGGGTCGAGCCGGTGGCGGTGCGTCTGCCCGCGGATCTCGAGGGTCTCTCCGGACTGATCCTGCCAGGCGGCGAGTCGACCACCATGCGCAAGCTCGTCGCCCGCTGGAACCTGCGCGAGCCGATCATGGCCCTGGCCCGGTCCGGGGCACCGATCCTGGGAACGTGCGCCGGCATGATCGTCGTAGCCAAAGAGATCGCCGGCGGCGAGGAGCCCGTCTTCCCGCTTCTCGACGTCACCGTCGAGCGGAACGCCTTCGGGCGTCAGCTCGACTCGTTCGAGACCGAGCTGCCCATGCCGATCCTGGGTGACCGGCCGGTCCACGCGATCTTCATCAGAGCCCCCATAATCGAACGCGTGGGACCCGGCGTAGAGGTTCTGGCCCGTCTGCCCGACCGGCGTGTCGTGGCCGTCAGGCAGCGGAATGTCATCGCCATCTCCTTCCACCCCGAGCTGGCAGGCGAAACGCGCATCCACCGGCTCATCGCCACGATGGCGAGCGAGTTCGCCGAACCCGGCGAGGGAACCGCCGCGAACGGGACCGAGCCGTGGTCCCTCGGGGAGGCCATTTGAGCGGTCGCGTCCGCCTCGCCCGACTGACCGATCTCGCCGCTATCGGCGAGCTATCGCGGCTCTCCCAGCAGGACAACGTCGACGCGCGTTCGCTCGGCCTGCCGGTGAGTGGCCCGCGCATCGGTGTCTTCAGCCTCTTCCGGCTGCCCCTCGGCGCCTTCCGGCCCAACGACCTGCTCTTCGTCTACGAAGATGAAGGCCGCATATCCGGACTACTTCGAGTGGAGCGCGACGCCTCTCGGGACGAGTGGACGATCGTGGAGCTCGATGCCATAGGCTCGGGCGATTCCGGCGATACACGCTTTCGCCTCGTCCAGCACCTCATGCGCGACGGCGCAAAGCGCGGCGCGATCCGTTTCCACGTGGCCTGCTCGGAAAGACAGGGCAATCCCGAGCTCTTCATGCAGGCCGGCTTCGCCCGCTACGGGCAGGAGCGGCTCCTGTTCCGCGGCACGGAGGAGCCGCTGCCGCCGGCATGGTCCGAGGAGGACACGAGGGCAGCCGGCATCCGGCCGTGCGCCCCGCTCGACGCCCTTCCACTGGCCCGGCTCTACGCGGCGGTGACTCCCCAGCCGGTGCTCCGCCTCGAGTCGTACCGCCTGAGTGACTGGGAGCGTCAGGGCTCCGGTTCGCGAGTGCCCAGATCGAGCCTCGCCCCCATCCTGCGCTTCGCCGAAATGGAGTCCTACGTCCAGGTCGCGCCAGGCGACGGAACGGGCGCGGTGGCGGCCCTGCTGCAGCTGGGCGTCGCCCGCGAGGAGCAGCCCCACTATCTCAAGATCCTGGCCGCGTCGGGGACGGACGTCAGCGCGATCGTCGGTTTCGGGCTGGGCCTGCTGGGCGCGCGGGTCGGCAGGGGCGGCAGTTGCCCGGACAACGGCGTCCTGGCTCCCGTTCGAACCTACGAATCGCCGATCGATCGCCGCCTCGAAGAGGCCGGGTTCGTCGGCCTCGACACCGTGACCCTCCTGATGAAGGAGGCGGCCGTCCGCGTGGCGGAACCAGCTCTCGTCCCGGCAGTACGCTAGAAGCAACATTGCAGGAGGAGACGTGACTGAAAAGGGGCCGACGAACCGCCGACGCGAGACGATCGACGATCTGAGTTTGCTCCTGGGCGCGCTCCCGCCGGACATCTACCAGGCGGTCCGGGAACTGACCGATCCGACCCAGTTGATAGAGATCGTGATGGACCTGGGGCGGCGCCCCGAGGCGCGGTTCGTCGACGGCGAGGTGACGCTGCTCGAGCGTGAGATCACCGAGGCCGACATCAAGTACGTGGTGGACCACATCGGCTCGTTCGGCGACGACAACCGAGCCGGCATCGAGCGGACGCTCCATCGCATCAGCGCCATCCGAAATCGGACGGGCAAGATCGTCGGGCTGACGTGCCGCATCGGCCGCGCCGTATACGGCACGATCGAGATCATCAACGACTTCGTCGAGTCCGGGAAGTCGATCCTGATCATGGGCCGCCCGGGCATCGGCAAGACGACGATGCTGCGCGAAGCGGCGCGCGTCCTGGCGGACGACCAGGGCAAGCGCGTCGTCGTGGTGGACACCAGCAACGAGATCGCCGGCGACGGCGACATCCCGCACCCGGCCATCGGTCGGGCCCGCCGGATGCAGGTCCGGACGCCCTCGCTCCAGCACGAGGTCATGATCGAGGCCGTAGAGAACCACATGCCCGAGGTCATCGTCATCGACGAGATCGGGACCGAGCTGGAAGCCCAGGCGGCCCGGACGATCGCCGAGCGCGGCGTCCAGCTGATCGGCACGGCCCACGGCAACAACCTCGACAACCTGATGCTGAACCCGACGTTGACGGACCTGATCGGCGGCATCCAGACGGTCACCCTCGGCGACGAGGAGGCGCGGCGCCGCCGCTCGCAGAAGAGCGTCCTGGAGCGCAAGGCCCCGCCCACGTTCGACGTCATCGTCGAGATCCTCGATCGCGAGAAGGTCACCGTCCATGCCGACGTGGCCGAGACGATCGACGCGCTCCTCCGCGGCGACCCGATCTCCGCGGAGTTGCGATGGCGCGACGAGGCCGGCGTCCACCGCTCCCAGTCGCGGCCCAAGCCGTCTCCCCGCGAAGCTCTCAGCGGCGGCGACCGTTTCGGGAGCGACCGATTCGCCGGCCTGGTCGGCGCCGGACCCGGATGGCGGACCGAGCCGGGCTGGCGAGGCTCCGGCTCATACCGCGCCCCATCGGACTGGCGCGACGGGGATCGCGGCGGGGTGCGACCCGGCTACCGGCCCGGCGCGGGCGGCGGCTGGCGGGCACCGGCCCGCGGCGCGCGCGAGGTTCGCGAGGGGGCCAGGCGGACCCGGGGCGACATGGCGGGGGACGGCTCCGGCGGTTCGAGCGGTCCGGCCGGTTCGGGAGGGCCTGGCGGGGCACCCGGCTGGGCGGGACCCGGATCGCGGACACTCCCCGGAGAGAGATTCGCGATGCCGCCGCGGTCCGGCGCCGCCGCGGCCGGAGGGCCGTTTCTTGCCGGCGAAATCGCCGATCGCGGCCCGATAGAGCGCGGGCCGGCGCCCGTCCCGGAGCCGCGAGCCCGTGAGCTGCGCGAGCTCGAGCGGCAGCGGTCGTGGGCCCGGCAGGCGACGCGCGCCCTCAACGACTATCGAGCCGACGAGATCGACGATGAGGAGCCGGGCGGGGCCACGACCGTGCGTCCGCTCGCTGCGCCGGCGCCGGGCGAGCCGCCACGAGCGGCCGCCGCCGCGGGCGCGCCCTCTGAGGCGGATGAGACCGAGCGCGAGGACCTCGAGGACGAGGAGTCGGCTGACGCCGACTTGGGCGAGGACGACGCGTCATCCGAGGATGACGAAGCTCTCGCCGACGTCATTCGGAGCCGCGCCGGTTCGGACGCCGAGGCAGAAGACGGGCGGCCGGTGCTCCGCGTCCGCGACGCGGAGACGATCCTGCCGACCCTCCGCGTTCTGCCCCACGGCATCAGCCGCAAGCGCCTCGAGCTGGCCATAAAGGAGCTGCAGCTGCCCGTCATCATCGCCCGCGACCCGGACGAGGCGGACGTGGCCATGACCCTCAAGAGCGAGTACCGCCAGAAGACGGCCACGCTGCGTGAGGCCGAGGATCGGGGTCTGCCGATCTACGTCTTGAAGAGCAACACGATCGTCCAGATGGAGGCCAGCCTGACCTCGATCTTCTCCCTTGAGGTGGACCCGCGCGAGGCCGCCCTTCGCGAAGCGGAGGAGGCGATCGGCCTGGTCATCCGCGCCGCCGAGCCCGTCGAGCTGTCGCCCCAGAACGCCTACATCCGGCGGCTGCAGCACCAGATGGCAGAGCGCGCGAACCTGGTCTCGCGCTCGCGCGGCCGCGAACCCTACCGCCGCGTCCGGCTGTATCCCTAGCCGGCGTCGGCCTAGATCGGGGCGGTGATGGTCACGCCCGATGTCGCCGTGATGGTCCACTGCTCATCTACGGTGACGGTCACGGGCGCTTCGTTGACCGTGTCCTGGTAGGTTCCCGCGACCTCGATCGCGGCCGGAGTGCCGTCGTCGGCAACCCAGAAGACGAGGGTCAGCTTGTAGTGCGTGCCGGTGCCGCCGGCCTGGAGCGCCGCGTTCAGCGCGGACGTGTCGGCGGTCTCGATGCGATGGAGCCGAACGCCGTTCTTGGTCTCCAACCCCGCGACGTTGAAGGTCTGGGCGGGCGAGAGCATTTCGGGCGTGCCAGCGGTGTCTGCCGGCACGCGATCGCGCTTGGTCCACTTCCCGCCGTCCTCGCGGGTATACGTGGTCTTCCCCAGGCTCACCTCGTCCTCGGTCTCCGTCACGCCGAGGATCTTGTTCGTGAGAGATGAGTTGGCGTCGCCCGACCGGTACGCCACGGTGCCGGTGGTGGTCTCCTGGATCTGGATGCTCGCTCCCGAGATCGTCAGCGTCTGATCGAGCCTGGCGGTGAACTGGAGGGTCGGTTTGGACAGGAAGGCTTTGAATCGCACGACCGGCAGGGTTGAGACCGCCGGACTGGGCGGCGGCGACGCGCTCGCCGCGGGCAGGAAGTCCACCGCCGGCAGACTGACGCTCCAATGCATGCCGGCAGCCCCGGCGATCAGGGCGGCCCCGGCAACCCAAAGGGCGGCCTCGGCTGCGAATGCGGAGATGCTGCCCAGCCTGCTCAACGACGACCTCCTGAGCGCCAATCTCCCCTGTGGCGAGCCGGAACCCCACGTCCAGGACAGGATAGTCGCTCGGCGGGCCCCCGGGACAGACCCCGCCCCCGCAACCCGGCACGACCCGCCCAGGGCGTACCTCGATTGATCCGGCTCGGCTAGACTCCCTGGGTGCACCTCGATGGCAACCGCCGGAGCGGAACCCGGCAGCATCTCGGGAGGCCCGCCGGTACGGGCCTCGAGGATCGGGCGCGGGGGCAGGCCGCTCCCTTGCGTACAGTCCTCGGCGGCCCGGAGCCGCCTCGAGGCACTCGAGAAGAGTGGAACCTGATCAACGCAATGAGCTTGTGGGCCTGCTCGGCGCTCGCATCGAGTGAACCGGAATGCGTTTCCCTGCGAATGGATCAATGAAAGACACAGTGGCAGTTCCCGCTCCACTGGTCGTTCCCGACGCGCTGTCGGAGGGACAGTCGGAGGCCGAGTTAATGCGGCAGGTTGCCGTCGGCGAGATCGGCGGACTCGAGACGCTATACGACCGCTATCACACGATGGCGTATGCCCTTGCCCTGCGGATCACCACAGAGACCGGGCTGGCTGAGGATGTCGTCCAGGACTCGTTCCTGGGCGTGTGGCGCAATGCCGGCCGCTATGCCGAAACCAAGGGCAGCGTTCGAGGCTGGCTGCTGGCCATCGTCCGCCACCGCGCCATAGACGCGATGCGCCGCCAGCGCGCCGGCGTGGCGCTGGGCGACGAAGTGGACGAAACCCTGCCGGCCGCCCTCACCCTGCCCGATATCTGGCCCGAGGTGGCCGGCCGCCTGGACGCCGAGCAGGTGCGTTTGGCCCTGACCGCCCTGCCTCCGGCCCAGCGCGAAGTCATCGAGCTGGCCTACTTCGACGGCCTGACGCAGCGTGAGATTGCGGACCGGACCCGCGCGCCGCTGGGCACGGTGAAGAGCCGCATGCGCCTCGGCCTCGTGTCGATGCGGCAGCAGCTGGCTCGCGAGAACGATGGAGCGAGCGCCGTCTCGGTTTCGTCCAACGGCAAGAAGGGTGTGGCCTGATATGACCATGACCTGCGATCGAGTCCGCGAACTCGCCTCGGGCTATGTCCTCGGAGCCCTGGACACTGAAGAGATGCTCGACGTCGCCGATCACCTGGACTCCTGTCGTCTGGGTCACCCGGAAGTCGACGAGTTCGGGGGAGTCCTGCCGTATCTCGCCGCGTCGCTCGAGCCCGTCGAGCCGCCGGCCTGGCTCCGCGAGTCGGTAATCGCCGCGGCCAAGGCAGATCTGGTAGCCCGCCGGCGGGTCGGCAAGCCTTCCGAGCGCAGGATCGTCGAGCCGGTTGCGATTCCCACCATCGTTCGGTCCCCATCCGCACGTGGCACCGCGGCGGCCGCCGGGCAAGTCGTCTCGCTTGCCGCGGTCCGCACCTCCCGGCGCCGCCGGATGATGACCTGGACGATGAGAGTCGCCGCTGCCGTCGCGATCCTCGTGCTGACCGGCACGGGGATCGTCGTTCAGGGGAACCTGGCCAAGGCTCTGAAGGCCCAGCAGGAAGACTCGAAGATCAACTACAGCATCGGCCAGGGCGCCCGCACCGCGGTGATGTCGGCGACCGGTGGATCCAAGGCGGGCGGGATTGCGGTCCTGATGCCGTCCGGGCACGTGATCCTGAAGCTGTACGGCCTGGCGCAGACGAAGAACGACGAGGTCTACACGGTCTGGCTCACCACGGACAAGGCCGGCCCAACCAAGGTCGGTTCGTTCACCGTTGACGACTCGGGCGTCGGCTACCTGGAAGTGGACAACGTGCCCACATCGGCCAGCCTGTTGCTCTACATCTCCATGGAATCGAACGACAAGGTGACGCAGCCGACTGGGCCGATCATCGTCAACGGAGTGGTCTCGCTCTGACCGTCGCCCACCCGGCGTTTCGGATTCGGTGACTCTTTCTACCCGCTAGTCTGCGGGCGTCTGTGTCGCCACTCGATCGCCGCCCGCCTCGCGGGCAACGTCGACCGCCTTCTCCGCGACCGCCAGCAGCTCTTCCGGAGTACGGCCGTCCAGTGGGAACCCGGCGATCCCCGCCGAGACCGAGATCTTGTGTCCGTCCACCGGGGCCAGGGCCGCGACGGCGCGAACGAGCCGCTCCGCGACGGCCAGCCCGTCCGGGCCCGGCGCCACGAGGATGAACTGCTCGTCGCTAAAGCGAGCCACCGAATCCATGAGCCTGACCGATTCGGCCAGGACCTGCGCCACGCGGCGAAGGGCCTCATCTCCGGCCGGATTGCCGCCTGCCTTCTGGATCTCGGAGAATCGGTCGATCTCGATGATCGCGATGCTCATCGGCACGCCCTGCCGGCCGGCCCGCGCCGCTTCCAGCTCGAGCATGCGGTCCAGCGTGCGGCGATTTGCGAGGCCCGTCAGCGGGTCCGTGTGGGCGAGCCGGTCGAACCATTCGGCCCGCTCCGAGCCCAGCGAGAGGGCCAGCGCCCGCTCGATCGCAACTGCGGCGAGGTCGGCGAGCGGCTCCGCCCCGGTCAGTGTCTCGTGCTTCGGCAGCGGCCCGGCGAACCCGAGAGCCAGGACGCCGAGCGACACCTCGATACCGTCTCGCCGCACGACGAGAGGCAGGAGCAGGGCGGTGGCGGCGCCGCGAAGGACGGCCACGTGGGCGGCATCGTCCACCTCGAGCGGGTGTCGCGAGCGAGCCACGTCGGCCAGCGGATCGTGGCTCTCGGAGAGTGGCTTCACCGAGGCTCCGGCCGCGGCCGCGTCCCCGACGACGCCGTGGGTCACGGCCAGCTCGAGCTCGTCGTGGTCCGGGTCGACGATGTACATAGCCCCGAAGCTCGCCCCGAGATGCTCGGCGGCCAGACCCAGGAGATCGGCGAGAGAGTCGTCGAGATCGTCGCCACGGGCAACGGCCGCGGCTGCGGCCGCGAAGAGCTGGCCATCGGTTCGGTTGTGATGAGGTCGTTCGCCGGACACTGAATCCTCCCCGTGCACGGGACGGAAGTCCCCGTCGGGATTGTAGAGCCCGGTTCCTTCGGCGGCGACTGGTGGTTATCCACAACGTCGCGCCTCGCCGGTTCGGATCGGCCGCCTATACTCCGCCCGTGAAGCTCGTGATTGTCGTCGTCCACAACGAGGATGCCCGGGTCCTGATCGACGCGCTGCTGGCCCACGAACACAGGGCTACGTGGCTTCACAGCTCGGGCGGGTTCCTCAAGCAGTCCAACGCCACGATCCTCATCGGCGTGGAGGACGCGAAGGTGGACGAAGTGGTCGGACTCGTGCGGGACAACTGCCGGGCCAGGACCCAGACGGTCAGCCCCATTCCGCCGATCATGGAGCCGGGCGAGTTCTTCATGCCGTACCCGCTCGAGGTCGAGGTGGGCGGAGCCGTCGTCTTCGTCCTCCCGATCGACCGCTTCGAACGGATCTAGGCGACGAGCCGGCCCGAGTGAGCGCGTGAGCCCGCTGCGGCCGGACCTGGTCGACGTCTGGATCTTCCGGCTCAGGCGCGCCGATTCCGCCGAAGCGGCTGCTCCGCCGAAGCTCGAACTCGAGATCCTGCTGATGCGCCGCTCGCCCGGGCGCATCCTGCCGGGCCTCTGGCAGTGCGTCTCCGGTTCGCTCGAAGCCGGGGAGTCCGTGACCGACGGCGCCCTGCGCGAGCTGCGAGAGGAGACGGGGTACGGCCCGGGGGACATCCGGGGCTTCTACGACCTGGACCAGGTCAACCAGTTCCACGAGCCGTCGATCGGGGCGATCGTGACGAGTGCGATATTCGCGGTGCGTGTCGGTCCGGCCGTGGAGCCGACGCTCTCGCACGAACACGACGCGATGCAATGGGTCTCGCCGGACGAGGCCCTCGAGCTGGTCGTCTGGCCGGCTTACCGCGAGTCGATCCGCCGAATCGTCGAGAACCTGCTCGACCCGGATCGGGCGATCTGGTTCGAACTCACCCTGGCCGGCGAGCGAGCCCGGCGCTAGGCGGCCGAGCCCGGCGAGGCCGCCCACCTGGCGCCCGCTACACTCGAACGAGCCACGTACCCATTTGGCGCTGCTCGTGCCTCTTAATGACATGAAAGCCATCATGGCGACGCTCGATCGGGACCAACCGGTCGAGCCCGTCCTGCCACTGGAACGTGCGGCCGCGCCGGCACAGGAATGGGTCGCGTCGCTCCATCAGCACGGACCGATGCTTCTGGCCGCGGCTCGGGCGATCACCCGGGACGAGGCCGAGGCGCAGGACCTCGTCCAGACGACTTTCGAGCGGGCGTTGCGCGCGGCGCCGACGATCCGGGACTCCCTGGCCATCCGGGCCTGGCTCCTGACTGTCGAAACGCGCGAGGCGCTTCGCGTCGTGCGGCGGCTGCGTCGCACGCTTCGTTTCGACCCGGCGATCCACGAGCTGCCGGTGGGCGGCCCCGATACGTCGGTCGCGCTTGAGCTCGACGAGGCCCTCGGCCGGCTATCCCGGCCGATCCGAGCGGCCGTGGTGCTGCACCACATGGTCGGGCTGTCAGTGCGCGAAACGGCGGACGCGCTTGGAGTCTCGGAGAACACGGCAAAGGCGCGGCTCAAGACTGGGCTCGCGCGGCTTCGGGAGTGGCTCGATGAAGACTGATTCGAACGGCGGATCTGCCGCCGAAAGCGGCGTCACGCGGAAGCTGGCGCGCCTCTACGGCGAAGAATTGGATCGCGCGGAGCGGGACTTCCCGACCATGCGCACTCCACTGTGGGACGCGGCCGAGCGGCACCAGCCGCGCCGCCGGATGCGGCTCAGATTGGCCGCGGAGGCCGCCGGGATCGTGGCCGTAGCGGCCATCCTCGTTGCCGGCGGCTGGCTCGCCTACAACCCGTCCGGCCCCGGCGGCCCAGGCGCGTCGGCAGCGCTCGGCGCCGACGGCATCCCCACCCAGATCGACGGCGAACGCGTGTACCGCGTCGGGGAGACGGTTGAGTCGCAGAAGCAGGGCGGGTACCTGCTGGGTGGGTACGTGTTCCAGGAGGTGGCAAATTGCCAGGCCGATGCGACCCCGCCGGAGCCCTGCTTCGGACTGGGACCAACGGCCGGGTCGGACGCAGCAACGGGAGGGATCGATGTGTCCGTGGCGATCGATGTGTCGGACCCAAACCCGCCTGCTCTTGACGGCTGGCTCGGCGCGCCCATCGTCGCGCGCATGAAAGGGTGTACTTGGGATAACGGGACGCCTTGCCCGCCGGTCGTAATGTCGATCGTGTGGCCGACGGTCCCCACGGAGATTGCCGGCGAGCGCGTCTACCGCGCCGCGAACCAGGCCTCGTTCCCAACCTCGGGCAGCTTCCTGCTGGGCGGCCGGTTTAACAAGCCCGACTTCGTCCCGCCCTGCCCGATGCCCCTCGACAAGTCGGCGGCCGAGCAGCAGTTGCTCCCGTACTGCTACCTGCAGTCGATCGACGGCCTGGACATCTCGCCGATGAGCTCGATCGACGAGCCCAAGAACGAGATCGTCGTGGCCCGCGTCCACGTCAACGATCCGCTGGCGGCGCAGTGCCCGGCGGCGGTCCAGGCCGATTGCAAGGCGGCGATCGTGGTCGAGTCGGTGGTATGGCGCTCGGATGAGCTGATTACCGCCGTGCCTTCATTGGGCACGGCCAGCCCGGGCCCGGCCGTCTCCGCGGCGACTTCCGCCAACCCCTTCGGGCCGTCGACCGGCACCGGCGTGGGTCAGTCGTCGCCGCTGCCCGGCGGATCCGTGCTCATGCCTCCGCCCCCTCCCAGCCCAGTTCTGCCGAACGCCTCATAGGCCCATCGGGCGCGTCCGAGTCATATCATTGACCGCAGCCGTATGCCCGATTGTGAGGCGGAAATGAGCGACGAGGTTCCGAAGGCGGAGGAGAAGCTCGGCCTGTTCTTCTCCCCGACGATGCAGGGCGGCGGAGGCTTCCTGGTGCCCATGACGCCGCTGAAGGTGGCACCCGGCGAGCCGGGGCCCGACGACGACTGGCATATGCCGGACGAGGCAGACGCAGCCGAGGCCGATTCGAAGGTGTCGGGGCCTCCTCCTGCCGCACCTCTCGACAAGCGCTAGCCCGCAGGGCGATGTACGTCACGGTCGTCCATATCCACGTCAAGCCGGAGCACGTGGAGGACTTCCTCGGCGCGATCCGAGTCAACCACGATGAGTCGCGTCGCGAGCCCGGCAACGTCCGCTTCGACATCCTCCGATCCGTCGACGATCCGGCACTCTTCGTGACCTACATGGCCTATCGAGACGAGGCGTCCGCCAGGGCCCACACGTCGACTGCCCACCTGCTGGCTTTCCGTGAAGAGGTCGCCGACTGGATGGTCGTTCCACGCGAGAACGTTCGGTACGACGGACTGTTCCCGGCGGACGTGCAGGATGCTGGAACCGGCGGAACCGCGCCGCCAAGGGGAGGACCGATGTACGTCACGATGGTCTACGTCCACGTCAAGCCCGAGCACGTCTCCGACTTCATCGAGTCGATCCGCCCGAACCACGAGGGTTCTATTCGGGAGCCCGGCAACCTCCGCTTCGACATCCTCGAATCGGTCGACGATCCCACCCGGTTCATCGCCTACGAGGCCTACGCGGACGAAGCCTCGGCCTGGGCCCACAAGGAGACGTCCCACTACCTGCGCTGGCGCGATCAGGTCGCCGGTTGGATGGCGGAGCCGCGCCAGGGCGTCCGGTACGAAGGCCTCTTCCCGGCGCTCGGATCGGCCCGCGCGGCCGGATAGGACGAGACGAACGATGGATTCGAAAGGACCGGCGGAGGCCGGCCAACCTTCCGGCGCGGGCCCGGGCGGGGCGGCAGGCCCGGGGACGGTGCCGGCGCCCCTGCCGGGGTTCTCGATCACGCGTCTGCCCAGGATCCTGTTCGGCGGCGGGACGTCCGGGCAGCTGGGCTCCGTCGTCCGGGAGTTCGGGCGGAGCGCGCTGGTCGTCGTTCGCGACCCCGGCTTCACCGAATCCTCGGACTGGGTTCGACTACTTGCCGCGCTCGAAGGGGCGGGCGTGGAGGTCGCGCTCGAGACGGTCTCCGGCGAGCCGTCGCCGGGCCTCGTCGACGAGATCGTGGCCCGCCATCGGGGGAGTGGCTCGGGGAGTGGCCTCGGCAGGCCCGCCCCGATCGAGGTCGTGGTCGGGATCGGCGGCGGCAGCGTCCTGGACACCGCCAAGGCCGCGGCCGGCCTCCTGATCCCGGGCAACTCGGTCATGGACCACCTCGAGGGCATCGGGCCGGAGCTGCCGTACCGCGGTCCGTCTGTGCCGTTCATCGCAGTCCCCACGACCGCCGGCACCGGCAGCGAAGCCACCAAGAACGCGGTCCTGAGCCGGCGTGGGGCGGGAGGATTCAAGAAGTCGTTCCGCGACGAGGCCCTCGTCGCGCGTGTCGCGATCCTCGACCCGGATCTGCTGGCCGCCTGCCCGCGCGAGCTGATCGCCGGCAACGGCATGGATGCGCTCAGCCAGCTGCTCGAGTCGTACGTCTCCATCAAGGCAAGCCCGTTCACCGACGCGCTGGCGCTCTCCGGCCTCGGCTGCGTCCGCGACGGCCTGCAGGCCTGGTTCGAGGAGGCGGCCGCCGGTCGGGGAGCGGCCGGTCCGGGTTCCGTCGCCGCGGCCGCCCGCGAACGGATGGCCTACGCGGCGCTGTGCTCAGGGATCTGCCTGGCCCAGGCCGGCCTGGGCTCCGTCCACGGCCTCGCGTCGCCGCTCGGCGCGCAGTTCCCGATTCCCCATGGAGTGGCCTGCGGCGCCGTGCTCGTCGCCGCGACGCGGGTCAACATCGCGGCCCTGGAGGCGCGCGATCCGGAGAACCGCGCCCTGAGCCGCTACGGCGTGGCCGGCTGGATGTTCAGCGGCCGGGCCGGGGGCGACGACGATCGGGAAGCGCGCGGGGCCCTGGTCCCGGCCCTGGAGGAGCTGACCGCCCGCCTCGGCGTCAAGCGTCTGTCGGCCTTCGGCATCACCGAGTCGTCGATCCCCGCTCTCGTCGCCGACTCGCGCGGCAGCAGCATGAAGACGAACCCGATCGTGCTGACCGACGACGAGATCGCGTCGATCCTGCGCGCGTCGCTCTGACGGCTGCCGACGGCGGCCGCCCGGCTCCGCGCCAGGGGCGCCCGGGGAGCGGCTCAGCGGAACGCCGGCAGCACCTCCGAGCCGAAGTATTCGAGGATGTCGGTCGTGGCGATGCCAGGCAGGTCCGAGACGACGATGTAGTTCATGCCGGCGTCGATGAGGCGCCCGTACGTGTCGATGACCTCCTGCGGTCCGCCGACGACGGCATGCGCCTTGTACTCCGCCAGCGTCTGGTCGCGCCGGTAGCGCTTGGTCAGCTCCTCCGGGTCGTCGCCCGCCCGCAAGAGGGTGGTCTCGACGTTCGTCGAGCGGATCAGCTCGTTCGGGTCGCGCCCGAAATCCTCGCAATGAGCCCGGATCACGTCCAGCTTGTGCGCGTACCACGGCATGTCGTCGAGGTGGCCGCCGAAGTTGGTGGCGTCGCCGTACTGCGCCGCCAGCCGGAGCGTCACCTTCTCGCCGCTGCCGCCGACCCAGATCGGCGGGTGGGGCTTCTGGACGCCCTTCGGCTCGTTGATGGCGCCGGAGATCTTGTAGAACTCCCCGTCGAATGACGCCTGAGGCGAGATCCACATCGCCCGAATCACCTGCAGCGCCTCACGCAGCATCCGCAGTCGTTCGCCGGGCGTGGGTGGGTACTCGTAGCCGTAGGCCTTGTACTCGTGCTCGTACCAGCCGGCGCCGATGCCGAAGTCGAGCCGGCCGTGGCTCAGGACGTCGACCGTCGATGCCATCTTGGCGAGCAGCGCCGGATTCCGGTAGCCGTTGCAGGTGACCATCTGGCCGAGCCGGATGCGGCTGGTGTCGCGCGCCAGCGCGGCCGTCGCCGTCCAGCACTCGAAGGTCGTCTCGAGGACCGGCTTGTAGTAGGTATGGAAGTGGTCGAAGAGCCAGATCGAGTCGAAGCCCAGCCGCTCCGCCGTCTTGGCGACGCGGCTCATCGCCTCGTACTTGTCGACGGGGTCCTGGATGTCGATCAGGTCGAGGATCCAGCCCTGGGGCACGAAGATGCCGAACCGAACGGGCGCCATCGCGGTTCCTCCTTTGATTGTGCGAAACCACGATAGCGGTTGGAGCCGCGCCGTCAGGCTGGCGGTGGGACCTCGGGCGCTGTAACCTCCACACGCAATCGAATAGTCGTCATCCGGCGGGAGCCGAATGACGAAGCGCCATTCGGCGGGAGCCGAATGGCGGGGCCGCTCGTATCAGGGAAGCCGGTGCGAAACCGGCGCTGTCGCGCAACTGTAAGCGGGTAGTAACTGGCCTGGTCATTGGCGGGAGCCAATGGCACGAAGCCACGGGGCGAAAGCCCGGGAAGGCGGCCAGGAGCACGGATCCGCGAGCCAGGAAACCTGACCGAACGGCGCACGTCACCCACCTGCGCGGATCGGTTGGGAGACCTCCGGCGGCGAGGTCCCCTCCGGCAGGCGGGCAGGCCGCCGGAGGAACAAAATGCGAAGACTGGTCGCCGTCAGCGCGATACTGGCGGCCCTCCTCACGGCGCCGCTCGGTCCAGCGGCGGCAACCCCCACTCCCTCGGTTGCGCCCACGGACTCCGATCGCGCCACGGCCGCGCTCGAGTACCTGCTGGTGGCGCAGCAGGCCGACGGTTCGATCGACGCCTCGATCGGCGAGACGGCCGACTTCGTGATCGGAGCCGCGGCGGCAGGCTACGACCCGGCCACGCTGCAGGGCTGCTCCGGCGGCACCGGCGCCCTGACCTTCATTGCCACCAAGTCCGACGACGCCAAGGTCGTCGCCGATGCGGCCCAGACCGGCAAGGCGATCCTGGCCGTGGTCGCGGCCGGCGGCGATCCCACGGCCTTCGATGGACGCGATCTGACTGCCCGACTCAACGCCCTCTACCACTCCGACACCGGCGCCTACGGCAGCGGCTCAACGATCAGCCAGTCGTATGCGATCCTCGCGGTCGTCGCCTCCGGAAGTTCGCTGCCGGTTGCGGCAACGGCCGAGCTGCTCGCCCTTCAGGGCAGCGACGGCGGCTGGACCTACGGCCCGACCAAGGAAGCGGCGCGCGACGGAGATACGAATTCGACGGCCGTCGCGCTCATGGCGCTCCACGCGGCCGGCATCGACTCCGCCGACGCCCTGGCGCTGCCCTATCTGAAGACCCAGCAAGTGGCGGACGGCGGCTTCGTCTACTCCACGGCGTATGGGTCGGCGAGTGACGCCGACTCCGATGCGGAGGTGATCCAGGCGCTCCTTGCGGCCGGCCAGGACCCGACCGGCACGGCCTGGTCGACCGATTCCGGCAACGCGCTGGTAGCGATGCGCGCCGCGCAGGGACCCGATGGCGGGTTCGCCTACACGACGTTCGGGGAGAGTGCCTTCACCACGAGCGAGGTTCCAGCGGCGCTGATGCGCGCGCCGTACGGCGCGGCCGTCCGCTTCACCGCCGGGCGAAGCCTGCCCGCGAGCGCCTGCCCGAGCCCGACTCCGACGGCGACCGCGACGCCGACGGCCACCCCGACACCGAAACCGACGGCTCGGCCGACGGTCAGGCCGACGCCACGGCCGGCCGCCGCCCCGACCGACGCGCCCACAGAGGCGCCGGCCGACACGGCCACGGCGGAGCCGACGCCGACCGCTACGCCGACCGAGACCGCGGCGCCGACCGCTGACGCCGTCATCGCCGTGGTCTCGCAGGCCGCTCAGTCGAGCAGCGGTCCGGGCTCGATGGCCGGCTCCTCCGCTCCGGCCGGCTCGTCCGGGGGCATTCCCGCGCCGGTCGTCTATATGCTGGCGGCGCTGGCCGGCATGGTGATCGTGGTCGGCGGCGGATGGCTGCTCCTGAGCCGTCAGGCGGTGCGGTGATGCGCGCCATCGGGCGTCTCCCCGCCGTCGTCGCCGCGGCGGCCGTTGCGCTGGCCGCAGGGGCGCTCGCTTCGCTCGCGCCGGGCTCGCCGCTGGTTTCGTCGTGCGTTGGAGCCGGGTCGGGGCGCGCGGCCCTGATCGTGCAGCACGGCGATGGCTCCGTGCTGACCCGATGCGTCTCGTTCGGCACAGCCACCGTCACGGGCGAGCAACTGCTGAACTTGTCCGGAGTGGCCTGGTCCGGACAGAGCTTCGGCAGCTACGGCCAGGCCGTCTGCGCCCTGGACTCCGAGCCGGCGCACTACACGACGTGCCCGGGCCAGGAGAGCTACTGGGTGATCTTCGTATCGCGCGGCGGTGGCGCCTGGCAGCTCTCCGCCGCCGGCATCTCGTCGCTGACGCTTGCCGATGGCGATGCCGAGGGCTTCCACTACGTTCCCGCGGCCGGCAATCCGGCGGCGCCGCCTTCGCCGCCGGGGGTGTGCGCGGCGGCCGGGGCGACCGCCGCAGCCACGTCTGCGGGGCGTCCGGCTACCGCCGCCGCGACTGCCGCGCCGGTGGCAACGGCCGGGGCGACGGATCCTGGATCGTCCGCCGTTGCGGCCGCGTCTGGTCTGGCCACCGCACCGACGGGCGATGCCACTCTCCCTGGTGCGGCCGTCGCCGGCGGCTCGGCCGGCGCGGCCTCGCCTCCCCCCGGCGCCTCTCCCCAGGCTCCGGCCCCGGCATCCGGTGCGGGGCTCGACCCCGGGCTGGTAGTGGCGGCCCTGGCCGGCGGCGGGCTCGCCGGGCTGGCGTTGCTCCGGCTGGCGGTCGGCCGGCGCCGCGGGACATGAGCCGCCAATCTGCCTCCTCGGCCGCGCCCGACCGGCTCGCGCCGGACGCCCGGGGCATCGCCCCACGAGCCTGGCTCGTCTGGTCGCTCGCGGCCGTCACGGTCGCGCTCTCGACGGACAACCCCGTCTACCGTGGCCTCGTGGTGCTGGCGGCCCTGAACGTCCTGCTGACGTGGCTTCCGCCGGGGCGCCGGATCAGGCCGCTCGCCCTGGCCCTGCTCTTCGCCGCCGCGATCGCCGCACTCATCAACGTCCTGGCCGGCCACACCGGCGCGGACGTCATCGCCCGGCTACCCGGCGACTGGCCCCTGGTCGGCGGTGCGCTGACGCTCGAGTCGCTCGCCTTCGGCGGCGTGCTCGGGCTGGGGCTGGCCGCGGCACTGCTGGCCGTGGCCCCGCTCTCGCTCGTCCTCGAGCCCCACGACGTCGTCGATGCCATGCCGGGTCCGCTGGAACGAACCGGCATCGCCGTGGCAACGTCGCTCAACCTCGTCTCCGGCTTCGGTCGCACCTTCACCGAGGTCGGCGATGCCCAGAGGATGCGCGGCTGGAAGCCGCGCGGGCTTCGCTCCTGGAACGAGGTCATCGTGCCCGTCGTCCTGACCGCGATCGAGGACTCGGTGATGCTGGCCGAGGCGATGGAGGCGCGCGGCTTCGGCGCCGGCCGGCGGACCGGCTACTCGGGCGGAGCCTGGACCCGGCGCGATGTCGCGATCGCCGCCTCCGCGGCCGGGGCGGCGGCCCTCTTCATCGGACTCCGTCTCGCCGGCGTCGCGGTCGACTGGTACCCGTACCCGACGCTCTACCTGCCGCCGATCAACCCGGCCCTCGTCGCCGGATGCCTGGCCCTGGCGCTGCCGTCGCTGGCGAAGACGGCCGCGCCGGTCTCCCGGGCCGCGACCATCTCCACGGCGGGAGGTAGCTGAGGTGGCGGAGCCCCTGGCCAGGTTCGAAGGCGTCACTTACCGCTACCCCGGCGCGGCCTCGCCGTCGCTCGGTGGCCTCGACCTGGAGATCGAGCCCGGGCTTACCCTGGTGGTCGGTGGCTCCGGCGGAGGCAAGTCCACCCTGCTCCGCCTCCTCAACGGGCTCGTGCCGCAATTCCACGGCGGACGCATCTCCGGGTCCGCCCGCGTCGATGGGCTGGACCCGCTGCGGACGCCGATCCCTCGACTGGCGCAGAGCGTCGGGCTCGTCTTCCAGGACGTGGAGACGCAATCCGTGTACGGCACCGTGGAGCGAGAGGTCGCCTTCGGCCTCGAGAACGCGGCCATGCCGCGGGCCCGGATGCACGACCGGGTCGACGAGACGCTGGCGGGGCTCTCGATCGGGCACCTGCGCGGCCGCCGCCTTACGACACTCTCCGGCGGCGAGCGTCAGCGGGTGCAGCTGGCTGCGGTCCTGGCCCTGAGGCCGCGGATCGTGGCCCTTGACGAACCCACCTCCCAGCTCGATCCGGAGGGGGCGGAGGCAGTTCTGGCCGCTTGCCGTGGGCTGGCCCGCGACGAACGCGCCGTCGTCGTCGCGGAGCACCGGCTCGAGACGCTCCTCCCGGCCGCGGATCGGCTTGTGCTAGTCGAGGGCGGGCGAGTGAGCCCGACGACCCGGGAGGCCCTCGGCCGCTCCGCGATGACCGGACCGCGCCGCTCCGCCGTCGGAGCGGAGATCGCCTGGGAGATGCGCGACGTCGCCGCAGGCCCCGCCGGTCCTCGCGGCCCGGCCGTTCTCGACGGCGTCTCTCTGGCGGGCGGCGCCGGCGAGGTCGTGGTTGTGACCGGCCCGAACGGCTCCGGCAAGACGACGCTGCTGCGGACGCTGGCCGGGCTGCTCCCTCCGCTGGCGGGCACGGTGCGGCGCCCGGACGGCCGCACGGCATACCTGCCGCAGAACCCGGGGGCGCTTCTCCACCTGCCCACGGTCCGGGCGGAGGTGGAGTTGACCCTGCGCCGGACCGGGGCGGACGGGTCGGCCGACGCGATGCTGGCCGCATTCGGGCTTTCCGGACTCCACGATCGCTACCCGCGCGACCTCAGCTCGGGCGAGCGCCAGAGGGCCGCGCTGGCCGCCACACTGGCCGGGTCGCCGTCGCTGGTTCTGCTCGACGAGCCAACCCGGGGCATGGACGCCGCCGCCCGCCGCTCGCTTGCCGCCGCCGTCCGATCGCTCACGAATGGCGGCTCGGCCGTCGTCCTCGCCACTCACGACACGGAACTCGCCGCCGAACTGGCCGACCGAACGATCTCCCTGCGGGATGGTCGGGCGGCCGAGGTCGCCCCGGCCACCGCCGCGCCGCAGCCCGCCGCCATCCCCGAGTTGAGCCGATGATCGCCGCCGTATCGATCGCCGGCCTGGCGCTCTTCCTGTGGCCCTTCTTCGGCCTCGGGCTCACGCCGGAGGCGCCCGCGCTGGCCGTGACCCTGGCGTCCGTCGCCGCGCTGGCGCTCATGGAGTTCGGGGCCCGCCGGCTCGATTCGGGCAGACTCGCCCTTCTTGCCGCCCTGGCCGCGATGGACGCCGCGCTTCGCCTGGCGCTGGTCAACGGCGTGGCCGGTTTCAGCCCGATCTTCTTCCTGGTGCTGGCCGCCGGCTACGAGTTCGGGCCGTCGTACGGCTTCCTGGTGGGCTCGTTCTCGCTGCTCGTCTCGGCGGTCGTCACGGGCGGTGTCGGGCCCTGGCTGCCGTACGAAACCTTCGCCGTCGGCTGGGTCGGCCTCTCCGCGGGCCTTGCCGGCTCGCTGGTGAGACGCGTGAGGCCCGCCCGTCGATCGTGGCTGCCGACCCGCTTCGACATCGGAATCCTCGCCGTGGTGGCGGTAGCGACCGGCTTCGCCTACGGCGCCCTGACCGACGTCTACGGCTGGGTCGCCTTCTATCGCGGCGTCGAGAACGTCGGCTGGATCCCGGGCCTGCCACCCGCCGAGACGCTGGCCCAATTCGGCCGCTACTACCTGCTGACCTCGGTCGCATGGGATTCGTTCCGGGCAGCTGGCGACGCCGTCGCCGTCCTGGCCTTCGGCGCGCCGGTCCTGATGGCTCTCGGCCGTCTGCGCGCCAGGCTCGGCTACGAGATCGTGGCCGCGCCGGAGGTCTGAGCCGGAATCACGGGATGGCGAGCTGCCGGATCTGGCCGGCCTTGCCGGATCCGTCGCCCGGTCGTCTGACCAGCTGGCGCGACTCCTCGACGAGCTGTCCGGTGGCAGTCGGCGCGAAGCCCATGTCGTCGCGATTGCCGGCCGTGACGGCTATGAGCCAGATGGAGCCGCCGGCCCGAAGGTCCGGCAGCGCGCCTGCCCAACCCACGCGGTCGACCAGGGCGGGGGTCACCACCCGGTCGCTCGAGATGAGATACGTCCCGTAAAAGAACGGCTGGGACGGCCCACTCCAGTCATAGACGCGGAGCCCGTAGGCCTGCTCGCCGCCGGCGCGATGGAGGTAGTAGTCGATGAGGAAGTACGTCCGAGCGTCGTTGGTGAGCACCACGTCACCCGGTCTGGTCAACGTGACAAGTCGCGCCATCGTCTCCTGGGCGGGGTCGAGGTCTGCGCTGCCGCTGCGGGAGCGTACGAAGTCGAGCGAGCTCGAGGCCATGGTGGCCACCAGCACCAGGAGCAAGGCCGCCGGTATCAAGCGGTTCCGGAGCAGCCGGGTCATCGCCGGCACTCCGGCTGCAATCACAAGGCACAGCGGCGGGGCAATCGAGCCGAAGTACCGGGCGTCGTAGATCGGCCTGACTTGCGAGTAGAGCCAGACGATTGGGCAAAGCGTCATGGCCATCAGCAGGGCGAGCCCCAACCAGCGCAGCCGGCTCCGGCGGTCTCGATCGACTTCGTCCGCGACGGCCACGCCCGAACGGGCGCGCCGGACGCCGAGGCCCAGCAGTCCGACGACACCGGCCACGGCCAGTGCCCATGCGACGTACTGGGCCACCTCGGTCGCGCTCCAGGGCACGCCGATGACGCGGTCGAAGGTCTGCGGGATTGCGTCGATGTTCGGGCGGCCGGTCCAGAACGGCTGGCCGTTGCCGGCGACGGCGAGAAGCGCCGGCAGCCATGCCAGGAAGGTCGATGCTCCCACGGCGATTGCCGCCACGGCGAGCACCGGGCCTCGCGGCAAGGGCGCCCACCACGGACCTGCTGCGGCCTGGTCGCCGGCCCCTCCCTCGTCCGCGACAGCCCGGCCTCGCCTCCTGGAAACGACCGACACAACCGCGACCGAGCCGGCAAAGAGGACCTGCAGAGCCGCAGTTGGGATGCCGAAGGCGAGTGTCCACAACTCTCCTGCTGCCACGACGACCAGCGCCGATGCGGTGGGCAGGAGGCTCCGCCATGGGGCTCGCCGTGGTGGCAGGATCGCCAGCCGCCAGGTAAGCCACCAGCTCGCCGTAGCGAAGGCAGTTTCGATCGCGTACATCCGGGCATCCCGAGCGTCCTCGATCAGCATCACGGACAGGGCCGCCAGGCCGAGAGCGATGCAGGCGGGAACCCTGCCGAGCGATTCCCGGCCCCACGCCCAAACCACAACGACGGTGGCCACGCCGGCAATCGCGGAGAGCGTCCTCAGGGCCGCCTCGCCGTCGCCGAAGAGACCGGTCCAGAGTTGCAGCGCCACTGCGTACAGAGGCGGGTAGGCCTCGAACCGGGCGTGATCCAGCATGCCGCCGAGCGGATAGCTCGACAGGAGCCATGAGGCGGCTTCGTCGCGGAAGAGCTCGCGGTCGCCCAGGTTCACGAAGCGAAGCAAAGCGGCGGTGGCCACGATCGCGACCGGCGCCGCTGCCCAGGCGATTCGCACCCCGCGCGATCCGTCGTGCGCACGCGCGAGCGGCGCCGGCCCCGGCGTCGCCCTCCCCTCGCGTCCCATACGGTCGAAGCCTAGCATGCCTGCCGGAGCCGCCTGGCGAAGAGAAGCCACAGCGCCAGCAGCCCGTAGAGCGAGGACGACCACATGAGATTCACGATCGGGGCGAATGCCCCCGCCGGACTCGGCTCGATCGCCCAGACAGCCGCCCATAGAAACGCGGTCCCGAGCCAGACCCCGAGGAGGCATCGATCGCGTCGGTCGAACCGGCCGAATCTGAGGTCCGGCGCATCCACGGCAAGGAGCAGGCCGGCTGCCACCAGGCACATGGTCTCGTTCCAGAAGCTGTCCTTCGGCGCTCCGGCCACGCCTGCCACGAGAACGAATGCCATTCCCAGGGCCGCCCCGCGCCGAGTCCTCAGCGCGGCTCGGTAGTGCCACAAGAGCGCCAGCGTCAGAACCGCGAACAGCGCCGTGAGGGCGATCATCGCCGGGCGGGGGTCGAAGGCTCTCTCGAATAACGGCATGGTTCGCCCGGTGGGCTGGACGAGCCTGGTCACGAAGCCGTTGATCGACTGGTTCGTGTAGTACGGATCCGGGTCGAAGAGGGCGGCCAGTCCGCCGCTGCCGGCAGCCGCCCAGGGCGCGACTGCGACCGCGACCAGCAGCGCCCCCAGCGCGCCGACCATCACCGCGACGGCCGCGCCGGCGCGACGGCCGAGGGCGAGAGGCACGATCAGGACGGCCGGCACGAGCTTGACGATCGCGGCCAGACCGATGAGAACGCCCCCGCCGGCGCGTCGCGACGTTCGCGATTCATCCAGCGCAAGGATCGCTCCGAGAGCGAGGAAGGGAAGCACGACCAGGTTGGCCTGGCCGTTGACGACGGTGCCGTAGACGGGCGGGTAGAGGCCCGCTCCGAGGGCCAGCGCGAGCCGGCGCCGGCCGAGATCTGACGACCGGCCGTGCGCCCACGGGATCCACGCGGCTGTCGTCATGCCGAAGGCAGCCAGCGATATGACGCTGAAGGTCGCCTGCGCCGCGCCGTAGGGCAGCATGGCCAGAGGAGTCATGGCCAGCGCAAACGGCAGCGGGTAGGAGTATCCGCCGCCCACTTCCAGGGTCAGGTGCTCGTGCGCCGCCAGATCGCGGAGAGCCGCGAGGTCGTAGGGGGAACGACCCTCCAGCAGCAGCCGCCCTGCCAGCCAGTAGTCGTGGAAGTCGTTGGCACCCAGACGCAAGACGAGGGCCCAGAACAGCCACCCGACGAGGGGTACGGCGATCGCGGCCGCCGCCAGCGCGAGGAGATGTGAGACGTGGGCGGCGTCCCGTCGAGCCGTCGGTGCGAGCTGTCCTGCCAAAGTCCTGTGCGGCCCCGTCCCGCTCTCAAAGCCTCGGAATTCGTCCCGGCGGGTGGAAGGCTAGCATCACTTCGGCGGCTTGTTGCTCGAGGTCGAGGCGGTGACGAAGCGGCCGGCCCGGCCAAGGAGCCGGCTGCAGAATAGGGACTCTGGGAAGCGCGAGGAGGAATGTCATGGCTCTGCGAGACCTGGTCGGCGGCCTGATGGAGGCCTCCACAGTGAAAAGAGTCTTCGGCCAGCCGGTAGAGCGCGACGGCGTCGTGATCATCCCCGCGGCGACGGTTCGGGGCGCCTTCGGCGGCGGCGAGGGAGAGACTCCGGCTCCCGCAGACGGACCCGGCCCGAAGAACTGGGGCGGCGGCGGTGCCTGGTCGGCGGCGCCGGCGGGCGCCTACATGCTCAAGGACGGGACGGTCACCTGGGTCCCGGCGGTCGATGCCAACAGGACGATCCTGCTCGGGTGCGTGACCGGGATCGTGTCGCTGCTGGTGATCCGAAGCATTGCCAGGACGGTCGCCAAGAGGGGCTGAGAACGGAGGGGGGCCGGCCGACGAGTGCGAGAGGGCCCACCCCGCCGATTCCGGAGCGGCAGAGAGCCCGACTGACCGGCCGGATCGCCGCGGGCCGCAGGGAAGGCCGGCCGATCGAGGCGCCTGACGGCGATCGCAGGCCCATCCCGCCCGGTTTCGCTATCGTGTGCTCGCACCAGCCCACAACCAGCACCAAGGAACGTCCCGTGGCCCTGCCTCTTCGCTCGCTGACGCCAGCCGCGCCCGACCCCATCCTCGGCCTCTCGGAATCCTTCCGGGCGGACACGCGCCCGCACAAGGTGAATCTCAGCGTCGGCGTCTACGTCGACGACACCGGGGTCACGCCTGTCATCCCGTCCGTCCTGGAGGCGGAACGGCGGCTCCTTGCGAAGGCGGGGTCCAAGGGCTATCTGCCGATCGACGGCCGCCCGGCCTACAAGGCGGCCGTGCGCGACCTCATATTCGGCGCCGATCACGAGATAGTGACGAGCGGCCGATCGGCGACGGCCCAGACGCCGGGCGGCACTGGCGCGCTGCGCGTGGCCGCCGACTTCCTCCTGCAGACGGGCGCCAGCAAGACCATCTGGCTGAGCGATCCGACCTGGCCGAATCACCCCCAGCTCTTCTCCATGGCCGGCTTCGCTCCGCGGACGTACCCGTACCTCGACGAGTCGGGCCGCCGTCTCGACGTGCACAAGATGCTCGGCGCGCTCAGATCCACCGTGCCGGGCGACGTCGTCCTGCTTCACGGCTCGTGCCACAACCCCAGCGGAGTGGACCCGGATCCGGAGACGTGGGCGGCGGTGGCGGAGATCATCGTCGAGCGGGAGCTTCTCCCGATCGTGGACTTCGCCTACCAGGGCTTCGGCTTCGGCCTCCGCGAGGACGCCGACTGGCTGGCCGGCCTGGCCCGGCCCGGCCTCGAGTTCCTCGTGTGCTCGAGCTACTCCAAGAACTTCGCCCTATACAACGAACGCGTCGGCGCGCTCACGATCGTCGCGGCCGACTCCACGCGGGCCGCCTCGGCCCTGAGCCACCTCAAGATCGCGATCCGCTCCAATTACTCCAACCCGCCGGCCCACGGCGGCGACATAGTCGAGACGATCCTCACCGACGCGGCCCTGCGAGCCCAGTGGGAAGTGGACCTGGCCGGGATGCGCAACCGGATCCTGGGCAATCGGGCCACTCTCGTTGAGGGGCTCGTCGCCGCCGACGTGCTGGGCAATTGGGATCCGATACGCCGGCAGCGCGGCATGTTCGCGTTGCTCGGTCTCTCGGCCGACCAGGTGGCCCGTCTCCGCGATGAGTTCGCCGTCTACGTCGTCAGTCGCGGCCGCATCAACGTCGCCGGCCTTACGGCGGCGAACCTGCCGCACGTCATTGCCTCCGTGAAGGCGGTCATCGAAGGCTAGCCCGGCCCGGCATGGCACGCGCGCGCCACGGGCATCGCGTCGGCCCTGCCCGGAACCGCACCCCGAGTTCCGGCGTCTGTGTGCTATACCTAGCCGGCATCTCAGGTGAGCACATGACCGTCCTCTCGAAGCTGCCCTCCAAGTTGTCCAGCCTGGCCGTTCTCGCGGCCTTGAGCCTCGTTGCGTTTGCCGGCTGCGTCGCCGGAACCGGCGGCTCCGGCGCCGGGCCTGGCAACTCGGCGTCCGCGTCGGGGTCGGTCAGCCCGGGCGGCTCGGTGCCGGCCGGCAGCTTCTATCTCCAGGCCTGGCAGACCCAGGCCCTCGCCCCGCAGAACACCTTTGGCTGGCTGCCCGCCGTGACCATCGCGGGTGGCCAGTACGTCGACGGCCGCGTGGCCGTCCCGATGATCTACCCCGGACCTCTCTACATCGGGCTCTCCGAGCGCCCGATCAGCTCGAACGGCATCGCGGCCATCGTCGCCGAGGCTCGGGCGGACGGCCTGCTCGGCGACAAGGCGGACTTCAGCGCAAACGCGCTCGTCGGATCGATCACGGCCCACATCCGGCTGGTGGTCGACGGCGTCACCCATGACCTGACCGGCCCGCTGCCGACCGATGCCTCCACAACGTTCACCGCCCCCGGCACGGCGAGCGCCTTCAGTGCGTTCTGGAACCGGCTCGGGACCATCGACACATGGCTCTCGGCGGAGCTGGGCCAGAGCGAGACGTACTCGCCGGCGAGCATCGCCGTCCTGCTCGCTCCCCCGGCCGATGCCCCGGCGGGCATCACGGTCAAGGATGTGGCCTGGCCGCTGGCGTCGCCCTTCTCCACGTTCGGCGCGCCCTTCGGCGGATCGGTCTACCGGTGCGCGGCGGTGACCGGCGACGACCTGGCGAAGCTGCTGCCGGTCGTCCAGGCGTCCAACGCTCTGACCCGCTTCGTCGACTCTACCGGCGCGAAGATGTCGCTCCAGGTCCGAGTGCTGCTGCCGGGCGAGGCGAGCCCCTGCGGCTGAACCCACGTCGTAGCGCAGGAAGCGCGAGAATCCCGCGACGGCAGGGTCGATCGGCGGCGTCGTGGAGACTCCCCCGGCGCCGGCGAGAAAGCCGCCCGCGATGTCCTGCCCGACACCCCCCCGACACGGTACCTTCCGAGGGGCCGAACGGCCGTTGAATCGCGTCTATGCAGGGTGAATGCTGGGCGGCATGAGACAGCTGCCACGCTCGGTCAAGGACCTCCGCCCCTCCGAAATCCTGTACGTTCCCTTCCGCGGCGCCGAGTTGCTCGAGCGGCCGCTTCTGAACAAGGACACCGGCTTCGACGACCGCGAACGGGACGTCTTCGGCTTGCGCGGGCTGCTGCCGCCGCGCTCCTCCAGCATCGAAGAGCAGGTCAGCCTCGAACTCGAGCACATCCTGCGCAAGGGCGATGACCTGGAGCGCTACATCGGCCTGGCCGCGCTGCAGGACCGCAACGAGACCCTCTTCTATCGAGTGCTGATCGAGAACCTCGAGGAATTCATGCCGATCGTCTACACGCCGACGGTCGGGCGGGCCTGCCAGTCCTTCAGCCACATCATGCGGCGGCCCCGCGGGCTCTGGATCACCCCGGCCGACATAGACCGCATCCCCGACCTGCTGCGCAATGCCCGAACCGACTCGACCGGATCTGCGGCGGAGGCGGAAGACATCCGACTGATCGTGGCCACGGACAACGAACGGATCCTCGGCCTCGGCGATCAGGGCGCGGGCGGCATGGGGATCCCGGTCGGCAAGCTGTCGCTGTACACCGCCGGAGCCGGCATCTACCCGTCCCACACCCTGCCGGTCTCACTGGACGTTGGTACGGACAACGAAGACCTGCTGGCCGACCCGTTCTACATCGGCTATCGGCAGCGGCGACTTCGCGGCGCCGGGTACGACGACTTCATCGAAGCCTTCGTCTCCGCGATCATGGAGGTCTGCCCCAGGGCGGTTCTGCAGTGGGAGGACTTCAAGCAGCACAACGCCATCCGGATCCTGGATCGCTACCGGCATCGCCTGACCAGCTTCAACGACGACATCCAGGGCACAGGCGCGGTCGTGCTGGCCGGCATCCTCGCCGCAGTCCGGGCTCTCGGCCGGCCGCTCGCCGATCAACGCTTCGTCTTCCTGGGGGCCGGGGCGGCCGGCATCGGCATCGCCCGCACGGTTCGTGCGGCGATGGCCGCGCAGGGCGTCGACGCCCAGGTCATCAAACGGGCCATCGTCACGGCCGACACGAGGGGCCTCGTCTTTGCGGCCCGCGACGAGCTGGATGACGACAAGCGGGAGTTCGCGCTCGGACCCGAGGAGCTGGCCTTCTACGGGCTGGGCGGTCTGAAGCCCGGCGATCGGCTCGGCCTGGAAGGACTCGTGGCTGCGGTCAAGCCGACGGTACTCATCGGCACGAGCGGCGCGCCCGGAGCGTTCACGGAGGGGGCGATCCGCGAGATGGCCGCCCGCACCGAACGGCCGGTCATCTTCCCGCTCTCGAATCCCACGGCCAAGACCGAGGCCGTTCCGGCGGACATAATGGCCTGGACCGGCGGGCGGGCCCTCGTGGCAACAGGCAGCCCATTCGAGCCGGTCGTGGTGCACGGCGAGGCCCGCATCATCGGCCAGGCCAACAACGTGTTCATCTTCCCGGGCATGGGCCTGGGCGCAATCGTGGCCGAGGCTCGCGAGATCACCGACGAGATGTTCCTGCTGGCCGCGGAGACCCTGGCCGAGACGGTTTCGCCGGACCGGCTTGCTGCGGGAGCCCTCTACCCCGCGGTCTCGGAGTTGCGCGAGGTGTCGCGACAGATCGCGGCGAAGGTCGTCTGCCAGAGTCGCGACTGCGGCGTCGGGCGTCTGTATCGCGACGAGGAAGTCATCGACGCGGTCGATTCGGCGATCTGGTTCCCGGCCTATCTGCCATATCTGCCGGCAGACTGAGGCGACGGACCCGAATCCGAACCCGGACGGCCGGGTGAGTGCCGGCAGGCCGCCGGCGCGCGCGGCGCGGATCGGCGATTCCGACCAATAGTCCCGTTGACCGCCCGGGTTCGCCGGGAGCAGGTTCGAGGGGTGGCAGGACCACTCCTGCCTATTCGCGCTATTACCTCTGGTTGGTGCCGATCTGGCTCGAAGTCCGTCATTCTGATGCGAGCCGGTACACACAGACCTTGCTGGAACGCGCGTGGCTCGACCTGTCTGGTTGCGGCCGTGGCCCAACGACTGCAGCGGCGAAGGAGATCGGGGATGTCGATCAACCCCAGCACCAACTTGATGAGGCTTCTCTCGCCCGATCGCATCCGCGAGGTGGAGACGAACTTCGGCGGCGGCTTCGCGTCTGGCAAGGCCGCTCCCGGCCAAGGGCTCGCCGGCATCGTCGTCACGCGCAGGAGACCGGCCCACTTCGTCGCCCTCACCGAGGATGGCCGGATCGACGCCATGCTCGCCCAGAGCGGCAAGCTTGGGGCCGTGCTCGAGAAGCGTGGCTCGATCAACGTCAACCAGGCTCAAACGGGTGCCGGCGATTGCGATGGCCCGCTCACTCCCGCTCCCACCCTCAAGACAATCGACCCGTACGACGTCGCTATCGCGATGCCGGCCGCGGACGGTGAGCCCGCCGTCAGCGATGCCGACCGGGACGCCTGGCAGAAGTTCCGAGTGGCCTACAACGCGGCCATCGAGATGCCGCCGTACACGGTGACGGGCACGCTCCTGCTGCTGCCGTCCCAGGATCCGCTCTCGCTCGCGGAACGTGGCACGGAGTTGTTCCTCGCGGTACTCAACCCGACCGTCGAGTTGGCCGGCATGGCCATCAAGGACATCCCGCGGGACTCGATCCTGGTCAACCGATCGCATATCCGGCGGGTCAAAGCCACGATGGCGGCGTAGCCGCCCCCGCCCACTCCTTCGCCGGAGCCATCGCGAGCCGTCTCGCAGAGGCCCGGCCGGGCACGATCCGCCGCCCGTGGCAGAATGGCCGAAACGGCTCTTGGGTGGGCGGCGCTCTTCCGACCTCGATGCCGGCATGCGCATGCCGCCGGTCTGGAGCCTCATCGCTGGAACCGGATCGCGGGTCGAGCGTCCGCTCGACCAGAGAGAGGTCGAGATGCTTGTCGGTGTACCGCGCGAGATCAAGGACAACGAGTTCCGGGTTGGGCTGACGCCGAGCGCGGTTCGCGAGCTCGTTGCGCACGGGCATCGGGTCATCGTCCAAACTGGTGCCGGAGAGGCGATCGATCTGGACGACGCCCACTATCGGGCCGCGGGCGCCGAGATCGTCGGCGACGCCGCCGCGGTCTTCGGCCGGGCCGAGCTGATCGTCAAGGTCAAGGAGCCGCAGCCCACCGAACTCGGCATGCTTCGCGAGGGCCAGATTCTCTTCACGTACCTGCACCTGGCTCCGGATCGCGCGCAGACCGAGGGCCTGATCAAGTCCGGCTGCATCGCCGTGGCCTATGAGACCGTGACCGATGATCGCGGCGGACTGCCGCTCCTGGCTCCCATGAGCGAAGTCGCCGGCCGGATGTCGATACAGGCCGGCGCCCACGCCCTCGAGCGCGAGGCCGGCGGGCGGGGCGTCCTGCTCGGCGGCGTCCCGGGCGTTCCGCCGGCCAAGGTCGTCGTCCTCGGCGGCGGCGTCGTCGGCATGAACGCGCTGCGGATGGCCCTGGGCCTCGAGGCGGACGTGACCGTGATCGACAAGTCGCTGCCACGGCTCAAGGAGCTGGACCTGGCCTTCGCCCCCGCCCTCAAGACCCGCTACGCCACGACGGACGTGATCGAGGAGAGCATCGCGACGGCCGACCTGGTCATCGGCGCCGTGCTGACGCCGGGCGGCACCGCTCCCCGGCTCGTCACGCGCGAAATGGTCGCGAGCATGCGTCGCGGCACCGTCGTCGTGGACGTCTCGATCGACCAGGGCGGCTGCTTCGAGACGTCGAGGCCCACCACCCACTCGAACCCGACCTACGTCGTGGACGGTGTCGTCCACTACTGCGTCACGAACATGCCCGGCGCGGTTGCCCGCACCTCCACGTTCGCCCTGAACAACGCCACGCTGCCCTTCACCCTGGCCCTGGCCGACAAGGGCTTCCGCGGGGCAATGGAAGCCGATCGCCATCTCCGCGACGGGCTCAACGTCTTCGCCGGAAAGGTCACCCACGAGGCCGTGGCCGCGGACCACGGTCTCGAGTACGTGCCGCCGGAGAAGGCCCTGGCGCTCTAGAGCGATGCGCTTCGAGCTCTATCTCGAGTCGGGCCCGCAGCACCGCAAGACGTGGATCTACGTCCCGAGCCTGCCGGGCTGCTCGACCGTGAGCCCGACCACGGAAGCCGCCGCCGGGTTCGCCGCGGCGGCGATCCGCGAGCGCCTCGACTTCCTGCGCCGTTACGGTGAGGTCGTGCCCGATCCGGAGCCGATGGAGCTCGTCGTCGCAAACCACGTCATCGAGCGCAAGCTCCTCGGCTTCGGCCAGGGCGCCTTCCCCAGCGACCGGGAGCCGATGCCCGCCGACGAAATCGCCCGCGATCTGCGCTGGGCCGAATGGTCGCGGGACGAGTTGATCGCCGCCGCCCGCGCCCAGCCCCGGCCGCTCTCCGAGAAGCCGGCAACCGGCGGGCGCTCGGCCGCCGCCATCCTCTCGCACGTGGCGGAAGCCGAGTGGTCGTACGTGGGCACGACGCTCGGGTCGATCCCGGGAGGCGGCGCGATCATGGTCGCCATCCAGCGGGCCGGCGACGAACCGTGGGTGGCCCTGGCCGCCGAGCGGGAGGTGCTGTTCGAGCGGCTGCGCCGAATCACGACCGAGGAGCTGGCCCGGGTGGTCGAACGTGGCGAGGGCAAGCCGCCCCGCAGCGCCCGCCGGATGCTCCGGCGACTCCTCGAGCACGAATGGGAGCACGTCCTGGAGCTGCGTTCGCGGCTGGGCGGCTGACGGGCCCGGGGCCTGAACAAACGCGGCGGCCGGCGCGTCGCCGGCAAGGCCGCGTGCCAGGGGGCGGTGTACCCATACGGCTAAGGACTGGATGCTGCCGCGGGCTCTCTGCTCGGCCCGGCCGCCTGCTAGCCTGGCGGCTCGAAGCTCGGCGTCCTACCTGGGCTGCGGCTACTCGGCCCCGAGCACGAGGCGGGCGATCTCGGCGTCAATCTCCTCGGCCAGGATGTCGCCCAATCGATCGGCGGCCCGCTGGGCCATCGGCCCTTCCGTGAAGCGCGGGTTGGGCCTGGCGAGGTCCAAGTCCTCGAGCCTCGACTGGCTGAACCGGGCGCGATGGCGCTCGCAGCAGGTGACGATCAGATCGTCCTCGGCCTCTATTCCGTGGCCGGTCATGTAGAAGTTGCCGACCTTGGCCAGGACCTCGACCGGCCCGGTGCCGTTGGCGTAGAAGCCGACGGGATAGACCGCGTCCGGGCCCAGCCAGCGGACGATGGCCGCGACGAGCACGGCCGAGGCCCGCGCCTCGTTCCAGCCGTCGCCGCGGACGATCTGGGCCACCGCGCGCCCGATGCCGGCGGCCTCCTCGTTGGCGAGGACGGCACGAAACTCGCGGTTGAGCGAGATAACCGCCTTGCCCGGGCCCTTGGCCGTCGTCACGTTCTGCTGGTTCTCGGCTTGATCCACCGTTGCGCCCACAAATGCGGCGTGTGCGCGTAAACGTTAGACGAGCGCTGCTGCGCGTCAAGACCGGCCTTACGGCCCAAACGATCGGTACTTTTGGCTTCGGCCCCGGTGGCCCTGAGGTCGGATGGGTGCGTTGCTTTCCCGCACCTTGCACTCGTGAAGTCAGGCCCCGGTCGGCCGCGGGAGCCGGGACGCACGGTGCCGCTCGGCACCGCCCTAGGACCGCCCCCTACTGAGCTCCGCGAGGGCAACCGGCGCCCGGCCGGAACGACCCTAACCCGCGGCGGCCAGAGCCTCGGCCACGACAGCCTGGGCCTCCTCGAGGATCCGGTTGAGGTGGTTCTCGCCGAGGAAGCTCTCGGCATAGACCTTGTACACGTCCTCGGTACCGGACGGCCGGGCGGCGAACCAGCCGTGTTCGGTCGTGACCTTGACTCCGCCGATCGGGGCGTCGTTGCCCGGGGCACGCGTCAGGACCGCGACGATCGGCTCGCCGGCGAGCTGGGACGCCCGAACCTGGGCCGGCGAGAGCTTCGAGAGGATCGCCCGTTGCTCGCGGGACGCGGGCGCGTCGATGCGGCGATATGCCGGGGCCCCGAACTTCTCGGTGAGGGTCTGGTAGGCGACGGCCGGGTCGCAGCCGGTCCTCGCGGTCAGTTCCGCGGCAAGCAGGCAGGCGATGAGGCCGTCCTTGTCGGTCGTCCAGACCGAGCCGTCGCGACGGAGGAACGACGCCCCGGCGCTCTCCTCGCCGCCGAATCCGAGCGTGCCGTCGACCAGCCCGTCTACGAACCATTTGAACCCGACCGGCACCTCGTACAGCCTGCGCGGCAGCTCCGAGGCGACCCGGTCGAGCATGCTCGTCGAGACGAGCGTCTTGCCGACGGCCACGTCGGGGCGCCACTCGCGGTTGCGGAACAGGTACGCCACCGCGGCCGAGAGGAAGTGGTTGGGGTTCATCAGCCCGGCCGAGCTCGTGACGATGCCGTGCCGGTCGGCGTCGGTGTCGTTGGCGAAGGCAACGTCGAATCGATCCTTAAGGGCGACGAGCCGGGCCATCGCGTAAGGCGAGGATGGGTCCATGCGAATGCGGCCGTCCCAGTCGACGGTCATGAAGCCGAACTGGGGATCCACGACCTCGTTGGTGACGGTCAGGTCCAGGCCGTAGCGGTCGCGGATGGCGGCCCAGTAGCCGACGCTGGCGCCGCCCAGCGGATCGACACCGAGCTTGAGCCCGGAGCCGCTGATCGCGTCCATGTCCACGATGCCGGCCAGGTCGGCCACGTAGGTGCCGGTGAAGTCGTAGCGTCCGGCCGAGGCGATGGCCTGCTCGTACGGCAGGCGCTTGACGCCCTTCAGGCCGGCCCGGAGCAGGTCGTTGGCATCGGCCTGGATGGCTCCCGTCACGTCCGTGTCGGCCGGTCCGCCGTTGGGCGGGTTGTACTTGAAGCCGCCGTCCTCGGGCGGGTTGTGGGACGGCGTCACCACGATGCCGTCGGCCAGCCCGTCGGTTCGGCCGCGGTTGTAGGTCAAGATGGCGTGGGAGATTGCGGGCGTCGGCGTGAGCCCGTCGCCGCTGTCGACCAGCACGGAGACGCCGTTCGCGATCAGGACTTCGAGGGCCGAGCGCGTGGCCGGCTCGGACAGAGCGTGGCTGTCCTTGCCGATGAAGAGCGGCCCAGTGATGCCCTTGCCCCTGCGGTAGCGGCAGATGGCTTCGCTGGTCGCCAGGATGTGGTCTTCGTTGAACGAGGTCTTCAGCGACGAGCCGCGGTGGCCTGAGGTGCCGAAAGCCACCGCCTGCGAGGCGACGTTCGGGTCCGGATGCAGATCGTAGTAGGCATCGATCAGCCGGCCGACGTCGACCAGCATCGAAGGATCCGCGGGCTTCCCCGCTTGCTCGCTGACTGCCACTGCCGCTGGCCTCCAGATGCCGGACTTGGCCCCCACGAGATGATGCCGCAGCCGGAGGCGGCGTGGATAGCGGTCCGGTCCTCGGGCCGTGGCGTGGCTCAGTCGGCCGGCAGGTCCAGCTTCCAGCCGGTGGTCTCGGCCAGCTCGGCGGCCAGCCCGCGTACAAGGCGGGCGACCTCGGCGCCGGCCCGGATGAGCTCGTCGACGGGGATCTCCGGGTTCGAAGGGTCGGCCAGGATGGCGGAGCATGCCTCCTGGACCGCCCACTCGGCCGTCGCGAGCCGGCCTTCGTGCGCGGTCCCGGCCCAGCCGAGTCTGTGGTCGAGGTCGCCGGTCAGGGTGAGCATCAGCCCGGAGCACGGCGTGATGGCCGCGAGCGGCTCGCTCTAGCCCGGCGCGTCGCGACTTTCGAGGTAGCGTTCGGTCGGGTAGGGGCTTGCCCTTAGGGCGGCAACCCATCGAGCGGTGCCGGCATGCGCCACCCACCCCGACGGCTCCCCAGCACGTGCCCGCCCGGCCACTCAGTAGGGTAGCGTTATCGGAGCCGCCGTGCCGGCCTCTCCGAGGTACGGCAGACCCCAGGCTTGCTCGATCGAACGGAGCATCGAGTAGTGGGTGCAGGCACCGTCGTAGCGAGCTCCGGGGGTCATCCCGGGGCTCAGGACGAGCGTGGCGATGTGGCCGCCGCCTTTCGCGTTGGTGTCGCCCTCGTCCCAGGTGATGAAGACGACCGAGCCCTCGAAGGCCGCGCTGTCCAGGATTTGCGGCATGAACGCCTTGAGGAAGGTGTCTCCGGCAGTGGTCGAGCTGCTGTGCATGTCGTTGATCTCGTTGGGAATGATCATCTCGAAGTCGGCGGCGGCCGGGTCGAAACCGGCGAGATGGGTGATGCTGGCGCACCTGGCCGAGTTGCCGCTGATCGAGGTGTAGCTGATGGCGGGGTTGTGCTTGCGGACGTAATCGCCGACGGCTCCCGGGCCGTCAGCGACGGGGCTGGCCTGGAAGCTCTTGAAGCAGTTGCCCGGGTAGCCCTGGGCGTACATGTGCCAGGTTCGCCCGGAGGCTTCGATCTGGTCGAAGAGATTCGGGACGGATAGGTTGTAGATTCCGTCCGAGTTGGTGCCCTGCAGATCGCCAGAGGTCAGGGCGATGTAGTTCGGCTCCGACGGGTGCGTCTCCGCGTAGAAGTTGGTCGTCAACCCGTAGCGGGCGATCAGCGAGTTCAGGTACGGCGCCGCCTTCGAACCGACGATGCTGCCGTACTCCTTGTTTTCCATCACGATCACATAGATGTGCCGGAAGGCCGGGATGGCGTTCGTCGCGGTCGCCGAGGGGGAGGGTGAGTTCGTAGCCGCGGAGGTAGTCGTCGCGGCCTCCGTCGCGAAGGTGGTCGGGACCGGCGACCCCTGGGCGGAACCGGCCGGAGTCGACGTGCCGGCAGCCGTGGATGCGCCGGCCGGCGTCAGCGCAGGCGAGGCGCACGCCGCGACCGCGATTGCGGCAACGATCATTGCTGCCGCCATCCCTGCGAATGCCCGCCTCTTCCGCGCGCGGACGCCGATCGAAGATCGCATGGGCCCAAGTATGCGCGACAACGGGGTCGAAATGAGGAGTGACCGCAAGCTCAGCTTGCGGTCACTTTGGATCTCGGGGTGTAGAGCCTACTCGGCAGCGCTTGCCGCCCGTCCTCCGGCCTTGGCGTGGAGGCCGGACCGGGCCGCCTGCTCCGCGTGGAAGTGGGCTCGCAGCGGCTTCTCCTTGAGCGCCAGGATGGCCACGAAGGAGATAACGGCCGCCCCGACCCCCACCCAGACCGAGTTCGCGATCGCGATCGAGAAGGCCTGATGGAAGCCCGTCACGTAGAAGCCCTGAAGCTGCGTGGGGATCCCCGCGAACATGTTGGCCGTCGACCCCCCGACCGAGGTGAGACTGCCGGCATCGAACCCTGGCGGCGCCTTGACCGGCACGGCCGCGGCCGGAGCTCCCGCCGACACGATCGAGTCGTGGAGCAAGCCCCAGCTCAGGTTGTTCCTGAAGAGCGTGAACGCCACGGTGAGACCGACCGACGTGCCGATCTGGCGGAATAGGGTCAGGTCGCTGGTCGCGGTGCCGAGCCGCTCGAAGGGCACGTCGTTCTGCACGATGAGGGTGAAGATGGCCATCGTGGGCCCGACGCCGAGGCCGGTCAGCAGCATCCAGGACCACAAGGCGGCGTTCGAAGTATCCGCCCGCAGGTTGACGAAGAGGCCGAGACCGACCGCCATGATCACGAGGGCGACGGCCAGCAGTGTCTTGTACCGGCCGCTGCGGCTGACGAGCAGTCCGGCCGCGATCGAGCTGAAGATGAGCCCGAAGAGGAACGGGAAGAGCAGGTAGCCCGATGCCGTGGTGCTGGCGCCCTGCACGATCTGGAACCAGAGCGGCAGGAAGATGATCAGAACTGAGAAGCCGAAGACGGCGAAGAACGTGGCGATCACCGACACGGTGAAGGTCCGGTTGCGGAAGAGGTCGAGCGGGATCATCGGATCTTTGGCGCGCCATTCGACGAGGACGAAGACGACCAGGAAGACGAAGCCGACGCCGAACCAGCCGAGAACCGTGGTGTCGACCCAGCTGCTCGTCTCGGCCAGGGTCAGGGCGATCAGGACCGGGACCACCGCTCCGACGAAGGTCGCAACGCCGAGGATGTCGAGCGTGAAGTGGGCGTCCTTGGGGTGGACCATCGGCAGCAGGCGGCCGATCAAGTACAGCGAGATGAGACCGACCGGGATGTTGACGAAGAAGATCCAGTGCCAGGAGAGGTTGTCGGTCAGGACGCCGCCGAGGAACGGTCCAATCAGGAAGGCGATGCCGAAGACGCCACCGAACATGCCCTGGTACTTGCCTCGTTCGGCCGGAGTGAAGAGGTCGCCGATGACCGCCAGCGAGATCGGGAACAGGGCGCCGGCGCCGAGGCCTTGGACGCCGCGGAACAGGATCAGCTGCCACATGGTCTGGCTGAGGCCGGACAGCACGGACCCGATCAGGAACAGCACGATACCCGTCAGCAACATCGGCTTGCGGCCGAAGTAGTCCGACAGCTTGCCGTAGACGGGGATGGCGGCCGTGCTCGTGACCAGGTAGGCGGTCACGACCCAGGTGTAGAAGTCGACGCCGTTGAGCTGCGTCGAGATCTTCGGCAGGACCGGACCGACGATCGTCTGGTCCAGGGCACCCAGGAATAGCGCCAGCATGATGGCGGCCAGGATCTCGAACCGGGCGCGAGGGTTGACCTCGATCGCGGGGTGCGGGGGTGCGCTGGTGGCGACCTCCGATGTCATTGAGCCTCCTTGCGCAGTGCGCTGCTGTTTCGATCGGGTGGCCGGAGCAAGCTGAGAGCCGGCCTCGCTCTGGAGCCTGAGCGCGGCATGTGTAGGACTGGTGAACCTCTGCCGGAAATGCCGTGACTTGCTGGCATCCCGTCGCGACGAACCGCCTCGTCGCCGCCGGTCCAGCCTCGTCCCAGGCTGCCGGACGAATCAGGGACGGTATATATACAGGAATTCGCCGATCGCCGCCAGCCGAGGGCCGGCCGGCGCACCCACCGGGGCCGGCTCGAAACCACCGGCGCCGCCCTAGGGAAGCCGGCGAGCCACGAATTCGACAAGATGAAAGTGGTGCGGATCGCCGAGCGCCGTGGGGCGGTCATCCTCCTCGACCGACCAGTGCTCGATCTCGAAACCGGAGAGCGCGGCCCGGATCTCCTCCGGCGGCAGGCACGTCATCTCCGGTTCCGAGGCGGACTCGTCGTGGTCGCCGAAAACCATGGCCGCGAATCGCGCTCCGGGCTCGAGGGCGGCGACGATCCTGCGCCATGTCGAGTGGAACTCGTCCGGGGACAGGTAGGGCAGCGACAGGCTGGCGTTGACCAGATCGCAGCGCGGGATCGACGCCGTAGCCAGGTCCTCGATGTGGATGCTGAGGCGCGGTCGCAGGTCCGGTTCGACGGCGGCTTCGAGGGCCGCTCGGGCGGCAGGCTCCCTGTCCAGCGCAAAGACGCGCCAGCCCGCCCGTAGCAGCTGGCGCGCATCGCGTCCGGCGCCGCAGCCCAGGTCCACCGCGAAGCGAGCGCCGTCCGGAGCTGGGGCTCCTCTCGCTGTCTCGACCACGCTCGCCGGGTCGGCGGCTCCCTCCTCCTCGCGGAACTTGTCGATCGCCAGGCAGACGGTGCGCCAGGCCGGCCGTTCGACCGTGACCGTGTAGTAGTTCGCCCAATACTCGGAGTTCAAACCCATCGGCCCAGATTACCGGAACGCCGCGGCGGCGTAGCCGACGGTCCGGCCGGGGTCGCCTCCTGCATCGGCGGAGGTGGCGGCGCCGAGCAGGATGCCGCGGGTCGCGCCCATCTCGGTCAGCGCGCCCAATGAGACCCGCACCGGATCGATGCCGCAGAGCCCGCACACAACGCCCCTCCGGCGTGCCGCGAGAATCTCGGCTTCCCGGGCCCGGAGCCCTTCCGCGTCCATTCGCAGGAGCGGCTCGAGCAACTCGGCATCGGTCTCCTCGCAGATCCGTGCCGGCGGGTAGTGGGCCAGGTCCGAGCTGGCCACGAGGAGGATCCTCTCGCCGGCCGTGCGTCGCCGGGCGAGAAGCCGGCCCAGCATGACCCCGGCCTCGGCGTGGCTCGTCAGACGCGGGCTGACGGCCAGCGGCACGATCCGGGCCTCGGGGCAGGTCCGCAGGAGCAGCGGGAGCTGGATTTCGAGCGAGTGCTCGTTCATGTGCGCCGCATCGTCCCGGGCGAAGGGCGGGCCAAGGGCGGCGATCTCGCCGGCTAGGTCGTCGTCGATCGGTACTTCGCCGAGGGGCGTCCGCCACGGTCCGCGCGTCCAGACCCCCACGCCGTCGGCCCAGGCTTGATGGTCCGTGCCAGCCAGGACGATCGTGGCCGGTGCGATCTCGCCGGCCAGGGTCCAGCTCAGCGCGGCGATCACGCCCGAGTAGACGAGCCCGGCATGAGGAACGAGGAGCCCCGCCACGGCGCCCGGGTCGACGCCGTCGGGCCGGGCAACCCGCGAAGCCGCGGCGAGCAACGTTGCGACGAGGGCGTCGAGCCGTTCCGGCTGGGCGGGGTAGAAGGTGCCCGCAACGGCGGGGGGGCGGGGCGCTCCGCTCATGTTCGCGTTCCCTTTCCGCCCGGGGCCGGGGTCGGTCCGCCCATGGTCGGGGCCGCTGCGCCGGCCGCCGGAGCCGCCGTTCGCGTACCGAATTCCGCCAGCCCGATCCCCGCCACGACCCGCCCACAGGCGGCGCAGCAGCCGTCGACGAGCGCCGGAGCGGGCCGTGCCCTGAAGCCGAGGCGCCGGATGAGCGTTTCGCCGCAGCCGGCGCAGCGAGTGTCCTCGTCGCCGTCGCTCATGTTGCCCGAGTAGACGTGGCTGAGCCCGGCCGTACGTCCAATCTTCACGGTCCGGTCGACGGTCGAGGTCGGCGTGGGATCCAGGTCGGTCAACCGGTAGGTCGGGAAGAAGCGGCTGACGTGCCAGGGCGTCTCCGGCCCCAGCTCGGCAACGATCCAGCGAGCCAGCGCTTCGAGTTGACTCGGGTCGTCGTTGAGTCCGGGGATCAGCAGGGTCGTCACTTCGACCCATATGCCGCGCTCGCGCATGCCGACGAGGGACTCGAGGATCGGCGCGAGCCGGGCTCCGCAGATACGCCGGTAGAACCGGTCGTCGAAGGACTTGAGGTCGACGTTGGCCGCCGCGATCGTCGGGCCGAGGAGATCGAGCGCCTCGGGCGTCTGGTAGCCGTTGGTCACCAGCACGTTCGCCAGTCCGGCTTCGCCGGCGAGACGCGCCGTCTCCAGGACGTATTCGATGAAGACGGTTGGCTCGGTGTAGGTGTAGGCGATGCTGCGCGACCCAGCGGCGCGAGCTGCGGAGACGACCCGCGCCGGCGAAAGCGGGAACGACGGCGCCGTCATCCCGGTGCGGTCGACCTGCGATATGGCCCAGTTCTGGCAGTGCAAGCAGTGGAAGTTGCAGCCTCGCGTCGCGATGGAGAATGCCACGCTGCCCGGGTAGAAATGGAAGAGCGGCTTCTTCTCGATCGGGTCGGCGTTGGCCGCCACGGCCTGCCCGAAGACCAGCGTGACGAGGGTGCCGTCGCGGTTCTCGCGGACGCGACAGATGCCGGCCCGGCCGGGCCGGAGCAGGCAGCGATGGGCGCAGGCGACGCAGCGGACGGCGCCGTCGGCCTCCGCCACCGCCAGAAGGGCGGGCGTGGCCGGGGCCTCGATTGGATCGCGAGCTGGCGCGAACGGACGCACGGGGACGTTTCCTCGCGGCTCATGCTCGCCTCGAACCCGCCCGCGGCAAAGGGCCGAACGGCCCGAGGTGCCTCCTCGGACGAGGCGGCTGCAGCCGGCGGCTGCAGCCGGCGGGGGCTTCCGCCAGTCCCAGAACGCGCCATTGGACTCTGGCGGCGGCCCGGCCGGCGCGTAGCCTCGTATCCGACAGTCGTCGAGGCAGCAGGTGAAGCAGCTAGACGTAACGGATCAGAGTCAGCTACTGGTCATCGCCCGCCGGTCCATCGAAACCGCCGTCCGCCACGGCCCGCGGGCCGGAGTGGTCGATGGCCCGCCCTCCGCCGGCATGGAGGCGCCCGCCGCCGCCTTCGTCACCATCCACGAGCACGGTCAGCTGCGCGGCTGTATCGGCCTGATGCGCTTCGAGTACCCGCTCTGGCAGAACGTTCGAGACGCGGCTGCCGCGGCAGCTCTCGACGATCCGCGCTTCCTGCCGGTCGACGAGTCCGAGCTGCCCGCCCTGGAGCTGGAAGTCTCGGTCCTCGATCCGCCGGCCGAGCTGCCGGATCCGGCCGGCTTCGTCGCGGGCCGCCACGGCATCGTCGTGGAACGGGGCATGCGACGGGCTCTGCTGCTACCCCAGGTGGCCACCGAGATGGGCTGGGACGAGAAGCAGATGCTCGAGGCGGTCTGCCGCAAGGCGAACCTTCCCGGCGACTCGTGGCGGGACCCGTCGACGAAGTTGTTCGTCTTCGAGTCGAGGTGTTTCAGCGAGGCCGATCTCGCCGCCGCGTCCGCCGAGCCGCCGGCCGGCTGAGCCCGAGCAACTCGGGCCGCGCCTGCCTCCGGGCCTGCCGCTCCGTACCGCGAGCCAATCCTCCGAAGGCGAGCCACCCGCCCGACTGCTTCAGGTTCTCTTCAGCGTGAGGCCCAACCATGTGCCCCAGTTGCACGCCGTCAGGTCCTAGAGGGCGGCAAGCAGGAGGTAGTCATGGTTACCGAAACGCGGCGGCTCGGCAGTCGCATCGCCGCCCCGATCGCGTCTCTCATTCTCGTCGCCGTTGTGGCAGTGGGCTGCGCTTCGACCGCCACGGGAGTCACCACGCAGGCCGTCGCGGGGCTCAACTCCGCCCCAAGCCCGACGCAGGGGGCGGCAGTTCCGGCAGTGCTTCCCGCGGCCACGTCTACTCCGACGACCTCCCTGACCCTCGCCGGCAGCTCGGCCCTGTCGCTGCAGGACCAGATGGTCGCCGTGATCAAGCAGCTCACGCCGTCCGTGGTCGTGATAGAGACTGATTCGGGCCTCGGCTCGGGCGTCATCTACGACAACAAGGGCGACATCGTCACGAATGCTCACGTCGTGGGGACCTCCACGACCTTCCAGGTCACACTCTCGAACGGCAAGGTCTATCCCGGGACGCTGGTGGGCTCTTATGCCCCCGATGACATCGCGGTCATCAGGATTACGGCCACCGGCCTTACGCCGGCGACCTTCGGCGACTCCTCGCAGATCTCGGTCGGTGACTTCGTTCTGGCCATGGGCAACCCCCTCGGGCTCCAGTCGAGTGTCACCGAAGGCATCGTCAGCGCCCTCGGCCGCCAGGTCAGTGAGCCCAGCGGCAACGCCCTGCCAGACGTTATCCAGACCAGCGCCGCCATCAACCCCGGCAACAGCGGTGGCGCCCTGGTCGATCTCAACGGCCAGGTCGTCGGCATCCCGACGCTCGAGGCCACCGACCCGCAGCTCGGCGGCGCCGCGGCCGGCATCGGTTTCGCCATCTCCAGCAACCGGGCCAAGACGATCGCCGACCAGCTGATCGCCGGCGGCAAGGTGACCAACTCGGGCCGCGCCTACATGGGCGTCCAGCTGCGCGACGGCACGGCGGGTCCGTACATCGTCGCGGTGACGGCCGGCGGCCCGGCGCAGCAGGCGGGAATCGTCGTCGGCGACATCGTCCTCTCCATCGACGGCACGCTGACCCCGGATAGCCAGACCCTGATCGAAGCCGTTGCGGGCCACCGCCCGGGAGACACGGTCAAGATCAAGGTCCAGCTCCAGGACGGAACCACGTCAACCTTCAACCTGACCCTGGGCCAGCTGCCCAGCTGATCCGAACCGGCCCGGTCGGCAACCGCCGGCCGGGCCGGAGCCACCACGTAAAGAGAGGCGGCCGTCCGGCCGCCTCTCTTTACGTTCGCGACTGGGTCGGCAGCTCGAACGCGATCGTCGTTCCGCCGGTGGTCGCGCGCTCGGCCGCGATCGACCCGCCGTGAGCCTCGACCAGGCGGCGGGCGATGGCCAGGCCCAGGCCCGATCCGCGCGAGTCGTCCGACTTGGCGAAGCGCTCGAAGAGATGCGGCAGTACCTCCGGGGCGATGCCGGGGCCGCCGTCCGTGATCGAGATGCGCACCGCTCCGGGCCGCATCGCCCCGACGATCGAGACGGCGCTGCCGCGCGGCGCGTACCGCAGGGCGTTGGCCACGAGATTGCCAAGCACCTCCCTGATGCGCAGAGGGTCGAGGTCGATGAGCGGCAGGTCGTCGGGCATTCGGACCTGGAGCTGCACGCCGGCTGAGGCCGCCAGGCTCTCGAAGGAAGCGGCGGCCTCGCGGGCGAGGATCGTCAGGTCCGTCGGCTCCCTGTGGAGAGGCAGCGTCCCGCCCTCCGCCAGCGCCAGCGTTCGGAGATCCTCGACCAGCTTGGTCAGCATCGCGATCTGATCTACGGCGGCAGAGAGGTGGGCTTCGTCAACCGGGTGAACGCCGTCGATCATGGCCTCGAGCTCGCCGCGGAGGACGGCCAGCGGAGTCCGAAGCTCGTGGCTCACGTCGGCCAATAGAGAGCGGCGCTGGCGTTCGTCGATTTCGAGCCGCGCAGCCATGGAGTTGAAGGCTTCGGCCAGCCAGCGCATCTCGCGCATGCCGTGGTCCGGTACCGCCACGCGGGCCGCGTAATCGCCGGCCTCGACCTTGCCCGTCGCCTCGATCAGATCGCCGAACGGCATCGCGAACCGTCGGGCTCCCCGCGCCGTGCCGCGCATCGCGCCCAGCAGGAGCACGACTATGACCAGGGCGAGGATCCCCGAACCGGGCGACGGCAGGCCCGCGACGGCGAGGAGCTGGCCGATCAGGATAATCGGCCAGACCACCACCAGGACGAAGATGAGGGCGACGCCGACGGCGAAGCGCAGGAAGAAGCGCCGTCGCACCTTGCGCCACGGGAACTCCGATGTCGGCGGCCAGGCTTCGTCTTGCGGCCACCACTTGGGCCGGCCGCGCCGCCGGGACCAGTGCCCGCCGGGGCCGAAAGGTCGGCCCGGGCCGAAGGGTCCACCCGGCCCGTATTGCCGCATCCTGCGATGGGAGTGGCGCTCGCGCCGCCGCTCCTCGTCCCGACTCGGGTCGCTCACTCGGGCTCCTCGGCGAACCTGTAGCCGACGCCGTAGACGGTGAGGACATAGCGAGGCCGGCCCGGGTCGTCCTCGAGCTTGCGGCGCAGGTTCTTGACGTGGGCGTCGATGGCCCGCTCGTAGGATTCGAAGGCCAGGCCGTGGATGGCGTCGAGGAGCTGCGATCGGGTGAAGATGCGGCCGGGCTGGCGGGCCAGGGCGACGAGCAGCTGGAACTCGGTCGGCGTCAGCTCAACGTTCCGGCCGTTCACGTCGACGCGCATTCGGGCGATGTCGATGGCGACGCCGCCGACCTCGATCCGGTCGCTCGGCTCCGCCTGCCGGTCTACCCGGCGAAGGATCGCTCGGATTCGGGCTACCAGCTCGCGCGGGCTGAAGGGCTTGGTCACGTAGTCGTCCGCGCCGATCTCCAACCCCAGGACGCGATCGAGCTCGTCGTCGCGGGCGGTCAGCATGATGATCGGCATGGTGGAGTCGCGGCGAATCGCCCGGGCCACGTCCAGCCCGTCCAAGCCCGGCAGGCCCAGGTCCAGGACCAGCACGTCCGGCTTGCGGACCCGCGCGGCGGTCAGCGCGGAGGGGCCGTCCACGGCTGTGATCACGGCAAAGCCGGCATGCTCGAGGTAGTCGCGAGCAAGATCGACTATGCGGGGTTCGTCGTCGACGACGAGGACGGTCTTCACGGTGGGCTCATCGTACGGCGCGGCCATCCGCCGAGCGCGCCGTTCCGGCCAGGAAACGGGAGCCCGGCGTACCGGGCTCCCGTTTCCTGCGCCTCCGCGACGGTCGCGTCGCGGGGCTCGCTCATCGCGGTTCGGCGCTGCCGGACGTACCGCCGGGGTTGCCGCGGGCCGCCTCGCCGCCGCCGGCCGGCGCGGCATCGTTGCCGTGGGCCTGGCGGTGGAACTCGTCGAAGGCGGCCTGCCCGGCCTGGCGCCACTCGCTCCTGTGCCAGCCACCCGGTCCGGAGCCCGGGCCGGAGCCCGGGCCGCGATCGGCGTCGCCTTCGCCGTGCCAGTAGCCGTGGTGCCCCCAAGCCCGGTGGCGATGACCGAAGAGGACCAGCGCGATCAGCCGGAACAGGATGATAAGGACGAGGATCGTGACCACGAAGCCGATCACGTGGCCCGCGCCGAACGCGCCGCCATATGCCCACGGGGCGACGTTCGTCACGCCCGACGACTGACCGGCGGAGAAGCCGGCGCCGTAGGCGCCCGCCGTGAGAAGCCCGATGACTCCGAGCAATACCAATGCGGCCACAACTCGGAAGCCGCTTCCATACCGCATCTCAATCTCCTTGCGATCGTTCTCTCGTCTCTTTCGGTCGGCCGAGAGCGCCTGTCAACCTCACCTCGAAGGTTGGCGATCGCCTGTGAAGGAAATGTGCATGCGGGCCGGAGGAGTGATGGCTGCTTCTGCCGCCGGTTCAGGCGACGTCGCGGCGGGTCATGCCCCAGGCCCCGATCGCGATGCCGCCCACCGCGATCAGGAGACAGGCGCCGATCCCGACCGGATCCCACACGCCGACCATGGGCTGGCCCAGGTGGGCCGTCAGGGCCAGCTGGTGGACCCAGTCCGGCAGGTTCAGCGGCGGCGCCACGAGGTCGATCAGGTACGTGACGAGCACGGCCATCGCGGCGATCTCGGCCGCGATCGAGGTCCGCCACACGCCGCCGACGGCAACGCCGACCCCGACTATCGCGGCTGCGTAGAGACCCAGGGCGGCAGACCCGATCATGGCATCGCCCACGGCCACGCCGCCGGACGCCGCGCCAAGCCCGATCCCGGCCGCGAAGAGCACGGTCATCACCACGCTGGCGAGGATGGCGGCGATCCCACCGGCGACCACCCACCTGGCACGTGCCAACGGAGTCGCCAGGATCATCTCGAGGCGCCCGTCCTTCTCGTCCGACGCCCATTTCGACACGAAGGTTGCGGCCCCGAAGCCGGCCGCGATCAGGAGCAGCTGCACGTACAGCTGGAGCCAGCCCCCGGCCGACGTCAGGTTGAAGCCCTTGAAGATCGTCTTGAAGGTAGCCGAGAGGTTCGGGTCGTTCCCGATCTGGTCCGCCATCGTCCCGACGAGGGCCGCGATGAGAGCACCCATCAGCCCAAGGCCGATCCCCCAGGACATGGCCCGGGGCAGCTGCTCGCCGAACGCCCGGCTGGTGGACCCACGGACCCCCAGGACGGCCTTGGGCAGGCCCGGCATCGAGAGGCCGGCCGTGACGCCGAGATCGCGGCGCGTGAACAATTCGACGCCGATTCCGAGCAGAACCACGGCCATGATGCCGGTGAACGCCACGGCCGGCCAGTCGTACATGCCCACCAGGGCGATATGTCCGGCCAGCCAGCGGAACGGGCTCAGGATGGCGATCGGCGCGAGCGCGTCGAAGCCGTTGGCGACCCACAGCAGGACCATCACCAGGCCGGCGACACCGGCAGAGCCGGAGCGGCCGAGGAGCGGCGCCAGCGCGAACGCCAGGCCGCCGAAGAAGAGAGCGATGAAGCCGACCCACAGGGCGTAGCCGACGGCGGAGAGGGGCGGGATAGTGTCCCCGAGGGAGGCGTCGCCGAAGAGAGTCGAGCCGGCCGAGCAGGCGAACGCGAGGACGACCATCGCGAGCCCGAGCATCGTCACGTGGGCCGTCAGCTTCTCGAGCGCGACGCGGCGCTTGCCGAACGGGGCGGACGCGACGATGTCGAGGCTGCCCCGGCTGGCCTCCCCGGCCAGCGTCCCCGACAGGGCCAGGATCGACCACAGGGCGGTCCCCAGGGCGAAGATCGCTCCGTATTTCCAGGTGAAGTAACCCCCCAGGGTGCCGAGCCCCACGGGCTTCCCGAAGAGGTTGACCATCGAGGACGGGATGCTCCCGATGAGCTTGTCGATCTCGAGACGGGAGGCGGGCGTCGGGAAGATGTTCGAGACTCCGGCGGCCATGACGAGCGACATCCCGCCGAGGAGGCCCGCGGCGATGATGAAGGAGAGGCGGGAGTCGCGGACCGTCTTGCCGTAGATGCTCCCGAAACCGTAGATGCGGCTCCGGAACGGGATCGCATGGATGGGCGCCGCAATGCGCGGCGCGCCTATGCCGGCTGCCATCAGTTCACCTCGGCCGATTCGCGGCCGTACTGGGCGAGGAACGTCTCCTCGAGGCTGGGCTCGCGCGAAAGGAAGTCCACGACGCCGGCCTTCGCCGCGGCCTCCACGATGGGCGTTATGGAGCCCTGGACCCGCAGGCGCAGGATGTGGTCCTCGGCTACGACCTCCGAGACGCCGGGCAGGGCGCGGAACTGCTCGGCCGGGGGATCGCCCGCGAAGCGCAGCTCGATCTGGTGGTGAGCCAGATCGCGCAGGGCATCCACGCGGTCCACCTGGACCAGGCGACCGTCTCTGATGATGGCGACCCGGTCGCAGCTGCGCTCGACCTCGTTGAGGATGTGGCTGGACAGAAAGACCGTGGCCCCGTCGCGGACGGCCTCACGCATGGTCGCAAAGAAGGTCTGCTGAACGAGGGGATCGAGGCCCGAGGTGGGCTCGTCGAGCATCAGCAACTCGGGCCGGTGCTGCAGCGCGGCGACCAGGCCCACCTTCTGCTTGTTGCCCTTGGAGTACTCGCGGAAGCGGCGGCTCGGGTCCAGGTCGAAGCGCTCGATGAGCGAGGCCTGGTAGGCGGGATCGATGCCGCCGCGCAGGTTGCCGAAGTACTCGAGCGTCTGGCTGCCGGTCAGCCGGTCGTAGAGCGCAAACTCGCCGGGCAGGTAGCCGATGCGTCGGTGGATAGCGACGGGATCGGCCGAGCTCTCGATGTCGAAGACGTAGGCCTTGCCGCTCGACGGGCGGATCAGGTCCAGCAGGAGGCGGATCGTCGTCGTCTTGCCGGCGCCGTTGGGTCCGAGGAAGCCGAAGACCTCGCCCTTCTCGACTGCGAGGTCTACCTCCACGATTCCACGGTGCGATCCGTAGAACTTGGTGAGCTTCTCGATTCGAATGACGGCGGTCATGCGGGTCCCTCGGGAGCGGCGATTCGACAATCGAATTGTCGTCCGTTCGGGCTGTCCGGTCTACCGTGCGGGTGCGAGTCCGGCCGGCAGGGGCTCCCGTCGACCGGTACTACAAGCTTTGTCCCGCCCGATGCGGCCGGAGCCCGCACGGCGCAACCGAGATAGGCCGGGCGTGCCCGAAGGGGTGGGGCTCGGGCGCCGAATAGGGAGGCGCTCCAACCTGCCCGGGGGCGTTGGGTCGCCCTGCGAGTCAGCCGTTGCGCGGATCAGGCCTCCTGCCTGCCTGCCTGTCCCTGGGGGCGGACCACTGAGAGAATGCCGGGGCGTCGGTTCCGGCCCGTCCCACCGGAGCCACCGGAGACGGACCGACGCGGAGGAGAGCTCATGTCGACGATGAGGTCCGGCGTCACCGGAAGTCCTGCCCACGCGGGCGTGGCGGCCTGGCGCCGAATCGCCGTGGCAGCCGTCGTGGCCGTTGCGGTGGCCGGCTGCAGTTCGTCGACGATAACCCCGGTCCCACCTCCGACGTCCACGGTCGCGGCCGCGACGGCGACGCCCACCGTCGCGCTGACGGCCACGCCGACCCTCGCTGCGACGCCGACGCCTACCGATACTCCGACCGCTGCCCCGAGTCCGTCGCCGACGGCAGCCCCCAAGGCGACCCCGACGCCCCTGCCGGCGCTCGCGATCGGCCTCTGCACGGGAGTGCAGTTGAAGCTCACCATCAATGACTGGGAGAGTGACAACACCGGCGACCCGTCATACCCGCACCTCACGGCCACGAACGTCTCGTCGGCCACCTGCAACATGCGCGGCACCCCTCGGACTCAGATCCTCGACAGCCACGGCAACGTGATCGCGGATTCCGGAAACGCCGGCTCGGAGATCAAGACCAGCGATCCGGTCTACCCGCTTGCTCCGAACGGCCAAATCTTCACAATCGTCACCTGGTCGAACTGGTGCAAGGCACAGCCTTCACAGCCATATGCGTCGGCTGCCGTGCTGCCGTTCGGTCTGGGCCGGGTCGTCGCGAAGCCGTATACCGCCAAGACCACCTATCCGGCGGGCTGCTACTCGTCTGGGACGGCCACTACGGTGAGCGCGGAGCCCTGGGCCCCGTAACAGCGGGACGTTTGCGCTCGCTCCAACTCGCCGAGGATCGCCCGCCGACCGATACTTCCGGCGATGGTTGCCGGGTCCGGATCTCAGCTGCGCGCCGCCGTCAGACCGGCGTTCGGTCTGCTGCTGTGCCTCGGTCTGCTGCTCGCCGGTTGTGGCGGCGCGGCCGCGCCGGCATGCGGAACCGAACCGTGCACCCGCGTCCTGTTCCTCGGCAACAGCTACACGTACGTCAACGATCTGCCGTCAACGTTCGCCCGGCTGGCGACCTCGGGCGGCCGCCAGGTCGAGGTTTCCTCGGTCGCCAACGGCGGCGAGACGCTGGCCCAGCATGCCGCCGCCTCGGATTCTCTTGACGCGATCTCGTCGCGGCGCTGGACGTACGTGATCCTCCAGGAGCAGAGCGAGACGCCCGCGACGTGGGCGGGACGAACGTCGATGTACCCCGCCGTCCGTACGCTTGCCGGCAGGATCGAGTCGGCCGGCGCGACGCCCATGCTCTTCATGACGTGGGCCCATCGCGACGGGCTGCCCACGGCCGGCCTGGCCGACTACGGCGCAATGCAGCAGCAGATCGACAACGCGTATCTCGCCATCGCCCAGGAGCTCGGCGTGCCGGTGGCGCCCGTCGGGTACACGTGGTCACTGGTTCGCCAGGATCACCCTGAGATCGGTCTGTGGGGCGACGACGGCAGCCACCCGAGCGGGGCCGGGACATACCTGGCCGCGTGCGTCTTCTATGCCTCTATCTTCAGGGCGAGCTCGGTCGGCCTGACCTACTACGGTGGCGTCGGCGCCGACCAGGCGCGTCTCCTGCAGGACGAGGCGGGCAGGCGCGTTCTCGACCCCAAGGCGCAGTGGGGTCTTCGCTAGCAGTCGTGCCCCGTCCGTGGCGGATCCGGCGTATCAGGTCGGGGACGGACTCGGCGAAGCGTTCGGCGGCCAGAGAGCGTTCACGTTTGCCGATTGGGCGGTGCGCTTGTCGGGCTGGGCGGCCGTGCACGTTGCGTAGACCGTCACCGTCACGTTGCTGATCGGCCAGCTGGAACCCCACAGCACGTAGGCCCATCCGGACGTGTCGGTCGTGAAGGCGGCCGATCTCTTGGTGTTGTTGTCGCCGGTGACGGGGAGCCGCCACAATCGACACGAGGCCCCGGGCAGCGATGCCACGTAGAAGGTCCCGTTGCCGGGAGAGACCAACGGCGGCGTGATCGGCGAGTACACGAGGGCGAACATCACCGGGGTTGGCGTCGGCGTCGGGACCGGCGTGGGAGTAGGGGTTGGCGTGGGCGTCGGGACCGGCGTGGGAGTAGGGGTTGGCGTGGGCGTGTTGCTCGGCTGCGCGGCCGAAGGGGTCGCTGTAGGAAGGGCGGTCGGACTGGGGCCGGCGGTGGTGGCGGGCGCGGAGGCCGCGGCCGTTTGAGTGGCGGTGGACGTGGCGACCGGCCTGCGCGTGGCGCCGGGCGGAAGCGGATCGTCGCCGATCAGTATGCCCGAGGGTGGGGCAGTCGGGTCGTCGGCCGAGGGTTCGGTGGGGCTGCCGCTTGCCGGCTCGGAGCTCGGGTCGAGGGCGGCGACCTTCGGCGGGCTGCCCGGACTCGCGGTCGCGGCCGGGACCTTCTCCATCGGCAGGAAGGCGCCACCGAGCGCGAGCCCCGCGAGAGCGACCACGAGCGTGGCCGCCAGTATCACGCCGGACCTCCGGCGGTGCGAGCGACGGCGCGGGTTCCCGATCGAATCGAAGTCGGGGGACTCGGCGACCAGGACGACGTCGCCGGGGCCGGCAAGGAGCGTGTCCGCGTCCGCTCGGCTCGATTCGCCGGTGTGGCCGAAGGCCTTGCCGGCACCCAGGAGGGCGACGACGAGGCCCCCGACCGGCCCGAGGAAACGGCTTCTGCGCTGCGCCTCGGCCTGGCGGATGATCCCCTCGTTGGAGAACAGGGGGGCGGGTACGGCCGTTTCCTCGGCCTCTGGATCGTGTGCGGCCCGGATGATGCTGGGCGAATACTTGGCGGGTGGCCGGCGATAGTCCTGGACCGTGACCGGCGGACGGGCCGGTCCGGCCGGCACCGTCGGGCTCGCGGCCGGCGGCACCGGCGCCATCGCGCTGACGGCTGCCTCGGTGGCGGGGCCGGCACCCGCGCCTGCATCGGCACGATATGAGGCCCGGGCCGCGACCGTGGCGGCTATCGCGGTGCTGACGGCCGATGCGCCGGCGGCGACGCCGGCGGCGACGGCGACGGCCGAGACGGGGGCGGCCTCGAAATCAGGGCTGGGTCCGGCTTCGGCGGCGCTCGCCGGTGCGACGGCGGCGTTCACAGGTTCGGCCTCTGCGTTCGCGACTGCCGGCGAGACGGCATTCGATGCCTCGGCCGCGACGCCCGGCACCGGCTCGGCCCCCGGTTGGGGCTCGGTTGGGGCCGCAACTGCCTCGGTGCCGGTGGGAATGCCGCCTACGGCCGCGCCCGCAGCAGCCGCGGCCGCCGCGACGTGCGGGGATGCGACGCTGCCCGGCAGGATGCCCCAGGCTGGCCTGCCCGTCCGCCTGGCCTTCGGTCCGGCCGGGGCAGGCTGGGGCTCGCCGCCGGACCCCTGGATCGCAGCGACCGGCTGGGACGCAGTGTCTTCGTGGATCCCGACAGCCGGCTCGTCCGGGCGGTCGGGAGGCCGCACCCGGTGGGTGGGCCTTCTTGCCATGGCGCCGTACCTCCGGAATCTCGTGCGCGCGAGCCAGTGTGTCCGCCGCCGACGACGAGGCGCAATGGGAGGATGGTCATGGGCCGGAAGGGCGGTTCGTTCGGGCCCCGGGCCACGAGGGACCGTAGGACGAGAGGCACATGGCATCGACACCGCGCCGGCCAGGCGCGGCGCTTTCAGGGTTCTTCGAGGCAATGCCCTGAAGATACGGACATGGCCGAAACATCAGGCGATGTGACGTTGGAAAGGGTCGAGGCAAACGCTCAGGCGCTGTTCCGGTTGGCGCCGAAGGGGCCGCCGGCCTGGGCCAACAACGACCTCACCTTCGGCCAGCTGAGACTGCTCTTTTCACTCAATCAGTGCGGCCCCCTATCGATCGGCCAGCTGGCCGATATGCTGGGTGTCACCGATGCCACCGCCTCCGAGCTGGTCGACCGCCTCGAACGGCGCGGCCTCGCCACACGCAGCCATCGTCTCGACGACCGGCGGGTGGTCGACTGCCGGGTCAGCGAGGGAGGCGCTCAATTGTTGGCCGAGATAGCCGGGGTTCGCCGGGAGGCGATCCGCCGGGTGCTCGCACTCCTCACGCGGGAGGAACTGGCAGATCTGGACCGGTTACTTCAAGTCGTTGCCCATCGCTTGACGGCCGCACCGCTGCCGCCAACCTAGCCCCAAGGAGTCACCGAGTGGATCCACGCAGGCAACTTGCAGACCAGGCGCACCCTCACGGCTGGCCGGTGTGAGCGGCACCGACGGTCTCGCCCTGGCGACCCGGGGCTTGCGCAAGAACTACGGATCGCGCCACGCCCTCGACGGCCTCAATCTGTCCGTCCCGGCGGGCGTCGTGTACGGCTTCCTCGGCCCCAACGGCGCCGGCAAGACGACGACGATGCGGGTCCTGACGGGGTTGATCCACGCCGACGGCGGGTCGGTCGAAGTGCTCGGGAAGCCCTTCAGACGCGGAGACCGGCATCGCCTCTTCGATGTCGGCGCCCTCGTGGAATCGCCCACGTTCTACCCGTATCTCTCGGGCCGGGCCAATCTCCGCGAGCTGGCTGCTTCGGGAGGTCCGGTCCAGCCCAGGCGCATCGAGGAGCTGCTCGATCTCGTGGGGCTGTGCGACCGTGCGAATGACAAGGTCCAGGACTACTCGATGGGGATGAAGCAGCGGCTCGGAATTGCGGCTGCGCTCCTCAACGATCCCAGGCTCCTTCTTCTCGACGAGCCGGCGAACGGGCTCGATCCGGCCGGGATAGTGGCCATGCGCGACACCCTCAAGACGCTTGCGACCCAGGGCAAGACGGTCTTCGTCTCGAGCCATCTCTTGGCGGAGATCCAGGTTATGGCCGACGTGGTTGGGATCATCTCCGCCGGCAAGCTGGTCCGCGAGGGGCCGCTCAAGGAGCTCCTGTCCTTCCAGGGGGTTGTCAAGGCGCGCGTTCGGCCGAGCGCGGTCGAGGCCGCGATACGGATCCTCGCGCCTCTCGCCACTGCCGAGCGGCTCACCGAGACGGATCGTGACGAGGGCTGGCTGGCCGTCCGCATCGCCCCCGCCCGGGCGGAAGATGTGAGCCAGAAACTGGCCGGCGCCGGCATCTACGTATCCGGCCTCGAGTCCGGCAACGACCTCGAGATGCTCTTCCTGGAGCTTACGGGCGGCCAGGCGATCACCGGTGAAGGGGCGTTCGTGGGCCTGGGAAGCACGACCAACGGCTCCGCGGCCGGAAAGGGATCGGCGGCATGAGACTCCTTTTCTCAGGGCTTCGGAAACTCGTGCGCCGGCCCGCGACCTGGGTCACTCTCGGCCTCCTGGTCGGGCTCCTGGTGCTCATCATCGTCGCCGTCGGCGCCACGGCGAACTCCCGAGTCAATCCCACCAGAGAGGCGACGGCCAAGCTGCTCGTCACGTTCCCGGGCGCCTACGCCAGGATTCTCGAGTTCATCACCGGACTGGGCGGCCTCTTCGCGGTCATCTACGGGGCTGCCATCGCCGGCTCCGAGTGGAGCTGGGGAACGCTGAAGTGGGCCGTCGCTCGAGGCGAGAGCCGCGTCCGATACATGCTGATCTCCTACGTGTCGGTCGCGGTGATGATCGCCGCCGGGCTCCTTATCACCTTTGCCGCCGGCGTCGTTGCCGCGGTCGTCGGAGCCCATCTCGCCGGCGTCTCGACGAGCGGTCTCGGCGACTCGGCGACGTTGGGCGACCTACCCCTGAGACTTCTCAAGGGCTGGTTCGCGGTAGTCGAGGAGGGCGCCCTGGGCTTCACGATCGCCACGCTGGCACGCAGCCAGCTGGCCGGCATCGGCGCCGGCATTGCCTTCTACTTCGGCGAAGGTTTTGCCAGCCTCTTCCTGCCGGACATCGTCAAGTACCTTCCGTTCAGCGTCGCGAACGCGGCGCTGTCAACGGGCGCGAGCAATGCGCAGATGTTCGCCGGGGGCGCGAGCCCGCTGCCGGCTGACCAGGCCCTCCTGCTCGTGGCGGTCTGGCTGGTCGGAGCTCTCGTCGTCGCCGCACTCTTCTCCGACCGGGCGGAGATAGCCGGCTAGAGGCAACTGGAGGAATCGACCGATGAAGATCGAAGGCGCGGTTGTCATCGTTACGGGGGCCTCGTCGGGCATAGGCGCGGCCACGGCGAAGCTGGCCGCCGGTCGCGGGGCAAAGGTCGTCCTGGGCGCCCGACGCGCCGAGCGGATCACGGCTCTGGCCGCCGAGCTTCCCGGCGCGCTGGCCGTGCAGACCGACATGCGCGACCCCGGTCAGGTCCGCCGGCTGGTTGACACGGCCCTGGAGCGATTCGGTCGCGTTGACGTGTTGGTCAACAACGCCGGCCAGGGTCTCCACGTGCCGCTCGAGCACGTCCGGCTGGAAGATCTTCGAGCTGTCACGGAGCTCAATTTCTACGCGCCTCTCCTGGCGATGCAGGCGGTGATTCCGCCGATGCGGAAGCAAGGAGGCGGGGCCATCGTGAACGTCAGCTCCATGACATCCCGCATGGTCCTGCCCGGCACGGGCGGCTACGCGGCTACGAAGTCGGCTCTCAACATGCTCTCGCAGGTGGCTCGCCGCGAGCTCGCCCCGGACGGCATCGTCGTGTCTACGGTCTACCCGGCAGTGACCGACACGGAGTTCCACCAGTCGCTGGCCGCCGGCAGTCGAGTCGGCGGAGGATCATGGGCTCCGCCGCCTCACCCGCCGGAAATTGTCGCCGAGGCTATCCTGCACTTGATCGAGTCCGGCGAGGAAGAGGCCCTCCTCAAGCAGGATTGGGGCGGCGCCCCGAATCGTCCCACTACGTGAAGCCGCGGCCGTGTGATCGCGCCACCGTCGGCGACCCTGGGAGCCCGCGATCAACATACGAGCGAGAGGTCCGGTTTCGGCCCGACTCTTCCGCCGAGAGAGGTAAAGGAGTCCCTCGATGGACGATCTGATCCGGCACGGGGTCGAGGCGCGCAAGGATTGGAGCGCCTACCACTCGACCGGAATGGAAACGTTCCCCAGGTATCACAACCGGCCCGATTGCGAGGACGGCTCGCGTATACCGGACAAGGAGCTTCGGCAAGGGACCGACGGCCGCCCGCTGTGCGACAAGTGCCGGCAGTCTCAGCGGCAGGCCGGCTAGGTTCTCAGAGCCGCCTCACAAGCCCGGTGCTGGGCGAGCCCGCTCCTCAGTGCTCCTCGACGATCGCAACCACGACCTCGACCACGGCCAGCAGCGCTTTCTGGACGGGGGACGATAGGCCTTCGCCCACCTCGAGCGACGCCGCACCGACGCTGACGATGAAGACCGCCGGCGAGGCGCCCCAGAGTTCGCGTGCCAGGGCAGCGAGATCGGCCGGGCTGGCGTGATGTGACGACCCGGACCCCGAGCTCGGCGCCTGGTCGAGGCGGCGGACGGATACCGCCCCCGCCTCGTCGAGGACGTTGACGTCGATCAGGATCACGAGCGAAGCATCGGCGAAGTCCGAGGCGAGCTCGGGCGTCAACTGGTGCCTCACGAGCACCTGCGCCCCGCGGAGCCGTGGATCTTCGGCCAGGAGCGCGGCCGCGTCGGAGCCCAGGCCGTCGTCGCCGCGCAGCGGATTGCCGTAGCCGACGACCAGGATTCCGGATCCGGCGGGGCGCGGCCCCGTATTCAGCGAGCGGGCGTCGCCGCCGGCCGCGGGCTCACCCCGCGCCTCGTCACCGGGCAAGGTCGCTCAGGACCGCTCCGTCCGGCCCGAGGAGCTGGATCCGCAGCGCCATCTGGCCGAGGGCATGAGTGGAGCAGCTGAGGCACGGGTCGTAGCAGCGTATGACTGCCTCGACGCGGTTGAGCATCGGCTCCTCGAGCCGGTCGCCCTTGACGTGCTGGCGGGCCACCTGGAGAACGGCACGGTTCATGGCCATGTTGTTGTGGCCCGTGGCGATGACCAGGTTGGCCCACTGGACGATGCCGTCGTCGTTCACCTTGTAGTGGTGCATCAGCGTGCCCCGCGGCGCCTCGGAGACCCCGATGCCCTCGAGGCGATTGACCTCGGCTCGAGACCGGACGTGCTTGTTGAGGATGTCCGGGCCGCGTAGGAGCAGCTCTATCTTCTCGATGCAGTGGAGCGTGTCGATGAGGCGGGCGTAGTGGTAGTGGAACGACGAGCCGGCCACCCGGCCGACGCGCCAGCGGAACTTCTCGAGCTCCTCGTCGGCGCGCGGCGTGCCCATGCGATCGGCGATGTTCACGCGGGCTAGCGGTCCGACGCGGTAGATGCCGTCCGGATACCCCATCGCCTTCCAGTAGGTCGACTTCAGGTACGACCACGGCTCGACGGCCTCGCCGATGTAGTCGTTGAAGTTGTGCGGATCGACCCGGTCGGCGAGGAACTTGCCGTCGGCGTCCACGACGCGCAGCCAGCCGTCGTAGTAGTCGACGTTGCCGTCGCGGTCGACGAGGCCCATGAAGGCGGTCCGGAAGTTGCCGAAGGTTGCGGCCTCTTCCTCCCAGCGCAGCATGTCCGTCTTGTACCAGGCGATGGCGCGCTCGACGGCCGCGATGGCGTCCGGAACGCCGGCCAGGATGCGGTCGCGAACCTCGGCCGTGAGCGGCTCCGCCACGCCGCCCGGGATGATCCCGGTCGGGTGGATGCGCTTGCCACCGAGCCACTCGATGATCTGCTGGCCCCACTTGCGCAGGGCTATCCCGTCCTTGGCCAGCGCCGGGTTCTCGCGGGCCAGGGCAATCACGTTCCGCTTTGCCGGGTCCGCGTCGAAGCCGAAGAGCAGGTCCGGCGCCGAGAGGTGGAAGAACGAGAGGGCGTTCGACTGGACGATCTGGCCCAGGTTGATGATCCGCCGCAGGTCCTGGCCGGTGGGCGGCGGTTCGACCGCCAGAATGTCGTCCACGGCCTTGGCCGACGCGATCAGGTGGCTAACGGGGCAGATGCCGCAGATGCGGGCCATTATCGCCGGCATCTCGTGGACCGGGCGGCCCTGGGTGATGCGCTCGAACCCACGGAACTGGGTCACGTGGAAGTGGGCGTCCACGACCTCGCCCCGGTCGTCCAGCTGGATGGTGATCTTGGAGTGGCCTTCGATCCTGGTGACGGGATCGATCACGATTTCGCGGCTCATATGGCTCCCGTCAGCGCCCGAACCGGGACCCGGCCACGTCCGGGACGCGGCCGGCCAGCAGGTCATCGAGCAGGCAGTAGATGAGGTCGGCGTCGGGCGGGCAGCCGGGCAGGAATACGTCGACGGTCACGACGCGGTGGACCGGCCGGGCCGTCGGCAGCAGCCTGGGCACGGCCTTCGACGGCATCTGCGGGTTGATGGTCACGTTCTCCCGGTAGGAGCGGTCCAGCAGAGGCTGGACCCCGATGGGGTTGCGCATGCCCGGGACGTTGGAGGTCACGGCGCAGTCGCCGAAAGCGACGAGCGTCTTGGTCCGGGCGCGAACCATCTTGATCTTGTGAAGGTCCTCTTCACTCGAGACGGCGCCCTCGACCAGGCAGACGTCGACCTCCTCGGGGTAGTCCTTGAAGTCCACCAGCGGACTGTAGACCAGGTCCGCTCGCTCGAAGATGTCGAGCAGGCGCTCGTCCATGTCCAGCAGGGACATATGGCAGCCCGAGCAGCCGTCGAGCCAGACGGTCGCGACTCGAGGCTTGCTCACAGCCCACGCTCCTCTTGGACGGTCTTGAGCCACGGCAGGAACGGTCGCTCATGCTTGCTGCCCGAAGCTACGGCTCGTCCCTTCTCGAAGAGGGCGCCGGTTGGGCAGACCTGGACGCATTTTCCGCAGCTGGTGCAAGTCGAGGACTCACCCCAGGGGATGCCCATGTCCGTCTGGACGCGGGTCTCGAGGCCGCGATGCATCACGTCCCAGGTGTGCGCGCCCTCGATCTCATCGCAGACCCGGACGCAGCGGAGGCACAGGATGCAGCGGTTGTGGTCTATCGCGAAGAGCCGGTGGCTGGCGTCGATCTCGACCTTCGGGTTGATCCGCGGCAGATCGAAATGGGTCACGCCCAGGTCGGCGGCCATCTCCTGCAGCTCGCAGTGGTTGTTGGCCACGCATACCGCGCAGACGTGGTTCCGCTCGACGAAGAGCATCTCGGTGATGGTCTGGCGGTACTCGAGCAGTCGCTCGGAGTGGGCCGTGACGTCCATCCCCTCTGCGATCTTGGTCATGCAGGCGGCGACGAGCTTCGGCGAGCCACCGATCTCGACCATGCAAAGGCGGCAGGCGCCGCGGTCGTGGATGCCTTCGAGGTGGCAGAGGCCGGGAATGTCGATCCCGTTCTCCTCCGCGACCTCCATGACGGTCTGGCCTTCCATGCCGGCGACGTCCTTGCCGTCGATCCGGAAGGTGAAGACGGTGGTCATGACCCCACCTCCGCCGGAGTGATGGTGCAGACGCCGGCGGGACAAACCTTGTCGACGATGTGAGCCAGGTATTCATCCCGGAAGTAGCGCAGCGTGCTGAAGATCGGGTTGGGCGCGCCCTGGCCGAGGCCGCACAGCGCGGTTCTCTGGATGATTCCGGCCAGCCGCTCGAGCTGGGCCAGGTCCTCCATAGTGGCCTCGCCGCGGGTGATGAGGTCCAGGATCATGTACAGCTGGGTGGTGCCGACGCGACACGGCACGCACTTGCCGCAGGATTCGTCGCGGCAGAAGTCCTGGAAGTACTTGGCGACGTCCACCATGCAGGAGGTGTCGTCCATGACGATCAGGCCGCCCGATCCCATGAAGGAGCCCACCTCGAGCAGCGATTCGTAGCCGACCGGCATGTCGAGGAACTGGGCGGGGATGCAGCCGCCGGACGGACCGCCGGTCTGGACCGCCTTGAAGGGGCGGCCGTCGATGATGCCGCCGCCGATGTCGTAGACGATCTCGCGCAGGGTCATGCCCATGGGGACTTCGATCAGGCCGGTGTTCACGATCCGGCCGGCCAGGGCGAAGACCTTGGTCCCCTTGCTCTTGCCGATGCCGTATTGCGCGTACCATTCCGGGCCCTTTCGCAGGATCGTGGGCACGTTGGCATACGACTCGACGTTGTTGATCAGGGTGGGGCAATCCCACAGGCCGGCGACCGCCGGATAGGGCGGCCTGGGCCGCGGCGTGCCGCGGCGTCCTTCGATCGAGGCGATCAGGGCGGTCTCCTCGCCGCAGACGAAGGCGCCGGCGCCGAGCCGGATCTGGATGTCGAAGTTGAACGAGGTGTCCGCGATCCCGGTGCCGAGGTAGCCGTTGCGCTGGGCCAGCCGGATGGCCGTGCGAAGTCGCTCCACGGCCAGCGGGTACTCCGCCCGGCAGTAGATGTAGCCCTCGGTGGCGTGGACGGCGAAGGCGGCGATGGCCATGCCCTCGAGGACTCGGAATGGATCGCTCTCGAGCACGCTGCGGTCCATGAACGCGCCCGGATCGCCTTCGTCGGCATTGCAGACGACGTACTTCTGGACACCCTCGGCCTTTGCCACCGTGGTCCACTTGAGACCCACGGGGTAGCCGGCACCGCCGCGGCCTCGAAGGCCGCTGCGAGTGATCTCGTCGCGGACTTCGGTGGAGGTCATCTCGGTGAGCACGCGCCTGAGCGCCTCGTACCCGCCGCTGGCAACGTAGTCGTCGAGGCTCTCCGGGTCCACCCGGCCCAGGTTCTCCGTCACCACGCGGATCTGCTTCTCGAAGAACGGGCCCTGCGGCTGTCGCGTGTCTGTCGGCTTGACCTTCCCGAGGGCCGTGACGATGCCGTCGACGCTGTCCGGTCGGACGCGCTCGAACAGCTGAGCCGTCTCGGCGATCTCGACGAGCGGGCCGGCGGCGCACAGGCCCAGGCAGCCGACTCGCTTGATCAACACGTCTGTGAGCCCAGCCTCGGCGACCGCATCTTTGAGGCGGAGGGTGATCTCGTGGGACCGGGCCGACATGCAGCTGGCGGCCTCGCACACGTACGCCGACGCGCGGGGCGGCCCGTCGAATGCGTCCTCGGCGGTCGGGTGGCGGCGGATCGGGCGCGCCGGGGCGGGCATCTCGCTCACATGGCCTCCAGCTCGGCAACGAGCTCGTCCACCTTGACCTTGCCCTTGACCTCGCCGTCCACGATCACGGCCGGCGCCAGGCTGCACGACCCGACGCAACGAGCCGTCAGGATCGAGACCTTGCCGTCCTCGGTCGTCTGCTTGGGCTTGACGTGCAGGCCTTTCTCGAGGCCGGACAGGATCTGCTTGGCACCGTTGATGTAGCACGCCGTCCCCGTGCATACGACGCACGTGTGCTGGCCCTGCGGCTTCAGGGTGAAGAAGGAGTAGAAGGTCGCGACGCCGTAGACCCGTGAGTGGGGCACGCCGAGCGTGTCGCCGACGAAGTTGAGGGCATCGGTGTCGAGGTACCCGAAGGCCTCCTGGGTGGCGTGGAGTGCCTCGATCAGCGCGGCGGGGCGGTCGCCCATGCGGCGCATGCGGGTCTCGACTATCTTCCAGCGCTTGTCGTCGCTGGGCGCTTGGGGCTTGGCGTGCAGGACGGGCATTGCCCTCTCTCGGGTGCGGAGTTCACGGGGCACCGACGAGAAGGTGTCTCAGACGGGTCGATCAGATCATATGAATGCGGGCCGGCCGGTCCTTGGGCCGCTCCTCCCGTCTCCGGGGGCCGTTCTCCCTGTCATGCCGGGCCGGCCGGACCCGCGTTCTTGTGAGCCTTGCGGAGTCCTATCGCCATTTGTCGTGAACTCCGTCGCGGGGCTCTATAGTCGCGGGAACATGAAATCGCGAGAGATGGTGGAGCCCGAGGGGCCGGAAAGGCCGGGGCGGCCGGAGCAACCGGACGACGTGACGCTGGAGGCGATCCGGGCCGCGGCCGAAATCCTCCGGGGCGTCGTCGTGCGCACGCCGCTGCTGCCCTTCGGGCGTCCCGATGACGGCGATCCGTTCGGACGCACCCGGGTATGGCTGAAGCCCGAGTCGCTCCAGCCGATCGGCGCCTTCAAGCTGCGCGGCGCGTACTTCAACATCGCGACGCTCTCGGCGGAACGCCGTGCCGCCGGCGTCGTGGCCCATTCGAGCGGCAACCACGCCCAGGGCGTGGCGCGGGCCGCGCGGCTCCTGGGGGTCCGGGCGGTGATCGTCATGCCGTCCGACGCGCCCCGGATTAAGGTCGAGCGTGTTCGGGAGGACGGCGCGGAGATCGTCTTCGTCGGCCCGTCGAGCGAGGAGCGGGCGGAGCGGGCGGCCGAGATGGCCCGAGTCGAAGGCCTGTCGCTCGTGGATCCGTACGACGACGCGGCGACGATAACCGGGCAGGGGACGGTGGGCCTGGAGATCGTCGAGCAGCTCGGCGGCATCGAGGGGATCGGCCGGGCCGGCGGGTCGACCGGTGGGCAGGGCGAGCGGCCGGCCGGCGAGGCGCCCTTCACGGTCCTCGTTCCCGTCGGCGGAGGCGGGATCGCCGCCGGCGTCGCCGTCGCGGTCAAGTCGCTCCGGCCCGACGCCGTCGTGATCGGCGTCGAACCGGCTCTGGCTGCCGATGCCCGTGACTCTCTCGCGCGTGGCGAGATCGTGACCTGGACGCCGGAGGAGATGGCGCGGACCATCGCCGATGGACAGCGTACGACCAGCATCGGGCTCATCCCGTTCGCGCTCTTCCGTCGCCACCTGGACGCGATCGTGACGGTGGGGGAGGGGGAGATCGCCCGGGCCATGGTTCGGGCGTCGCGGGAAGCCCGGCTCGTGCTCGAGCCCTCGGGCGCCACCACTCTCGCCGCCTGGCTCTTCCACGGGGACGAGTTGCCGGCTAAGGGCCGCGTGGTGTGCATCCTCAGCGGTGGAAACGTGGACCCGGCGCGCTACGACGAGCTGCTCGCCCGTGGAGTCGCGGCCGGCGGCTGATCGCGTGTAGCCGGGGAGTCCAGGTTCGCGGTAGCGCGGCTCGCCGGCGACGCAGTCCAGATGTCGATCTCCCAGCCGCGCCGGCTCTCTATCGGCGGCGGAACATGCGCGGGCGCGGGCGCTCCCGCAGAGGAGTCGTCGGCCGCGCGGCACCCAGGATGGCGGCGATCTCGGGCTGGAGCCTGCGGCCGATTGACGTACGGGCCAGCTACTCCAGGTAGTTCGAATCGCGGACGGCTATCTCGGCTACGTCGAACTCAGACGATAGGTCGGGGTTCAACTTCCGCTTCGAACGGCTTGTCCGGGTGCGTCAGCTCGCGACGAGACAGTATCCGGCGAGCACGATCAGGGCCGTCGGACGGCGTCCTCGATCTTGCCCAGGCCCTGCTGGGCGGTCCCTTGCACCTGCCTGGCCTTGCCCTTGGCTTGCTGTCGCCTGTCGCCGGTCAACTTGCCGAGCTCTTCCTCGACCTTGCCCTGGGCCTTGTTGACGGTGCCTTTGGTGCGCTGGTCGGTCATGTTGGTGGTCCTTCAATCGTGCACGGGCATGCCGGGCATAGATACCCCGGCGGTTGCGTGAGTCTGGGCTCGATCGGCGCAGGCCGCGAGGATGAGAACCCGCCACGGCCGCCAGGATCGTCAAGTCCGCGTATTTCCTAAACCGACGGTCGGTCTGCTATTCGGTACGCGCGATGCAGAGGCACTCGCTCTCTGCGGCCCGGTCGGGCCGAGCGGCGGACGAGCCTCGGCTCAGTCCGGCAAGGTGCGTCGCGCAGGCGAGCCCGCAAACTCACGGATACGGGCAATCAGCTGGCGGTCCGTGATCGGGCCGCTCTTCTCCACACCGATGCGCCGGACGATGCCGAGGCCATGGTCGTGTGATCGGATCTGGTCGGCGAAATGCTCGACGACCTCACCGTCGCCTACCAGTAGAAGATCGTCCTCGATCGGTACCGCGGCGCTGACCTGGGCGAAGAAGACCCGCATCCGCTCGTCGCGGTGACCTTCACCCGACGGGCGGTCCTCGGTCGGCGGACGCCCCGTGGAGCGGTGGCGACCCGGGACCAGGGAATCTATCAGTTCACGCTTGACGACCCCGTCGGGCCCCCATTTCAGAACCGTGGCCGACGAGGCGGAAATCCACACGCCGGTAGCTCGATGAGTCGTAGTGGAGGTCATGCTAGCCAGCCTTCGGCTCGATGGTCTGGCCATGGTCGGCGGGTGCCGGTCCGGCTCGCGGACGCGCCGCGGCCGGGGCGTCGCCTGCGCGGGCGACCGCGATCGAGCCGCCCTCGTTCTCCCAACGGCCGATCACGGCCGTGGGCTCGACGGCTCTGGCAATCGCGGCCCGCCTTGCCATGGCAATCCGCGGCCACCCCGGAGAAACCCATCGACGATGCGGCGCGACGCGCGTGCGAAGGACCACCTGGACAAGAACCGCCCCGATGAGGGCGCACATGAGCAGGGTCAAGGGAGACATGGCTACCTTCCTGCCGCCGGCGTCACGCCGTCACGTGGAGCGGCGCATCGGCAACTAGAGATTCGACTTCGCCGGTGCGGCCGGCTTGACCGGGCGAACGGCGATGGCAACGCCCACGATCAGCGCCGGGATGACTCCCGCCGCGACCGCCAACCGTCGCCTGCCGGCGAGGTATAGCCCCGCGCCCAGGCCGGCCGAGCTGGCCGCGAGGGATTGGAGCGTCGAGTCGGGCAGTTGCTGGAGGGCGCTGGTCGTTGCGCGAGCGCCGGCCTGGGTCGCACTGATGGTCGCGGGCACGCGCTCGAGGAGACTCGTGGCGCCGTTCCGCGTCGCCCTGATCGTCGCGGGCAAGCGCCCGATGAGATTCGCGGTGCCGTTCCGGGCGACCTTTGCCGACCCGGAAATGCGCCGGACCACGGTGGTCAGGTGACCGGGTTGGTTCGGCTCGAACTCTTCGATCGTCATATCACGCTCTCTATCTGGTTCGCAGTTGTCGTACCAGCCGGACAGGACCGGCCCCATGCGGAGTCGGTCCTGCGGCTGAGGGATCACGTTCTGGTCCTGGGTTCTGGAGGGGTTTGAACTCAGCGGCAGTGGTTGCCGCGAGCGCTGCGCATGGCTCCATCCATCCCGGGTAGCCACGTCACGCTCCGTCCGTGTGCACTCTGCATCCGGGGAAGCGGCGCCACAGAGGCCACCGCCGGGAGACGCTCCGGCCACTGCTTTGATCTCTTGCATTGAACCACGCATCCATGTTATTGTCAACTGTAGTTGTAGATGTCCACTGTAGGACAGGAGCAAAGGTGACGCACCCATTCGGGGTCGTGCTCAAGCAGGCGCGCCAGATTCTCAGGCTGTCGGCTGTGGACGTATCACGGGCGGCCGGCATCTCGACGGCGTACCTGAGCAAGCTTGAGAACGACTCGGTCAAGAAGCCCTCGCCGCAGATTCTGCAGCAGCTGAGCGAGGCCCTGGCGGTTCCCTATGCCGATCTGATGCGGCTCAACGGCTATCTCGTGCCTGGCGTATCGGATGCGAGCGGCTCGAGCGGTGTCGCGTTGGCCCTCTTTGGCGATCTCACCGACGACGAGCGCGACGAGCTCTTCGAGTACCTCACGTGGTATCGAGCTCGACGGCGGATGTCGTCTCGCCGCTCGCGCGGGGTTATCCCCGCATGATCCCTCGGTTTCGAGCATTGGTGTGCAGTTGGTTTGGACACAGCCACTTGATGAGCGGAGCGGAATGAGTCTGTCACTGGGAGCGGTCCTCAAACGGGCGCGCGAATTGCGAGGGCTCTCGGCGATAGACGCGGCAAGGGCGTCAGCCATCTCCGGGGCGTACCTGAGCAAGCTCGAGGCGGATGCGGTCAAGAAGCCCTCGCCCCATGTCCTGCATAGCCTGAGCCAGGCCCTGGCCGTTCCGTACGCCGAGCTCATGCGTCTCAGCGGCTACCGCGTTCCCGGTGAGTCCGCCGAGACGGCTTCCGACGCCGTGACCGCGGCCCTCTTCGCCGACCTCACAGACGACGAGAAGGAAGAGTTGCTCGAGTATCTCGCGTGGTATCGCGCCCGCCGGCGATCCAAGGACGGAGCCGCCGGCAGCTAGCGCCAACAACCGATCTTGGTCGAGAAGACCAGATCTAGTGAAGGAGACACGTCATGGCTCGAAACAGCATGTTCAGCAACCCGAAGTCGATCCTGATCATCGTGGCCTGCATCTGCTTCGCGATCGCCGTGCTCACGTTCGCCGGGATCCTCTCGATCGGCGACAAGATCGACTGGCAGGACCTGGGCCTGTTCTTCGGCTTCCTTGCGTTCATCTTCTGATCCGCGGCGGCCTGGCCGCCGCGAGGCGAGCGCGAACGCGCAGCCTGGACCGCTTCGTCATTCGGGACTCCTTTCGTTGCCGGGGAGGCCGCGAGAGACCCTGTTCGGGAAATGAGCCGCGCGGTCTGACCGCTCGGCGCCCGCCGGACTGTCTATTGCACGGAGCCTGCTGCGTCCGCCTGGCGGTCCGGTTTGTCGAGGTCGCGGCCGGTTCTCCCCGTCGCGGCGATGATCGACCCGGAGATGGAGACATGACGCCCCGCTTCTCGGTTCCGGCTCTGCTCGTGGCCCTTGCGGTGATCGCCGCCGGTTGCGGCTCGGCGGCCCCTTCGGCAGCCGGATCCGCGCCCGTCCCGATATCCACGGCCATCGCCAGCGTCGTGCCGCCCGCGACCGCCACCGCCCCGCCCACGCCGGCGCCTACGCCCACGCCCACGTCGGCGCCGATCGCCGCCGACTGGCCGGTCTACCACCTGGATGCCGCGCGCTCGGGAAACCAACCCGCCTTCCCGGTTCTGGGCAGTTCGTTGTCGCTGGCCTGGTCCAAGAACCTCGACGGCGCCGTCTACGCCGAGCCGCTCGTGGTCGGTGGGCGCGTCATCGCCGCCACCGAAGGCGACACGGTCTACGCCCTGAATCCGGCCAACAGCTCCGTCCTGTGGGGCAGGAACCTGGGCACGCCGGTGCCGCAGTCCACGCTCCCGTGCGGCGACATCGATCCGCTCGGGATCACGAGCACGCCGGCCTTCGACCCGGCCTCCGGATCGCTGTTCGCGGTGGCGGAGGTTACGGGTCCGCGCCACGTGCTCTTCGCCCTGGACCCGTCGAGCGGCTCCATCAGGTGGTCTCGCGACGTCGATCTCCCGGGTGACCAGCCGATCGCCCACCAGCAGCGGGCGGCCCTGGCCGTCGCCAACGGCTACGTATACATCGGGTTCGGTGGCCTTGCCGGCGACTGCGGCCAGTACGTCGGCAAGGTGGTCGGCGTGCCGACGAGCGGCGCTGGAGACACGATCGCGTACCGAGTTCCGGCCGCCCGCGAAGGCGCCGTCTGGGCGACGGCAGGGCCGGTAATCGACGCCGCCGGCAACCTCTACGTCGCCACGGGCAACGGGAGCTCGACGACGATATACGACGGCAGCGACTCGGTCCTGGAGCTCTCGCCGAGCCTGGCATTGCTCTCCCGGTTCGCTCCCTCCACGTGGGCTTCCGAAAACGCCCGGGACGCCGACCTCGGCTCGACCAGCCCGGTCCTGGCGCCTGGAGGTTGGGTCTTCCAGGCCGGCAAGAGCGACACCGGGTACGTCCTTCGCCAGGGGGCGCTCGGCGGCATCGGCGGGCAGGTCTCCAAGGCGACCACATGCGCCGGGTTCGGGGGCGCGGCCCTGGCCGGATCCACCGTCTACCTGCCGTGCCTGACCGCGCTCCAGAAGATCCAGGTCGCGCCCGACGGCAAGCTTGCGGTGGGCTGGACGACGCCGGCCGGTGTGGGAGGTGGACCGCCGGTGATCGGAGGCGGAGCGATCTGGAGCGTCAACGTCGAGAGCGGGCTCCTTTACGCGATCGATCCGGCCACGGGAAGCGTCCTCGCCGCCCTTTCGACCGGCCCGCTGCCGCATTTCGCGACGCCTACCCTGTGGAGCGGCCTGGTGCTGATCGGGACCATGTCGGGAGTGACCGCGATCACCGCGTAGTGCCTGCCGCTGAGGTGAGATGAACGTTCCGGACGACGGGTTCGAGGCCTGGAGTAGGAGAATGCTTCCATGAAGGCAGAGCTGGTGGAGTTCGGCAAGCTCGAGATCGAGGGCGAGCGCTACCACAAGGACGTGGTCATAGACGGGGGCCGGATCCGGAAACGCGACAAGGGCCCATCGAAGGCGCTGCAGGCCCACTCCGGGCACACCCCGCTGACCGCCGCCGAGGAGATCCCCTGGGGCGGCAAGCGGCTCATCATCGGAACGGGCGCGCGTGGACAGCTGCCGATCGCGCCGGACCTGCGCCAGGAAGCGAAACGGCGGGGGATCGCAATCGAGGCGCTTCCGACCGTCGACGCCTGCCGGCTGCTCGCGGATCTCGATCCGGCGGACGTGTACGCGATCCTCCACGTGACCTGCTAGGAGCAGGCCCGCCGCCTCAGATGGCGAGCTCGGTACGCTCGCCCTCGGCTGGATTGCGCGCCGGGCCGGAACGCGACCGGCTTCCCTCGCCGGCCGGCCGCGTGGCCAGCACCGAACCGGCGATCACGAGCCCGAACCCGATGGCCATCACCGGCGTGAACGACTCGTTCAGGACCAGGACGCCCAGCAGAGCCGCGACCGCCGGATTGAGGTACGTGATCACGGTGGCTCGCACGGGGCCGGTTTCGTCGATCAGGGCCCAGAACAGCAGGAAGGCCGCGGCCGTGCAGACCAGGCCCAGGACGGCGACCGCGCCGAGGGCGCCCGCGCTGGGGACCGCCGCCGGCCGCTGGAGGACGGCGATCGGGGCGTAGGCCAGGGCGCAGAGTGAGAGCGAGAGTGCCATGACCGCGACGGTCGACAGGCCGGCGAGCCGCCGGGCGAGGATGGCGGGCCCCACCGCGTAGCCCACGACGACCACGGCCATGGCCAGGAGCGCAGCCGTGTTCGACGACCCGAGGTTCACTCCGACGATCGCCGCCACCCCGGTGAGCCCGATGAGTAGGCCGACGACCCCGGTTGCGCCTGCTCGATCGCGGCCGCCCGTTCCCACGGCGACCACCGTGGCGACGAGGGGCACGCCAGCTACGAGAAGACCCGCGAGGGAGCTCGGGATCTGTTGCTCGGCGGAGCCGAGAAGCACCCACGGCACACCCATCTCGAAGACCGCGAAGGCGACCACCCAGCGCCAGCGCGCCAGCACGGACCTGTAATCGGTCCGGAGCAAGGCAATCGGGACCAGGATCAGCGCGGCGATCCCCGTCCGGGCGAAGACGAGCGTGGCCGGCGAGATCTCCGCGACCGCGACCCGAATGAACAGGTACGGGATGCCCCAGATGAGCGACATCAGGCCGAACAGGACGAACCCCCGCCGGGTCACGCGGGCACCCGGGCCATCGGCCGCTCTGTCGGTGTCGGTGTCTCCATCTGTAGATGATCGCAGCCTTGCGGCCGCTCGGTCGACGCCGCCGTCAATGTCCCCCCGGCGTCGCGCCGCCCGAGACCCTCGGAGCCGTCTCGCCCGCCGTTCGAGGCACCGCCGGGGTAGCATCGGCCTGGAGGCGGCCATGACGTCGCGAGACGAGATCCTGTCTCTTCTGGACGAGCCGCTCGAAGGCGCGGCCGTTGGGGCGGCCCTCGAGCTCGGGCTCTTCTGGCTGCTGGACTCGGGGCCGATCGGTACCGCAGAAGTCGGCCGGGCTCTCGGCATCCCCGCGAATCGCTGTGCGGCCTGGCTGGACCTCCTGGCTTCGATCGGTCTCGTCGAGTCGTCGGAATCGCTGAGGCGCCCTTCGCAGGTTGCCCGCGAACGCATCATCGGCGGCTACAGCGCTCCCACCTGGCGGTTGCTCACAGAGGAGGCGCGCGAACGGCTGGAGGCCGTTGCCGGCCTGCCGCTGGCGCTCAAGGCATCGCCCGGCTCATCGGTCGCCGCTGCAGGGTACGTGGAACGGATGGCCGCCGACCCGGACAGGGCTCGCCGGTTCACTCGAATGTTCCGTGAGATACATCGGGGACTGGCGGACGGACTGGCCGCGACACTCGATCTGGCGGGAGTCCGGCGGCTCATGGACCTCGGAGGCGGATCGGGCGTGGTCGCGATGGCGCTGGCGCGCCGCTGGCCAGACCTGCGGGTCACCGTCGTGGACATCGCCAACGTTTGCGTCGCGGGGCGGAAGATCGTGGCGGAGGCCCGGCTCTCGGATCGAGTCGACTTCCACGAGGCCGATATCGCCAAAGACCCGCTTCCGGGTGGCTTCGATGCCGTGCTCGAGTGCGACGTGGCCGTCTACTCGGAGCCGATCTTCCGCCGCGTCCGGGAGGCGCTGCGGCCGGGGGGTCGGTTCATCGTCGTGGACGAGTTCGAGCCCGAAGACGGCCCGGATCGCGCCCGGCTCGGCTGGCGGCTGGTCCGGACCCTCGCGGATCCCTCGTGGATACCTGCGACCGCCGCGGGCACGAGTGATCTGCTCGCTCGCGCCGGTTTCGCCGATGCAACCGAGTCCAAGCTCACCGAATGGCCTGGTGTCGGCGGCAGGGCGGCCGGCCCCACCATCCTCGAATCCAGGCTGGCCGGCATCCGCTGAGATCACCGGGCCGGCCTGCCGGCCGCCCTGGCAGCACCGTCCCACGGAAGCGCGCGGGGCAACCGAGTCAGCCGTACCAGGGGAGGACTTGACGCGACGGCCGGGAATGGGTCAGGGTGGCGCCATGCCTCTTCAGCCATTGCCAAGCCCCGGCCCGGAGACTCGCCTGGGGCGGCTCGTGCAGCCGGCCGACGCCAACGACCACGGCACTCTCTTCGGCGGAGAGGCGATGCGGTTCATGGACGAGGCCGCGGCCGTTGCCGCGATCCGCTATGCCCGAGGGCTGGTGCTGACGGCCCATGTCGACGCGATCGACTTCAAGACGCCGGTCCCGATCGGCGTCTTCCTCGAAGCGACGGCCCGGGTCGTAGCTGTCGGCCGGACGTCGATGGCCGTGGAGGTGATCCTCGAGGCCGAGGATCGCCATACCGCCGTCCGCACGATCACGACGACCGGCCGCTTCGTCCTCGTGGCGGTGGACGCCGAGGGACGCCCGCGCGAGGTCCGATAGGGATCGAGAGCTAGCTTGGGGCCTGCATGACCACGGAGCCCCCGCCACCGGTGGAACGGGTAGGTGGCGCCACCGCCGAACTACGTCGTATGGACCACCCGACGAACCGCCTCGTGGCCCACCCGCTTAAGGCGGTCGGGGACCACGTATTCTCATCGCGTGTGCGCGCGGTCCCGTTTCCGGGCGCGGTCGAGAAGGAAACCCGTCTTGCCCTCACGCCCGACAACTTCGACGTCCTGCTGTGCGGCAACCCGGGCATGATCGATTCGATGATCGTGTGGGCTGAGGCACGCGGCTTCACTCGGGCCAGCGGCGACGAGGTCGGCACGCTACACGCCGAGAAGTACTGGTAGGCGACGCAGGCCGACCGGACGAGCGGGGCGGAAAACAAAGAACGGGCAGCGAACTCGGCGCGGCCCGTTCTCTATTCGGCAGATGTGCCGGTCGGTTGGTTACAGCGCGGAAGCGATGTGGGTGAGGATGCCGTTGATCGCGCCGCTGAGGACTCCGAGCGCGGCAATGGCCAGGATGGCGATGAGCGCGAGGATCAGGGCATACTCGGCAAGGCCCTGGCCCTTCTGGGTCCGGATGAACATGAATGAACCTCCTGATGAGAGCGCCCTCCGGGGGGAGGATTGGATAATTATCGGGGGCGTGGCCGCGGGGTCTACTAGGAAAGAGGTACGCCCGCTGGGTCCTATGCTTCGGCGATCACCCCGATGGAGATCCGGAAACCGGCGCGGCGCTGGAGCGGAGGCATCAGCGTTCCCTGGCCTACGGGCGCGTCGGCCGGGAACCATTTCACCCATTCCTCGTTGAACTCGTCGAAGTCGGTCGGGTCTCGCAACGACCAGCTCGCCCAGACGACCTTCTCGAGCGAGCTGCCCTCCGCCTCCAGCCTCGTCTTGATGTTCTTCATGCATTGGCTCGTCTGCGGCTTGATCCCTCCGCCGACGAGCTTGCCGGTATCTGGATCGACAGGCCCCATCGTAGACACGTAGACCATGCCTCCGGCTTTGACCGCCCGGCCGTAGCCGATGGAGGGGCGGGTTGCATCGAGCGCCTGACCGATGTCCCCGGGGACCCGTCTCCGCTTGTCGAAGCGGGCCGTGCCCGGTCGCGACGGGTCTTCGGGAGGGATGCCGAATTCGTCGGGCGGCAGCTTGATCCCGCGTTCCTTGAACCTGCCCATGAAGGTCGGGCGGACGCCGGTCGGCTTGAGCTTCCCTTCGGGCCTGCCGTCCTTAACGCCAGTCTGCTCGAACACGAAGATGTCCTGGGTGAGGATATGGTCCTCTTCGATCCCATAGACCTCGGTGATGTTGACGATCTTGCGAGCGCCACCCCGCAGGCGGGCCGTGTGGACGATCAGGTCGACGGCCGAGCTGATCTGCTCGCGGATCGATCGCAGCGGCATCCGATAGCCCGACATGAGGACCATCGTCTCCAGGCGGCGGAGCATGTCCGGCGGGCTGTTCGCATGCCCGGTCGAGAGGGATCCGTCCTGGCCGACGGTCATGGCCTGGATCATGTCCAGGGCCTCGCCGCCTCGGCACTCGCCGACGATGACGCGGTCGGGCCGCATATGGAGGGCGTTGCGCAGCAGATCGCGGATGGTGATCTCGCCCTCGCCTTCGAGGTTCGCCGGCCGGGCCTCGAGCGTGACCAGGTGCTCCTGGCGGAGCTGCAGCTCGGCCGCGTCCTCGATGGTGACGATCCGCTGGTCCTCGGGGATGAACGACGAGAGGACGTTGAGCGCCGTCGTCTTCCCGGAACCGGTGCCGCCGGAAACGAAGATGTTGAGTCGGGCTTCGACACAGGCGCGCAGGAAGTCGAACATCTCCGCCGTTGCCGTGCCGAAGCGGATCAGGTCGTCCACCGTGAACGGCGTGGCCGAGAACTTCCGGATCGTGATGACGGGTCCGATGAGAGAAAGGGGCTCGATGATCGCGTTGACTCGCGAGCCGTCGGCGAGGCGGGCGTCGACGCGCGGGCTCGAGTCGTCGATACGCCGGCCGATCGGGGCGATGATCCGATCGATGATCCTCAGGACATGCTCGTCGTTCCGGAAGGTGACGTTGGTCAGCTCCAGGCGGCCGGCGCGCTCGATGTAGACCTGGTGCGGGCCGTTGACCATGACCTCGGTGATCGTGTCATCACGGAGGAACGGCTCGATCGGTCCGAGGCCCGTCACCTCCGAGAGCACATCATCGACCAGGTGCAGACGTTCGTCGCGCGTCATAGTGAATCCGTTGGCGGCGACGAGGCGGTCGACGAGCGCTTCGACCCTGGCGTTGATCTCCGTCGAACTCGCGTCGAGCAGCGTGTCGTACTCTCGGATGACTTCGTCCTGGAGTCGAGCCCTGATGTTGCTCAGGACATCCGACCGGCCCGCCCGAGCCGGCCCACGAGGCGTGCTCGGGGCGGCCGAGGTCGGAACAAGGCCGCCGGCGTCGGAATTCGGGGTCTCGGCCCCCTTTTGCGCCTGCTCGAGTCGCCGGAGCAGGGACATGACCTAGGCCTCCCGCGGGCACGTTGGATAACGCAAGACGCCGGTGATTCTAGCCCCCGAAACGGCTCTGTGCGACTCAGGCACGCCAATGCCGCCCGATTCCCACCTGTCGGATCGACCTGTCGAGACGAATCGACCTCCGCCACGGGCCCGATCCGCGGTTGTCCTGGCCCAACCGAAGAGCCCAAAGGAGGCTGACGATGGCCTGCGAGTTCACCGTCTCGGACGTGATCCCGGCGACGCCGATGGCCGTTTACGACGCCTGGATGTCGAATGATGGGCACGGTGGGATGGCCGGAGCAGCGGCCGAGATCGACCTTCGCGAGGGTGGCGAATTCAGCGCCTGGGACGGCTACATCAGCGGGCGCACCCTGGCCCTCGAGCCGGGGCGGAGGATCGGCACCCCGCGCGCGTTGCTCGTCGGTCCTTTCCACGTCCGGATGGCCCTATTGAGTGGCGTCGCCCAACCCCCACGCTCGCGGCCATAGCCGTGCGTCGTGCGGGCCAAGTCAATGCACCGGCCCGCGGGGCACGGCCTCCGTTTGGGGCGCCTCGCTATGCGTTCGGCGCGCTATGCGGGTTGTCATCCTCGCGGCCGAGTCCAGATCCAGCCTAGACTTCGAAGAAGGCCCTGAGAGTTCATGACTGGGGTGTGTCAGTCACGAAGCATCGGCCGGAGGACATAGCCGTGCAACTTCTGGGACTGCTGTCAAGAAATCGTTCACGCGCGAAGAGGCGCTCGCCGTCGCGACTGAACTCGGGATCGACTTCAAGATGCTCGGGTGCGACCTCGAGCAGTTCCGGATGGGGCTGGATGTCGAGCTCGAACACGGGCTCGTAAACCCGAGGACGAATGTCACCGGGGACGACTGGAACCTGACCGGCAAGATCGCGCTCGCGCACCTTAACGAGTTTGCGGACTACTACACTCGCCTGGCCGTCCTCGAGCGCGAAGCGGCCGCCCACCGGGACGCCCGGAAGACTCGCCCGTAGGTGCAGCATCGCGGTCAGCATCAAGGAGACTCCATGGACAGCGTGGACCACAAGGAAGAACACCTCGAACAAGCGATCGCCCAGGCGATGGGCGGAGAGGCGCCTGCCGTCAATCCGCTCGGGGTGGAGGCACCTGCGTCCATTCCCATCCACGACCGCGACGAGCTTCCAGAGGACTGCTGCGGGCAGGCGAGCGACCTTGATGGCTGGACTCATCCGACCAAGCCGACGCGCGATGCCTCTGCGGATGAGCTGACTCGTCACGCTCAATACCTGGAGTGGCGAGCGGGGCTACTCAATGGGAAGGCGGCGGCCCTCCGCATGATGGCCGCGACCCGCTAACCGCCGGCGCGAACCTGGCGTCGATCAGTCCCGACCGATCACGGTGGCGTTTCCGCCGACCCGTCTGCCGGAGCCTTGGGCCGCCAGCCCAGCGCCGCCAGGGAATCGGCCGCAGCTCGACGCACGCTCCAGTCGCCGTCTTCGAACGCGACCTTCAAGGGCTCGACGGCTCGCTGGTCACCGAGCTGGCCGAGAGCTTCGGCCGCAGCTCGACGCACGCTCCAGCTCCGGTCTTTGAGACAGGCGAGGAGTGGATCTACGGCGCGCACGTCACCGATCTGGCGGAGGGAGTCGGCGGCAGCCTTGCGGATGTCGACCGCCGGACTCTCGAGGACGACCATGAGCTGCTCGACCGCGCCCGGGTCGCCGATCTTGCCGAGCGCTTCGGTAGCTGCCAGACGCACGCTCGCGTTGTCGTCTCCCACCGCGGCGATGAGTGGCTCGACGGCGTCCGCGTCGCCGATCATGCCAAGAGCCGCGGCAGCGTCGCGGCGCACGCGCCAGGGGCTCGGATACTCCAGGGCATCGATCAGGCCCGGCAAGTCCCCCTTGCCGATGAGCTTGTCGACGTTTGGCGGTCCGAACAGCGGCAAAGTCAATCCTCCGTCCCGTAAGTCTGACACGGACCTGTTGCGCCCGGAACGGGATAAACGGTGGCGCTCTCGAATCGGCGACTGCCGGCTCGACTCTGCCGACGATCCAGCATCAAGGCAGGCGCACGCAACGGCGCCGTCGGCCGGCCGCAAGCCTGCGTGGCACGGTGCGGCCATGAGCCGCCAACCCAGATCCTCCGCCGACAACCCGATGACGGATGCCGCTGCGTACCTCGACGAGCAGTAGTCCAACCTTGGCAAGATAGGGCCACTTACGGCCGAGGGGTCACGCGGCGTCGCCTGTGCGCCCGCCTCTGTCCCTGTTGAGGAGCGACAGGCCACTCGCCGAACGGCCGTCGCGATGGCCCTGGTTTCCGGCACCGGCCGGTGCGTACCTGTCCCTGGGTGGATGCATCGCCGCGAACGGCGCCGGACTGGGCCGTCTGCGACGGCGGTCGGCGTTCATCCGGTCGTAGGCAACGCACATCGCGTCGGAGAGGCTCCCTCCGGCAATCGCCTGGGCCCAGCCGATCACGAGGCGGACGCCCACTCCGCCCGCCTCGAGCCACAGGTCACAAGCGGCGCACACTCGTTCGGCGTAGTTGACCGCCGCCACCTCGTCGGTCTCAGGCAGCAACGCGGCGAAACGGGCATGGCCGGTGCGCGCGAGGAAATCCGCTTGTCGGGCGCTCCGTCGCATCGCCGCCGCGATAGGCACTATGAGGCGGTCCGCGGCATCCTGCCCGAGTATGGAGGCGAGTGAGTCCAGACCTTCGAGCTCCGCGAGGAGGACCGTCACCTTATTTCCGTAGCGGGCGAAACGGTGCTCCTCGTACCGGAATACCTGGTCCCACCCCCGTCGGTTGGCGAGACCGGTCGCCCGATCGACGAGCGACTCTTCGGCTGCATGGTCGTGCGCCGCGGGTCCCTCGTGGCTGCCGACCAGAGCGTCCGCCGGCTCGGCCATCGGGGCGGGAGACGGGTTCGGAACGCGCGGGCCCGACGCAGCCGCTGCTGGATCCGCTGGCACGTCGAGCTTCGACAGGATCCGCGACGGGGCGGTCGATGAGGAAGCGGGTACCGCAGCGGGGACTGGATCGAGGACCAGCTCGGGAACGCCGCTCGCCGTCGCTCGCCGCCGCAT
>JBEKKR010000003.1:0-173991 GCA_050010635.1 Candidatus Limnocylindrales bacterium
CCGAGTACCACCTGCCGCCTCTTGCGCTGCTCGAGAACATCGCCCCTCGCATCGGCGAGAGCGGCATGGATCACGAGCGCAACGCCGCCATCATCGCGGCGAAGCTGGCCAGCTTCAGCATTCCGGCCCGAGTCGTCACGTGGAATGCGGGCCCCGTGGTGACCCAGTACGAGATCGAGCCCTCGCCGGAGATCAAGGTCAGCCGCATCGAGGCGCTCTCCGACGACCTGGCCATGGCCCTGGCCGCTCGCACGATCCGGATCGAGGCGCCCATCCCCGGGAAGAGCGTCGTCGGCCTGGAGATTCCGAACAAGGACTTCAACATCGTTGCTCTACGCAGGATCCTCGAGGAGGTGGACCTCCGGGCGGCCTCGAAGCTCACCTTCGCCCTGGGTCGCGACGTGGCCGGTCACGCGCGCGCCGCCGACCTGGCGAAGATGCCGCATCTGCTCATCGCCGGCGCCACGGGTTCCGGCAAAAGCGTCATGGTGAACGCCCTGATCTCGAGCCTGCTGTGCAACGCCACCCCGGACGAGGTCCGGATGGTTCTGGTGGACCTCAAGCGCGTCGAGCTGTCCGCCTACAACGGCCTGCCGCATCTCATGGTGCCGGTCATCACCGAGTCCGACCGGGCCAAGGCCGCGCTCAAATGGGCGGTCGCGGAGATGGAGAACCGGTACCGGCGCTTCGCCGGCGCCAACGCCCGCAACATCGCCGGGTTCAACGAGACCAGGTCCGATCCAGCCGATCGGCTGCCCTACGTGGTCCTGATCGTCGACGAGCTGGCCGACCTGATGATGCGAGAGGGCAAGAACGTCGAGGAGCCCGTCGTCCGCCTCGCGCAGAAGGCCCGCGCGACCGGCATCCACCTGGTCCTGGCGACACAACGGCCGTCGGTGAACGTCGTAACCGGCCTCATCAAGGCCAACTTCCCGAGCCGCATCGCGTTTGCCATGGCCTCACAAATCGACTCTCGGACCATTCTCGACATGCCCGGCGCCGAAGACCTCATCGGCCGCGGCGACATGCTCTTCCAGCCGGCCGACCTGCCGAGACCGATCAGGCTCCAGGGCGTGTTCGTCTCGGACAAGGAGATTTCGAACATCTGCGAGCACTGGCGGGCGGAGGCCGAGCCGCACTACGACATGGGCATCGTCGAGACCGGCGAGGAGCCCGAGCACCCGGACGGCCTGGTCGATGAAGAGGCGGATCGATTGATGCTCGATGCCGTCGGCGTCATCCAGGAGTACGATCGTGCATCCGCGTCGCTTCTGCAGCGGCGCCTCAAGATCGGCTACGCCAGGGCCGCTCGTATCATCGACCAGCTCGAGTCGCGCGGGTATATCGGACCCTTCGATGGTTCGAATGCGCGGCAGGTGCTGCGGCGAGAAGGACCGTCGTCGAACTCATCGAGCGGCGACGGCGAGGACGAGGTATGACGATCAATCCAGCGCGCCGTCCGTCGCGACGAGGCGGCGGTCAGCGGAGCACGAGTACACCCAGCCGGGACGGTCGTTCGGCGGTTGGTGAGCAGCTGCGGGACGCGCGCGAAATCAAGGGCATAGACATCTTCCGCGCCGAGCGCGACACCAAGATCCGCTCGAAGTACCTGACGGCCCTCGAGCAGGGCGACTACGCGGACCTTCCGGGCGACACATACGCGCGGGGATTCCTGCGCAACTACGCGTCGTATCTGGGGCTCGACGCGGACGAGATAGAAGAGCAGTGGCGAAGTCAGGCCGGCGCCCCGGAGCTGTCCAGGTCGGCCATCGTCGGGCCTCAGCCCTTGACCATCCGGCGGGGCATCGTCTTCCAGCGGAGCCATGCCGTCATCGCCGTGGTCCTGGTCATCATCCTCATCGTGGCGTCCTATTTCGGCCTCCAGTTGACGCGATACCTGGCATACCCGACGCTCGCCCTCGACTCGCACGTGTCGACTCCGGTGGTGGTGGCTGCCGGCAGCACCAGCTACGTGCTGAAGGGGACGGCCACTGCCGGCACCACCGTCCTGATCGCCTGGAACGGGCAAGACCCCAAGCTCGTCATCACCGACGACTCGGGTCACTGGGCGTACCAGGCCGCTCTCCAGGCGGGCAGCAACCAGTTCGACATTACCGCCAAGAACCTGGACACCGGCCACCCCAGCCCGACGATCAGGGTCATCGTTCTCGTTCCCGTCCCTACGGCGACGCCACCTCTCCCGGAGCTGGCTTTCTCCACGCCTGGGGACGGTGCAACGATCACGGCCGCGAACGTGACAGTCACCGGGATCAGCACCGAAGTGACCACAGTCACGCTCACGCCCACGTACCTGGGCCCACCGCTCGCGCCCGGGGCTACCATGCCGCCGCCCACGCCGTCGGCGTCGCCAGTTGTAGGCAGCCCGAGCGCTAGCGCGAGCCCGAGCCCGAGCCCCAGCCCGATCGCGACCGGATCGCCCGGGACGTCCGCGGTCCCGACCCCGTCGCCGACACTTCCACCGCAGCCCCTATCCGTCGCCACGGCAGGCGATGGCACGTTCTCCTTCACGATCCCGCTGGGCGCCGGCCGCTGGCAGCTGACGCTCGTCGGAACCAGCCCTCACGGCCTCTCGACGGCCCCGGTCTCACGCACGATCAACATCCCGTTCAAGGGCTTGACCGTGCTGATCGAGATCAAGGGCGGCGCGGCGGGCATCTCCGTCTACCACGACAACATCACGGACACGCCGGGCTATGTCCAGGCCGCCGGATGGAAGATGACGGTCGCCGCCAAGAGGTACGTCTGCATCAAGGCGACGAAGCCCGCCTTCGTGTACATCACGGTGAACGGAACAGCGTACGGCCCGATCAGCTCACTCGGTGGCCAGCGGGCATACATCGACGTCAACGGAGCCCGGAACTCGACCTCCTGCCCCTGATCGCCATGGATGACGATTCCCTGGTCCGCCTCGTCGAGCAGTTGCAGGAGCGGTGCGTGGCGGGAAGCGTGACCGTGGCCACGGCCGAGTCGTGCACAGGCGGTCTGATCGCCAAGCTGATCACGGACGTGGCCGGCTCGAGCGGCTATTTCCGGGGCGGAGTCGTCTCGTACTCGAACGACGCCAAGACCGAGTTGCTCGGCGTGCCGGAGGAGCAGCTCATGGCTCACGGTGCCGTCAGCGCCCAGGTTGCACGTGCGATGGCCGTGGGGGTCCTCCATCGCACAGGAGCCGATCTCGCCATCGCCGTGACGGGGATCTCCGGGCCCGCCGGAGGCAGCGCGGCAAAGCCGGTCGGGCTCACCTACGTCGCCGTTGCCGACAAGGACGGGGCTGAAGTCCGCCGCTACCTCTGGTCCGGCGACCGATCGGGCAACAGAGAGGCGACCGCCCGGGCCGCCCTCGAGCTCCTCCTGGAGCGGGTTCCGTCAGGCGTCGAGAGCGGCCGCGGGTGACCGCCGTCCGCGGTGCGGGTGCGGTCGGCAGCGGGCTCGCGCCCGCCAGAACTGCTCGACCAGTACGCACCGATGAGCGGATCCACGTGGTCGGGGCCGCCGGCGCGGGGGCAAGCGCGGCGGCGCTGCTGGCTTTGCACCGCGGGGCTGCCGTCAGCGGGTGCGACCCCGGCGGCCCCTCGCCGTACACACCGCCGCTCGAGGCCGCGGGCATCCACCTGGATTGGCGCCACGATCCGCGCCACGTCTCAGACGCGCCGCGGCCGGAACGACTGGCCGTGACGAAGGCCCTGACTGCCGTGGACCCGGACAACCCGGAGCTGGCCGCGGCCAGGGCCGCCGGCGTCCCGGTTGAGCCGTGGCAGCAGCTCATCGCCGACGCGGCTGTCGGGAAGACGCTCGTGGGGGTGGCCGGCACGCACGGCAAGAGCACTTCAGCGGGCTGGCTGGTCCACGTGCTGGTGGAAGTTGGCCTGGACCCGTGCGCGTTCGTCGGCGCGCTTCTGCCGGCGTCTCTCACCGGCGGGCTGCCGTCCACGGCCCGGTGGGGCAGGGGAGCCCCATTCGTGGTCGAGGCGGACGAGTACGCTGGCAATTTCGACCCGTACCGACCTGATGTCGCAATCCTGACGTCGGCCGAGTGGGATCACCCCGACGTCTTCGCGGATCTGGCCGCCGTGATCGCGTCGTTCGAGGCGTGGCTCAGGCGCGCCGGCGATTCGGGCCGGCGGCCTGCCCTCGTGGCGAACCTCGGCGACTCGGGCGTTGCGACGGTCGCGCGGCGCCTGCGCGGCTGGCCGGGCACGATCCTCGGGACCGAGCTGACGGTCGGAACTGGGGCGCCGTCCCGAGGCGGTGATTGGCTGTCCGGCACGATCTCCGCTGCCGGCGCCACGGGGACCACGCTCCGCATGGAGGGTTCGAGGCTGGCCGCTCCCTTGACCGCACGGCTGCAGCTGGCGGGCCGCCACAATGCCGCCAATGCCCTCGGCGTGGCTGGGGCGGCGCTCACCCTTGGCGTTTCTCCGGATAGGGTCGTCGCGGCGCTGGGCAGCTTCACCGGGGTGGGCCGTCGCCTGGAACGTAAGGGCGAGGGGAGGGGAGTCGTGGTCTACGACGACTATGGCCATCATCCCACCGCAATTCGCGAGACGCTGGCCGCGGTGCGCCAGCTGGAACCGGGCAGGCGGATATGGGCAGTCTACGAGCCGCTGACGTACCACCGCACCGCGGCCATGCTCGACGAATTCGCCGACGTGCTGGCCGAGGCGGACGCTGTGGCGATCGCCGACATCTGGGCCAGCCGAGACCCGGATACCACCATTACGTCGGCGGCCGAGCTGGCCGAGGCCACGGCGCGCCGAAGGCCGGGGCTACTATCGGTCGCGCCCGGAACCGTGGAGCAGACCGCGGATTGGCTGGCACGAGAGGTTCGATCCGGTGACGCGGTCCTGGTCATGGGCGGCGGCAAGAGCTACCGCATCGCGGAGCTGCTGATGGAGGCGCTCGGGAGCTGAAGGAGGAGGCGAATCCGCAAGATCCGGACTTGGCCTGCCCAAACGCCGCCCGGGTGCGGCACAATCACGCAAGTCCGCAGATGCCGCCACGGGCAGATCTCGCGGTGTGGCGACCGCAGGGGCAGGAAGCGCACCCCGCGGCCGGCGGTACAGAGTTTCTGGAGGGCCAATGGCAGGCGAATCGTCTTTCGATGTCGTAAGCGACTTCGACGATCAGGAGATGCGGAACGCGCTCGACCAGGTTCGGCGCGAGGTTCAGCAGCGGTACGACTTCAAGGGCGCCACATTCGATCTCTCGCAGGCCAAGACCGAGCTGGTCCTCATCACCGACGACGAGTTCCGGGCGAAGGCCATTCGGGAGCTGATCGAGTCCAAGGCGGTCAAGCGCGGGCTGTCTCTGAAGATCTTCGACTGGGGCAAGATCGAGCCGGCCGGGGGCAACAAGGTGCGCCAGCACATCGGGCTGCGGCGTGGTCTGGAGGAGGACCTCGCTCGCAAGCTCAGCAAGCTCGTCCGCGACGAGTTCCCAAAGGTGAAGCCGCAAATCCAGGGAGACGCCCTGCGCGTGTTCGCCAAGAGCAAGGACGACCTTCAGCGGGTGATCACCCGGCTGAGGGAATTGGATGAACCGGTGGCGTTGCAGTTCACGAACTATCGGTGAGACCCGCCCGGTGATCCGGCGCGGCGCTCCGAAGGAGTGCGTCGATGTCTATGAGTGAGAACCAGGGCGCCACCATGACGGTCGGCGCTGCCCTGGCGCAGGGCCTGGCCCGGGCCGGCGTGAAGATCGCCTTCACCGTTCCCGGCGAGAGCGTGCTCGGATTGATCGAGGGACTGGCCGCCAATCGAATTCGCGTGGTGGCGACTCGGCACGAAGGGTCGGCCGCATTCATGGCCGGGGCGGTAGCTCAGCTCACCGGTCGCCCGGCCGTCTGCATCGCCACTCGCGGCCCGGGCGCGGCGAACCTGGCCATCGGGCTGCATGCCGCCCGAGCCGATTCGGCGCCGGTGATCGCGATCGTCGGTCAGGTCCGGCGCGAGGTCCAGGGCCGTGAGGCCTTCCAGGAGATGGACATCGTCCGCGCTTTCGAGCCGATCGTGAAGTGGGCCGCGGAGCTAAAGTACGCCGCGGGGGCCTCCGCGCTCATGGAGCGGGCAGTCGCGACCGCCACGAGGGGTCGTCCCGGGCCCGTGCTGCTTGGTGTCCCCTCGGACCTGATGGACGCAAGGGTGCCTGCGCCCGGCAACGGCCGTGGCCCCACGCCGCCCGAGCACCACGCCGAGCCGGATCCCGTCCTCGTTCGCAAGATCCTCCACCTGCTCACGGACTCCCGTCGGCCCCTGATTCTCGCCGGTGGAGGCATCCTGCGAGCGCGCAGCACGGACGCCCTGGTCCGCTTCGCCGAGACGATGCGGGTCCCGGTCGTCTCCTCGTGGCGGCGTGGAGACCTCTTTCCCAACGACAACCCGTTCTACCTGGGCATGGCCGGGCTCGGCGCCCCGGCAAGCGTTCTGGCACGCCTGAAGGAGGCCGACGCTCTGCTCGTTTTGGGCTGTCGGCTCGGCGAGATCACCACCTACGGCTACCGAATCCCGGGTCCCGGCACGAAATGGGCCCACGTCGACGTAGAGCCACATGGAACGACGTCGGACCACCGGCCCGACATCGTCCTTGCCTCGGACGCCGCGGTCTTCCTGCGCGTCGCTCTGCGCGTTCTGGTGAAGGCTGCCTTCGATGCGGCTTCGCTCGACGAGCGAACGGCGGCGAACGCGGTGGATCGCGAGGCATATGAAGCGGGATCCATAGTGGACGCGGAGCCCTGGGACGGACCGGGAGTCCATCCCGGGCGCGTCGTGGCGACGCTCGCGCGGGTACTGCCTCCGGAGGCGATCATCACGACCGATGCCGGCGACTTTGGAACATGGGCGGCTCGCGGCTACCGGTTCCACCGGCCCGGCACCTTCCTCGGATCGGCGGCCGGCCCGATGGGCTACGCCCTCCCGGCTGCGATAGGCGCCACGCTGGCCCGGCCAGGCCGCCTGGGTGTGGCTCTCGCCGGTGACGGCGGTTTCGCCATGACCATGGCGGATCTCGAGACTGCCGTCCGCGAGCGAGCCCACGTCGTGGTACTCGTGTTCGACAACGGCCGCTACGGGATGATCTGGCGGCGGCAGCGGGAACGCGGGGACGACGCGGGCCTCGGCACCCGGCTCGGACCCGTGGACTTCGCGGCGATCGCGGAAGCGTGCGGAGCGCTCGGTATATCCGTCCGAAGCGACGAGGAGTTCGAGCCGGCCCTGCGCCAGGCCCTCGAGGCGGGGCGCCCGGCGTTGCTCCACCTGGCCCTCGACCCCCGCTGGTCCACACCCGACGCCGGTCTCGCCGAGATCGAGGCCAGGGACGAGATCGATCCGTTCATGGCCGAGCAGAGTCGCGAAGTCCGAGACGCCTTCGAGCAGGAACTGGTCCGCGAGGCTGTCGTTGAAGCCGCGGACGAAGTCACGATGGAGCAACTGGCGATCGAGGAGCTGGCCGTTGGCGAAGGGGCGCTGCAGGCCGCCGCCTCGGTCGAGCCGGACCTGGGGCCGGTCCTCGAGCCTGCAGCGGAGGCGGAAGAGGATAGCGAAGACGTGGCCTCAGTCGACGAAGAGGCACTGGATCCGCCGCCGGCGGACTAGCGGCTGGCAATACCGCCGGGGCTGGGTCTAGGGCACGTCGGCCGGGCTCGGCGGAGCGGCTGCCACCTGTGAGCGGCGCCGCTCCAGCACGAGCGCGCTGCGCCGTTCGTGGAGGCGCATCTCCAGGCCCACGGGATAGATGTGCGGGTTCAGCAGCCGCCGGATGGCAGGGTGGAGGTTCCGGATCTGGGACTGGGCACGAGCCCGGATCTCATCGAGCCCGGGAGCCGGCGAAACCCGCGCCCCTTTTCGCAGCGCGGGAAGCACCAGCTCGTCGCTCGCCCAGCTCGGATCGATCACCCGCATGTGGAGCGCGTCGGCCGGATCGACGATGGAGTCGCCGTCGGGCGGGGCCGGCAGGTCCTCGTCGTAGATCATGTCGGCGCGGAACCGGCCCGAGGCATCGATGAATCGCCGTACTCCGAGAACGCCCGGGATGGAGATCTTGGAACTGTGCTCCGACAGTTTGACGGGGTAGCGCCAGCCGGTGGCAGGGTCGCAGATGGCGCTGAGCTTGTAGATCGCCCCCAGGGCCGGCTGGTCGTAGCAGGTGTCGAGGCGCGTGCCGACGCCCCAGATGTCGATGTGTGCGCCCTGCTCGCGCAGCGAGGCGATGGTGTGCTCGTCCAGGTCGTTCGAGGCGACGATCTTCGTGTCGGTGAAACCCGCCTCGTCCAGCATCCGTCTGGCCTCGATCGAGAGGTACGCGAGGTCGCCCGAGTCGAGGCGAATTCCGGCGAGGGTGCCGCCGGCCGCCCTGAGCCGCTGTCCCGTCACGATGGCGTGAGCCACGCCCTCAAGCGAGTCGTACGTGTCCACCAGCAGGGTCACGTTGTCGGGCTGAGCGTCGGCGTACGCGTCGAAGGCCCGCTGCTCGTCGCCGAAGACCTGGACCCACGAATGGGCATGCGTGCCGCGGACCGGGATCCCGAACAGGCGACCCGCCATGACGTTCGAGGTTGCCGCAACGCCGCCGATGTAGGCCGCCCTGGCCGCCGAGAGGGCCCCGTCGAGGCCCTGGGCGCGGCGCAGGCCGAACTCCAGGACGGGGCTGGCCCCGGCCGCCTCGACGATCCGCGCGGCCTTGGTGGCCACGAGCGTCTGGAAGCCGATCACGGTCAGGAGGACGCTCTCGACGAGCTGGGCCTGGAGGAGCGGTCCTCGAACCCTCAGGAGAGGTTCGTTGGCGAAGACGACCGTCCCCTCCGGGATCGCGTCGACGTCGCAGGTGAACTCGAGGTCGGCCAGGCGCTCGATGAAGTCGGGGCCGAAGAGCGGCTTCTCTCCGGCACCGCGCAGGGTCCGAAGGTACTCGATGTCGGAGGCGTCGAAGCGGAGTCTCTCGAGTATCGCCAGCGCGTCGTCGAGGCCGGCAGCGACCGCGTAGCCGCCTCCGAACGGCAGGGACCGGAAGCTGAGGGCGAACACGGTCTCGCGGTCCGCCACGCCGGCCGACGCGTAGCCGGCGCCCATGGTCAGTTCGTATAGATCCGTGAGAGTGGCCAGACTGGGCCGGTATAGCTCGGATACGCGCGACACGCGAACCTCGTCGGGCAGCGACCGTGATGATCGGCCTGGTGCCTGCCTTCCCGACCAGCATAGCGAAGCCGGCCGGTAGTGGCACGAACCGGCCGATCGGGCGGGCCCCGGCGCCCTCACGCAACGAAGCCCGTGTGGACTCGCGGTGCACGCTCGAGGCCCAGCGTCGGACGGCCGGAAGGGGCGATCTGGCCGCTCCGCTGCGCCGCGGCATCACGGTCCTCTGGCCACCCCTGATCGGCAGAGGCCGCTCTCTCTAGGCCTGGACGGCCGTCTTGTCGATGAAGCCCGCCGCGAACTCGACGAAGCGGTAGACGTCGGCGAACGTCGTGACCAGCCCGAGCGAGACGCGGACGGCGCCTGTGCTCTTGTCGTCGATGCACCGCCGGAACTCGTCCAGGGCGAGCCGGTCGGCCGCGTGAACGAAGCACGTGGACAGTTCTTCCGCGGACAGGCCCAGGGCAACCTCGCCGCCGCCCGGGTTGCAGAAACAGCCCGTGCGCAGGGAGATGCCGGCCTCGTTGGCGCGTTGCTCGACGATGCGGTGGTCGATGAAGCGGCCGTTCGAGTCGTACAGGTTCAGGGCGATCGTGCCGCCCCGGTTCGAGGCGTCCACCGGGCCGTATACGCGCACGACCGGTTCGCCACCGCCGTGGCGCAGCGAGGCCAGGGTCTCCAGCAGCCACTCGGTCAGGCAACGCACGCGCGTGTGGATGAGGTCCAGCCCGACGCGATCGATGTGGCGCAGGCCGATCTCCACGGCCGGGAGGGCCAGGTAGTCGAGCGTTCCGTCCTCGAACGCCTCCGCCCCCTCATGCATGAAGTAACGATCGCCGCCGACCGAGGCGACGGTGATCGTCCCGCCCGCAAACCAGGGCCGGTGCAGCTTGCGGAGCGCTCTCTTGCGGGCGATGAGAGCCCCGACGCCCGTCGGGTAGCCGAAGATCTTGTAGAACGAGATGGGCACGAAGTCGGGCTGCCAGCGGCCCAGGTCCAGCCGGTTGCTCGGCACGAACGCGGCCGCGTCGAGCAGCACGTCCCAGCCTCGCTCGTGGGCCCGATCGATCCATTCCAGCGAGTGCTGGACGCCCGAGAAGTTCGATTGGGCCGGGTAGGCGAGCAGATTGCATGAACCTGAGCCAGTATCGGCCAGGTAGGCCGCCAGCCGGTCGTCGTCGATCCTCATGTCGGGCGGAATGACCGGCGCGTAGGTCACCCGGGCGCCCTTGGCGCGGGCGAACTCGCGGATGCCGTTGACCGAGTTGTGGTTGTCGAACGTCAGCAGGTAGTGCCCCTCGGAGGTGAACGGGTAGGCCTCCCCGACGAGCCTGAGGGCGCCGCTGGCGTTCTGCGTGAAGCACACGACGTACTCTTCGGGCGATGCGTTGAAGTACTCGAGGACATACGCCCGGGCCCGCTCGACCCATTCGGTCATCGCCGCCGAGGCCCGGTTCGTGGAGTGCGGGTTGCCGAACACGCCGCTCATCAGCAGATCCGCATGGGCCCGAACCGGCGAGTCCGCGTACACGCCGCCGGCGGTGTAGTCGAGGTACACCTGGCCGGCCCTGTCCAGGCGGGCGTACTCGGTCGCCCGCAGGTCGTCGAGCGCCCGCGTTCCCTCGAACTCAGGGTGAGCCGTGCTGAAGGCGGTCAGGGCGGCGGCCCGTGGGAGGAGGGGAGTGGCGGTCATGTCTGCCTGAGCTTGAAGTCCGGCGGTTCCAGCGTCAAACGTGCGGCCGCCGCGGTCCGAACCCGGACGGCTTCAACTGGATCCCTTGACCGTCCGCGAATGACCGCAGGCCGGGGCGGCTCGGTCACTGCTATTTGGCCGGCCGATCGACACTCCCGAAGCTGCGCTGCCACCAATCCAGCAATAGGACGCGAGCGGCCGAAGGCAACGTCCGGCGCGAACGCGTGCGGCGCGGTCGGTTCGGCGTCGGAACCGCCGTGGCCGTGGCCGCCCGGGTATCGGCGGTGCCGACGGCCGTCGCGATCAAGTCGTCGATCTCGTCCCAACTTCGCGGCTTGCTCTTGGCGCTGCGCCACTGCTTCTCCACGTCGGCCGAAGGAACGAGCGTTCCGTCGAAGAGGGCCTCGAACTGGGCGCCATCGATCCGCTCGTGCTCGTACAGGTACGCCGCGACGCGGGTGAGTCGCTTCATCTCGGCCAGCAGGGCCTCGCGGGCCTGGGAATAGGCCTGATCGAGGACTGCGTTGATGGCCCGGTCCATCGCCGCGCGAATGCCCGTCGAGAGCGACGTGTCATCGCCGACCACGCGCAGGCTCAGCGCGCCCCGCCCCGAGGGGCCGAGAGTCGCGGAGTCCGGGTCGCGGCCCATGCCCCACTGGGTGACCATCTTGGTGGCGATGTCGTTGGCCTTTTCGAGGTCGTTCGACGCACCGCCCGTGACGTCTTCGAAGAGGATGGATTCGGCCGCTCGCCCGCCCATGAGAGCGACGAGGCTTGCGCGAAGGTTGGATTCCGATGGCAGATCGTCGTCTTCCGAGGACGAGACCGTGACGCCCAGGGCATCGCCGTGCGCGAACAGGCTGATCTCCTCGACCCGCCGGCGATCGCCGAAGAGCCGGCCGCAGACGGCGTGCCCCGACTCGTGGGCGGCGATGATGCTCCGCTCGCGCTCGTCCATGGACCGCTTGCGAGACGTGCCGAGGATGGACTTGAGCCAGCCGTCGTGGATGTCGGCGGGTGTGATCCTCTCGTGACTTCGACGGGCGGCGTAGATCGCGGCCTCGTTGAGCAGATCGGCGAGCTGGGCGCCGCTCATGCCCGCGGTTCGGCGCGCGATCGCCTCCATGTCGACCGCGTCCTCGAGCGGCTTGCCGTAGGCGTGGATGGCCAGCACGGCGCGGCGACCATCGATGTCGGGCAGGGGCACGTTCACCTTGCGGGTGAAGCGTCCGGCGCGAAGGATTGCCTGGTCGAGAGTGTCGAGCCGGTTCGTTGCGGCTATCACGACTATCGAGTCGGACGACGAGAAGCCATCCATCTCCGCGAGCAGCTGGTTGAGCGCCTGTTCGCGCTCGTCGTTGGCGTTGTTGCCGCCCCGTGTCTTGGCGAGAGCGTCTATCTCGTCGACGAAGATGATGGCCTTTCCGAACTTGCGAGCCACGGCGAACAGGTTGCGGACCCGCTTGGCCCCGACGCCGACGTACATCTCGACGAAGCTTGAGCCCGACATCGACACGAATGGGACGCCGGCCTCTGTTGCCGCGGCTCGGGCAAGCATGGTCTTGCCGGTGCCGGGAGGTCCGTACAGGAGCAAGCCGCGCGGAATACTCGCGCCCAGGGCGCGGAACCGATCCGGGAACCTCAGGAACTCGACGACCTCGGTCAGCTCGAACTTGGCTTCGTCGCAGCCCGCGACGTCGGCGAAGCGAACCGGCCGGGCGATCGAGGTATCGCCGTCACTGCCGCGCGCATCGGGCGGAAGAATGACGTGGTAGCTACCCGCTCCCTTGCCGCTGTCCATTCCCGTCCTGCGGATGAGCACAACGACGGCGACGAGCAGGATGGCCAGCATTGCGAACCCCGGAATGGCGCCCAGAGGATCGGAGGATCCCGAGCCGGACCCGGACACGCCGTTGCTCGGGGGTAGCTGGGTCAATGAGTCCGCGGCTATCAGGCGTCCGTAACCCAGGCTTCGCAGCGCGACCAGTGCGTCGTTGGGGGCGACATCGAGCGTGACCCTGACCCACTGACCGCTCGTCGTTCGGGCGGCGAGGGCCTCTGTCGCGGTGGTCGGTCCGGGACCAGCCGCTGGCGCCGTTACCAGCGAAATCGTGGCGACTTCGCCCGCCTCAATATGTCGCTCAAGGTCTAGAAGTGTCCAGTCCGCGCTGAATGTGTAGGTGTCGGCGACCGGCGTGCTGCCGTTGAAGGCGCCGGTGAACGCGGCGACCGAGACGATACCGACGATCCCAAAGGTCACGACCGTCAGGGCAATAGCCAGCGTCATGTGACGCCGAACCGTTGCCCTGATACGTCTGCCGAACCGTCGCATCGCGTTTTCCAGTCACGGAAGAACCCGGCGCCCTTCGCGCCGCGGCCGAGAGCATCGGGACAGTCGCGTGGACTCCAGGACTCCCGGGTCTCGCGCGACCGTCAAGCCCTGGTGATCGGGTGGGGAGACTCATGCTACTCCGTCGAGGCGGTAATGTCTCTGGTACCTCGCGCGACCGGCGACCAGCGCATCGGCGGCGTCGCCGGCATCTCGGGGCGGACTGCGCGACAGACGCCGCCGACAAGTGCATGATTGCCGCACACAGCAGGCGGAAATGCCGCGTATCCCACACGAGGACCAGATGACGAAGCGGTCAAGGCACGAGCGCGAGCAGCGAGACGCGCAGAACGTGCGGGTCAAGCAGATCACAGCCGACTGGGAGCGCGCCGTTTCGCCGGAGCGCCTCGCAGCCTTCACGGCCGAGGTAGAAGCGGCCCGTGCCCGTGGGCCGCGGCCCAAGCAGCCCGACATGGCTCCCGGGACCCTCCCGAACCCGCCGCGCCCGGGCCACGAGCCTCGCCCGCCCAAGAAGGAAGAGACGCGCCGGTCCAAGTACTAGGCGGCGGGTCGGCCCGGTGGCCTGGTCGGTCCATCTGACGCGCGAGGCGCGACCGCAGCCGGGCCATGACCAAATGAACGCCGACCTGATGCAATGTTGACTTGCCGCAAGTGAAAGGGCAGTCGACATGGCCATCGTTTCCTCAGATCCAACAGCAGCGCATTTGCCCGCACTGGCAGCCGGCAGTGTCGACGCGATCCTGGGCTTGTTCGGGCGCGAGCCCGTCATCGATTCCCCTGGCTCGGGCAGGGTTGCCGGGCGCGGCGCGGTCGCTGCGTTCGTAGCCTCGCAGGCGGAGTGGTTCCGCGAGCGCCTGGTGGAGCTCGAGCCGCTTCGCACGACCGTTGGCAGGGGCCTCGCACTCACAGAAAGTCACATCGATGCCGAGTGCTTCATCTCGCTGCTTCAGATCCTGGATCCGAAGCCGGACGACTATCGGGCCCGGGCCGAGTACATGCGCCGCTATCGTCAGCTACGTGAAACTCTCGAGATCCCGCTGCCGCCTCAAGATCCTCAGCCGGGCCGCCTGCCTCCGGGTTGAGGACGGAAGGCTACCGTGTCCGGTTTGCCGAGGCTGCGCGTTGTTACAAGTAGGCGACAATGCCGCAGGAGGGATGCGTGGCCGGGATCGAACTGGTAGGCCTCGATGGCTCGGAGGCGGTGGAGGAGCGAGACGAGGAAATAGCCGCGGCCGCCCGAAACGACCCGCATGCCTTCGAGTTGCTCTACCGTCGTCATCGCCTGGGCGTCTTTCGCTTTCTGCGCGCCAGAACCGCGTCGGACGATGAGGCGGCAGAGCTGACGGCCGTCGTCTTTTGGCGAGCGCTTGCGGCAATCGGGCGGTATCGGCCTCAGGGCGGAGGCGTCATCGCCTGGCTGTTCACGATTGCCCGGAACGCCGCCATCGACGCGGAGCGCTCGAGACGCCGGCATCGGTCGGTGACGGCGGACGAGTCAGAGCCAGAGATTGAGCCTCAGGCGTCGGGTCTTCTCGAGGACGCGGTCCTGGAGCGCGAACGTCTGGAGGATCTCCGCGACCGTGTGCAGCGCCTCCCGGCCATCCAGCGAGATGCAGTCGTTCTTCGCTACGCGGGCGGCCTGACCGCCCGGGAGATTGGCGGCACGCTCGGCAAGAGCGAGGCCGCAGCCCAGAAGATCCTGAGCCGTGCGCTCGATGTGCTGAGGGAGTCCTACCGTGACGATGCATAGCGCCCTTCCAGGCGCAATACCTGAAGATCTCGAGTCTCTGCTCGCCGCGGTCTACGCGGTAGAGATGCCGACGGATCTCGCCGCCCTGGTCGACAGACGCGTCAAGAGGGCCGTGCGGGATTGGCGCCCGCGAACCTCAGAGGGCTGGCGCCTGACTCGTCCTCGATGGTGGCGCCTGGCGCTCGTCCCGGTCCTCGCCGCGGTTATGACGGCGGCCCTGCTTATGGCCACGTCCGCCTCCGGCGGTCCCGCTGCTTTCTACAGCTTCGGCGGTGGCTATGCCTGGCAGCACGCGGAGCAGCTCGGGCTGACAAAAACCGTCGACGGCTACCGAATCACCCTGGAGCGGGCCTATGCGGACGCAAACCAGATGATGCTCGCGTTCACCGTCGTGGACGCACAGAACCGGGGATGGAGCCAGGTTGACGTCGGCAGCATGTCTGTTGCGGACAGCTCTGGAGGCAATTGGACGATGACCGGTGGCGCTTCAGATCCGGTCAACGTCACGTCTGCCGCCACGATCCGCTGGTTCGAGCACGCGTCGGGGCCGGCTGAGCCCGGTCGACGGGCGTTCACCGTGACCGTCTCTTCCGTCTCCGTCCGGAACCAGGAGGATGGGCCTCCTCCCAGCGATCTGACGTGGGACCCGTGGCACCCTGTCGCCGTAAACGCGACGTTCTCATTCGAACTGACGGTGGGCGGTGGTCCGCCGGCGACCGGGGGCGGTGGTCCGCCGGCGACCGGGGGCGGTGGTCCGCCGGCGACCGGGGGCGGTGGTCCGCCGGCGACGGCGATGGTGGGCGGTTGTTCGCCAGCGACCGTCGGCGTTGCTCCGCAACCGACGGTAGGCGGTGGCCCGCAGGCGACGGTAGGCGGTGGCCCGCAGGCGACGGTAGGCGGTGGTTCGCCGCCGATGCCGCACGTCTGGTCCGAGAGCCACGGCGTGACGCTCACCCTGGAATCGATAGTCACCTCACCGTCTCAGGTCCGGCTGGAACTTCGCTTGGCAGGCGCTCCGTCGGGCGGACTCAATTGGACGCCGATCGTCGACTGCGTCAGCCACAACGGTCAGAACCTCGACGTTGCGACCGGCACGTCCCGCATAGGCAGTTCGCTGACGACGGTGTACACATCAGTGGGTGTCGAGGATCCGACCGGCGACTGGACGGTGTGGGTCAGCCAGCTGATGGGCGACGGAACCGAGGCGGCCAACCAGGGTCAGGACGTCCGGTACGATGGGAATTGGACACTCCACTTCTCCATGCCGTAGGGATGACGCAACGCGGAGGCGACTGGTCCTACGGACCGCCATGGCCGGGTTCGTCGGTTTCCGACGCGGCCTCCCTTCTCCGAGCCTGGCTAGCCGCCGGCCACCGACCCGTCGGGTCGATAGCGGATCTCGAGCGTGCCGCCATACGGCTTGTCACCCGCGTTCCACAAGACCAGGATGCCACCATCCGGCATTTGCTCCACCCCCAGGGGGGCGGCTCCGCACGGCCTGCTGATCGGCCAGCCCGGCGCGAGCGTGCCGTCGGACTGGACCTTGAGGATTCGGTTGTCGCTGACCAGGTAGATGCCGCTCCCGGCAGACAACCATCCCGAGCCGCTGGCAGCGGCGATCACGTTGCTGAGCTCACCCGTTCCGATCGAGCGGGGCCAGTCCGGCAATGGCCTGCCGTCCGGTTGGAACGCGAACAGGACGGTGTCCCCCAACCCCGAGGAATCGCGATTGTCGGCGATCACGTGGACGGAGCCGTCCGCTGCGATTACCGGCGGATCGGAGGCGGCCTGGGAGACGCCCGGCATACTTCCGAGAGCCCAGTAGCCGACCGGCAACGAAACGGGCCAGCCGGGTCTGGCGTTGCCCGTCCGATCGAGCGCCAGGATCACCGCACTGGTACCCGATCCACCCGTCGAACCCGGGCCGTATGAGGTGCCACGCGTTACGTACACGGTGCCGTCCGGGCCGAAGGCCGGTTGGGATGCCGGCCCATCGAGCTTGACCGGCCAACCCGGATAGAAACGGCCCGTGGCATCGACGGCGCCTATCTGCGTCTCGATCGCGGGTCCGGAGTACCTGGCACCGGCCGACGTCGCAAACCGGTGCTTCCAGACGTAGATCCGGCCGCTCGTATCGAAGGTCATCGATGACCAGCCGTGGAGCGGCCAGCCGGGCCTGGGCGCGCCGTCCGGGCCGTAGGCGTAGATCGTGTCGGCGGTCACGTCCTCGACGTAGAGCGTGCCATCCGGTCCGGCCACGAGCTGACCGGAGGCTCCGTCCGGGGAGGCGCTTGGGAGCGACACGGGCCAGTCGGGCAGAGGAGCCCCGTTCTTACCGAGCAGAACGACTTCGCCCGCGGCGATGTTCGTGTACACGCCTTGTGCGACGGGCAGCATCGTCGCCACCCAGGCGGGGTAGGGGATTCGGCTGGCGCGGTATGGCCATCCTGAGACCGGTGTGCCGTCCGGGTGGAAGGCCTCGATCCTGTCGGCTGCCGTCACATAGACCGTCCCATCCGGCCCGACTTCCACGTCCGTCGGCGCGTAACCGCTCGAATCAACCGGCGCGAAGTTCAGCTTGATGGGCCAACCTGCGGGCTCGTGCCCCGTCGGGTCGACGGCAGTGAGGCTCATGTCCTGGACCAGGTATGACGTTCCGTCCGGGCCGATCCGGGGAAAGTCGCCGAAATCGCCCAGGATCACAGGCCAGCCGTTCGGACGCCCCGGAGTTGGGGGTTTGCCCTCGCCGCCGCAAGAGCTGTCGCTGGGACTCTCAGACGAGCTCAGGAGCGGCTGCCAGCTCTGAACCGGCGGGAACGGGATCGGCGAGATTGCGACCGGAGACGCTGTGGGAGAGGTTGACACCTTGAGCGCCGGGCTCGAGCTCGGCTGGAGCGAGCCAGTGCAGGCGACAGCCGTCGAGGTGACAAGGCCGGCGAGAAGGACCGTCAGGACCGTCCGTCGCCGTCTGGTCGAGGGAAGGAGCATGCCCAGAAGAGTACGCGCAGCTGAGAGCCGATAGACGTCAAGTTCGGCCTTCCGGCGCGCCGACCTTCTGAGGACGCGGGACCGACGGACTCGTAGCGCCGGGACTTCAGGGATCGCCGCGCGTCCGCCCCTGGCCGGCTTCACCGTTGAGTGGCCGATGATCGACCGCCGGCAAGATGTGCCCATGCTCGAGTCGGACAACCGCCCTTGCGTGGGAGATATCCCTGGGATATCCTATCGGCCCATGAGCAAGGTGCTAATCACCATTCCCGACGAGCTGCTCGAGCACATCGATCGAGCTGCCAGAGCAAGGAAGACCACGCGGAGTCGCTTCATCCAGGAGGCGGCACGGCACGAGCTCGGCTGGCCCGAAGCGGCCGTCCTGGACGCGGCCGTAGCTCTAGCGCGTGACGCGTTGGCCTCGGCCGGCCCCTTCGAATCCGCCGACCTGATCCGCCGCGATAGGGAAGCGCGCGATGCCGGCCGTCCCTGACGTCCTGTGCGACGCGAGCGTCGTGCTGAAGTGGTTCCACGCCGAGGGCGAGGAGGAGGTGGAGGCCGCACGCGCGCTGCTAGACCTTCATCGCTCGCGCCGAGTCGCCCTCTCGGTGCTCGACCTGACCGCATATGAGGTCTCGAACGCGCTGCTCCGGGGCCTGGGGGTCGAGGCGCAGCGGGTCTCGATCGTGCTCGCCGCGCTGGATGTCATCTGCCCGCGACTCACCCTGACTCTTGCGGAGCTTTCCGACGCCGCGGTGCTGGCGGAGGCCCACAACCTGACGATGTATGACGCGGCGTATGCCGCCGCAGCCAGGTCTCGCCACGCCGATCTCGCGACGCTGGATCGGGCGCTCCTCGAGGCGGGGCTTGGCCGGCGGCCATCTGAAATCGTGGCGGGACGCGGGTAGCGTTCTGGCAGGGTGAGGGAGCGCTGTGGGGCAGGGGCTCTGGCCTGGACTGCCGCGCTGGTTTCCTCCTGACGCGGCGATGTCAGGGAAGGATGTTCACCAGGCAGGTCGGGCCGCCGTCGGCGAGCGCGAACTCGTCCAGTTCGAGCTCGTGAACCGGCATTCCGATTTCACGCAGGAGCCGGGCGGCGGTCGGGTTTCGCGAGTAGAGGAACGCGTGCCCGCCGAGCGCGAGGACGTTCGCCCCCATTAGTTCGCCGTCTGGCAGCAGCAGGCGGCGGACCTCGCCGGCCGGTGCGGCGTCAGGGCCGGCGGCGTCGAGCGAGGCGAAACCGGCGGCAGTGCCAATGAGCGTGTCCGGCGCCGCGGCGGTCACGGCCGTGGCGAGGTGAAGGCGATCCGCCACGGGGCAGAGGAACGGCCGGTATCCGAGCGATCGAGCGGCGTTAGCGAGCACCTGCGCGCCGAGGAGGTTGGTTCGGCCGCTCAGTCCGATCGCAAGGCGGTCACCATAGACGATCACGTCGCCGCCCTCGAGCGTCCCCGGATCCTCAACGCGCACCACCTCCGTGTCCGCCGGCAGGTAGGGGAGGGCAGCCCGGAGAACGGACTCAACCTCGAGGCGCCGTGACGGGACGGCGGGCCGCGCCACCACGACTACCGACGGTCGATCGGGCAGTACTGGTGCAAGGACTATGAGCGAATCCGAAACGAACGTGGCGTCGGGGAGCTCCGGCTCCTCAGGAAGCCGCATCAGCGGCAAGCCGGCGTCCTCGAGCGCCGCGCAGAAGGCCGCATGCTGCGCTCGCGCCCGTGAAACGTCGATGCGATGACGGTCCGGGTAGGCCGAGATCGCGTCGCGGAATGCGGCGCCCGGCGGGCGAACTATGACGAGCATTCGCGAATCGTAGCGGGTTGCGCGCGCCACGGCGGCGGCTAGGCCGGAACTGTCTCCGCCCCGTATCGCCCGAAGACCGGGTCTCGCGTTACCACCACGGCGCGCAGGCGAACTGCCTGGGCAACCAGCATGCGGTCGAACGGGTCGCGATGGATCGCCTCGAGCCCGCCGGCGTGCTCAGCGTCGGCGGCGGTGACGGGCGCCTCGATGAACCCAGACCGCTCGAGCACACCGGCCAGGCCATCCGGAGCGCTCAACTTCCCCATCGCCCGCTTGATGGCGATCTCCCAAACGGTCGCGGCGCTCACGATGACTTCGTTTGCCGGATCGGCGATGAGGTCACGTGCGGCGCGGTCGAGCGAGGGATCGTCGGCCAGCCACCACAGCAGCGCGTGCGCGTCGAGCAGAAGCCTCATGCCTCGAACGCATCGAGCAAGGCGTTATCGGTCTCGTCGAAGTCGGGGGCCAGGTGGACGAGGCCACGCCAGAGGCCGGGCTCCCGAGACTGTGTTCGGGGGCGCAGCGGCACCATCCGCGCGACAGGATGCCCGTCACGCGCGATCACGATCTCCTCGCCGGCTTCCACGCGATCGACGAGTCGCGAGAAGTGCGTCTTGGCGTCGTGGATGTTGATTGGCTCAGCCATTTGAGTTGCGCTCTCCGCGGTTGGTTAGTCCACCTTAGTCCGGCTGACGTTGCGAGTCAACTGGTACCCGCCGAGACTACGCGCTGCCCTTTCTACGGCCGCTTGCTCCACCCTCATCGGTGCCCGCGCCGTCCGGCGACTGGCTAGAGTAGGGGAGCACCGTCACGAAATCGGGGGCGAAGCATGCGGAACTCAGGCGACCCCACCTTTGATCAGGTCTACCGGGCTCTGCAGCAACATGGCCAGGCGAGCATTGTGTCTAGTAAGGGCACTCTCTACCAGGTGACCGCCGAGATGCGCCGCGGACTCCAAGTGATCATCGCCCGTCCACGCCGAGGAGAGGTCCGCGTCCATGCGGACTGCTGGGGAGACGACATCACCTGTCAAGGGACTCGTGCTGGCGGCATCTTCAATGGGTCGCCGTCCATCTACGACTGGTATAGAGGAACGCTGGGAACCAGGGCCCAGGGGTGGTGAGGCGGGCCGCATGCCGTCGGTCGTGATAGAGAACCCGATCCTGAACTCGCCGTTCCGCGAGCCCACGCGGCATTTCCGGTTCGACGAAGACGGCATCACCAGCGAGATCGCCGACGGCCGTCGCCGCAGCACGTACTTCATCCCGATTCCCAAGCCCAAGCTCCGCGCAGTCGCGCCCGTCTACTCAGCGAGCCACCGCTCTCGGCGTCGAGGCAGCCGGACCTGTCGGCACTGAGACGTTGGCCGCGTCGGGCAAGACAGCGGCACGCAGGCGTCTTGTCCTCCGTCCATCCTCTTTCATCAGTTCGAGCCTTCTCAGCTCCTCCCTGAGCGCCTTCTTCATATAGGCCGCGAGTGCCACAGTGTTGTGGAGCGCGTACTCGTGGATCCTCTGGTGAGCGACGTCAAAGGGCGCTGTCGTCGGAGCCGCACACTCGGCGTCTCGCAGGAAACGGCCCGTAACGGACATAACCTCTCTTATCGGAAGTGCTCTAGCAGTCCCCCAAACGCGATTTGGGTGTTGCGACCGAAGCTTTCGGCGGTTCCTCAGAGAACTCGACTACCCACCGTACCGTGACCAGAGCCGGGCGCCAATTCCGATACGGCAGGTTCGTCGGCTCGCTACTTCTGGTCCGTGGGAGATTGGCGCTCGATCTGACTGATGCGCTGGTTGCTAAGGCCCAGAAGCACGCCTGCGTCCCGGGAGGTGTAACCCGCGCTTCGGATCTCGCCGACGGCATGCCGCATCGTGGAGGAAGCGCGGTCTTGCGCCAGCTCGGCTGCTTCTCGCGCTTCGAGTGCCGCCTCAATCGATGCCTGAAGTTCGCCAAGTGAGGCGAGGTCAGGGTGAATGGCCAGGTCGAACGAGTCCTCCGTGACGCCTAGAAGCAGGGCGATGGCTTCTCGCGCCATAGCGTCCACCTGGTCCAACCGACGCGCCTGAGAATGGACGCCGAGCAACTCCGGGACTTCGATGGCCCACCATCGACCGTTTCGAACCGCAGTGACTCGGTAGGTTGGCCTCATTACCGCCACCAGCCTTCGCCCAACTCTTCCTCGAGGCTTCGGAGGATCCCGACCGCGTCATTTCGTTGATCTGGCGGTGCCTCGGTACCGTCACCTTCCACGGCCCCACAACGCCACAGCTCGTGGTTGGCTCCCTGACGCTCTAGGCTCCACGCCACTCCCTGTTTCCTCGCCCTTCCGGAGACGCGCGCCGGAGCAGTTCGCCGCGCTTCACCTAAGACAGCCTAGCACACTAGGCAGGCACTGCCTATAGGCCTAGCCTACACCCAAGATGCGGATCTCGGGTAAGAACGCGGCCCGCCGGCGCTCGGGTGGCAGCGGCGGGCCGCGCGTGACGGTAAGTGACGGCCAACGAAACGCCCGGAGGAACCTCGATTCCGCATCGTTCGGCCGATCCGAGAATCGGCCGAGTCGTTCGGTTGTTCGTGGCCCCTCCGGGCAAGAACGAATCTATGCCTCTGGGGCCCGCTCCGCCAACGGCCTTATCCACGTGTTGGGGAAGTCACGGAGCGGTCCAGGGGCCGCTTTCCACGCGCCTTGCACAGGCGCCCGGTACGCAGCACGCGGCTCGATAGGCGCGTTAGCACGGGCGTTCTAAGGAGCCCGCGCTGTGGCCGGCCGGGTGGATCCTCAGCGGACGCCGATTGGAGCTCGACGCCGGCGACGGCCGAGCGTCGTCAAACGGAGGCCAAGAACAAGCAGGAAGGCCTCCATGAAGATGTTCATGCTCATCTTCGACTGGCCCACCCGGCGCTCTTCGAAAGTGATCGGCACCTCGAGGATGCGCGCCCCCGCCAGCCTGGCCTGGAACGTGGTCTCGATCTGGAAGGCGTAGCCGCCGGCGTGGAGGCGATCGAGATCGATCTCCCGCAGGACGGGCGCCCGCCAGGCCTTGAAGCCACCCGTGAGGTCTCGGTAGGGCATCAGGAGGACCACGCCGGCGAAGACGCTTCCGCCCCGGCTGATCAGGCGCCGGAAGATGTTCCAGCGAGGTATGTGGCCGCCTTTGACGTAGCGCGACCCGAGCACCAGGTCGGCGTCGCCGGTCCGCAGGGGCCCCAGCAGCGACGGCAGGAAGCGCACCGGGTGGCTGAAGTCCGCGTCCATCTGGATGACGATGTCGGCGTCCCTGGCGAGCAGGTCCTTGAACGCCGCGACATAGGCTCGGCCCAGGCCCTGCTTGGCAGAGCGGTGCAGGACGGAGATGGCCGAGTTGGCCCGAGCCATCTCGTCGGCCAGCTCCCCCGTGCCGTCCGGAGAGCCGTCGTCGACGATGAGGACGTGGGCTTCGGGCACAGCCGCGAGGACGGCCTCGGTGATGGGGCCGACGTTGTCGCGTTCGTTGTACGTCGGGACGATGATCCAGATGCTGGGGCTGGCGGGCGGCATCAACTTCCTGGCTGCTGAAACGGGTTGCGGCCGAGGATACCGCCTCTGTCCCCTATTCCGCTCGCCGCGAAACCTCCGGGCACAACAAAGCGCCCAGAGGAACCGTTCGATCGTTCTGCGGGTCCGCGTGTACCGGCCGCTCTGACCTCTGCGAGCAAGGGGTCCGAAAACTCCTCGCTCAGCAGTGGACCGCGTTCCGGCCGACTGCCGGACCTGCCACCGAGCCCTCTACATCCTGGCTTTCGCGACGTGCGTCCTGTGCTCCGACTCAAGAACCGTTGCGGGTCCAAGAGCTTTCACGCAGACCGTAGATCCGTTTCCGCCAGAACCGCTGACTTGGTGTGATCTCGCTGGCCCCTCCGGGCAAGACAGAATCTATGCCCGGGGGCCCCACGGAGGAAGGGGCTTATCCACCACTTTCGGGCCCGGTGGCTGCTGTTTCCGTACTTGTCCACTCGCTACCAACAGGGGTAGCAGGGGTCCGTGGAGTCCCGCGATTGTATCAGAACAGATGTTCTAGGCCCCCTACCCCGGCACGTGCCCGGCCGGCGGCGCGACGAGCTGCCGGCGTGGCCGTCAGGGCGTCGCCGCTTCTCCGTTGCGGAGCGATTCCAGCCACTTCGCGGCTACGGCCTCGAGCTCGCCGGCGAGCGGCGGGCTGACCCGGCCGATCACCCGAACGTCCACCGGGCGGTAATCGAGCTCGACGGTGCCGCGTTCGCGGACGCGGGCGAGCAGTTCGCCGGCCCGATACGGGATGGCCACGTCCACGTCTACCCAGAGCGAGGCCAGAAGAGCCGACAACTCGGCCTTGAGAGTCTCCAGGCCGTAGCCGGTCACCGCTGAGATGAGAGCCTGGCCGGCGATGGCCGGAGCTGGCGTGTCTCCGTCGCGCGCCGCCGCCTCGATGAGATCGGCCTTGTTGAAGGCGACGAGGCGCGGCTTGTCGCCCGCCCCCAGCTCGTCCAGCACGACCTGGACCGTCGCCCGGTGCTCCGCGAAATGGCGGTCCGAAGCGTCGACTATCTCCAGCAGGACGTCTGCGCGCGTGACCTCCTCCAGCGTGGCCCTGAAGGCGTCTACGAGTTGGTGGGGCAGCTTGTGGATGAAGCCCACGGTGTCGGTCACGATGGCCATCTGGCCCTCGCCGAGCTTCACCTGGCGCGACGTCGGATCCACGGTGGCGAAGAGCCGGTCCTCGGCCTTCACGACCACCTGGCCTACGAGGGCGTTCAGCAGCGTCGACTTTCCGGCGTTGGTGTAGCCGACGATCGCGACGGTCGGGATCAAGCGCCGGTCGCGTGCTCGCGTCGCAGTGCGGCGCTGTTCGGCGATCTGCTCCACGCGCTCTTTGAACTTCTTGATCCGTTCCCGGATCAGGCGGCGGTCCGTCTCCAGCTGCGACTCGCCCGGGCCTCGCGTGCCGATGCCGCCGCCGGTACGCGAGAGGTGCGTCCACATCCTGGTGAGGCGCGGCAGCTGGTACTCGAGCTGCGCCAGCTCGACCTGAAGGCGGCCTTCGTGCGTCTGGGCGTGCTGGGCGAAGATGTCGAGGATCAGGCGCGATCGATCGATCACCTTGGTCTTGACGGCTTCCTCGAGGGCGCGCTGCTGGGCCGGCGAGAGCTCGTCGTCCGTGATCAGCATGGTGTAGCCGGTCTCGGACTTGGCGGCGACCAGCTCGTCGACCTTGCCCTTGCCGACGTAGAAGTTGGGGTCGACATGGCGGCGGTTCTGCCACTCGGCTCCGACGACCTCGGCGCCGGCGGTGTCGGCCAGGCTGGCAAGCTCTCCGATCGATTCCTCGGCGGTCCACCCGGGATCGTCGCCCGTGTCGACGGCGACGAGGAAGGCGCGCTCGACCGGCGCGGCAAGATCGATCAAGTCCTTTGTCATACGGGCTTCAGGATATCCGAACGGCCGGATGGGGCCGGGAGCTGGCGAGGTCCCGTCCGGCAGCCGGCCTATTCGGCGAGGTAGTCGAGCGTCGCCGTGAGGGCCTCGTCGAGCGGCAGACCTTCGGTGGCGTCGAGCCAGCAGATGTCGGGCTCGCCTCGGAACCACGTAGCCTGGCGCCTGGCGAAGAGCACGTTCCGGCGGGCGTCCTCGGCGATGGCGTCCTCTAGGCAGAGGCGGCCTTCGATGACGCCCAGGGCTTCCGCGTAGCCGATCCCTGAGAAGCTGGGCAGAGTGGCGTCGTACCTGGCGATGAGTGCGCGCGTCTCCTCCAGGAGTCCGGCATCGAACTGGGCTCTGGCGCGGGCCCGAATGCGCTCGTGCAGGACGGGCGAGAGAACTCTCAGACCGAGCCACAGCACCGGCCGTCCGTAGCCCCGCGGCTCGGGGAGGGGCGCGTCACCCCGGAAACGGGCGATCTCGACGGCCCTGACGACGCGCCGGGGGTTCCGCAGGTCCACAGTCGCGGCCCGCGTCGGGGCCAGGCTCCGCAACTGCGCCACGAGCGCGGGCAGGCCGTTGGTCGTCAGCGAAGCCTCGATGGATGCGCGCACGGCCGGGTCCCAGGGCAGCTCGTCAACGGCCAGGCCGCGGGCAACGGCTCGCAGGTAGAACCCGGTGCCGCCGGCCAGGATCGCCACGGCGCCCCGTTCCGCAATACCCTGCAGCGCGGCCTCAGCGTGGGCCGTGAAGTCGGCGACGCTGAATGGCTGGTCCGGGTCCACCAGGTCCAGGCCGTGGTGAGGTAGGCGGGCTCGCTCCTCCGCCGTGGCCTTGGCCGTGCCGATGTCCATGCCGCGGTAGACCTGGCGCGAGTCGGCCGAGATGATCTCGGCGGGAATGCCCCGGCCGGCCAGCGCCTCCGCCAGGGCCAGCGACACGGCCGTCTTGCCGGTGGCGGTGGTCCCGGCCAGCACGATCAGCGGCGGACGGGGCTCGGACGCGACGCGCTCGGCCGAGGGCTCGTCAGGCGAGGACATCGGGCTCGTCCGCTGCCTCGACGAGACGGCCTCGCAACGCGAATGGACCGGCGTGGTCTATATGGACTCGCGCCGCGTGGCCGACCAGGCCCGGATCGCCGGCCAGATGAACGAGCTTGTTGTGGCGAGTGCGGCCGGACAGGGCGACGCTCCCCTCCCCCGCCGTGCCGGCCAGCGGAGGGATCTCGGAGACCGGTTCGTCGGCTGCGTCGGCGTCGTTGGGGTCGATCGAACGGCGAGGCGGCATGACACGCTCGACCAGCACCTCCACGTCGCGTCCGAGCCACTCCCGGTTGATGCCGAGGCCGATCAGCTCTTGCCTTGCCAGCAGCTCGTTGAGCCTCCGGCGCTTGACGGCCGGCGGCACGTCGTCGGCCATCTGGAGAGCGGGAGTACCCGGCCGCGGCGAATAGGCGGCGGCAAAGACGGTGTCGTAGCGGATCTCCTCGAGCGCGGCCAGCGTCGCCTGGAACTGCTCCTCGGTCTCACCGCAGAAGCCGACGATGACGTCCGTGGACACGGCGATCCCGGGCACGGCCTCGCGGATGCGAGCCAGGCGCTCCTTGTAATGGGCCACGGTGTACTGGCGGCCCATGCGCTGGAGCATCTCGTCGTCGCCGGACTGGATCGGCAGGTGCAGGTGCTCGGCGACCGATTCGCAGGTCGCCATCGCCTCGATGAGCCGGTCGGAGAGGTCCCACGGATGCGAAGTGACGAACCGCAGCCGGGAAATAGCCGGCCGGCCGTCGGGGCCGCTGATGCCGTCGATTGCGCACAGAAGCTCGGCCAGGTCCGGTCGCGATCGCAGGTCGAGCCGCCGCCCGGCCGATCGTTCGGTCTCGATGTGGCCGAAGCGCTCTTCGACGGACAGGTCGTGGCCGTAGCTGTTGACGTTCTGGCCGAGCAGGGTCAGTTCCTTGAAACCGGCCGCCGCGATGTCACGGGCCTCGGCCACGATGTCGTCGAAGGGGCGGCTCCGTTCGGGACCGCGGCTGAAGGGGACGATGCAGTAGGTGCACGTCTTGTCGCAGCCATACACGATCGGCACCCAGGCCGAGATCGTGGAGGACCGCGCGACGCGGTTCTCCGCCAGGGCGCTGGCACGCGAGGCGGCGAGCCGGTCCGCGGCGCTCACGGGCCGGCCGCTGAGGACCGTCGTGGCCGCCGTCGAGACCGTCTGCAGGCCGATGGGCGCCTGGGCCGAGACCAGACCCAGCCGGAGCGCCAGCTCGGGCTCCTCGTCGGGCCGCAGGAACATGTCTACAGCCGGGAAGCGCCTGGCCAGGCCGGCTCTTTCGGACTCGCGGACGCCGCAGCCGGTCAGGACCACGCGCATCCCCGGCCGCGCCTTCTTCAGGTCGGCCAGCAGGCCCTGGCGGCCGATCACCTTGGCCTCCGCGTGCTCCCGCACGGCGCAGGTGTTGATGACGACGAGATCCGCCTCTTCCATCGAGGGGGCGCGAGTGCAGCCGGCCGCGAGCAGCTGACCGGCCATCTCCTCGGAGTCGCTCATGTTCATCTGGCAGCCGAGGGTCCACATGAAGAAGGCCGGGAGACTGTCCGTCTCAGGGCGGAACTCCGCGACGCGGCCGTCCACGGCCGTGGCGACGGTCACGCTTCCGGGGAGCGGCGTGGCGGTCAGACTCGCGGCGAGCTCCGCGACGGTGCGGGTGGTCATGAGGCCTCCGCAATCGCCGCCGGCTGCCCAACCGGCGCGCGGCCCAGAGCGGTGAAGAGAGCGGCCGCGTCCTCGTCCGGAACGAAGAGCGAGCCGTGGGCCTCCGCGTAGGTCTCGCCGTCGCCGTGGTAGTCGCTCCCGCCGGTCGGAACGAGTCGCAGCTCCCTCGCCAGGGCGGCCATCTCGGCCACGGTCGGGGCGTCGAAGTGGCGGTAGTGGACCTCGAGGCCGCGCAGCCCGGCCGTCATCAGATCCGCAACCACACTTCGGCGAGTGGAAGCATCGGCGAAATGGGCCAGAACGGGTAGACCGCCGGCGTCGCGAATGGCGGCAATCGCCTCGCGCGGTCCGAGTCCCTGGCGCGGCACGTAGGCCGGCTTGCCCCTCGCCAGCAGATCCCGCATGGCCACGTCGACGGACGGGGCGTGACCCGCGGCCACGAGAAGGCGGGCTATCTGCGGGCGCCCGAGCGACGACCCGGGCTCGACCCGAACGGCCTCGGCGCCTTCGTCAACCGGCATGCCCATCTCCCGCAGCCGGCCCAGGATCAACGCGAACCTGATGGAACGCGAGTCTCGCTGGCGCCGCAGCGCGGCCTCGAACCGGTCGTCGGCCGGATCCGTCCCCAGGCCCAGGATGTGCAGCTCGCCCTCCCACAGGCCGTCGATGCCTCGGGCGACGCTGTTGATCTCCACGCCCGGCACCAGGTCCAGTGGCAAGGCCGACGCACCGGGCGCGCCCAGCTCGCGCACTCCGGCGAGGGTGTCGTGGTCGGAGAGGGCCACGATGCGGACGCCGGCCGCCGCCGCCGCTTCGACCAGCTGCCGCGGTTCCAGGATGCCGTCCGATCGGCGGCTGTGGGTGTGCAGGTCCACGCGGGACGGGTATTCCGGGACGACCCATGGGCCGTTCATCGCGCGTCCGGCGCGGTTCCTGAACCGAGGCGCGTCCCCTGCGGTCGCGGGCCTGGCGCCGGCTCTGGTCGCGGAGCGGCGATTCCCGGCCACGTCAGATCTCGACGGTACGCTGGATTCGCTCGATCCCGACTGCCCGGCCAGTGGCCGTGTCGACATCGATGAGACAGGCGTTGAACACGACCGGCCCGGTGCCAACCTCGAACCGCGTCGGCAGGCCGTTGAGGAAGCGCGGGATGACCGTGGCCGGGTCGAAGCCGATGACGCTGTGGATCGGACCGACCATGCCGAGGTCCGACTGGTAGGCCGTCCCCTTCGGCATGATCCGCTCGTCGGCCGTCGGGATGTGGGTGTGTGTGCCCACCACCGCGCTGACCCGGCCGTCGAGGTAGATCCCGAAGGCGCTCTTCTCGCTCGTCAGCTCGCAGTGGAAGTCCACGATGCGTACGGGCGGGAGCGGCTCGGAGGCCTGATCGATGAGTCGATCGAACTCGGTGAACGGGTTCTCGATCGGGATCATGTAGGTCCGGCCCTGAAGGTTGAGGACCGCCACTTCTGTGCCGTCCTCGGCGTGGAAGACGCCCCAGCCGCGGCCAGGCACGCCGTCGGTGCCGTAGTTGAGGGGCCGGAGGATGCGCTCGTCGTGCTCCAGGATCTCGTACATCTCGCGCTTGTCCCAGATGTGATTACCGGAGGTGATCACGTCCACGCCCGACCTGAACATCGCCTCGGCGGTCGAGGCCGTCAGGCCCATGCCGCCAGCCACGTTCTCACCGTTGGCGGTGACGAAGTCGATGCCGAGCTCGTGGCGCAGGCCGGGCAGGATGGCCTCGACGGCGACCCGTCCGGGCTTGCCGATGAGGTCGCCGATCATGAGGATCCGGCAGACCCTGCCGCCCGGAACTACCGGCCGAGGCGTCCCTCCCGTCGTGGCCACGGTCTGCTACTTGGCGTATTCGACGGCCCGCGTCTCGCGGATGACCGTCACTTTGATCTGGCCGGGGTAGGTCAGGCTTGCCTCGATCTTCTTGACCACGTCGCGCGCCAGCCTGGTAGCGCTCACGTCGTCGATCTGCTCCGGCTTGACCAGCACGCGGACCTCGCGGCCGGCCTGGACGGCGAAGCTCTTCTCGACGCCTTCGAAGCTCTCGGCGATGGCCTGGAGATCCTCCAGGCGGCGGACGTACGTCTCCATCGACTCGCCGCGAGCGCCCGGTCGTGACGCGCTGATGGCGTCGGCGACCAGAACGATCGGGGCCTCCTGGGAGTCGAAATCCACCTCTTGATGATGGGCGGCGATCGCGTTCACCACCTTGGGCGAGAGGTTGTGGCGCTGGGCGATCTGGGCGCCGATCTGGGCGTGCGGGCCCTCGGTCTCGTGATCGATCGCCTTGCCCATGTCGTGAAGCAGGCCGGCGACCTTGGCGACCTGAACGTCGCATCCGAGCTCGGCCGCGATGATCGCGGCCAGCCGGCTCGTCTCGACGGAGTGAACGAGCACGTTCTGGCCGTAGCTCGTGCGGAACTTGAGGCGGCCCAGAAGCTTGACGATCTCCGAGGGCAGCGCCGGGATGCCGGCGTCGTAGACAGCCTGCTCGCCGGCCTGGCGCATCACCAGGTCCACCTCGGCGCGAGCCTTGGCCACGACTTCCTCGATGCGCCCGGGGTGGATGCGGCCGTCGGCCATGAGCTTGGTCAGGGCCAGGCGGGCGACCTCGCGGCGGACCGGATCGAAGGCGCTGATCACGACCGTTTCCGGCGTGTCGTCGATGATCAGGTCCACGCCTGTGGCCTGCTCCAGGGCGCGGATGTTGCGGCCCTCGCGGCCGATGATGCGGCCCTTCATCTCGTCGTTGGGCAGATGAACCGTGGAAACGGTGTGCTCGGCCGTGTGGTCGGCGGCGATGCGCTGCATCGTCGTGATGACGATCTCCCGGGCCCGCTCCTCGGCCTCCTCGCGCGCTTCGCGCTCGATGGCCTTGGCCAGCCGGACGGCGTCGCGTTCGGCTTCGTCTCGGACGGCCTCGAGCAGCTGGGCCTTGGCCTCGGCCGCGGTCATGCCGCTGACGCGCTCCAGGGCGGCCACGTGCTCCTGCTGGGCGCGGGCGAGCTCCTGGCGGCTGGCCTCGAACTCACGCTCACGGTCCAGCAGCTTGCGGTCGCGCTGCTCGAGCATGTCGGCGCGCATGTCCAGCTGCTCGTCGCGAGCAAGAAGCCGGCTTTCCAGAGTGGTGAGCTCGCCGCGCTTGGCTCGGGCTTCGTCCTCGGCCTCGCGCTGCAGCCGCATCTTCTCGTCCTTGGCGGCGAGGATCAGTTCCTTCTGCTGCGTCCGCGCCTCGGCCACGATGCGAGCGGCCTTCTCGCTGGCGCTCTGGATGGCCTGATTGGCGACGACGCCACGGGCCAGGAAGCCGAGACAAACGCCCACGAAGGCGGCCACGACGACGGTGGCCACAAGGGCGATGGTATCCATATGGACTTGCCTCCCACCCGGTCGGATGAGGCGACAGGGCGTTGTAGAAACAGTCGGAGCGGCCTCCGAGCCCCGGTCCTGCTCAACTCCCGGTGCGGATCGGGTGAAGCCGCGTTGTCATTTGATTCGACCTGCGGCGTCGCTCGACCTGCGCCGGCGACGCGTTGTTCGTCTCGCCGCGTAGTCTACGGCGCGCGCAGGAATCGGGTCGCGCAGGCCCGTCGACCGGCGGGGTTGTTCCCGAGGCCGAGCCGAGCTCCAGGACGCCAGTCCTCGTGACGGCGGCGCATACCGAAGTGGTCCGCTATTGGCGGTCTCGACGCAGCTCGCCAATGCGTCTGGCGATCCGTTCGGACGCCTGCGCGACCTTCGGGGGGCCGGGTGGCCTCTGCGCGTAGCGTGGAACACACTCGAACTCCTCGAGCGTCAGCGGGATGTCGTACAACTCATCGACTGCTGCCACGAGTTCCACGTCGCCGTGCGCCCTGGCTTGTGTCTTCATTCGCATGACGTGAGCCAGCGCTACGCCGCACCATGTAGGCCCGGTCCGGTCCTGCACGAGCGCTCGGTACCCGGCGAGTTCACCCTGGATCATCTCGAGCAGGTTCGATCGTGCGTGACGGTCCATGTCCGCCCCTATCGCCGCACGCGTCAGTCGTCCAGGCCGGCGTCCGGCGTCGCAAACCGGATGCTGACCTCGCGACACACGTCCGGGTCGAAGCCGTTTCGCGCCAGGAGGGCATAGACACGCTGCCGCCTGAGCCGAGGGTCGTCGATCCGCTGCAAGGCGCCGCGGCTCTTGGTCAGCAGCCGTTCCGCTGCGATCTCATCGGCGCTGCCGCCCCGGGATCGCGTACCGCTCTCGCCGTCCGCGTCATCCCTGCCGGCCTCGTCGCGCTGAGCCAGGACGTCGTCCGCCGTTTCCCGGTCGATGCCTTTGAGGGCCAGCTCGCGTCGAAGTGCCACCTGGCCACGCGGCCTGGCCCGATCGCGTGATTCGACCCACGCCGTCGCGAAGGCTCTGTCGTCCAGCCAGCCGAGCTGCAGCAGGCGCTCGATGGCGCCCTCGACCAGCGGAGGCGGAAACGCCGCGGCCGTGAGGTGCTTGCGTACTTCGTCGACCGAGCGAGACCGAAGCTCCAGGAACCGTGCGGCCGCGTTCAGGACGACGCCTGGGTCCGTCTCGGAGGCGTGACGCTCGAGTCGGGCCTTTCGCGCCTCGAGGCGTTCGGTGCCGGTTCGGCGGGGCATGGCCGCTATTCGGCCTCTTCGATCCCTTCGACCGGCAGCGAAACCTCGGACATCTCGGAGCGGATCTGCTTCTCGACCTCGGCCGAGACGTCCCCGTTGGCCTTGAGGAACTCCTTGGCGGCCTCGCGGCCCTGGCCAAGGCGCGTCTCCCCGAAGGTGAACCAGGCCCCGGTCTTGCTGACTATGTTCATCGCCACGCCGACGTCGAGCAGGCCGCCCTCCCGGGAGATCCCCTCGCCGAACATGATGTCGAACTCGGCGACACGGAAGGGCGGCGCGACCTTGTTCTTGACGACCTTCACGCGGACGCGGTTGCCGACCGAATCTGTTCCGACCTTGATCGTCTCGACGCGCCGGATGTCCAGCCGGACGGTGGCGTAGAACTTGAGGGCCCGGCCGCCCGGCGTCACCTCGGGGTTTCCGAACATGACGCCGATCTTCTCGCGCAGCTGGTTCGTGAAGACGAGGGCCGTATTCGACCGGTTGACCGAGCCGGCCAGCTTCCGGAGCGCCTGGCTCATGAGGCGGGCCTGGATGCCCACGAAGGAGTCGCCCATCTCGCCTTCGATCTCGGCCTTGGGCACGAGAGCGGCGACGGAGTCAACGACGACGCAATCGACACCGCCCGAACGGATCAGCGTCTCGGTGATCTGAAGCGCGTCCTCGCCGGTGTCCGGCTGGCTGACGAGCAGCTCGTCCACGTTCACGCCGCAGGCGCGGGCATAGCCCGGATCCAGGGCGTGCTCGACGTCGATGAAGGCGACGACGCCGCCCTTCTTCTGGGCTTCGGCCAGGACGTGCTGACAGAGGGTGGTCTTGCCAGAAGACTCGGGGCCGAAGATCTCGGTCATGCGGCCGCGCGGAATGCCACCGACACCGAGGGCTAGATCGAGGGCGATCGAGCCCGTCGGGATGACGTCGACTGCCTGCCGCTCGGAGGAGCCGAGACGCATGATCGAGCCGCGCCCGAACTGCTTCTCGATCGAGAGGATGGCGGCGTCGACGGCCTTACTGCGCTCGCTATTCTTCTCGGCCGACGTGCCTCTGATTTCGGCTCCTCGCTCGGTTATTGCCACCTTGCTCCTCGCTCCTGTCCTCTCGGGGTGTTTCGGAGCGGTCGCCGGATGGCGTCCGCCCGCGAGCTAGCTCTCGGTCTCTTCGGTCCGCGGCTTTCGCTTCGGCTTCCAGACCTCGACGTTGGTCGGAGGCTCCAGCATGGGCTGGATCTTTGTCTTTGCCGTCGCGTCCTTCGGCTTCTTCTTCTCTTGACGGTGGGGGCGGTCTCGACTGGCCATCTGATGCGCCTCCGCGGACTACAGGCTACGAGTGGGCTCTTCACTCCGACTGCACTGCCGCTGCACGCGACCTTGACGGCTGCGCGCTCGCTCGAAGGTCGGGCAGGCGCGTGGCGAACGTGCCGGAGCGCAATGCGGAGCGGATTTCGGCCATGAAGTCTAGGGTGAAGGTCAGGTTGTGACAAGTCGCGAGGCGGTACGCGAGCAGCTCTTCGGCCCGGAAGAGATGGGCCAGGTACGCCCGCGAGAAGTGGCGACAGAGGGTGCATCGGCAGCCTGCCTGGACCGGCCGCGGATCGTCGGCGAACCTGGCGTTGCGCATGTTGAGGCGGCCGCCGGGGACCCACAGCTGGCCGTTCCGGGCGACCCGGGCCGGCAGCACGCAGTCGAACACGTCGATACCGCGGTGGACGGCTTCGAGGAGGTCCAGCGGCGAGCCCAGGCCCATCAGGTACCTGGGGCGCGAATCCACGGCGGCCTCCAGCAGCCCGACGACAAGCTCCAGCGTGACCTCGCGTTCGGTGGGCGTCTCGTCGCCGGCGAGCCCGCCGATGCAGATGCCATCAAACGGCAGCCCGGCGACGGCCTTAGTGGATTCCGTGCGGAGGGCAGGGTCCAAACCGCCCTGGATGATCCCGAAGATCGCCTGGTCCGGACGTGAATGGGCGGCCAGCGAGCGCTGTGCCCAGCGGTTGGATCGCCCGGTGGCCTCGGCGACGTCCTTCAGTCCCGTGGAGGCCGGTGTGACCGGCTGGTCGAAGGCTACGGCGATGTCGGCGCCCAGTGCCTCCTGAACGGCGATCGAGTGCTCCGGCGTGAAGCGGTGGTATGAGCCGTCCAGATGGCTCTGGAACGTGACGCCGCCTTCGTCGATCTTGAGCAACTCGCCGAGCGAGACGACCTGGAACCCGCCCGAGTCCGTGAGGATCGGGCCGTCCCAAGCCATGAACTTGTGCAGGCCGCCGAGAGCGGCGATCCGCTCGTGGCCGGGCCGCAGGTAGAGGTGGTACGTGTTCGAGAGGATGATCGTGGCCCCGACCGCGCGCAGGTCGTCCGGATCGAGGGCCTTGACCGTCGCGTTCGTGCCGACGGGCATGAACTGCGGCGTCTCCACCACGCCGTGCGGCAGCGTCAGCCGGCCGAGACGGGCATGCGTCGAGCCGTCCGCGGGCGGCGGCACCACGACCTCGAATTGGGCCGGGGAGACGCGATCCGGGATGGGACGCTGGGGGGCGGTCGACATCAGCTCGCGGGTGTGTCCGAGCCGGTCGCCGGGTCGTCCGTGACAATCGAGCCGTCCCAGAGGGCCGGCTGCTCAACGTCGCCCCGTCGCGGCGGCGGGATCTCGAAACCGAGGCGAGCCAGGTGCTGGCGGGCGCCGTCCGTGGCGATCCGTCCCTGCGGCGTGCGGTCCAGGAAGCCGAGCCGGAGCAGGAACGGCTCGTAGACGTCCTCGACCGTCTCGGGCTCCTCCGCGAGGACCGCGGCGAGCGCCTGAACCCCTACCGGCCCGCTGCCGAACTTCTGGATGATCGCGGCCAGGAGCTTGCGGTCCGTCCCGTCCAGCCCGGCGTCGTCTATCTCGAGCGCGGCCAGGGCCTTGTCCGCCGTCGCCGCGTCCACCCGGCCGTCGCCGTGGATCTGGGCGTAATCCCGTACGCGTCGAAGAAGGCGGTTCACGACACGCGGCGTGCCGCGGCCGCGCCGGGCGATGGCCGTGGCTCCGTCCGGGCTCAGCTCCACGCCGAGCAGTCGAGCGGAGCGGACCACGATCGCGGTGAGATCCGCCACGTCGTAGAAATCCAGCCGGTACGTGGCGCCGAAGCGGTCCCGCAGCGGGCTGCTGATGCGGCCGGCGCGCGTCGTTGCGCCGACGATCGTGAACGGCTTGAGGCTGAGACGCAGGCTCCGCGCCGACGGCCCCTTCCCGATCATCACGTCCAGCGCGAAGTCCTCCATCGCGGGATAGAGGATCTCCTCCACCGCGCGGTTCAGGCGGTGGATCTCGTCGATGAAGAGGACGTCGCGCTCGTCCAGCGAGGTCAGGATCGCGGCCAGGTCCCCTGCCCGCTCGATGGCCGGGCCGCTGGCGTAGCGGATGTTCGTGCCCAGCTCTCGGGCGATGATCGTGGCGAGGGTCGTCTTGCCCAGACCGGGCGGCCCATGCAGCAGGACGTGATCCGCCGCATCCCCTCTCTGGCGAGCGGCTCCGAGCAAGATCGAAAGGTTCGCCTTGAGCTCGCGCTGGCCGATGTATTCGTCGAGCGTTTTCGGCCGCAGCGTCCTGTCGACGGCGACTTCGACCTCGTCTTCCACCTCAGGCGTGAGTATTCGCGAGATGTCGGTCGCCGGGCCGTCGCTCATTGCTGGATCATACCAGACCGAACGGGTGTTCTACACGCCGCACGCCGCGACGGCGGCCGCTCGGAACCGCTCTGCCGTAGCCGGCGTCCGAGGCCTGGGAGGTGGACGGCATGGCGAGCGCGATGAGGTGGATCGGACTCCTTCTGATGACGACGGCCGTCGTCACCGGGTGCGCCGCGGCCCACGGGCCATCGGAAACGCCGGGACAAAGCTCCCTTCCGACGGACTCGCGACTTCCCGCTGCTTCTGCTTACTGCGGTGGTGGCGACCTGTCGGTCGACCGCGGCCCCTACGTCATCGCGGGAATGCAGGTGCCGGGATACGGCATCCCCGACATGGGAGGGCAGAAGGTTGATGTGGCGCTACGTACCGTTGTCGTCACAGGTACGGTTACCGCTAGAGACGCCGCCTTCTTCGCGGGGGTCAGAGATATTTACACGCCCTTCTCGGTCGAGGTCGACCAGGTCATCCATGGCGATGCCCGCGTGGGACCGATGCGCGTGGCAGTCGAGGGCGGCACGGTTGGCTGCTACACCCTTCGGGTCTACTATGGCGCGCCGCTCATCGAACCCGGCAAGCGTTACATCTTCTTCCTCGGGGAACCTGTTGGGACCGAGTCCGCCAGAGCGTATTGGGACGCCTGGCTGGTCGACCCCGACAACGTCGTCCAAACCGTGCAGGGTCCGATGCCGCTCACGCAGCTGATCGACAGGATCGATCGGCTCGCGGCCGCCGGGAGTTCCGCTACCCCCTGACGAGCGTCCTCAGCGCTGCCTTGACCCGCTCCTCCAGCCCCGAGCCGACGCTCAGGTCCGTCAGCGCCTCGCGAGATGCTTGCCGCGCCTCGCCGGCGGAGTAACCCAACGCAAGGAGCGCGGCGACCACTTCCGATTCCCCTGCCGTGCCGCCGGCTCCGGCGCTCGCACCGGCCGCTATGCCCGCGGCCGCGACCTTCTCCTTCAGCTCCAACACCACGCGGGCCGCGAGCTTCTTGCCGACGCCCGGGACGGCGGTCAGGAGAGCGAGGTCGTCTGAGAGGATGGCGAGCTGCAGGTCTCCAACAGGCCGCGAGCCGACGATTCCCAGGGCCACCTTAGGGCCGACGCCGGTCACCGTCAGCAACAACCCGAAGAACCCCAGCTCCTCCGGCGTCCGGAACCCGTACAAAGCCTGGAGATCCTCGCGGACCACGTGGTGGGTGAAGAGCTTGGTCCGCTCCCCCGCCCCGGCGACGATGAGGACGGACGGAGCCGCAAAGACGCGATACCCGATCCCGCCGACCTCGACGATCATCGAATCGGCGAAGACGGCGCTGACGATGCCGTCGAGCGAGGCGATCACGGTCGCGGCGCTAAGACGCGGACTTGGACTTGGGCACGTGGGATACGTGCCCGTCGGGCTCGAGACCCAGGCGCTCGCGGCGAAGAGCTTCGCGAACCGCCTTCTCGTAGGGCGTCATGCCGGTTGGGGCGGGCGTCAGGGCCGACCTGTCGAGGGCGCCGGTGGGAATCCGGCTGACGGACCGCTCCCGATTGGCGACGCAGATCGCGATGGCCAAGGCATCGGCCGCGTCGTCCGGGGTGGGGATCTCGGGCAGGCCGAGGATGACCTGGACCATTCGCTGGACCTGCTCCTTCGCTGCGGAGCCGTGCCCGGCGGTCGCGACCTTAACCTCGTTCGGGGTGGCTTCGCGGATCTCCAGGTCGTGCTGGGCGGCGGCGAGCAACACCACGCCGCGGGCCTGGCCGACGGCGAAGGCCGTCTGCACGTTCTTGGTGAAGAAGAGCCGCTCCACGCCGACGAGGACCGGGGCGTGCAGCTCGATCAGATCGTTGAGGGCCAGGTAGATGGCCTCGAGCCGGTCAGGCAGCGGCAGGTTGGCAGAAGTGGTGATGACGCCGTAGTCGATGGCGCGAAGGCGAGGACCGGTTCTCTCCACGATGCCGAAGCCCAACATCGCCGTCCCGGGATCGATCCCGAGAATGATCATCAGCCGACCTCGGCCATCAATGCCTCGGGGATCTCGAAGTTCGCGGTGACACGCTGGACGTCGTCATGGTCTTCGAGGATGTCGATCAGGCGCAACGCCTGGCGCGCCTTCGACACGTCCAGCTCGATGGTGTTCTTGGGAGTCATCGACATCTCGGCCGACTCGATCTTGACCCCGGCCGCCTCGAGCGATCGGCGCACCGCCTCCAGGTCGTGAGGCTTGGTGAAGACCTCGACCTGCTCACCGGTGGAATCCACGTCGTCGGCGCCGGCGTCGATGGCCAGGAGCTCGAGCTCCTCGGCGTCGCCGCCTGCCTCCAGGACGATCACGCCGCGCTGCTCGAACTGCCAGGAGACGCTGCCGGGCGCCGCCAGCTGGCCGCCGGCCTTGGTCAGCACCGATCGGATGTCGGCCGCCGTCCGGTTCTTGTTGTCCGTGGCCGTCTCGACGAGGATCGCGACGCCGCCGGGGCCGTAGCCCTCGTACGTGATCTCCTCGAACTGCTCACCTTCGCCGCCGCCGGTGGCCTTCTCGATGGCGCGCTTGATCGTGTCGAGCGGCATGTTGATGGCTCGGGCGCGCTCGATGGCGAGGCGGAGACGGAAGTTGCCGTCCGGGTCGCCCCCGCCGGCTCTTGCGGCCACGCTAATTTCACGGCCCATCTTGGTGAAGACGGCGCCGCGTTTTACGTCATTGGCGCCCTTCTGGCGCTTGATCTGGGACCACTTCGAATGTCCTGACATCGGGCGGAGTATAGCGCCGCACGGGGCCTTCGAGGCGTCTCCCTGTGACCAAGAGCCTGCCGTGACGCCGCCCGGCGCGGGCGGCGAAGGGGCGTCGCGGCCTCCTCCTGTGCAGGCGCCCGCGGGCTTATCATGGCCCGCGGCGGCCGCGCTTCGTCACGCCGCCTTTTCGATGCGATCTGACGCCACCAGAGGATCGATGAGCAGATGACAACCAAGAGTGTCGACCTCCCCCACCTTCGCAGCGTCGTCTTGGCCGCCCATGCCGGGGCCGGCAAGACGACGCTGGCGGAGCGGCTTCTCTTCGACGCCGGGGCGATCACGCGGCTCGGCCGCGTCGACGACGGCACGGCCAGCATGGATTACGAACCGGAAGAGCAGAAGCGCAAGCAGTCGCTGAGCCTCGCCGTCGCCAGCCTCGAGCACGAGGGCACTCGGATCCAGCTCGTCGACACCCCCGGCTACGCCGACTTCTCCGCCGAGGTCGTGGAAGGCTTCGCGGCGACCGATTCGGCCGTGCTGCTCATGGATGCCTCGGGACACGTCGAGGCTGGCCTGGAGACGGCCGTCGCCCTGGCTCGGGCAAACGGTCGCTCGGCCCTGTTCTTCCTGAACAAATGCGATCGCGAGAACGCCAACCCCACGGCCGCGCTCGACGCGCTGCGCGCTTCCTTCGGCCAGAAGATCGCACCGCTCCACGTGGCGATCGGCGCCGGGGAGTCGTTCAGCGGCTACGTGGACCTGATCCATCGCAAGGCCTACCAGGTCCAGGGCGGCAAGGAAGTCGAGGTCCCCGTCCCGGCGAACCTGGCCAACGAGGTCGCTTCGCGGCGGGACCAGCTGCTCGAGGCCGCGTCTGAGGCCGACGACGACGTCATGACGAAGTACCTCGAGGGCGAGGAGATCACGGACGCTGAGCTCGAGACCTGCCTGCACAAGGCCATCCGGTCCGGCATGGTGGCGCCGGTCCTGGTCGGCAGTGCAACCAAAGACATCGGCGTCCGGGCCCTCATCAACGCGGTCGTGCACTACCTGCCCTCCTCGGCCGAACTGACCGAGGTCGCCGTCACGGACTCCAAGGGCAAGGAAGTTAAGCTGCAGGTCTCGGCCGACGGTCCCCTCGTCGCCCGCGTCTTCAAGACGACGGCCGACCCATTCGTCGGAAGGCTGACCTTCTTGCGGATCCTGAGCGGCACGCTCCAGGGCCAGGCCCAGGCCTGGAACGCGACTCGGAACGAGCCCGAGCGGATCGGCCAGCTGCTGCTCCTTCACGGCAAGGACCAGGAGACCGTAGGCCAGCTCCACGCCGGCGAGATCGGCGCGGTCGCGAAGCTGACGGTCACGGGGACCGGCGACACACTGGCCTCGTCTCGCGAGCAGGCCTATTCCCTGCCCCCGCTCGCCTTCCCGATCCCGACGCTCCAGGTCGCGATCGAGCCGCAGACGAAGGCGGACCTCGACAAGATGGGCTCGGCCCTCCAGCGCATGCTCGAGGAGGAGCCCTCGGCTCGAGTCGAGCGCTCCGAGACCGGCGAGCAGGTGCTCCTCACCATGGGCGATGCCCACGTGGCGGTCCTGGGCGAGCGGCTCAAGCGTAAGTTCGGCGCCGCGATCGTGACCAAGACGCCCAGGGTCGCGTACAAGGAGACGATCCGCGGTAAGACCCAGAGCCACGGCCGTTACAAGAAGCAGACGGGCGGCCACGGCATGTTCGGCGACGTCTGGATCGAGATCGAGCCGAACCAGGGCGGCGGCGTCGAGTTCGGCGAGCGAGTCGTCGGCGGGACCGTGCCGAAGAACTTCTTCCCCGGCGTCGAGAAGGGCATCCGCGAGGCCGCGGCCGAAGGCGCGCTGGCCGGCTATCCGCTCAGCGACTTCAAGGCCACGCTCTACGACGGCTCATTCCATGCGGTGGACTCGAACGAGCTCTCGTTCAAGATCGCCGCGTCGATGGCCCTCAAGCAGGGTGTCCTCGAGTGCAAGCCGGCCCTCATGGAACCGATCATGACAGTCGAGATCCGGATCCCCGAGATCTACATGGGCGACGTCAACCGCGACCTGAACGGCCGCCGCGGGCGGGTCCTGGGCATGGACACCAACCACGGGATCCAGATCATCACCGCGACGGTGCCGCAGGCGGAACTCTTCAGCTACGCCACGGAGCTGCGCTCCCTCACCGGCGGCCGCGGGACCTTCACGGCCACGCTTGACCGCTACGAGGACGTGCCGCAGCACATCGCCGAGAAGGTCATCGAGGCCCACCGCAAGGAAGTCGAGGCCGCTCACAAGGAATAGGCAGCGGGCCCCGGAGCCGACGCCTCCATCGGAGTCATCGGTATGGGGCCCGCCGGCTTGACACCGGCCGCCTCGTTCGGTCGACTCGTGAGATCGCCGTGCTAGGATAAAACCGACCGACCGGTCGGTTTGTTGCTAGGAGTGCGGCCGTGAGTCCCAGGCGCGTTTCCGTCGAGCCCACGGAGAAGAGCCGGGCCCGCCGGGACCAGATCCTCGACGCGGCCTTCAGCACCTTCGCCCATCGTGGCTTTCGCGACGCGTCGATGGACGACATCGCCGCGGCCGCGAATACCTCCAAGGGCGGCGTCTACTTCCACTTCCCGACGAAGGAGACGATCTTCCGCGAGCTGATGCGGACGACCGCCGACCGTCTGGCCGGCAAGGTCGAGCGCGCGGTCGCGGCCGAGACGGACCCGATCGCCCGGGCCGAGGCGGGCATCCGGACCGTGCTCCTTGCGTTCGCGGGCCATCGAACGACCGCCCGGCTGCTGCTGATCGACGCGGTCGGAGCCGGACGCGCGTTCCAGACCGAGACCGCCGCCATGCATGCCCGATTCGCGGCGATGATCCGCGGCTACCTGGAGGAGGCGCAGGCCGCCGGCGTCATCCGCGAGCTCGACGCCGAGACGACGGCCCGGGCCTGGTTCGGTGCGCTCAACGAGATCGTCTCTCGGTGGCTGCTCGAGGAGAGGCCTGGTCGTCTCGAGGATTCGTATCCGGTCCTGCGGGCCGTTCTGCTGCGCAGCGTCGGCGTGTCCGAAGAGCGGATAGCCGCCGGCGATCCCGCGTGGCACGGCGCCGGCGAGGTCCGGTCGCGGTGACCGTCACGCGAGCGACCTCTCGGGTGGCGGCGACACCGAGGCGGGCTGGTGCGGACGGCCCGGCTCCCCTACCGATAGCGGCCACGCTGAAGGCGCTGGCAGGACGGGCCGGCGGGTCGCACGAAGACGACGCCCCGGGCCGGCTGATCAGCGCGACGTTCGTTCTGGGCTCGTCGCCGGCCCTCAACCCGGTGGACCTCTTCGCGGCCGCGCTGCGATCCGGTCAGCAGCCCTGCCTGTGGCTTCAACCCGTGGATGGGTTCGCGATGGTCGGGATCGGCCGAGCGTGGTCGATCGGGGCAGACGGTCCGGATCGCTTCGGGGCCGCCGCCGGGGCCTGGGAGCGTCTGCTTTCGTCCGCGCGCATCGGCGGCGACAAGACAGCCGGCCGCGCCGTCGGGCCCTTGCTGATCGGAGGGCTCGGCTTCGCCGGCGATGCCCCGGCCGACGCGGGGTGGACGCCTTTCGGTGCCGCGTCGATGGCCGTGCCCGAGTTGCTGCTTCTCGAGACGCGGGCCGGCCGCTGGCTCACCGCCTCGTTCGTCGACGAGCACGACGCCACGGATGAGCCCGATCGGCTGCAACGCATGTGGGCCGACCTGTTCAGCGGCGCGGCGACTCCGGCGGCCCCTGATCCGTCTCGCGACCATATCCCGCTCACGATCGTGGCCCAGCACCCCGACCGGCGCACCTGGGACCGGCTCGTCGATCGCTTCGCCGGCGCCGTCGGCCGAGGCCGGTTAGACAAGGTCGTGCTGGCCAGGCGCCTCGACCTGACCTCACCCGTCGAAATCGACGTCGTGTCGGCCGTACGGAGGCTCACGGCGGGCTCCCCAACCTCGACTACCTACGCCGTCGCGCGCGGCGGAGCCATCTTCCTCGGCGCTACGCCGGAGCGCCTGATTTCGACCCAGGGCAAGGCATTCCAGACTGTCGCGATCGCCGGATCGATCCGCCTCGGCGACGATGCGGCGGAGGAGGCGGCTCTGGCGGCCGAGCTTCTGGCCAGCGACAAGGATCGCGAGGAGCACGAGATCGTGGTCGAGATGCTTCGGACGATGCTCTCCCCGGTCGCATCGGAGATCCACGTGGCAATCTCGCCGGTCGTGGCGACCTTCGGGACCGTCCAGCACCTCGTTACGACGGTGACCGGACGTCTTCGGGATCGCGCCGGCATCCTGAGCCTGGCCGGTCTGCTCCACCCGACTCCGGCAGTAGGCGGCGAGCCCCGGGCCCTCGCGCTGGAGCTCATTGCCGAGCACGAGGGTTTCGAGCGCGGCTGGTACGCCGGACCGCTCGGCTGGGTCGGGGCAGACGGCGACGGCGAGTTCGTCGTGGCCCTGAGATGCGCGCTGGTGTCGGGTCGGACGGCCGCCCTCTTCGCCGGCTGCGGCATCGTCGCCGACTCCGAGCCCGCCCGGGAGTGGGAAGAGTCGAAGAACAAGATGCAGGTCGTGGCTTCGGCCCTTGGGGAGTTGCAGTCATGAACGACGTGCCACCGGCAGCCCCGCCGGCGGCGGCCTCATCGGAGCGCGTCGAGCCGTTGCGGGCCTTCGTCGACGAGCTGGTTCGGGCCGGCCTCCGCGATGCCGTCATATGCCCCGGCTCGCGCTCGACGCCGCTGGCGCTGGCGTTGCACGCCCACCCCGGCCTTCGATGCCGCGTTCTGCTCGACGAACGGGCGGCCGGGTTCTTCGCCCTGGGGCTGGCGAAGGCGAGCCGTCGACCGGTGGCGGTCCTCTGCACCTCTGGAACAGCCGCCCTCAACCTGGCCCCGGCCGGCGTCGAGGCCTTCTACGGGCGTGTCCCGCTCGTGGTCCTGACCGCCGACCGGCCCCCGGAACTGCGCGATCGCGGGGCCGCGCAGACGATCGACCAGAGCCGGCTCTACGGAGCCCAGGTCAAGTGGTATGCCGATGTGCCGGTCCTCGATGACACCCCCGACCAGCGCGCCTATGTTCGGTCGCTCGCCGGCCGCGCCGCCGCCGAAGCGCTGGCAGCCCCGCTTGGACCCGTCCACCTGAACTTCGCCCTTCGTGAGCCGCTCATCCCGGCCGGGCCGCTCGGGCCGCTGCCGGACGATCCGCGCGACCGGGCGGTTCTGCCGGGCCCGGGCGCGCCGTTCGTCGACGCCTTGGCCGGCCGCTCGATGCTCTCTGCCGGGGAGCTTGCGCGACTGGCGGCCCGGATTGCCGCCACGGATCGAGGCCTCATCGTCGCCGGTCCCCAGGACGACCCGGAGTTCCCGGTCGCCGTGGCCCGCCTCGCCGTCGCCACCGGCTACCCGATCCTGGCCGATCCCCTGTCTCAGGTACGGGTCGGGCCGCACGACCGGTCGCACGTCGTGGCCAGAGGCGACCTTATGGTCCGGCCCGGCAAATGGATCGACGCCCATCAGCCGGAGATCGTTCTCCGGTTCGGCGCGATGCCGACGTCCAAGCCGATCCTGCAGATGCTCCAGGCCGTCCGGCCGGCACTGGTCGTCGTGGACGGCGGGGGCGGCTGGCGCGAACCGGCCCTGATGCCGGCGACCTTCGTCCACGCCGACGACGCCGCGTTCGCGGATGGCCTGGCCGAGGCCCTGGATCGAACCGGTGCCGGAAGGGCCGCCGCGCCCTCGTCACCCTGGGCTGCGGAATGGCTCGGGGCGGATGCGGCCGCCGGTGAGGCCCTGGCCGGCTGGCTTTCCGGTCCCGCGGTCGCGGCCGAACCGTTCGAACCGAGACCCTTCGCTGTCCTGGTGGAGCTGATCCCGGACGGTGGGATCCTGTGGGCCGGGAGTTCGATGCCCGTGCGCGACATGGATGCCTACCTGCCGGGCAGCCCGCGCGCCATCCGCTGTCTTGCCAACCGCGGCGCCAACGGAATCGATGGTGTCGTATCGAGCGCGCTCGGGGCCGCCGCGTCGGAGACCGGGCCGGTCGTCCTCGTCGTGGGCGACCTGTCGTTCCTCCACGACCTGAACGCCCTGGTTGCCGCGCGGCTGCACCATCTCTCCGCGACCATCGTCCTGATCAACAACGACGGCGCCGGCATCTTCTCGTTCCTGCCCCAGGCCTCCGCCGACGATCCCGCGGTGGGGCTGCCGGATGCATACGAGGAGCTTTTCGGGACGCCGCACGGCGTGGACTTCGGGCCGATCGTCCGGGCGCTCGGCGGCGAGCACATGGCCGTGGGACCCGGCGATCTGCGCCGTGCCCTAGCCGACTCCATCGGAGCACCGGGCGTGCGCGTGCTCGAGATCAGGACGGAACGCGCCAGGAACGTGGCTCTCCACCGAGAGGCGGCTGCGGCGGTTTCGGCGACGCTGGACGCCATCGCGGCGGGATCACGGCCGTGAGCCGGCTCCTCGTCGACGGCGTCCGCTACGAGGTCAGGGCCGGCGGATACGGCCCGCCTCTCGTGCTCCTGCATGGCTTCACCGGCCGTGGCGCCAGCTGGGGGCCGCACCTGCCGGCCATGCGGCGTGTGGCGACGACGGTCCAGGTCGATCTCCTCGGCCACGGCAGGTCCGACGCTCCGGCCGACCCGGCCCGCCATGAAGTCGAACGGCAGGCAGCCGATATCGCCGAGATCGTTCGACGCGTAGCAGGTGGGCGCGCCGACGTCCTCGGCTATTCGTTCGGAGCCCGCATCGCGCTCGCGCTCGCCATCGCTGAACCGGGTGCCGTCCGCCGGCTCGTCCTGGAGAGTCCGTCGGCCGGCTTCGCGGATGTGGCAGAGCGGGAAACGCGCCGCCTCACCGATGAAGCGCTCGCCACCATGATCGAGCGGGAAGGCATTGCCTCGTTCATCGCCTACTGGGAGAGCCTGCCGCTCTTCAGCACGCATGCGGCACTGACCGAGCCACGCCGGCGGCGACTTCACGCCGAACGGCTTCGCAACCATATCGATGGCCTGGCGGGAAGCCTGCGAGGGGCCGGACAGGGCGCCATGACGCCGCTCCACGGCCGCCTTGCCTCGGTCACCGCCCCTACGCTCGTGATATGCGGCGCGCTGGATCCCGGTCGGGCTCGGGCGGAGTCCGTCGCGGCTCGCATTCCGGGTGCCAGGCTGGAGACAATCGACGGCGCCGGCCACACGCCTCACCTGGAGGCGCCGGTCCGGTTCCGGGAGATCGTCCTGCCCTTCATCACGGCGCCGGAGGCGTCGGTCCCAATTCCAGTACCGGAGGAGGTCGCCTGAATGGCCGGCATCACCTGGACGCGAGTCGTCGAGTACAGCGACATTCTCTACGAGCATTCGGGCACCGGGATCGCCCGGGTGACGATCAACCGGCCGCGGGTTCGCAATGCATTCCGGCCCGAGACGGTGCAGCAGCTGATCGACGCCTTCTACCGAATCCGCGACGACGCCACGATCGGCTGCGTTCTCTTGACCGGGGCCGGTGACAAAGCCTTCTGCGCGGGCGGCGACCAGAACGTCCGCGGTCATGGTGGCTATGTCGGCGGGGACGGGATCGCCCGCCTGAACGTCCTTGACCTCCAGCGCCAGATCCGGTCGCTGCCGATACCCGTGATTGCCCTTGTAAACGGTTACGCGATCGGCGGCGGGCACGTGCTGCACGTGGTCTGCGACCTGACCATCGCCAGCGACAACGCCGTGTTCGGCCAGGTCGGGCCGAAGGTCGGCAGCTTCGACGCCGGGTTCGGCGTCGGCCTCCTCGCGCGCCTGGTCGGCGACAAGAAGGCCCGCGAGATCTGGTTCCTGTGCCGCCAGTACACCGCCGAGGAGGCGCTGGCGATAGGCCTCGTCAACAAGGTCGTGCCGCTGGCCGATCTGCAGGCCGAAGGGGTGGCCTGGGCGGACGAGATCCTGGCCATGAGCCCAACGGCCATCCGCTTCCTCAAGGCATCGTTCCTCGCCGCCACCGACGGCCTGGCCGGTCTGCAGGAGATGGCGGGCAACGCGACGGGCCTCTACTACACCACCGACGAAGCGCGCGAGGGTTCGAGGGCATTCCTCGAGAAGCGCAAGCCCGACTTCTCCCGCTTTCCGCGACGTCCATGAGCGCTGCCCCAGCCCCGGGCTTTCGCACGTGGATCCTCGCCATCAGGCCTGCCACGCTGCCGGCGTCCGTCAGCGGGGTCATCGTCGGGATCGGGGCGGCCCTGGCGAGCGGCGCCGCCTTCCGGCCCGACACGGCCTTGGGCTGCATGGCCGTGGCATTGCTGCTCCAGATGGCGGCCAACCTGGCCAACGATCTTTCCGACTTCCATCGAGGCGCCGACAACGCGGACCGCCTTGGGCCGACGCGGGTTGCGGCTTCGGGGCTCGTGTCGGTCCCGCAGCTCGAAGTTGCCATCGCGGCGGTCCTGGCGACCTCGGGCATCGTCGGGATATGGCTGGCCTTCCTGGGTGGGCCGGCCATCCTGGTTCTCGGCGCGGCGGCCATCCTCGCTCTGCTCGGCTATACCGGCGGCCCGTTCCCGTATGGATATCGGGGGCTGGGCGAGGTCTTCGTCTTCATCTTCTTCGGCCAGGCCGCGGTCGTCGGCACTGCGGTTCTTCAGTCCGGTCGGGTGGAGACCCTCTATGTGGTCGGCGGCGTTCCGGTCGGCGCGCTCACTATGGGGATCCTCGTGGTCAACAACCTCCGCGACACGACCACCGATCGGGCGGCCGGGAAACGGACGCTGGCCGTGACATTCGGCGAGGGCTTTGCCCGGTCCGAGTACGTTGCCTGCCTCGTCGCCGCCTGGATAGTGCCCGCCGGGCTTCTGGTCGGGCGCCTGGCCGGCGCCTCGGTTGCATCCGGGGCTGCGGTCCTGCTGCCCTTCGTGGCGCTGCCCATGGCCGTCCCGCTACTGCGCATCGTCTACGCCGAAGGCGACCCGCAGCGGCTGAATCCGGTGCTGCGAGGCACGGCTCGGCTGACGCTCGTCTTCGCTCTCCTGTTCGCCGCCGGCCTGGCGCTGGGCCGCTAGGGTCATGCTCAGCGCCCTGCCGCCGCTCGACCGGGCCGAGGCGTACTACGTCCGCGTGCCGTTCAGACGGCCGTTCGAAACGGCCGACGGGGTCTTCGCCACCCGCAATTCGTGGATCCTGCGGCTGCGCGACTTCGAAGGGCGGGACGGCTTCGGTGAGATCGCCCTTCATCCGGCGGCCCCGGGCTCGGAAGAGGACCGCCTCGCCGCCGCGGTCCGGGAGGCAGTGGCGCAACTCGGTGCCGGCCGGCTTCCGGGCACGGTGCTCGAAGGGGCGGCCGGCCTCGAGGACCGAGCGCTCCTGGCCGGGCTGGACGAGGCCCTTGGGGCGCTGGAACGAGCACGTCTTGCCGGCCGTACCGGCGTCGGGACCCCGGTCTCGGTCTCCGTGAACGCGACGCTGGATGCCTCCGCAGCGGCCGAGGCGGCCGAATCCGCGCATCGGTCTGTGGCCGAAGGGTTCACTTGCCTCAAGCTCAAGGTCGGCCCGGAGAGCACGGCCGCCCTGGTGGACCGCGTCGCCGCGATCAGGCGTGCCGTTCCCACGTCGGTTCGGCTCCGCCTCGACGCCAACTGTAGCTGGACGCACTCGATGGCCGTCGAGCGGCTCGACGCCCTGGCACCCTACGACATCGAGTACGTCGAGCAGCCGCTCGCGGCGGGTGACCTTGAAGGCCACGCGGACCTTCGGCGGGAATGCAGCGTCCCGATCGCGCTCGACGAGTCGGTGGACTCCGACGAAGCCGCGGCCGCTGCCCTGGCCGCCGGCGCCGCGGACGTGCTCGTGATCAAGCCGGCCCGGGTCGGGGGACCCGGCGTCGTCCGCGAGATCGCCGCGCGAGCCGCGGCCGCCGGGGTGCCGGTCGTCGTGAGCACGTTCTTCGAGACCGGCATCGGGACAGACGCGGCGGTCCGAGCGGCCGCCGAGCTGCCGGTCGTCGGCGGGGCGCGTGCCCACGGCCTTGCAACCGCCGGCATGCTCGAGCACGACCTGCTCCAGGTCTCGGCCTCGGTCGCCGGGGGCCGGATCTTCCTGCCTCCGGAGCTGGCCGTGGATGATGGGGCGCTGGAGCGCTACACCGTCGAGAGGATCGGTTCCGGCCGATGAGTCGAAAAAGCCCGGACGGCCGGTCCGCTCCCCTGCTCGCCGCGACTGCGCGCCTCAATGCGGAGCTCGGCCCGGAGAACCCTGCCGTAGTCGACGGTCCGGTCTCATGGACCTGGCGCGAGCTCGACGCGAAGGCGGACGTCGTCGCCGCCGGGCTGCTCGTGGCCGGCCTTTCGCCCGGCGATCGAGTCGCCCTCCTTGCCCGAGCGAGCACCGGGGCCGTGGCCTTCCTGCACGGGGCCGCCAGAGCGCATGTCGTGGTCGTAACCCTCAACGACCGGCTGGCCCCGCGGGAGCTTTCGGCGATCCTCACCGACCTGCAGGTCTCCCGCCTCGTCGCCGACACCGGTTCTGCCGGCCTGGCGCGCCAACTCGCACCGTCCGTGCTGACTCTGGACGAACTCCTGGCAGGCGCGACCGCGCCTTCGCCGCCGCCGACCCTGGACGCAGCCGAACATGCCGCCGTGATAGTCGCGACATCGGGGACCACGGGCACGCCCAAGGGTGCCGTCCTGACCCACGGGGCGCTGGCGGCCAGCGCGGCAGCGTGGAACGAATTCCTCCCACCCGCGACCGGCTGGCTGGCGTCGTTGTCGACCGCGCACGTCGGCGGTTTGGGCGTCATCTGGCGAGCCGCCCTGTCCGGTCGGCCGGTCGTGGTTCCCGCCGGCAGCGACACGGCCTCGCTGCTGGGCGCGGTCTCCGACCCGCGGGTCAGTCACGTCTCTCTCGTGGCGGCGCAACTCGCCCGGATCCTCAACGCGACCGGCACTGCGCCCGCGCCATCGAACCTTCGAGCCGTGCTGCTCGGAGGCGGCCCGATACCTTCCGGCATTGTCACGAGGGCGCTGGCTCTCCGCTGGCCCGTTGTCCCGACGTACGGCATGACCGAAACCGCTTCGGGCGTGACGGCCCTTGCGACCGCGGAGGCGGCGGGACATCCCGACTCTGCCGGACGGGCGCTGCCGGGGGTGGAGTTGCGCGTGACCCGGCCGGGCAGCGACGGCATCGGGGAGATCGAAGTCCGCGGCCCGAGCGTCTTCAGCGGGTACGTTGGCGCCGGGCCCGAATCGGCCGATGCCTTCACGTCCGACGGCTGGTATCGGACCGGCGACATGGGGCGGATCGACGGCGAGGGCTACCTGACCGTCGCGGATCGGCGGCTGGATCTGATCGTCTCCGGCGGTGAGAACGTCTACCCGGCCGAAGTCGAGGCCGTTCTGGCGAGCCACCCCGCCGTTGCCGACGCAGGTGTGACAGGCCGCGCGGACTCCCGATGGGCCGCTGTCCCGGTGGCCGCTATCGCGCTCCGCCCGGGCGCGAGCGCCGCCGACGAGGATCTCCGAGCCTACTGCCACGCACGTTTGGCGGCCTTCAAGGTGCCGGTGGCCTTCCTCCGCCTGCCGGTGCTGCCCCGGACCAGCGCGGGCAAGCTGCAGCGAGTAGCGCTGCGCGACCTCATCGATGCCGCGGCGTCTGCTGCTGTCGCCCAAGAGTCGAGCCCGCTTCCGCCGTCGCCCGAGCCGCCGGTTCGCCGGCCGGACCAGGCGGTCCGGCACGTCGCCCGCCCCGATGGCACCCGAATCGCCTATCGTCGGTTCGACGCGACGACGCCGGACGCGGCCCTTCCGGCCGCCCCGCGGCGTCCCGAATTCGACGCGATCCTGCTGCTGCACGCCACTCTCTCGAACGGCCGCCAGCTCGAGCCCCTCGCCCGACTGCTCGCCGAGGAGGCCCCGATCCTTGTGCCCGATCGGCGCGGCAGCGGCGCCAGAAGCCTGGTCCGGCCGGGTCCTGTCCCGCTGGACGAGCAGGTAGCCGACGCGCTGGCTCTTCTCGATGCGGAGGGCGTGGAGCGCGCGGCCGTTGTCGGGCACAGCTTCGGAGGCCTGCTGGCGCTGGCGATCGCTGCCGCCGCCCCACAGCGCGTAGCGGATGTCGTCGCCTACGAACCCCCTATCGTGCAGGCTCTCGGCGCCGGCGAGCTGGGCGAGATGGCCGGTCTCGGGCCTCGCGTTGCCGCGGCGTACGAGGCGGGCGGCGCCCCGGCGGCTGCCGAAGTCTTCCTCCGAGCCATCGGATCGTCGGCCATGCTCGACGCCCTTCCGGCCGCCCAGCGGTCGGCGCTCCTGGCTCGGGGCGACAGCGTCATCGCCGATCTCGGGTTCCTGGATCGAGCCGCCTTCGACGCGAGCAAGATCGTTTGCCCCGTGACGATCGTGACCGGCGGAGCCAGCGAGCCCTTCTACGTCGCGATCGCCGCGGCGCTGACGAGGGCGATCGCGACGGCGGGGCACCAGGAGATGCCGGGCGCCCGCCACGACGCCCCGATCACTCAGCCGGCCCGGTTCGCCGAGATCGTCCGGATCGCGCTGGCGAGGTCCAGGCAGCCCTCGTAGATGGCGCGGCCCAGGACAGCGCCGACACAGCCCGCCGAGCGGACCGCGGCAATGTCGTCGAGCGACGAGACGCCCGCGGAGGCGATGATCTCTCCCTTCCCGAGATCCACCATCCGGCCCAGAAGCTCGAGGTTGGGCCCGGACATCAGGCCGTCGCGCTCGATCGCGGTCACGATGAAGGTTCGGGCGCCCCGACCGGAGAGAGCGGCGAGAGCCGCCTCGACGGCCACGCCCGCCGTGCCCGGCACCCAGCCCTGACCGACCGCCATGCCATCGCGGACGTCCAGGGCGATGGCGATCCGTTCCACGCCGAAACGGGCAATCAGCCGCGCCACGAGGTCCGGGTCGCGCAGAGCCGCCGTTCCAACGACCGCACGCGCAGCCCCGGCGCCGAGGACCGACTCCAGGGCCGCCTCGTCGCGCAGCCCGCCGGCCACCTCGCACGCAACCCGCTCCCCTACTGCCTCGACAATCCGAGCCACGGCCTCGGTCTGGCGGCGCGTCCCGTCGCGGGCCCCGTCCAGGTCGACGATGTGGATCCAGCTCGCGCCGGCGGCGGCGAAGCCGAGCGCGACCTCGACCGGATCGGTGCCGTAGACAGTCTCCCGCGCGAAGTCCCCCTCGGCAAGCCGCACGACCCGGCCTCCGCGCAGGTCGATGGCCGGCAGCAGCTCGAACGCCCCGGGTTGTCGCGCTTGCGTACGTTGTAGCATGCTACTATGCTACTACATAAGCACGCGCCGCGACACCCCGAAGGGACGGCGACGATCCGGAAGTCACGAGCGAGGAACGACGAATGAGCGCGATGGAAGCCTGGCGGAACGAGGCGGCCGGCGAGCTGTTCGAGGCGATACTGCGCCTCGAGTCCGTCGACGAGGCGTCCGCGTTCTTCCGCGACCTCTGCACCCTGGGCGAGCTGCACGACATGGCCCAGCGCTGGGCAGTCGTGCGGCTGCTGGACTCGGGCATGCACTATGCCGAGATCTCGAGCCGGACCGGGGCCAGCACGGCGACCATTACTCGCATTGCCCAGTGGCTCCACCACGGCGAAGGCGGCTACACGAAGGCGCTCGAGCGCCTGCGAACGGCCGGGAGCTCGGCCGCAGAGTCGGCTCGATGACGCGCCGCCTGCGCCTTGCCATACCCAACAAGGGCCGGCTGGTCGAGCCAACCGTCGCCCTGCTGCGCGACGCCGGGCTCGTCTTCGAAGCCGGGGAACGCTCCCTTGTCGCCCGCGTCCAGAACTTCGACCTGGACATCCTCTTCGTCCGGACCAACGACATCGTCGAGTTCGTGAGCGACGGCGTGGCGGAGCTCGGCGTGACCGGGCTGGACCTCGTGGCCGAATCCGGCACGACCGTGCCGCAGGTCCACAGCCTGGGCTACGGCCGTTGCCGCCTCACCATCGCCGTGCCCAACGACTCACCCTTCCGGGCCGCCGAGGACCTGGCCGGGTTGCGGGTCGCGACCTCGCACATGAACCTCACCAGGCACTTCTTCGAGGCGCGCTCGATCCCGGTGGATGTGATCCCGGTCTCGGGAGCGGCCGAAGTCGCCCCGCGGCTCGGCCTGGCCGAGGCGATCGTGGATCTGGTCTCCACCGGTTCGACCATGGTCGTGAACGGTCTCCGGCCGATCGAGGAGATCTTCGCCTCGGAGGCGGTGATGCTGGCGAACGGGGCCGCGCTGTCCGACCGGGCGGAGGCGGTCAAGTCGATCCAGACGATGTTGAGGGCCACCCTGGCTGCCCGCGATCGCAAGTACCTGATGATGAACGCCCCCAAGTCGAAGCTGGTCGAGCTGGAAGACCTGCTTCCGGGCCTGGAGTCGCCGTCGATCATTCCGCTCGCGCACGAGGGGATGTGCGCGATCCACTCCGTCGTCGAGGCCGACCAGGTCTGGACGCTCCTGCCGAAGCTCAAAGCCGCCGGCGCGTCCGGAATCCTCATCCTGCCGATCGAGAAGCTCGTTCCATGACGGCGCCGGCTTTCGCGCTGCGCCGCCTCGAGCTTGCGCGCGCCGAGGCCGATCCGGCCGTCGCCGCCGAGGTCCGCGCCCTCCTGCGGCGTGGTGCGGTGCCCGATCCGGCCGTGCGTGAGGGTGCCCGTGCCATCCTCGCGGCCGTCAAGGCGGGCGGGGATGCCGCGGTCCGCGAGGCCAACCGCCGTCACGGCGGCGGGCGAGCCGACGGATCGCTCCTCGTGACCCGGGGCGAGATGGAGGCCGCTCGCGACGCACTGCCGCCGCGCATCCGGGCCGGCCTTGAGGAGATGATCCGGAACATCCGCCGCTTCGCCGAGACGGAGCTGCCGGAAACCAGGACCACGACGATCGTTCCGGGCGTGGAGATCGAGCGGCGCTGGGTGCCGTTGTCGCGCGTCGGCGTCTACGCTCCGGGCGGTTCCGCGGCCTACCCCAGCTCCCTGTTGATGGGCGTCGTTCCGGCCAAGGTTGCCGGCGTGGAGACGATCGTCGTCGCCTCCCCTGCGGATGCCGAGGGAGGGCTCAACCCGACGCTGCTGGGCGCGGCCGGGCTCGTCGGAGTGGACGTGTTCATCGTCGCCGGCGGCGCCCAGGCGGTCGGAGCGCTGGCCTACGGGCTGCCGAAGGCCGGAGTGGAGCCGGTCGATCGCATCGTCGGTCCCGGCAACGCATGGGTGACCGCGGCCAAGCTCGAGGTCTTCGGCGAATGCGGGATAGACCTGCCGGCCGGTCCGTCCGAAGTCACGGTCGTGGCGGACGCCACCGCCGATCCCGCCCACGTCGCCTCGGACCTGCTCTCGCAGGCCGAGCACGGCCCCAACTCCCCTGCCCTGCTGGTCACATGGGACGCGCCGTTCGCCGCTCTCGTCGAGGTGGAGTTGGGCCGGCAACTGGAAACGGCGGCCCGACGGTCGATCCTGGAGCGGTCTCTGGCGGCGGGCGCGCTGGTCGTGTTGGCGCCGGACCGCGCCGCCGGGCTGGACTTCGTCAACGCCTACGCCCCCGAGCACCTCTCGGTCGTGGTGGATGCCGTGGAGGAAGCCGTGGCCCGGCTGCGGAACGCCGGGTCGCTCTTCGTGGGGCCGTTCGCCCCGGAATCCGCCGGCGACTACGCCTCGGGCGCCAACCACGTTTTGCCGACCGGCGGCCTGGCCCGCTCCTGCGGCGCGCTCTCCACCGAGAGCTACGGCAAGTTCATGCAGGTCCAGCGGATCACCCGCGACGGGCTGGCGTCCATCCGCGATGCCGTCGAGGCGATCTCCGAGGCGGAGGGCCTGATGGCCCACAAGCGCGCCGTCGAGCTGCGCTTCGAGGGCGTCGAATGAGCGCGCCGGCCAAGCCTCTCCCAACCTACGACTGGGAGCCGACTACGGACTTCCTGGCCGCCAAATACGGCCTGCCGCGCGAGGCGATCGTCCGGTATGACGTGAATACGTCGCCGCTCCCGCCGGACCTGCGCGATGTGCTGGCGGGGCCGTTCGTGCCGGTCCTTTCCGAATACCCGCCCAGCGACTACGCGACGCTCGTCCGCGCCGCTGCCACGACATATGGTGTGGGGACAGAGGAAGTGCTGCCGACCGCCGGAGCCGATGAGGCGCTCGATCTCTCGGCCCGGGCCTTCCTGCGCGAGGGTTCCGTGGCCGTCGCGGCGGTTCCGACCTATGCGATGTACCGGATCGTGACCGAGCAGCGCGGCGCCAACTTCCGGGGCGTCCTGCGTCTGGCCCCGGAGGCGGGCTTTGGGCTCGACATTCCGGCAATGGCCGGCGCGGCCCGCACCGCCGACCTGGTCTGGCTGTGCGAGCCGAACAACCCGACCGGCTCGGCCGAATCACCCGAGCGCATCGGGGCATTGCTGGATCGCATCGCCGCAGACGCTGCCGCCGACGGTCGACAGGCACCCGCCGTGGTCGTCGACGGGGCCTACCTCGAGTTCACCGGGATCAAGTTCCTGCGACTACGCGAACGTTACCCGCGGTTGGTCGAGGTTCGGACGCTCAGCAAGGCGTATGCCCTCGCCGGCGCACGCGTCGGGTTCGCCATCGCAAGCCCCGAAACCCTCGCGCCGATCATGTCGTTCCGCGCGCCGGCCTCGGTTTCGACCGTTTCGGCGGCCCTGGCAACGGCCGCGCTGCACCGACCCGAGCTTGCGTGGGCCAACGTGGCGCGAATCTCGGAGCAACGTGCCCGCCTCACCGCCGAGCTTTCGGCGATCGGCTGGCGGCCATACCCATCGCGGGTCAACTTCATCCTGTTCCGCTTCTCGACGCGCGAGTCGGCCGGTGCCGCCGCAGAGACGCTCCTACGGGCCGGCCTCGTGCCGCGAACCTTCGGCCCCGACCACCCGCTTGCCGATTGCCTTCGGTTGACCGTCCGGTCGGCCGCCGAGAACGACCGCCTCATCGAAGCAGCCAGGGGGATCCCCGCATGAGCCAGATCGGAACCGTCACCGCCTCCGGCCCGCGCTGGTCCACCGTAACGCGCTCCACGAAGGAGACGCAGATCACGGTCACGCTCAAGCTCGATGGGACCGGCCAGACGAGCATCGAGACCGGCGTGGGTTTCTACGATCACCTGCTCGGCTCCATGGCCTACCACGCCCTCTTCGACCTGGAGATCGCCGCTACCGGCGACCTGGTCATCGACGAACACCATACGGTCGAAGACGTGGCGCTCGTCCTGGGCGCCGCCCTGGCCCAGGCCCTCGGCGATCGAGACGGCATCGCCCGCTTCGGCGACGCCGCCGTGCCGATGGACGAGTCCGTCGCCACGGCCGTCGTAGATGTCGGCGGCCGCCCGTACTCGGTCGTGGACCTGCCGTTCAAGGGCAAGCGCGCCGGCAAGCTGCCGCTCGAGCTGATCGAGCACACGCTCGAATCGTTCGCCCGAGCCGGCGGCGTGACGCTCAATCTCAAAGGGCGCGGCCGCAACGACCACCACCTGGCCGAGGCCGCCTTCAAGGCACTCGGTCGGGCGCTGTGCGCTGCCGTGACAGTCGATCCGCGACGGCAGGGGCCGGCCTCCACGAAGGGAGGCCTCGGATGAGTCGCGCCGTCAAGGTCGCCGTGCTCGACTACGGCGCCGCGAACATGGTCAGCATCACGCGCGCGCTGGCGGCCGTCGGAGCCGAGGTCTCGGTGGCCGAAGACGCCTCGGGAATGGCCGGAGTCGACGCGATAGTCGTTCCCGGGGTCGGCGCAGCCCCGCCTGCCATGGTTCACCTGAGCGAGCGCGACCTTCTCGATCCGTTACGCGATTGGATCCTCGCCGGCAAACCGTGTCTCGGTATCTGCCTGGGGTACCAGCTTCTTTTCGACGCGAGCGATGAGGGTGGCGCCGAAACGCTGGGGCTCCTGGCAGGCCGAACCGTACCGCTGGTCGACGCGCCTACCCTGCCGCACATCGGCTGGAACTCGGTCGACTTCGTCCGGCCGCACCCGCTGTTCGACGGCATCGCCGACGCCTCGTACTTCTACTTCGTCCACTCGTTCGTACCCGCGCCCGCCGACGAAAGCCTGATCCTGGCCCGCACGACGCACGGCCGGCCGTTCGCCAGCGCCGTCGCCCGCGGTTCGCTATACGGGCTCCAGTTCCACCCCGAGAAGTCGTCCGAGGCCGGACTGCGGCTGCTCTCGAACTTCGTCGGGCTCGTGGCGGCCCAGACGGCCGCTGCGGCTCGGGCGGCGTGATGCTCACCCGCCGCGTCATCCCATGTCTCGACGTGGACAAAGGCCGCGTCGTGAAGGGAACGAAATTCGTCAACCTGACCGACGAGGGCGACCCGGCGGAGCTGGCCGAACGCTACGCCCACGAGGGCGCCGACGAGATCGTCTTTCTCGACATCACGGCCGCCCACGAGCGTCGCGGGACGATGCTTGAAGTCGTGCGCCGGACGGCGAGCCGCGCCTTCGTGCCTCTGACCGTGGGGGGCGGCGTTCGCAGCGTCGAGGAGATGCGCGACGTGCTGCGGGCCGGCGCCGACAAGGTGTCGTTCAACACCGCTGCCGTCGCCACGCCCGAACTGCTGACCGCCTGTGCCCACAAGTTCGGCAGCCAGGCGGTCGTGTGCGCGGTGGACGCGCGCCGGCTGACGCGTGACGCCGGCGCGACGCCGCGCTGGGAAGTCGTGACCCACGGCGGCCGGAAGACGACCGATCTCGATGCCATCGAATGGTCGATGCGGGCGGTCGAACTGGGCGCCGGCGAACTCCTGGTGACCTCGATGGATCGCGATGGCACGCACACCGGCTTCGACACTGAGCTGCTAGCCTCCATCGCCACGCGCGTGCGAGTCCCGGTCATCGCGTCCGGCGGCGCGGCCGGCCCAGGCGACTTCGTGACCGCGGTCCGCGACGGCAAGGCCGATGCGGTTCTGGCCGCCTCGATCTTCCATCGCCGGGCGTACTCGATCTCGGACGTCAAGGCCGCGATGGCGGCCGCCGGTCTGCCCGTTCGCCGCATCGAGGGGGCCGTCGCATGACCGGGAAGCAGCTGCTCTCGCACGAAGTGGCCTGGGGCCCGACGGGCCTGGTTCCCGGCGTGGTTCAGGATGCGGCCGACGGCCGGGTGCTCATGGTGGCGTTCTTGGACGCGGAAGCCCTCGCCGCGACCCTCGTTACAGGCGAGGTCCACTTCCACTCGCGCTCCCGGGATCAGCTATGGCGCAAAGGTGAGACCAGCGGCAAAGTCCTGCGCCTCGTCGACATCTCGATCGACTGCGACGACGATGCGCTGCTGATCCAAGCCGACCCGGCCGGACCGACGTGTCATCGCGGCACCCGCAGCTGCTTCGACCCGGCCGATGGGCCGGCCGCCCCGATCCCGCCCGGCGCCGCTCGCCAGGGCTTCGACTGGCTGGAAACCCTCTGGGCGACGATCGACGCCCGCGCCACCGCGGACCCCGCCACTTCCTACACCGCGCGCCTGCTGGCCGGTGGCGTAGACGCTCCCGGCCGCAAGGTCACCGAGGAGGCCACCGAGGTCCTGATGGCCGCCAAGGACGACGCCGCGGCCTCGCCCGATCGCCGCGCCGCCACCCGCGACGCCCTGACGGGCGAGGTCGCGGACCTGCTCTACCACACCCTCGTCCTGCTCCGTGAACGCGGCCTACCGCCGACCGCGGTGATCTCTCGCCTAAGGGAGCGACATCGGGCCTGAGGGGCCGATGTCAACCGGCGACGGTCAGCCCTTCAGCCGGCCGATTCGGACGCTCGACTTGCCGGCCCGAAGAACCAGGTAGCGCCCATCGATCGGGGCCGGAATGACGTCTTCGGGCGCCTTCAGACGCTCGTCGTTGATGGAGAGGCCGCCCTGGGCGATCGCGCGACGCGCCTCGCCGTTCGAGGTGTAGATGCCGCTCGCGACGGCCAATCGCAGCGCGCCGCCGGCGAGGTCCTCGGCGGTGAACTCGAAATGGTCGATATCCGCGAAGAGGCCAGCGAGCACCTCGGGGTCGCGGATCGGCTCCTTGGAGAAGGCCGCCTCGCTAAGCCGGACGGCGTTCTTCGCCGCACCCTCGCCGTGGACCCGGGCCGTCAGGTCGTACCCCATGGCCTTCTGGGCCACGCGCGTCTCCGGGTGCGCTGCCTGCGCCGCCTCCAGCTCCTCGACCTTCGCCCGGTCGAAGAGAGTGAAGGTCCGCAGGTACTTGCCGATGTCCCGGTCGTCGGCATCCAGCCAGTACTGGTAGAAGGCGAACGGGCTCGTCTTCTCGGGGTCGAGCCAGACGCTCGTCCCGGCGGCGGTCTTGCCGAACTTGTCGCCGCTCGGATTGGTCAGCAGCGGGTAGCTGAGGGCGTATGCAAGCTCCTGCCCGCCTCCCGCGCCGAACTCCTTCCGGATCAGCTCGAGGCCGGCGGTCATGTTGCCCCACTGGTCGGCGCCGCCCATCTGCATCTCGACGCCGCCGGTCCGGTACAGGTGCAGGAAGTCGGCCGCCTGGAGAAGCATGTAGCTGAACTCGGTGAAGCTCAGGCCTTGGTCCAGGCGAATCTGGACCGAGTCCTTGGCCAGCATGTACGGCACCGTCAGGTGCTTGCCGATATCGCGCAGGAAGCGCAGCAGCGAGTACGAGCTGAGCCACTCGTAGTTGTCGACAAGCTCGGCGCCGTTGGGGCCGTCGAAGTCCAGGAACTTGGTCAGCTGGGCCTGGATGCCGACGATGTTCTCCTCGACCGTGGCCCGGCTCAGCAGCAGCCGCTCGGCCGTGCGGCCGGACGGGTCGCCGATCATGGCGGTGCCACCGCCGACGACGATCACCGGCGTGCCGCCCGCTCGCTGCAGGTGGATCAGGCCGAAGATCGGGACGAGGCTGCCGATGTGGAGCGACGAGCCGGTGGGGTCGAAGCCGTTGTAGCCCTTGATCGGGCCCCCGGTGGCGAGCCGCTCGGACAGCCCGCTGCTGGCCTGGTGGAGCATGCCCCGCCAGCGCAGCTCGTCGAGCAGCCCGGGGAGTCCTGCCGCAGCCGTCGTGCGATCGACCCCGTCGGTTTCGCCTGCCAGAGTCATTGCCGTCATCCGCTCCTTGTCGTCACGCCGTGGGGCATCGGCTCGTCCGAAGGCCCAGCGGGAGGGTTGGACTGCCCGCCTGTCTACGTATGCTATCTTGCGAGCCGCCATGCAGACCAGCCTCGCCCGACGCGAACGCCACCGCCGCAATCGCACGGGCGCACGGCGCCCCGGCCCCGGCGCGGGCAGAGGCGTCGCCATCATCCTGCCCCTTTTCATTCTCGGAGGGCTATTCGGGCTGAGCCTGGTGGCCTTCGTCGGCACTGTGGAGGTCTACTCGGCCTACAGCAAGGACCTCCAAGACCCGAGGCAGGCTCTCGAGGGGATCAAGTACAACCAGCAGACGGTCCTCTACGACCGCACCGGCAAGATCCAGCTCGCGGCATTCGGCTCTGAGAACAGGCGCGTCCTCAAGTTCGCCGAGATCCCGAACGTCGTGCTCGACACCACCACGAGCACCGAAGACAAGACCTTCTGGACGAACACGGGCTTCGACCCGGCGGCCATCCTGGCAGCCGTGCGCGACGCAGTCTCCGGCCGGCCGCGAGGCGCCTCCACGATCACGCAGCAGCTGGTCCGCAAAGTCCCGGACATCCTCCCACCGACCACCAGCACTCTTGATCGCAAGATCAAGGAGATCATCCAGTCGGTCCGTCTGACCCAGGATTACCCCGGCGAAGAAGGCAAGCAGGCGATCATCACCGCCTATCTGAACATCAACTTCTACGGCAACCAGAGCTACGGCATCGCCGCCGCGGCGCTGGGCTACTTCGGCATTACCGACCTCAGCAAGCTGACCATCGCCCAGGCCGCGATCCTGGCCGGCATCCTGCAGGCACCGTCCTCCTACGACCTCGTCGCCAATGCCGACGAGCAGCCCGACCACACTCTGGTCGTTGCCGACGACAAATCGATCGTCCTGCGCCGGAACGCGATTCTGGAGGACATGCGCCGCGCCAACAGCGACGGCTTGCTGAGGGGAAAGTACAACGATGCCGATCTCGTCCAGGCAGAGCTGGAGCCGGTCGTCCTGCATCCCACGAACCAGCCCGTGATGATCGCACCGCAGTTCGATCTCATGGTCCGGCAGCAGCTGGCGGATCTCCTGTGCGGCCAGGGCACGGATCCCGCGGACTGCGCGCCCGTCGACACGGGCGGCTACAAGGTCATCACCACGCTGGATGTCCCCAAGCAGAACTCGGCCGAGAAATGGCTCAAGGCGTACGTCTTCGGCCCAAACCAGCCCACGCTCCCGGACGACATCGCCTATCTCGCCAACCTGGGCATCACCCCCAAGACCGACTCGTATGACTACAGCAGGATCATCGGCCCCAGCTCGACCAGCAATGTCGGGCTGAGGAACGGCAACCTGCACAACGGCGCCCTGATCGCCGTGGACTACCGGACCGGCCAGGTCCTCACGTATGCCGGCAGCGCCGATTTCTACGGCAACACGATCAAGGATCCGGCCAGGGCGGGGCAGGACTACTTCGACCCGCAATTCGACGTCCTGTCGTCCGGGATCGGACGCCAGCCGGGCTCCTCCTTCAAGCCGATCGACTACCTGATCGGGATCCAGGATGGGTCGCTGACCGCGGCCTCTCTCTTCATGGACGTGGCCACGGATTTCGGCGGCGGATACATCCCGCACGATGCCGACGGCTTCGAGCGCGGCCCGGTGCGGCTGCGCGAGGCACTCCAGTACTCGCTCAACATACCGGCGGTGAAGGCAGCCGCGATCAACGGCGTAAACCACGTGATGCAGCGCGCCCAGGACTTCGGGCTGACATTCCCGCCCAACTCCAACCCGGGCGTTTCGATCGGAATCGGCACCGTCGAGGTTCACCCGGCAGACCTGGTCTCGGCCTACGGGGCCATCGCCGACAGCGGCACGCTGGTGCAGCGGACCATGATCCTCTCGATCACCGATGCCAGCGGCAGCCAGGTCTTCGCCAACCAGGTGCCGACGACTACGCACCCGTCAACGCCGGCGGCGACTTACGTGATGACGAACATCCTGGCCGGCAACACGGACCCGGCCCAGAACAACTGGTGGAGCCAGTACAAGCTCACGTCGGGCAGCACGCGCCGGCCCGCCGCCCTCAAGACGGGCACCAGCGATCAGACCGAGGATCTGTTCGCCGTCGGCTATGTGGCGCCACCCGCCGACCCGAAGGCGCCGGCAATCGTGGCCGGCGTCTGGGCGGGCAACAGCGACCACTCCCCCGGCCACAGCGTAATGTCGCTCGAGATGGCCGCGCCGATATGGCATGCCTTCATGCAGGACGCCACCGCCGGGACCCCCGTGGCCGACTTCAAGCAGCCGGCCGGCATTACCCACGCCAAGATCGACGCCTACAGCGGCATGCTGCCCGGGCCCTTCACGCCGCCCGACAAGATCATCGACGAGGTCTTCATCAACGGGACCGTTCCGGGCCAGGTCGACACTACGAAGGTCCCGATGGACGTGGACACTGTCTCGAACACGCTGTGGACCTACGACTGCCCCGGCACCAAGGACACCAAGGGCTTCCTGGACCTGAGCAACGTCGATTCGAACAACGCCACGTGGCAGAAGTACGACGGGATCTGGATAGCCCGGGCTCAGACCGGCGTCGGGAAGCGCGGCGGTCCCAACAACAGCCCGACCATGTACTTCTACCAGACGGGGTTCTGGACGCCGTACGGGGCCACGTGGGGAGCCCCCTTCGCGCCAACCACGTACTGCACCATGAACACAGGATCCCCGCCGCCGTCGCCGAGCGCCACGCCGACGCCCACCGCCACGCCTACGCCGACGCCCACGCCGACGCCCACCGCCACGCCGACGCCCACGCCGACACCCACGCCGACACCGACACCCAAGCCAACGGGAACGCCGACGCCGACACCGACGCCGACGCCGACGCCGACACCGACGCCGACGCCAAACCCGGCCGCGCTGCCGCTGCTCCTGCCGCCTTGGCTATACCGGCGACTGCGCCGGGCACGCCGTTAGTCGTCCGGCAGCCCCGCCGCCGCCCCTCTCCGTCGACCGACGATGGTCCGCACCAGGGCTACCGCTGCGTCCAGCTCCGGCAGGCGGAATGCCCTGGACCAGGCCAGATACGTGACAAGGCCGACGAGACCCCCGGCCGCGATCTCGGCCATCTGAACGACGAGGGACGACGGCCCGCCCATGGAGTTCTCGACGTATCGGGCGGCCAGCATCGTGGCAGCCGCTGCCACGCATGCTCCGCCGACGAACGCAATGGCGTGCCAGGCGATGGGCCGCAGGTCGAACCCGATCCTCCTCTCCATGAAGATCACGAGCAGGAAGACCTCGGCCCAGGCCCCCAGGCCGATCGCGAGAGCGAGGCCCTCGAGGTGCATGAAGGGGAACAGCACGACGGCTGCGGCCACGTCCACGGCCACCGCCGCGAGCGCCGCGGTGACGGGCGTCCTGGTGTCCTTGCCGGCGTAGAAGATCGGGGCGAGCAGGGCTATCAGCACGTGGGCCACGAGCCCGAGCAGGAAGACCTCGTAGATCGTGGCCGTGGAAGCGGTGGCATCCGCGTCGAACGCGCCGTGCTGATACAGGACGGCCAGCGTCGGCACCGCTAGCACCATCATCGCCCCGGTCAGGGGCACGACCACGAATAGCAACAGGCGCACCGACTGATCGACGAGCCTGCGGAACCGGGCGTCGTCGCCCGCCGCGATGGCTCGCGAGAGAGGCGGCAATAGAACGATCCCCAGCGGCACGCCTATCAAGCCGACCGGGATCTGGAGCGCCGTAAAGGCGCTGTTATACCAGGTGAGCGGCCCGGCGGTCCCCATCGTGTCGGCAAAGAACGTCGTGACCAGGAACACGAGCTGCGTCGCACCCAAGCCTAGAGCCCGGGGCGCCATCAGCAGGAGCGTCTCTCGCACGGCGGGGTCGCGCAGGTGGATCTGCGGAGCGTAGAGACCCGCGCGTCGGATGGCCCTAACCTGCGTCAGGACCAGACCCAAGGCGCCCGCGACCACGCCTACGGCGAGGGCGGAGATACCCAGGAATGGCGTCAGGGCAACAGCGCAGACGATGATCGCCAGGTTGTAGACGTTGGGCGCCAGGGCAGGCGCCCCGAAGATACCGATGGAGTTGAGTCCGGCGGACATGACCGCCCCGAAGGCAAGGAGTATCGGCGACAGCAGCATCACCCTGGTCAGGAATACCCGGACGTCGAGTTGCGTCGGGTCGGAGGCCGGCGGCGGGAGGATGGCGGCGACGATGGACGGAGCCACGATCCAGACGATCACGGCGAGAGGGATCAGCGCCAGGACCATCAGGTTGGCCATGGTCGCGATCAGCCGCTTCGCGCGTTCCACTTCGCCCTTGTCCAGCAGCGCTGACGCGACGGGCACGAGCGCCGACCCGATTGCCCCCGCAGCCACCAGCTGGAAGAGCGTGTCCGGCAGCCGGAACGCGTTGTAGAACGAATCGAGGTCGTTGCTCCGACCGCCGAACTCGGCCAGGAAGACGGCGGTCCGGAGCCAGCCGATGAGGCGCGACAGGACCACTCCCGCAACCACGACGACCCCCGCCAGGGCGATGGCGCGCCCTCCCAATCGGGCCGCCGAGTCGGCCGCCAGATCGGACCCGGGCATCACGTCCGCCATGACGACCTCTTCGTGGGCGACCCCGGACGGCTCCATGCCGCGCCGCAAGCCTCGGTCCGGGAGCGGGAACCGCTCCGGCCGCCAGGCTGCGGGCACCGGTTCCGGCAGCGAACCGAGATCGTCGATCCGTGGACCTACGCTCAGCTCTCCTGGGAGTACCTGGCGGGGCGTCCAGCCCGGGACGCGCGGCGACACCACCTCGCCGTCGGGCTCACCGGGCGTGCGGCGATCGTCCGTCATCGGACTCTTCGGGCCACGCGCCAGGCCGCGCCGACAACCGCGTTCGGGGCGTACTCGTAGGCGTGGATACGCGTTGCCGGGCGGCCACCGAAGCGCCGCTTGAACAGGTAGAGGTTCCACAGCGGATGCGACTCATCCTGGGGCACTCCGGGCGCGCGCTGCGTGTCCACGCCGCCCATGTCGTAACCGCTGAAGCCGGCACCGGCCGCCCACCGGATGATCTGCCACTGGAGCAGGTGGTTGGCCCGGGTACGTCTCATGTCGGCGCCCTCGCGCGACCCCGCCGCGAAGTAGACCAGGAGCTTGCCGCTGTGCAGAAGCAGCGCGCCGGTGTCGCGGCCCCCAAGGCCGGCGAACCAGAGGCTGGCCACGCCGGCCTCGCCGAGACGGCGCCACTGCTCGAGCTCGTAGCCGCGATCGCGGACGATGAAGCCCTCGCGCTTCCCGGTGGCGGCGTGAATCTCATAGAAGTCCGCCAGGGCCCTCTCGCGAGCGCCCTCGTCGGCCATGTCGATGCGCTCGGTCTCCACGCCGAGCGATATGGCCTTGTTGATGTCGTAGAGCGTGGTATGGCCCAGGAGATCGCGCTGAGCCGCCTCAGAGGCCTCCAGGGGCACGATCATGGCCGTGCGCGACACCTGGACGTCCCGGGCCGCCCGGCGGAACCCCGCCGGTCTGAGCGCTTCCTCCCGGTCGCTCCCCTCCTCCCAGGCCGGATCCACGGTGAGCGTGACCGAATGGCGAGTCCTCGCGATCTGGCGAAGCCCGGCAAGAACTGCCGCGACCGCCTCCGGGGACGATTTCAGCAGGACGGGGCCGCGCGGGGCGTAATGGATCCGGTAGCGACCGAGAATGCCCGCCCTGCGCCCGACCACGGCCCTCTCCTGGATCGATACGGCAGCGACGGGCTCTCCGCGCACTTCTATGAGATACCGAAGGGGCGTCCAGCCGAGGCCCCTCTTGAGCTCGCCCCAGGCGTGTGACTGGAACGCTTCGCCCAGCGGGCTTCGCACGGCCAGCTCGTCCCAGGCTGCCGGCTCGCGGTCCGTCGCGTCTACGACGCTAACCGACCGCGCGGCGTCCGACCGGGCCTTCGGGCTGGTGCCCAATCTTCGTCACTCCTCCAGAGACGGGAACCGCGTGGCGGCGGAGTCCTCGCGGCGATTGTCGCATCCTGCGGCGAGTTACGGCCGACCCGGCGTCACAGCGTGACGATCGTCGCTCCGTCGCCGCCCTCGCCACGGCCTCCGGATCGCAACGACTTCACCAGGGGGTGAGAGCCCGCGTGCTCGCGAACGGCGTCCCGGAGGGCTCCGGTGCCCATCCCGTGGATGATCGTGGCCTGGTCCAGCCCGGCCAGAGAGGCGTCGTCCAGGTAGCGGTCCAGGACCTCGAGAGCCTCCTCGACCTTGGCGCCCCGCAGATCCAGCGACGAGGCGACCGTCCGAGCCCGTTCGAGCTGTAGTCGCGATGCCGACGACGGCACGGCAGCGGTCCGCGCCCCCTGCTGAGCTCGGTCGCCGCCGGACCCACCGGACCTCGCACCGTCGGCATCGCCTCCCGCCGCTGGTTCAAGCTCCTGGGCGGCGACGGTTATGCGCAGGCCGCCCGCTTCGAGGGTCGCCCGCCGCCCACCCTTCTCCAGCGCAGCGATCCGGCCTTCGGCGCCGGACCGAGTCCGGGCTCGCATGCCGATGCGCCACTGGATCGGTTCCAGGATGGCGGCCGTCCGGGCCGGTTCCGGTTCATCGGCGAGGGCCGGCAACCGATCGAGCTGCGCATTGGCCCGCCCCAGGTCCTCGTCCAGGCTCCGCTGCGTGACCGTCTCACGCTCGAGCCGCCGGCGGATGCCCCGCACCTCGGACCGAACCTCGGCGATGAGCCGCTCCGCTTCGTCGCGCGCGGTCTTGACCGCCTCGTCGCGTTCCTTGCGGGCCCGGTGCCGGTCGTCCTCGGCCGACGCAAGAGCGGCGCGGGCGCGTTCCTCGGCCAGCCTGGCTTCTGCCAGCGCGTCGGTCGTCTCGAGCTGAGTGGCCTTGATCGAGGCCAGCGTCTCCTCGAAGGCCTGCTGCTCCTCCGTCAGGCGCGACCTGGCGTCGTCCACGATCGGGACCGGCAGGCCGAGCCGCTCGGCGATGGCGAAAGCCTGGCTCTGACCGGGCAGGCCGATCGTCAGCTTGTAAGTCGGCCTGAGCGTCTCGACGTCGAACTCGACCGAGGCGTTGCGGGCCTTGGCCGTGGTATGCGCGTACAACTTGAGCTCGGCGTAGTGCGTCGTGGCGGCGACCAGCGCCCCGGACTTGATGAAGAAGTCGAGCAGGGCCTGCGCCAGCGCCGAACCCTCAGTCGGGTCCGTCCCGGCGCCGAGCTCGTCCAGGAGGATCAGCTTGTTCGGGCCTGCCGCCGCGACGATCCGCACGATCGAGCGCAGATGGCCGCTGAAGGTCGACAGCGATTGGGCCACGGACTGCTCGTCGCCGATGTCGGCGTAGATGTCGTCGAGGACGGGCAGGCGCGTTCCCGCATCCGCCGGGATGTGCAGCCCGGACTGGTGCATCAGGCTCAGCAGGCCGAGCGTCCGCAGAGCTACCGTCTTGCCGCCGGTGTTGGGGCCCGTGATCAACAGAGCCGTGTACTCGCCGCCTAGGCGGATGTCCACCGGCACGACGTGGCCGGAGAGGCCCGGATGGCGCGCGCCCAGGAGCACAATCTCGGGACGAGGCGCGATCTCGGCCGCGATGGCGTCCATCTCCTCGGCCAATCGGGCCTTGGCCGACCAGAAGTCGAACCGGGAGAGGGCGTCGAGCGTCTCGCGCAGGGGCCCGGCCTGCCCGGCGACCACCATCGAGAGCTCGTCCAGGATGCGCTCGATCTCGGCGCTCTCGGCCACCTTCGCCTCGCGCCACGCGTTCCCGAGCTCGACGGCGACGAGCGGCTCGACGAAGAGCGTCTGGCCACTGCCCGAGGCGTCGTGGACGATCCCCTTGACCCGGCCTTTGGCGTCGGCCCGGATGGGAATCACGTACCGGCCGCCTCGCAGCGTGACGATCGGCTCCTGGAGCGAGCCGGCCAGCTCGCCGGAGTGGATGAACTGGTCCAGCCGGCTGCGCAGCCGCTCGTAGGCGGCGCGGACGGCGCGTCGAAGCCCGCCGAGGCGCGGCGAGGCCGTATCGAGGAGCTCGCCGGTAGGATCGAAGCTGCGCTGCAGCGTGCTTCGCAGGCTCGGCAGGGAGTGGATCTCCCGTGCGAGGTCCCGCAGCAGCGGCCGCTTGTCTCCGCTCAGCGCGTCGCCGAGGCGGGCCGCGGCCTCGAGCGTGGCGACGATGTCGAGGAAGTGCGCCGGATCCAGCCGCCCGCCGCGCGCCGCCCGATCGATCCACGGCCCGATGTCCTTGCTGCCACCGATGCCCGCGCCGGGGTTGCCGGACACGAAGGAGCGCGTCTGCGACGTCTCCTCGAGACCGCGCGCCACGATCACCGGGTCCGTTGACGGCTCGAGCGACTCGGCCAGGCGCCGTCCAGGCGGGAACCCGGTGGCAGCAGCGAGCCGCGCGCGAACCAGCGGGTACTCCAGCAGGGCGAGCGAGCGCCGATCGAGCCCGGCACCTTCCGGAGGCAGCGTGGACCGGCCCGGCCCGGCGTCGGCCGGCGGTACTCTGGCGGTCGTCATGGCTCGCGCCGGCCCGGGCCGCGCCGCGGCCCGGTGGAGAGGGATGGACTGCCCGGGACGAAGAACCGCCACGGCCGGCTTCGCCACGGCTCCGGGGCGTAGTCGATCCCTATTCGAGGGCCCGCCTCGACCGGCCGAGGCACGCCTCCGGCCGCGATCTCGAGTCTCAGCGGCGACGCCGCGTCGCACAGGTCGAGGCCGTCGTCGGTCCCATCTATCGAGAAGGCGTCGCACACGAGACCCGGGCCGCCGGCCAGACGCTCCGCAGGCATCCTCTCGAGGGAATGCCTCGTCCGATCTACCGCTTCCTCACCGCGGCGTCGCGATCGACGCACGGCACGATCCATCCTCGCGGCACGCATGGAATCGACGCCGGCCAGCGGCTCTACGGCTCGGATAAGAAGCGCCGCCGGGCGTCCGGGGGGCTCTGTGACGACGTTCAGACAGTAATACATGCCGTAGACAAGGTACACGTACGCGACTCCAGGGGGCCCGAACATAGCGGCGTTCCGCCCGGTCCGGCCGAACCGGGCGTGGGAAGCAAGGTCGTCCTCCCCGACGTAGGCCTCCACCTCAACGATTCGTCCGGCGCGGGCTTCCGGACCAGTCCCTCTCACGAGGAGCGCCCCCAGCAGGCGCCGGGCGGTCGTCTCAATGTCGCCGCCGAGGATCACCCGGGGAAACGCAGTCATCGGAGTCACGGAGGCGCCACCGGTCGACCCGGCCGCGGCTGCAAGTTCGCTCAGGGGAAGATCGAGACCAGGTCGGACGGCAGAAGCAGGCCCATGATGTGAACGACCGGCGGTGCCACGTGGTCCCTCAGCGCGCCGCCGATGTGGGATTCGTGAACGAGCATCCTCTGGACATCGCGTACCTGCGTCAGGTCCCCGGGGCGCGGCTCCGGGAGCGGGTACGAGCTGAGGATGATTACCGCCACTGTCAGCAGGACCATCCCCTGCAGGAGGCCCAGGAGTCCGCCGATGACATCCTCGACGACGGGATGCTCGGTGGACAGGTCGGTCCGCTTGTAGAGGCCCTGGATCGCAATCGATGCGACGACTGAGGCCACCACGAAGATGATCCCGAACGCTAGTAGCCTGTCGTAGCCGAGGTCGAACTGGGTCCAGTTGTGGGAGAGGTAGTCGCCGGCCGGATCGCGCAGGTTCGCGGCCAGAATGAAGGCAATCAGCATCGAGGCGATCCCGAGCAGTCTCCTGATCGCACCCTGGACCACGCCGAGGAACACGAAGAGGCCCAGGCCGAGCAGCAGGCCCAGGTCGATCAAGGGCGCGCTTCTGATTGCTCCGATGATGTCCATCGATCGACCTCCGCGGTGGCGGTAGCTGCCGACGTACGGTCGGATAGATCCCGGTTAGGTTAGCAGCGCCGGAGTGCCCGCATCAATGTGACAGGTCGGCCATGACCGCCGGGCCGCCGGGCCCGCCGCTGATCCTAGCTTCTGATATGGGCGCGCAGGTCGGCTTCGAGACCCTCCCGGACGGCCGTCATCGCCGCATCGACTTCGGCTTCGGTCAGCGTTCGGTCCTTCGCCCCGAAAACGAGCCGGTAGGCCAGGCTCTTCTCGTCGGGCGCCAGCGGGGCACCGCGATAGAGGTCGAAGAGGCGCTCCGCCAGCAGCAGGCCGCCGGCGTGACGCCTGATCACGGCCTCGACGGTAGCCGCCGCCCGGCTCTCGGCCACGATTACCGCCAGGTCGCGCTCCATGACGGGGAAACGACCTATCGGCTCCACGTGAACGGGCCGGCGCGAGCCCGCTTCGAGGCCGCGAATGGCAAGCTCGGCGACCACCACTCGCTGCGCGCGCACCTCCCACTCGGCCAGAACGTCCGGATGCAGCTCCGCAAGGCGGCCGGCGACCATCTCGGTCGCGGACTTCGATGCTGCCACGAGCGCTCGGCCGGGATGGAATGGGTAGCCGCGCGTGTCGGCCGTGTATGTCGGTGCGGGAAGATCGAGCCGTGCGCACAGCAACTCGACGATGCCTTTGACGTCGCCCAGATCGTACGGGCGGGCAGGCCTGTTCCATGCCGGCGGCGCGGCATTGCCGCTCAGCAGAAGTGACAGCCTGGCCCACTCACGAGGAGCATCGCCGACGCGACCGTAGCCCTTGCCGATCTCGAAGATCGCCACGTCCTCGCGGCCGCTTCGCTCGTTGAGGGTCAGCACGTCCAGCAGGCTGCCGACAAGGTGCTGCCGCAGGACGGAGTACTGGCCGGAGAGAGGGTTCGTGACCGATATGGGCGAACCGGTCGCCGGATCGGGAATGTCGAGGCCGTCGTCGTCGGGCCAGCGGAGCCTGGGCCCGTCTTGAGGCGCGACGAGGGCGTGGGTGACGACCTCCGACAGCCCCGCGCCGACGAGCATCTCGCGGATGCCGTCCCTGACGGTCACCGGCGACGGCCGGTACGCGGGCATCAACGTGTCCGGCAGGTGCGCCGGCGTGGCATCGTAACCGCGGATGCGGGCCACTTCCTCGGCCACGTCCGCCTCGATGACGATGTCGCGGCGCCAGGTAGGTACGACCGCCACCACGACGTCTTCCGAGCCCGGGTCGACGACGAGGGGCTTTGGATCGGAGGCGACGGTGATCCGGACCGGTGCCGAGGCCGCCTCGGTCTCGATCCCGACGCGCTTCAGCAACTCGCGCTGCTCCGTGGCCGGGATCTCGCCACCGAGCAGCTTGCCGACCCGGGCCGGCCGGAAGGCAAGCCGAGCCGGTCCCGGCTCCTGAGGTGCCGTGTCCACGCGCCCGTGGGCGCAGGTTCCACCGGACCATGCCAGCGTGAGCTGGGCAACACGATCGGCGCCGATGCGGGCCAGCCGGAATTCCTGGCCCTTCTCGAACCGCAAGCTCGCTTCGGAGCGAAGCGCGTAGCGATGACCCGTGCGGCGGATGCTGACCGGATCGAAGATGGCCGATTCGATGGCGATCTCGGTGGTCGTGTCGCTGATCTCGCTGCCGGCGCCGCCCATCACTCCGGCAATGCCGATCGGACCCCGAGGGTCGGCGATGATCAGGGTCTCGGACGTCAGGTCTCGCCAGACATGGTCCAGGGTCTCGAGTCGCTCACCCGCCGCGGCGCGGCGGACGATGATCGTGCCGTCGTGGATGATCGCGCCGTCGAACGTGTGCGTCGGCTTGCCCAGCTCGAGCATCACGTAGTTGGAGGCATCGACGACGTTGCTGACTGGCCGCATGCCTGCGGCCTGGAGCCGCATCTGGATTGTGTCCGGCGAGGGGCCGATCTTCGCCCCGCTGATCCAGCGGCCCACGAAGCGCGTGCAGAGCTCCGGTTCGCGGATCTCGACTTTCAGTCGTTCAGATACGGGCCGGCCGGTCTCCTCGACGACGATCTCCGGCCATCGCACCGGCGCTCCGGTGACCGCCCCGACCTCTCGGGCCAGGCCGATCAGGCACAGCGCGTCGCCGCGGTTCGGTTTGACGTCCACGTCCAGTACGGTGTCGCCGTAGAGATCCGAGAGCTGGATCCCGAGCGGCGTCGCCGGCGGCAGGATCAGGATTCCCTCGGCGTCGCTGGTGATGTGCAGCTCGTCGCCAGAGCACAGCATCCCTTCCGAGGCGATGCCCATCTTCTCGGTCCGCTCAATCCGCCGCTCGCCCGGCAGAACTGCGCCCGGCAAAGCCACCGGTACCCGCTGGCCGGGCTCGATGTTGTGGGCCCCGCAGACGATGTGGAGGGGCTCGCCCGACCCGACGTTGACCGTGGTCAGATTCAGCCGGTCCGCGTACGGGTGCTTCTCGACGGTCAGCAGCTCGCCGACGACGACGGAACGCCAGTCAGCGCCCCACGGCTCGATGCCCTTGACTTCCATGCCGAGGAGGGTCAGGCGCTCGGCCAGTTGCTCCGGTGTCAGCTGCACGTCCACGTATTCGCGCAGCCAGCTCAGCGGGACTCTCATCGGAACTGCTCCAGGAAGCGGAGGTCGTTTTCCAGGTAGTAGCGGAGGTCTGGCACGGCGTGGCGCAGATTCGCGATCCGCTCGACGCCCATCCCGAAGGCGAAGCCCTGGTAGCGCTCCGGGTCGATCCCGCCGTACTGGAGCACAACCGGGTGGACCATGCCGGCACCCAGGATCGTCATCCAGCCGGACTTCGAGCAAGCCGGGCATCCGATCCCGCCGCAGACGACGCATTGGACGTCGAAGGCGACCGACGGCTCGGTGAAGGGGTAGTAGCCGGGCCGGAAGCGCGTCTTGCGCGGTCCGAACAGGGCGTGGGCGACTTCGTCTAGGAGGCCCTTGAGGTCCGCCAGGGAGGTCCCCTCGTCCACCATAAGGCCTTCCACCTGGAAGAACTCGAAGCCGTGGCTGGCGTCGACGGCCTCGTAACGGAAGCACCGGCCCGGGAGGAGCGCCCGAAGCGGAGGTTTCGTGGACTGCATCACCCTGATCTGGCCTGGGCTCGTATGCGTCCGCAGCAGGTGGCCGGGGATGTCAACGTACAAGGTGTCCCACAGGTCGCGGGCCGGATGGTCTGGGGCCATGTTGAGCATCTGGAAGTTGGTTACGTCGTCCTCCACCTCGGGCCCTTCGTAGATCACGAAGCCGAACTGGGCGAACGCCTCGGCGATGGCGGCGATCGTCTCGGGGATCGGGTGAAGCGTTCCGCGTCCGACCGGGCGGCCGGGCAGCGTTACGTCGACCGACTCCGCCGCAAGGCGAAGGGCTTGGACCTGGGCATGGAGTTCGGTAGTGCGGGTCGCCAGCGCTCCCTTGACGGCCTCGCCGACCTCGTTGGCGACAGCGCCGACTCGCGGCCGGTCTTCCGCCGGCAAGGCGCCGATGCCGTGCAGCACGGCCGTCAGGTCGCCCTTCTTGCCGAGGTACTGGATCTGGAGTGCCTCGAGCGCGGCCGGATCCGCCGCCTCGGAGATCTCCTTCAGCGCCCGCTCCTGCAAGCTCCGCAGATCGGCGCTAAGGCTATCGAAATCCACGCTGCCGTTCCTCACTTGGTCCGCGGGCCCTGCCCGCCGGGATGCTCTACCGCGCCGTGGTGCTGACGAGAATCTAGAACCCCCGACTCCGATCGTCCCGACGGGGACGCTCTCCTCCATCCTTCCGGACGGGGGCGAGTCGAGGGCTCGCGGTACCACCCCGCTTCCCTTCCCGCTGCCGTCGCCGCTGGGCGGTCGATCTCTCGCCTCGCCGATCGCCGACTATGGGTAAGGGCACTTGTGACCATCGGTCTTGCGATGGCCTCGGTCCTGTATCGGGGACCTTCCGGCCCGCCTACTGCTCGTGACGCGGACCGTCACGGGTTCAGCGAGCGGCTCGGGAGCGAACCGACGAGATCGATCCCAGGCGGGCTTTCAGTCTTCGGCCCGCCCTCCCTGAGGGACCAATGGTCAAGGCCGCGGGCCCTGACTCCCTCGCTTTCTCTCCGTCTCAGCCACGTGTGAGAAGTGCGCCGGCCGTCTCCGGCCGCTTCCAATTCCTAGGCCTTGCTGGCTACGGCGACGATCTGCGCGAAAGCGGCCGCATCGCGGACGGCGATATCGGCCAGGATCTTTCGATCGATGTCGATCTTCGCTTCCTTGAGAGCGGCGATGAACTTGCCGTACGTCAGGCCGTTCAGGCGAGCTGCGGCGTTGATGCGGATGATCCACAGCTCCCGCATCTGGCGCTTGCGCTGCTTGCGGTCTCGAGTCGCATAGGCGAGGGCGTGCAGCGAGGACTCGTGAGCGCGTCTGACGAGCTTCGAGTTCGTGCCTTCGCGCCCCTTGGCGTCGTTGAGGAGTCGCTTGTGGCGGTGATGGGCGGTTACGCCCCGCTTGACGCGTGCCATCGAGGATCAGACTCCCAGGTACGGAAGAAGCCGGCGGACCTGGTCGAGCGACTCGCCGGTCACGATCGACTTGCCGTCATAGCGGCGCGCACGCCGCGAAGACTTGAGCTCCAGGTGGTGACCGCGCCACGACTTGACACGGACGGCCTTGCCACTGCCGGTGACCCCGATTCGCTTCGCGGTCCCCTTGTGGCTCTTCATCTTTGGCACGGTCTCACACTCCAGTCGACGCCGAGCCGTTCTCGGGCTCGGGTCTCGGCGGCGCCGGGGGAGCCGGCGGGGCCACGTTCGCGATGTCTTGCGCGGTAGCGATCTCGTCGCCGCCCTCGTCGGAGGGTCTGGCATGGACCTTGGCCGTTGCCGACGGGGTCGGCTCGTGGACCTTCGGCTTGTGAGTGGAGGCGACGCTGATGTGCATCGACTTGCCCTCGAGCAGCGGAGGCCGCTCGACCACGCCGTGTTCCTTGATCTGCTCCGCGAATCTGTCCAGAAGGTCTCGCCCGATCTGAGGGTGGGTCAGCTCGCGACCCCGGAAGGTTACGGAGATCTTGACTCGATCGCCGTCTTCCAGGAACTCGATCGCCCGCCTGACCTTCGTATCGAAGTCGCCTATGCCGATCTTCGGCTTGATGCGAACTTCCTTGAAGGTGACTGAGCGCTGTTTTCGCTTGGCTTCCTTCTCACGCTTGGTCAGTTCGTATTTGTACTGGCCGAAGTCGAGGAGTCTCGCCACGGGGGGGCTGGCAAGTGGTGCGACCTCTACCAGGTCGAGCCCCCGCTCCTGCGCAAGCCGCATCGCGTCTGCCGTTCGCATGACACCAAGCTGGCTACCGTCTTCGTCGACGACCCGAACTTCGAAGACACGGATCATCTGATTGATGCGCAGGTCTCGGCTAATGGCGAACCCCTTCTAAGCGTGCTCCGGTTGCCCGCTCTCGGTGCATCCTTGCCCCGAAAGAAGACGAGCGGCCCAACCCGGCGCACAACGGCACCGGGCGGTCGCCCGCGGGACTATAGCACAGCGGTTTCGCGAGGGGCAAACGCTTCCCGAGCCGCCACCGGCCGGTTGCACGGCGCATCGCGGGAGTACAAAGCCCCGGCGCCTCGGTCCTCCAATAGGCCGTTCTGAGCGACCGCGGGTTCCGCTATCCTCGGCCGGCCGATACCTCCGCCCGTCAGGCCAAATCGCTCGGAGAAAGCAGTGCCGCCCGCCGTACGTCGTTCCGTAGGTTACTTCGCCCTATTCATGTGCCTGGGCCTCGACATGTCCGTGATCGGCCCAACTCTGCCCGCCCTGGCGACTCAAACCAGGTCGACGGTGGGCGAGATGGGCCTGGCCTTTCTCGTCGGGGCGGTCGGGGGCACGCTCGGGACCCTCCTCGGCGGATGGCTCTTCGATTGGGCGCCGGGTCGCGTGGTTCTCGGAGCGGCCGAGATGCTCTCGGCTACGCTGCTGTTCCTCGTCCCTCACGTTCCCTGGATCGGCCTGTTGATGGCGCTGCTCGTCGTCAAAGGCGTGGCGGGCGGCGTAGTAGGCATCGGAGCGAACACTCTCCTCCTTTGGACTCACGGTGGGAAAGCGGGTCCGTTCCTGAACGCGCTCCACTTCTTCTTTGGCCTGGGCGCATTTCTGAGCCCGTTCCTCCTCGGGCTGCTGATCACGGCCGGCGGCGCGTACTGGCAGGCGTACGTGGTCCTAGCCGTCTTCGACTTCGTCGTCGGAGCCTCGGTGCTCCTGTTCCTGCGGCCGCCCTTGCCGGTCCGGACGCCACCCGCGGATGGAACAGCCTCGCGCGCTGCCAGCTGGTATCTCGTGGTCATCGTGCTCTCGGCGATGCTGTTCCTCTTCTTCTATGTCAGCGCCGAGATCACGTTCGGCGGCTGGATCTACACGTGCGCGGTAACGCTCGGGCTGGCCGATGCCGCTGCCGCCGCCTACCTGACGTCGCTGTTCTGGTTCGCATTCACGCTCGGGCGACTGGTGTCCATCCCGGTTGCGATCCGCCTGGCGCCCGCCCAGATCCTCGTTGCGGCGTTGAGCGGCTGCGCTGTGTTCCTGGGATTGTTGATTGCCTTCCCGGCGTCGCCGGCCATCCTGTGGCTCGCGGTCGCGGGCATCGGCCTCTCGATGGCGCCGGTCTGGCCGAGCGGATACACCCTTGCCGTGCAATCGATCCGGCTTACTGCCGGCGTAAGCGCGGTGATCATGCTCGGCGACAGCGTCGGCGGCATGGTGATGCCGGGTTTGACAGGGCTGTTCATGGAGCGCGCCGGAGCCGGAGCCATGACACTCCTCGTCCTCGCCAGCATGGCGGCGACGGTCCTCGCGTTCCTGGCCATCCTGGCCTTCAGAATGCGCGGGGCCGAATCCCCGGAGCTCAGCGGAACTGAGGCCGTCTCGGGCTAGGTTCGGTCCGCTGCCCGGGCCGGTCGGTTAGATCTCTACGGGCGCCGGGCTGCCGTCTCGTCTGCCAATCGATCGATGAAGGCGTCCCACGAGACGCCGTTCTCCTGCTCGCCCGAACGATGGCGGATGGCGACCGTGCGCGCCTCGATCTCGCGATCGCCCAGGACGAGCATGTACGGAACCTTCTGCTCCTGGGCCAGCCGAATCTTGTTCTGCATGCGGTTATCCGAACGGTCGACCTCGACCCGGAGCTTCCGGGCGGTCAGCAGGCCGGCCAGCTCATCCGCGCCGCCGACATGGCGATCCGCGATCGGGATGACGACGGCCTGGACCGGGGCGCACCACACCGGGAAGGCCCCGGCGAAGTGCTCGACGAGAACGCCGATGAAGCGCTCCAACGAGCCGTATATGGCCCGATGGATCGCCACCGGCCGAACGTGCTCGCCGTTCTCGTCCACATAGGTGAGGTCGAAGCGCTCGGGCAGCATCACCAGGTCCACCTGGATCGTGGCCGTCTGCCACTCGCGGCCGAGGGCGTCCTCGACCTGAATGTCGATCTTGGGCGCGTAGAAGGCCCCGTCGCCTTCCTTCGTGCGGTAGCGCATGCCCGAGCTTTCGAGGGCCTCGCGCATGAGCTTCTCAGCGCGTTCCCATAACGCGGGGTCGCCCAACGCCTTCTCGGGGCGCGTGCCGAACGTGAAGTGCGGCTCCAGCCCGAACCACGAGTAGGAACTGCGCACCTCGTCCAACAGCGCCTCGATCTCCGAGCCGATCTGGTCGGGCCTAACGTAGATGTGGGCGTCATCCGTAACGAAGTGGCGCACGCGCGTGAGCCCGGACAGCGTGCCGGACAGCTCGTTCCGGTGCAGCTTGCCGTACTCGGAGAGGCGCAGCGGTAGATCTCGGTACGAGCGCGTGCGGCTCTTGTAGATGTACGTGCTTTCGGGACAGTTCATCGGCTTGAGGCTGAAGGTCTGCTCCTCCGCCTCGATCAGGAACATGTGCTCGCGGTAGAGGTCCCAATGGCCGGACTGTTCCCACAACTTCTTAGCCACCATCGGCGGCGTGTAGATCTCCTGGTAGCCGCGACCCGCCTGCTGCTCGCGCATCGCGTTCTCGAGTGTCCGGTAGAGCGTCCAGCCCTTCGGGTGCCAGAACGCGGCCCCGGGCGAAACGTCGTGGAAGCTGTAGAGATCCAGCTGGACGCCGAGGCGGCGATGATCGCGCTTCTTCGCCTCCTCGCGGCGCTCGAGATACGCGTCCAGTTCCTTCTGCGTCGGCCAGACCGTGCCGTAGATGCGCTGGAGCATGGGCCGCTTCTCGGAACCGCGCCAGTACGCGCCGGCCACGGTCATCAGCTTGAACGGGCCGATCTTGCCGGTGCTTGCGACGTGGGGCCCCTTGCACAGGTCGATGAACGTTCCGTGCTCGTAGGTGGACGTGGGCGGCAGCGGAGTGCCGGACTCCTCGGACCGCGTTGCCAGGTCGTCGAGGATCTCGACCTTGAACGGCTGGCGACGAGCCTCGAAGAAGGCCCTGCCCTCCTCGAACGGGAATTCCTTGCGGATGAAGGGGTGATTGGCAGCAATAGAGACTCGCATGCCGGCCTCGATGGCGGCCAGGTCATCCGGGGTGAGGGCCCGCGGCAGCAGGAAGTCGTAGTAGAAACCGTCCTCGATCGACGGGCCGATTCCGAGCTGCGCTTCCGGGAAGATGCCGAGGACGGCTTCGGCCATCACGTGGGCGGCCGAATGGCGCATGGCGTCGACTTCGGTGTGGGCGCCGGCGTCGAGCAACTCCTCCGCCGACCCGCGCACCGCGGCCTCGAAGTACTCCTCCACTTCGCCGGTCGTGGCTGCTGCGGCCGCTGCCGGTGCCTGGCTTTCCTGGTCGCCCATCTCATCTCCCGCTTGCCGTCCAGCCGCTGGTCCGTCGCGGCGCATTCATTCGGTAAACACAAGACCTCCCGTCCGACAGGACGAGAGGTCTCTCTCGCGGTTCCACCCGCCTTCACGGGCCGCCACGGGGCGGCTCGCGCGCTCTTGGCCGCTCTAACGGGCGGATCCCGGGCCGGTTGGCCGGCCGCTCACGGGTGGTGTCGCAACCTGAGTGAATCGCCGTCGCTTCCAACCACGACGAGCGTGGCGACGGCTCTCTGAGATCCTCTCGATGCGGCGTGTCCCGCTCATCGCGTTGGATGTTCGTTTGGTCGGCGCCGTCTGTTCACGGCCCCGGTATGGTGGGCGGTAGAGGACTTGAACCTCTGACCTCATGCATGTCAAGCATGCGCTCTAACCAACTGAGCTAACCGCCCGGGCGGCCCGGATCGTAGCACAGGCGACCGTAGCGAGGCCTGGTTGCCGAGCGCTGCACTAGTGAGGAGCGGTCGGAAGTGCCGTTCACGAACGGGCAAGGTCCCATCTCGGATGGCCGGCATCGTACCCCGGCCGTGTTCCCCACGATGCGCCAGACACGAGGCTCCGAGACGGCTGCCGAGCTGGTGGCCGTGGTGGGCAGCGGGGCGGGTGGTTCCGAGGAAACACCACATGGATCGCCTGCGCCGAGGGGAGCATGATGGAACCGTGACGAATGCCGCGTCGTCACAAAGGGGTGCACGCCGTGAAGTTGCTGCGGGGTGGAACCATCCGAATAGCAGTCGTGGTGTGGGTTGGGTTCGCATGCGCGAGTTGCGCAGGACGGGCGACCCCGTCCCTCCCGTCGCCGTCAGTGTCGCCGTCCCCGTCGCCTGAGCCGACTGAGCGTCTCTCGCCCGCCGCGACACGGCTGGGACTGGGCCCATTCGAGCCGATCCTCGATGTCGCCGAGCCGGAGATCTCGACGGGTTCGGCGGCGATGCACGAGTACCTGGGATCTGCATCGGACGGCGTGATCTTCATCAAGGACTACGGCTCCGCACCCGATGGCGGCGACAACATCTACCACGTGACGCTCTATCGCAGCTTCGATGGCGTGGAATGGCGTTCGGTGAACGTTCCGACGCCGAGCGATCAGCAGGACTCGAACGTGGCCTGCCGCGGCGGGAATTGCGTCGTGGTCAGCGAGTTCCCGCAGAACGGAAGTGTCCTCGTCACGGGCGACGGCGATAGCTGGGGTGAGGCGCAACCGTCTCCGAATCTCTTTCAGACGTCGATAACCGCCGGCCCGAACGGGTTCGTCATGTCGGGGTACGAGCTGAAGACCAGCAAGCCTCGGATCGTCTTCTCGCCGAACGGCCGAGACTGGCAGGACGTCAGCTTCCAGGCCGGTTCGCTGCCCCTCGAAACCGGCCTTGCCTTCAGCGATCCCACGGCCGGCTGGTTGCTGATGGGCGGGTACGGGACGCCGGCCAATCCAGATCAAGCGATGGCCCTATCGACGGACGGCCTGATGTGGCGCGACGTTGAGGATCCCGATCACGTGTACACGACGCAGGACGTCAGCGGCCAGACGGTCTTTCACTTCAAGGACCGCTGGTACGTGCTGGCCAAATACAGGCAGATGCCGGCTGGCTGGAGTCCGGGAGGGTTTGGGATGCCAGCCAGCACATCCACGCCGGTCGCGACCTGGGAGACGATCTACTGGATCGAAGATGGGTCGTCGATCTTGCACTCAACGGGCAGGCTCTCCACGTCTTTGCCGGACGAAGTCGTGGTCATGGACGGATACCTGGTCGGAGCCAAGGCGAACGCGGACTTCACCAGCAGCCTGCTGCTCTCGACAAACGCGGTCGACTGGACGGATCAAGGGCTGCTGCCGCCAGGCGTGCCTGAGCCGTCGTCCCTCCACGGGATGGCTGTCTACTGCCTGCCACACCTCGGCAGGGCGGGCTCGAACGTGGTGATGGTAGGGGACGCGCTGAAACCGGATGAGATGGGCGTCGGGCTCCACATGGCAAAGCCTTTGAAGTAGTGGCAGGCCGGGGCCGAGGCGATGCCGAAGGCGCACGCACTTGGTCAGCTCAAAGGCGTGCCGACAGAATCGACCGTACCACTCGCGAGCTTCACCAAGACCACCAGAGGCCGGTATGAGCCGACCGGGACGGGGCATCCGGAAATCGGGCTGCCCGAGACTCGGACGACGACAATCGCGAGCGACGGGTCCATAGGGTCGTTGCTGATGGTCGTGAGAACGCCTCCCTCGTTCACTTGGGCCGCCGTCGCCTCACCGGAAGCAACGAGGGCCGCTTTCGCGGCTTGGGCGAGGGCAAATGCACGGGGACTGTCGGAAAGAATCGTTCGCGCAGGAACGGAGAGCAGCCACAGCGGACGCGACCGGCAGACGGTCGCGCGCTATGCAAGAGCCGGCGCCTCGGCGCGCTGCTGCGCGCTTGCTATGGCCGAAGGGGTGACTTTCACACACGCGACGAGCGTCGCGAATGCGAGCAGGATCACAGCCAGAAGCACTGGAGCGTGCAGCCCATATAGCGTCGCGACCGCACCACCCAGGGCCGCGCCGGTCGGCAGCGATCCCCACGTGATCAGCCTGTTGCTCGCCGCCACCCTTCCCCGAAGCTCGTTTGGCACCAACTGTTGCCGGAGGGAGACGTGGGTCACGTTCCAGAGCGATATCGAGAAGCCGAACGCGAACACAGCGAGCGCCACGATGACCGGATGCGGGATCGCCCCCGTGATGCCCGCGGCCGGCGCGCCGAGGCAAGTAGAGAGCCGGAGCGCGCCCGCCGAACCCGGCGTAACACCTGCCGGGGCAAATCCGGCCGATCCGCCAGGCGAGCGAAGCCGGATGATCGGTTGACGGACAGGTTCGGAGGGTCAACCGTATCTCTGCGGCGCCCACGCCAGAGGCGCGCACCTATTCATGCGAGCTCGGAGACCGTGAGCCGCGGTTGAAGAGGGCGCACTCGAGGGAACGATGAACTTCAACGTCATCCTGCCGTTCTGCTCATCGCTGTTGAGCTTCGTGTTCTGTGTGCTGCTCTTCGACCAGTGGCGCGACAAGCGGCGGTCGTACCAGGCCGCGTGGATGATCGGCATGCTCTGGTACGGCCTCAGCGCCGGCACTGAGTTCCTTGGAGGCGCGCTCGGATGGTCGGAACCGCTGTATCGGGTCTGGTACCTGATCGGCGCGATCTGGGTCGCCGGCTGGCTCGGCCTCGGGACGGTGCTGCTGCTGGGCAAGACGCGCTTCGGCTACGCGTTCGCCGGCTCGCTCTTTCTGGCCGGGCTATTCACCGCGCTCACCCAATCGAAGTATCACTACGCCGGCAGTGGGTTCACGCCCGTCCTCTACTTCGGGGTTGCTCTCGCCCTCGCGGTCGCGATTGCCGTCGATACCTACCGCGGCGGCACCAGATGGCCCCTTCTGGCCGTAGCGGCGATGGTGGGGGGCACGGTCGTCTCCGCCCTCATGATGATCACGGTGACTCTCCCCGCCCCCGGCTGGGTGGTGGATCCGGTCACGCACATCCCGACCGGCCAGCTCTTCCCGGGTTACCTCCGGCTGCTGACGCCCTTCTTCAACATCACGGGCGCATTCGCCCTCGTCCTGGGCGGCGTCTACAGCGCGTACATGTTCCTGCCCAAGCGCAGAGTGGTGCGCTACTCGCTGAGCCGCAGTCAATCGCCTGCTCGATACCTGGCAAACCTGGCGGTTGCCCCGGTCGCGATCCTCGTTAACCTGGCCGCGTCTATGCCTGGTGCGGCCGCAGCGCTGTTGACGGGCCGTCTGCACAGCCGCGTGCCCGCGACGCTGCTGATCGCCCTCGGGGCGCTGATCCCCGCCATCACCAGCGGGATGGACCGCTTCGGGAACACGGGCGGCTTCTTCGTAGGAGAGTTCCTGGGCGTCTTCTTCCTGTTTGCGGGCTTCCTGGTTTCGATCGAGGTATTCCGAGAGATCCGCGTGCCGTTCACGGGCATCGTGCTTCGATCTCGAGCCCCCGAGCAGGCCGCCTGACCCGACCGGACGTGCCGGCTCACGACGCCAGGTAGACCTGCCCCAAGGCGCGGCCGAATGGGACCGCGGAGTCGAGAACCTTCTGCCAGCTCGAACCCTGTCTTGCATAGCCCAGTTCGTGGACGCCGCCCACCGAGCCGTCCGCGGCGATCGATCCTGAGAGCAAGAACAACCTCGATCCGCTCGTATCCAGGGCCAGGGCCCAGACCACCTGCCCCTCGGCCAGCGTGACGATCGGAGCTGGAACCGAAGAGCCCGCGATGGTGAGGAACGGCCCCGCGTAGACGGCCGTCTCGGTTGCGGCGGCGATGCTCCTTCGGTCCTGCGAAAGGGCGAAGACGCGGACGCCGGAGAGCCCCCCGGACTGATCCATCGTGTGGGCGGCCACGTCGATTACCGCCAACATCGACACCTGCTGATTGTCCGTGGAGAGAACCAGCAACCGGCCCTCGTCGAGCCACGCGACCAGCGGGCTGAACGACTGAGTCGGGGCCGGAGTCAAGGCGGCGACCGTGCCGTCGAGGCCGGCCACCGCATAGCTGAGAGTGGTGTCGTCGGCCATCACGAGGGCAGCCTTGCCGGCCGCGGAGTAATCGACGCCGACGATTGGGGCGGCCGGCTTCTTCCCCACCCACTTGAGGGTCATCACCGTCGCAGGTTTCGACAGGTCAGAGGCTTTGCGCACCTCTACTCCGGCGCTGGTTACGACCGCCAGCCCGTCGGCCGTGCGGCCGATGGCGGTCGCGGTCGGCGTGTCCGCCAGTGCGGTCCAGTGATAGTCGGGGCTCAGGGACCACAGGCCGCGGCCGCCATTCGGCCCGTCGGCAAGAACGATCAACCGTCCGCCGGCGCTGACGGGCGTCGGCTGAGAGAGCGTCGCTCCCGCGGTTGTCGCGGTCGGAGGCGATCCGGTCGAGCAACCGGCTATCGATACGACGACAGCTGCTGCCGCGGCTGCGAACCCGAACCCCGACCCGGACTTCGACATCGTCCTCCCCTTCATGTTCGGCCCGTGGCCGCCCGCGCGAGCGGCCACGGCCAGATACTGGTGATGAACGTACTCCGCGTCTACTCGACCACGTCGCCGCCAATGACGGTTCCATTGCCGGCATCGACGTAGAGCGTGATCTGCCAGATGACCTCGGCCGCCGCCCCTGAGGGCGTGACGTTGGCAACCCAGGCCAACCGGCAGGGCGCCGGCGCCGCGCCGATCTTGCCCGCGTCGAAGGCCGCGTTCGGCTCGACCCACTCGAGGTCCATGTTCTGGACCGCGTAGCCGGAACCCCGGCCCGTGAACCAGGCGTCGAACTGGTGCGTCACCACGTCCTTCGCATCGGCCTGGCCCAGCCGCTTGGACGGCAGGGCGGAAACCTCGTGCTCGACGCGAGCGACGCTCTGGATCCGACCGTCCTGCCAGACGTGCGCGCTGGTCTCATCGCCTCGGACGGGGAAACCGGCCTCGGTTCTCGGCCAGTGGACGTCCCATCCGCCTGCAACCGGGTTCGGTTCTACTCGTGCCTTGCTGGAGGGCATCAGGCCGGACCGGGCGAGAACGCCCTGGGCCGCCTTCGATGCCTGATCGCTCGTCACCTTCGCGGATAGTCGCGGCGGCAGATCGAAGCGAACGGCGCTCACGAGACGGCCACGACCGTCGAACTGGGTCAGCGAGATGGGCTGGCCGGCAGAGTCGAGATCGGCGACCTCGTCGTATTCGGCGTTCTGCAGGCCGTCCTTCACGTGCCTGCCGGACCTGGCGGCGCCGGCCGGGAAGCCGAGCGCGTCCCGGACCGCTCCCGCCTTGGCGAACAGGTCCGGGCTGTCGTCCGCGTAGAGAACCGTGTCCGTCACGGTCGGCTCACCGATCCTCGACGAGGGGACGCCCGGCGAGCCGGAGACCTCCCTCGAGAAGCCGGCTGCGGTCAAGGGGCCGGCCGTCGCGGCCAAGCCCAGGACCACCGCCGTGACCGCCAGGAATGGCTTCACCTTCGCGATTGTGCGTACTGCTGACATCACATCCACCCCGGAGTGCCGTTGTAGTTGGGGTTGCCCCACCAGTTCGGCTGAAAGGGATTGGCCGAGTCGGGCACCGAATACCCTCCGATGCTCGCGGCGTACGTGAAGGCCTGGTAGAGCGTCCGCTGGTGATTGGGCGCTCCGTTCAGGTAGCTCCACAAGGCGCTCTCGAAGCGGAATTGCGAGCTGTCGTAGGTAAGCGTGGCGTAGCCGATATAGAACTTCCGATCCGTGCTCGATTTGGTCTTCTCTATCTGGAATGCCCCGGGCATGGTGCTCGCGCTGCTGCCGAGCTTGCAGGTGGACATGATCACGAGGTTGTAGAAGGTTCCGTAGGTGGCGGACTTGATCGCGCTGGACCGGATCGCATCTCTGGAGAAGCTGCTGCAGTTGCCCGTCCCTGGGTCCTGCAGGATCGCCGAATCGACGTTGGGCGCGCCGGACGCCGCCCAGTAGTTGTCGCCATGGGTGTGGGCGTAAACGGCGTAGTCGTAGAAGACGTTGCTGAGGAACGACGACCTGGTGAACCCTGGGCCGAGGGCGCCGCCGATCGGGCTGTAGCCGAGAGCGGCAATCTGGGCGGTATTGAGCGAGTAGAGCTGCTTCGGCCACGTGTCCGTGAACCCGAGGCAGTGGGCGGTGAAGGAATCCGAGTTGGACCAGACGTCGCCCCTGTAGGCGAGCGCGCCCTGTGCCGTCGCCCCTAGCGCCGACACCGCAAGCAGAACGGAAACGAGCAATGCCTTCGCTCGTCTCATGGGACCTCCTTGGAGGCGGGCAGTTGCTTCTTGCGGCGGGTAAGCGACTCTCGGCAGCGGGCCGCCGGGCGGAGGCAGCCATGCTCACCGGGTGCGGGTGTCTTCGGGCGCGCTCCCTCCTTCCGTGGTGCCGGCAGGCCGTGATGAGGCCGGCGTGCCGCCGGACCGCTTGCCGCGATCCACCGGACGCAGCCAACGCCGACCGCCCGACTCTAGGAGGCGGCGCTCAACTCCCGCTTATGCGGCTGTCAGCCGGGGGCTGTCAACCGGCGGCCGTCGGCCGTCCCGGGCACGGGCTTGGCCAGGGGCTCCCGTGCCCCCTCGTGCTCCATCTTCACGTACCGGATCGGGCCGCGGCGGAGCGCCAGATCCAGGAATGCCCGCGGCACGACCAGAAGCCACAAGCCGTTGAAGAACGAGACTCTCGCCGCCCGGCGGAGCCGCTCCGGTGTCTCGAGCGGGCGGCCGTCCGAACCCTTCTCCCAGCGCAGGGCATCCCAGCCGAGGAATGCGCTGATTCCCAGGTAACCGGCCGCGATCGACACCAGGCCCCGCCGGCGCCCGGTCACTGCCGCGGCGACCGCAGCGCCGATGACGACCGCCGGTACCGCCAGCTGGCCGGCGTAGGCCACGAAATCCAGGCGGGCGGCAACGGATAGCTTCGGGCTGGTCACGACGGCCGGGCCGTGCTCGAAGACACGCCTGAGCGCCCCCTCGGCCCAGCGCAGCCGCTGGCGCCAGAGACGACCCGCCGTCCGGACCGGCTCTTCCCAGATCTCCGCGTCTATGGCCCACGCGACGCGTTCCCCCGCAGCCACGGCGATCCGGCTCGACAGGTCGAGGTCTTCCGTCAACGCCGTCGCGCGCCATCCGCCGGCCGACGCGAGAAGGTCGCGCCGGACCATGATGCCGTTGCCGCGGAACTCGGAGCAGCCGCCGAGCGACCACCGGCCGCGGTTCAGCTCGCCGTCCAGCGTCTGCTCGTCGGCCTGCGCGCCCGCCAGCCAGCCGGCCTCCGCCCCAAGGATCCGCCGGCGGGCCGTGACGGCGACCGCCCCCGCCGCGAAGTAGCCCGCCGCTCGGCGCAGAAACCACGGTTCGAGGCGGGCGTCGGCATCGAGGACGAGCACGACGTCCCCATTGCAGATCTCCGGCTGGGCGGCCGTGAGCGCCGCCCCCTTGCCGTCCGGGAGATCCTCGCCACGCCGCGTGATCACCCGGGTCAGGTCGGCGATGCCCCGATCCATGGCAGCTCCCCGGGCTGCATCGGCCGTGCCATCGCTCGATCGGTCGTCCACCACGATGAGCTCGAAGAGCGGCGACCCGTCGGCCGCGCGGTAGTCCTGCCGGCCGATATCGGAGACGAGTTGCCGGAGAACGGCGGCCTCGTCGCGTGCCGCCACGACGATGCTGAAGGTCGGCATGCGATCTGCGCCGGCGAGGGCGACGGCCGCGTCCGCGGGTGAGATCGGCGGCCGTCGCGACGCCCTCGCCACCGGCACGGCGCAACCGAGGGCAACACCGGCCGTTATGAGCGGCACCGCGACCCCGAGCCGGCGGTGACCCGACAGCAAGCCGACGCCAACGCCGCCGGCCAGCATTGCGAGCGCGGCCGCCCGCCACGCCGCCGGCGTCTCTGCCCTCTCAACCCGACCGCCGAGACCGATCCGGTCTGCGGCATCCATCACGTGGCCTCGCCGTCCTCGACCGCGCGACCTCGGGCCCGGCGACCCGGCCTAGACCGCCTCGCGCGGGCAGGGGCGGCGGCCGTCACACCCAGATCGCTCGGCGACGTGGCCGCGGTCATGGGATCGACGGGTGCGCCGCTCGGCGTCGACGGGGCTCGAGCAACGTCTCCCACCACCGGCCGGCGGCTCACGATGCTGGCCGCTCCCCACAAGCACACGAACGCGCCTACCACCAGGATCACCGGCTCCCGGCCCACCAGGTCGGCGGCGGGACCGACCACCAGGATCGGCGAGAGGCTCGCCACCGAGACGAGCATGTTGAGGACGCCGAAGACCCGGCCGCGGACGTCCTCCGGCAAGTCTTCCTGGAGCTGGGTCTGGGCCGAGATAGCCACGACCGCGTAAGCCGCTCCGACCATGAAGGCGATGCCCATGACCAGCGACAGCAAGGAGACAACCCGGCTGGCCTCGGCCAGACCGGAGGAAGTGGCGCGCTCGTGGAGGAAGTTGGATATCGGCAGAGCGCAGGCGAGCAGGACGAGCAGGCCGCCCATCCCGATCATGCCTGCCTCGATCGTGCGCCGGCGGGGCAGATATCGACCGTACGAATTAAGGACAAGGATGCCCATGACGATGCCCAGCCCGAGGGGCAGCACGATCAGGGCGAAGTCCTTTTCGCCGAGGGCCAGCGTTGTCTTGGCGAACCCGGGCCCGAGTGTGCCCAGGATTCCGACCAGGGCGCCGGTGATGCCCAGGTAGGACAGCGACCAGCCGACGTTGTGGTGTTCCCGGATATAGGTGATGCCCTCGACGAACTGCCCGAGCATCGTCTGGACGGCTCGTTCCGCATCGGCGACCGTCTGGCCCGGCGTGACGACTGCCTCCGCTGCCGTCGACGACGGCAGGATCCAGCAGAAGGCGGCGGCGACGAAGTACAGCGCGGCCACGATGACGATCAACAGCTCGGCGTTGGCCAGCGCCACCACGAACGGCCCGAATAGCGCGAAACCGAGGGCGAACGCCACGTTCATCGTCAGCGTGAAGAGGCCGTTGGCCGCGAGGAGCTGCTTCTTCGGCACCAGGAACGGGATCATTGAGGCCTCGGCCGGGCCGAAGAAGGTTGTGACGGTCGAGACAAAGACCATCAGCAGGTAGAGCATCAGCAGGTTGTTGCCGGCGAAGACGATGGCCAGGAACGCAAACCCGCGCAGGATGTTCGTCACCAGCAGCATGTGCCGCTTGTCGACGCGGTCGACGAAGACCCCGGCTATGGCCGAGAAGATGATGGCGGGCAGGAGGAAGCTCAACAGAAGGGCGCTGACCGCGCTGCTCGACGCGTACGAGGCCGTGATGATGATCGTCAGGCCGTAGATCACCATGTTGCCGCCGACCTGGGTCGAGAGCTGGGCCAGCCACAGGAGCAGGAACGGGCGGTTGCTGAGCACCGCGAGGCCGCTCAGATCGTCGGGCTGCTTCGGCGGCCGCTTCGGGCGCGAACTACGAGGCGGGCTCCCCCGGCCCGGCGACAGGCTGAAGTTCACCGCTCGCCCTCGGTCGTGTCTTCGGCGGCGTCGCGCGGCCGCGGCGCCACGGCCAGGCTCATCGCCAGATCGCCTCTCTCCACGAAGCGGGCCAGGCGGCGCTCGATCGCCCGCCGCTCGATCAGGACGTGCCGGCCGCACGTTCGGCAACGCATCCCGATGTCCGCTCCGAGCCGATCTATGAGCCACTCCCGCCCGCCGCAGGGGTGGGCCTTCCTCAGGTCGACGATGTCGCCGAGGCGAAACTCGACGACGCCCGGCTGGCTGGCGGGCACTACTTCGGACCGATTTGACGGGACGCGATCAAGTCATCCATAACGGCCGCTCAATCTATCAGAGCCGGGGCCGATCGGCGCGACCTTCGCAGCAAGGGTGGCTCCCGCGCACCGCCCGGGAAGATCAGACGGATCCCGGACCGCCCTTTAGGACCGACAGGGATCCCGCAAGGGCCATCAGACCGAGGCCCACGATGGCGATCATCGCCGCCACCAGGTAGGCGTCCTGATCGTCGGTGGCGCCGGTCGAGGGATTGCCCGGGACCGGACTCGGCTTCGGAGTGACCGTCACGCCCGTGGCGCTCGGTCCGGGCGTCACGGTCGTCCCGGGGCTCGAGCCGTTCCATCCGGGCGGCACGGGTCCGGTCGGCGCCGGCTGCGGACCATACTTGGTAGGCGTCACGCCGTTGTCGACCAGCCAGGCCGATGTGAACGTCGCCACGTCCACTCCGAGGCCGGTCGTGAAGGCCTCGTCGTCCGTGACTCCCTTCGAGTAGGCCCGGACGACCTTGGCGACGGCCGGCTGGCCGTACTTGCGGATCATGAAGTCGATGGCCGAAACCGACTCTGCGTATGCCAGATAGATGCGGCTCGCATCCAGCGGGAAATAGTCGGTGTAAGCCAGGAGCGACCTGAGGGTTCCGCTGCTGACCGCCTGCTTGACGAGCTGCCGGTCGCTGGCATCGAAGCCGTCGGACATATAGACGGCCAATCCCTCGTTGAACCAGCGCGGCGGGTCGTGATACGGGTTGTCGCTCGCGTCCGCGAAAGCGACGTGCGTCAGCTCGTGGGGGATGACGCTCCGCCCGTAGACGCTGTCACCGGGGGTTACGGCCGCAAAACAGGTTCGGAACGATGACAGCGTCACGCCGCCGATCGTTCCGGCCTGGCTCAACCCCTGCTGGAAAACGGCCTCGCTCGGGTAGACGAAGAAGTCGATGGGCTTCGATTCATCGACGCCGAAGAAGGTCGCGGCCTTCTGGATGCCGGCTTCGCCCCAGGCGAGCATCTGCGATGCGAACGAATCGCTGGCTTCGATGTAGTGGAGCCGGACGACCTTGCCAGTCTTCACGTGCCACGTATATCGATCGTCGGCGTAGGTGATGTCGATCTCGGGCCCTTCCTCGACGCTGCCGTCGGTCAGCACGACCTCGAAATGGGCCTTGATCGGTGTGTTCGGATAGAGCCCGCCGCCCGACGTGTCCATCGTATCGACCAGCTTCGCCGACCCGATGCTGGAGAGCGGCAAGACGGCCGGACCGACGTCGCCCGGCTGCTGGACCAGCAGGCTGGCGGATTTGACGGTCGCGCCGCTGTAGGGCTGGGTGAAGACGATCGCCACGCCGAACTTCGAGGTCGCGGAGGGCGTCCCGAAGACGATCGATTGGGCGGCGACGGGTCCGACCGCATAGAGCAGCCCGAAGGCGGCGCACAGGACCGCGCCGGTCAGGCGACGGACGGCCGGGCGGCGGACGGGCAGGTTCATGATCCGGCCGCCCACGCCAGGCCGGCGTATCTGATCAGACCCTCGCTGTTCGGCAGCGCTCCGAGCAAACCCTTGGCGGCCAGGGAGTAGCCCGCTCCGTAGTCCACCGGTATCACCGGGGCCTGATCCTGGACGATCGACTGCGCCTGGTCGACGGCCTTCTGCATGGATGCCGCGTCGGGAGCAGACAACGCCTGGTCGACGGCCGCGTCGAATTCGCTGTTCGACCAGCGGCCAAAGTTGTTGGGTTGGCCGGACCCGAGGAGCAGCCCGAGGAAGTCGTTCGCGCCCGGATAGTCCGCCACCCAGTCCATCCACCAGAAGGCCGGCGGATCTTTGGCCAGGGAGTCGTTGTAAGTGGCCCAATCGAGGGCGCGATAGTCGATGTCGATGCCGAGGTTGTCATGGAGCTGGTGGACGATCGGCCCGTCCAGGCCTGCCCCGACCGTGACGAGGGTGATCTTCGGGAAGCCCATTCCGTTGGCGAAGCCTGCCGCCGCGAGCTCCGACTTCGCCTTTGCCAGGTCGAAGACCGGACCGAAATCTGCCGCGCTGTGGCCGGGGACCCCGTCCGGCACCATCCCCGTGGCCTCGACCATCAGCGGGTTCGACTGGAGCGTAACGATGCGCCTCCAGTCGATGCCGTATTCGAAGGCTCGGCGAACGTGGACGTCGGAGAAGGGCGCCTTCGACGTGTTGAAGCCGTAGAACTCGACCGAAGGCGACGGCTCGAGCCTCAGAGCCGGACCGAGGGTCTTGTCGTAGGCGATCCAGGTTCCGTCTCGCTGGTTGATCGGGGTGTAGTCGAGCCGGCCGGCCTCGAACTCGTCGATCTGGCTCTTGCCGCCGAGATCGGTGATCAGGTGGACTGTGGAGATCGCCGGCTTACCCGCCCAGTAGCGCGAGTTCGCGGCCAGCGTGATCTCCGTGTTCGAGATGGCGCTTACTACGTACGCGCCGCTCCCGACGAACGTCCCGGGCGCAAGCAGGCTGGGCTTGGAGTCGAGATTGGCGGGAACGACGGCCAGAGTGGGGCTGGACACGATGGCCGGAAAGTCGACCGCGGCGCTCGACAGGTCAACCTCGACGGTCGCGTCGCCGCTCGTATGGATCCCCACGGCGGACGCCGGGCCGCTCCCTTCGCGGTAGGCGCGCGCGCCGCTGACCGCGTCGAGGAGCGAGGCCAGCTGGCTCGGGTGCGCGGGAGCGAGCACGCGCATCCAGCTGGCGACGACGTCGCTCGCCGTGAGAGGCGAGCCGTCCGAGAATGCCAGGCCGTACCGCAAGTGGAACAGGACACGCTTGCCCCCGTTCTGCGTCTCCCACGACGTAGCCAGGGCCGGCTGGACGTGCTGGGCGGAGTCAACCGCCGTGAGCGACTCGAACAGCTGTGAGACGACCTGAGCGCTGCCGGCATCGCTCTGGACGGCGGGATCCAGCGACGACGGCGAACCTCCTACGAAGATCCTGACGGTGTCGCGGGCCGCGAAGGCCGCTGAGGGATGCCAGGCCGCCGCCGCGACCAACCCGATCGCCAGGAGGGCCGCCGTAAAGGCGATCAGGAGCCGGCGCGGGCGATCTCCGCGGGCCAGGTCATCGAACGGCACCGGGTATCCGTAGCCGGTCGATCCGGCGGATGGCGCCCGGTCCTGCGAGAAGCGTGGGTCGGTCATTGCGGGAGTATAGGGTCGAGTTCGCCGGGTCGCCCGCGCCGCGCAGTTACGTCGCGCAGGTCAGTCGGGGTTGCGGCCCAGCCGGCCCAGGGCGTCAGCCTCGGCCTCTTCGGCCGCCTCCTGCGTCGATCGACCCGACTCCATATCGGAATAGCGGCTCTCCATGGCGCGTCCATTCTCGCGCTTCTGACTCGTGCCGGTATCGTCCGTGGTCGTGGGGGCCCGACCGCCGTTCGCGGCGGGACCGAGAGGTCGGGCGGGCCGGATTAATCAGGCGAACGCCGCGCCGCGGCCGGCTCGGGCGGAGCATCCCCGACGGCGCCCTCTCCCGGGCCGTGGTGGCCGTCGGCGGCCGCGTGCGGATGTGAATGGGCCACCGAACCGTGCCCGTGGAGGTGCTCGTGGATCAGGTTGACCCGGATCAGGAGATCGCGGTCCGCGAGTATCGTGGCAGGCGGGCCGTCGGCCACCACGCGGCCCTCCTCGCTGAGCACGACGGCCCGATCGGCGATCAACGGCACGATGTCCAGCTCGTGGGTCGCCACGATCAGGGTCCGTCCTGCCGCGGCCAGTCTCTGGATCAGATCGACGAGGACCCACTTCGTGCGGGGATCGAGCGACGCCGTGGGCTCGTCGAGGAGCACGACCTCCGGCCGAAGAGAAAGCACCGAGGCGATGGCGGCACGCTTCTTCTCGCCGCCGGACAGCTCGAAGGGCGCTCGATCGGCAAGGTGGGCAATCCCCATCTCGGCCAGGGCCTCGTCGCTACGCTCGCGAACCTCTTCCTGAGTGAGGCCCAGCTGGAGCGGGCCGAAGGCAACGTCATCGAGCACGGTCGCGCTGAAGAGCTGGATGTCCGGATCCTGGAAGACCAGCCCTACCTCGCGGTGGAAAGTGAAACCGTCCTCGCCCGCGGCCACCGCCGCGACGTCGCGGCCGAGGGCTCGGATCGTGCCGCCTGTCGGACCGATCACGCCGTCGAGGATCTTGAGGAGCGTGGACTTGCCGCTGCCGTTGGCCCCGAGCAGCGCCACTCGCTCGCTCGGCCAGATCCGGAGGCTGACGCCGTCGAGGGCGACCTGCCGCCCTGCGTACTTGTAGCCGACGTCGCGGAGGTCGAACAGAGGCTCGCCCGGACCGACGGCGGTGGGAGTCGCCGGCCTGGCTTCTATGGCGGTCACGGCAGGATCCTGCCCGCGAGCACCGCGGCCACGGCCACGGCCGCCACGCCCGCCAGCGCGACCCAGTCGGAGGGTCTGGCCCGGTACGTGTCGAACGTTCGGATCTCGCCACCGAAACCGCGCGCAAGCATCGCCGCGTAGACGTCGTTGCTCATCTTGAAGGCTCGGCTCATCAGGTTGCCCATCGTGCCGGTGATCCAGCGACGCTGCTCACTGCCGCTGGTACGCCCCACCACGCGGCTCTTGCGGGCAAGCAGGATGCCGTTGGCGGTGTGGAGGAAGAGGAAGATATAGCGGTAGGTCATCGACAGCACGAGGACGAAGACCTGCGGCACCTTGAGGGCGCGCAGGCTCTTGAGAACGTCGGCCCACGGCGTCGTCACGACCAGGAGGACCGCCAGCGACACCGAGACACCGACCCGGCTCACGAAGAGGGCCGCTCCGGCCAGGCCGTTCCACCCCGGCGCGAGGTGCGCCGGCCCGAGTGCCAGGTCGAAGACCCGCGGGCCCGGGACGAAGAAGATAGCGGGCAGCACGACGATCCCCGCGAAGAACGGGATGCCCAGCCAGACGCGCTTCACGAAGAACCCGAATGGAATCCGACTCGCCCGGGCCGCCGCGAGGGTCGCTCCGTAGAGGAGCGCCAATCCCGCAAGCGACGAGGTCAGGCTGGCGGCCAGGATCGCCGTCAGGGCCCCGGCCATCTTGATTCGCGGGTCCCGCCGCTGAAGCCAGCCGGCCGACCTGGCGTGACGCTCGGTGAAGATCGCATGCTCTATGTTCGAGGTGATGCCGCCGACCGTCTGCTCGAGCCAGCCGATCCGGCCGGCGTGCGCGCCGGCCGCCGCGTCGCGTGCACGCCCGGCAGGAACGGTCTGAGTCGCGGTCGTCATCGCCCTGCGTCCTCTGCCGCCCGGCGGGTCCGAGTGGTGCCGAGCAACGTTCGAGCGACCGCGTAGACGGCTCCGCCGACCAGGATGACTCCGACTATCCCCGCGATCTCATATCCGAGAGCGGCGTGCCAGAGCGGAGCGCTCGCCTGGGAGAAGAACGGCACGGGCAGGTTGTATCCGGCGAGCGGCGCGCTGAAGACGCCCGAGAGCTCCCGGAGCCCCGACGGCACGTATCCGAAGGCCGCCTCGACGTCCGCCGCCCTGCCTTCGCCATAGGCCAGTCCGGGTGCGATCAAGCCCAGGGGTGCGACCACCGCCATCGCCACGAACGCCGTGCCGACCCTCTTCAGGGTCCGCGGCAGAAGCAGGTAGGCGGCCGGAACCAGGACGAGACCGACTACGGCCGTCACGAGCAGCATCGAGGCAACGGACGGCCAGTCGACGCGCGACCAGTCGGCGCCGAACATCCGCCCGGGGTTCCCGCCGCCTTCGATCAGCCCGACGATTGCCAGCACGGTCACGCCGGCCGCTATCGCCGCGCTCACCAGCTGCCAGAGCGGCCGCGCCGCGACCGTTCCGTCGGCCTGGGCGTCCGGGGCGAAGATGCGCCGGAGGCTCGTCAGGTACTCGGGATGGCGGCGCTGCAGATAGGCGACGCCGAGCCCAGTGACAAGGCCCTCGACGATCGAAGCTCCGAGGGCGTGGGCAAGCAGCATCGCCGGGATGGCCTCGCCGAGGCCATATGGGCTGTACAAGGCGTGGCCGTTCGCGGAGAAGAGCGCCGGCTCGATGCCCAGTTCGATGCCGACCGCCAGCGCGGCGGCCGTGATGCCCAGGTAGGCGCCGATGCCAGCCGCCATGGCCCGCCGCGTCGACAGGACGGGAGAGCCGGCCGCCAGCATTCGATAGGTGCCATACCCGACGAAGGGCAGGACGATGCCCATGTTCAGGCAGTTGGCGAAGATGGCCAGCACTCCCCCATCGCCGAAGAAGAGGGCCTGGAGAATCAAGGCCGTACTCACAGCGATGGCGGCCGCCCATGGGCCCAGCACCACGGCAATCAGCGTCCCCCCCACGGCGTGCGCCGTCGTACCGCCCGGCACCGGGATGTTGAACATCATCACCGTGAAGCTGAGCGCGGAGAAGATCGCCAGCAGCGGAACGGTGCGGTTGTTGAGGACCTTCTTGACCTTCTGCGTCGCCACGGCCCATACCGGCACGGTGGGAATCGCCAGGGCGAGCGAGACGGCGGGCGCGAGATACCCATCCGGAATGTGCACCCGACTCCTCCTGCGCGTACCATCAGACGATGCGTGGCGCTATTGCAACGAATTGCGCTAGCGATCATTCTACGCCTCTGGTCCAATGCCTCTCAGCCGCACGAATGAAGGACCGCCAGGTGCCACGAACAGCCTCGAGCCGGGTTGGCCAGAACGTCCAGGCCTCTCCCTGGGACGGTGTCGCCGAGCGCCTTCGCTCAAGCGGTCTGCGCTGGACTCCTCAGCGGCGGACGCTGGTCGACGTTCTGCGCGGGCACCGAGGCCACGTCACCGCGACGGAGCTGATCGCCCGCTGCCGCGAGCGCGACGCCACGACGACGCCGTCGACGGTGTACCGGACGCTCGATCTCCTCGAGGAATTTGGCCTCGTGAAACACGGCCACGGCCCCGACGGACGCGAGGAGTACCACGTCCTGCCGGCGGGGGTCCACGGCCATCTTTACTGCGTGGGGTGCGGCGCGACCTGGGAGATCAGGCCGGAAACCGGAGCCGTCATCGTCGACGCACTGGCCGCGGACCTCGGCTTCGCCGTGGATCTATCGCACGTCACGATCTCCGGGCGCTGCCAGGGCTGCCACGACTGATCCCAGTCGCGCTTGCGGGCCCGAGTGGCCGGGCCTCACGGAGCCGCGTCCGGGTCGACCGGCCGGGGCCCTCTACGACTAGACCGGGATGACGAGCAGCCACTTCCCGTCGCGATCGGGGTAGCGGCCTTCCGGCCGTTTCCAGCCGATGTAGTTGTGGGCCATAGCGGCCATGTCCCTGAAGGTGTCCGGCCCGAGCGTCTGACCCCAGATGCTGCTGACCCGCGGATAGAAGGGGTCCACGATGAAGGCTCCCTTCAGCACGAACGTGTCCGGGAAGAGGAGCGGATCGGCATCGGCTCGAAAGCCGGTCATGACCCACGAATGCGCGCCCCACCATGTCAGCAGGCCGACCGGCCGCGAGGTGCGGGCCAGGGCCAGGGCGGCGTCCTTCATTGCTTGGTCGAACGTCGGGTCGATCACGAGCTTGTACTCACCGTCGCCGAGCTGCGGCATGGTGAGGGCCCAGCCACCGGGGCCGAAGCCACCGTCGTGGCTGTCGTCACGGGTCGTCAGCGAGACGATCAGGGCGGCTATTTGCTGCTGTCGCGCAGTCGTCAGGTCGATGCCAGGCCCGATGATGTTGACCATGTTCTGGATGGCTCCGGCCATGCAGTAGTTGCGGTACGTCTGGGACACGAACGTTCCCGGCCTGTAGATGTCCATCAGGAAGGGCGTCTTGGTCGGGCTGGGGACGGGGGTCGGCTCAGGCGTGGGTGTCGGCGTAGGGGTCGGGGTGGGCGTTGGGGTAGGGCTCGGGGTCGGTACGATCGTGGCCGTGGCCGGGATCGGCGACGCCGTGGGCGAGCCGGCCTCCACCACCGGCACTATGGCCATGACTCCCGCCCAGCCGATCACCGCCGCCAGCAGGCACAGCCCGGCGTAGGCAATCGCCGGAACTCGGCCGCGACCGCGATCGCTCCTGGACTGGGTCATGTGACGCTGGTTCCTCCGGGTCGCCTTGTCCGTAGCACGGCGCGGGCGAGTGACGTTGCCTCGGCCCCTCCCGTGACGGGCATGGAGCCTGCTGCGGAAAGATACAGCGACCGATCCGCGGGACGGTCGCGCTAGACCGTCGCGGTCAACGGCCCGGAACCCGCAGCCCGCCGCCCGGCCAAGCGCCGAGAGATCGGGCGCTGAGGTGAAGAGGATCTCCGGCAGCGGCGCCGTCGGTCCCGAGTCAGACCGGTTCCGAGCCCGTCCCGGCCCCGGCCTTCAGCGACACGACGGCAGCCCAGCTCGCTACCGCCATCCCCGCAACGAACACCGGCCACGGAAACCACCCCGGCAACCCGCCGGAGAGCAGCGCCGGGGCGTTCGCCGCAAAGCTCGCGACCACGAGGAGCCCGCCGGCGACTGCCGCGGCCCCGCGAACCGGGCCGACCTGCGGGATCCGGCCGGCGCCGGTCCGGCGCGCAGCGACCATCCCGAACCCGATCAGCGCGACGCTCACGGCACCGGGAGCCCAGACCGGACCCGCCCATGGCACCGGAATCAGGAAGAGGATGTCCCACGTCAGCGGCGAATGCGGCCAGCCGACGAAGACCCACAGCCACAGGTAGTACCCGATGTCCCACACGCCGAAAGCCACGGATGTCCAGGCCAGGCGGTCCTCCCAGCGCCGTCCCAGAAACCAGCCGACGGCGACCAGCATCACCATCGTCGCGAACTCCCGACCCACCTCGATCGCGGCGAGACTGCCCAACGTCTCGGACTTCTGCAGAGGAAACAGGCTGTCCGGGGTGATTCCCAGGGCTCGCTGCAGATACACGACGACGGCCGATTCCATGTACGCCATCGCGAACGCAAATACGAAGACGGCTATGGCAGCGCTTCGAAAGCGCACGGGTTGCCTCCCGTTGGACTGGGTTTGAGGCGACAGATTACGCCCGATTCTCGGCCGACCGCCCACGCCGTAGTCGTCCGCGGAGACCTCAGCGTCCGACGGCCAGTCGGTGGGCAATCGAGTCTCGCACGTAGGTCGCGGTCTGCTGGCAATGGGCCCGGTACTTCTTCTCCATGCCGATCATGAACCCGACACCTAGCTTCTCGGCCACGCTCGCGACCACCTGTCGCTGCCCGCCCGCCTCCATCACGTCGACGACGACCTCGATCGGAAGCCACCTGTTCGGACAGAAGACGCCGCCGACGATTCGCATCTTGAGCTGCGACCCCAGGCGCCCGGTGGTCCGGTAGCCGGCGACGACCGGCTTCGCGCCCATCTCGGCGAGCGTCCGCCGAGCCGCCTCCACGCAATCGCCCGCCGCGGCCGGAAGCAGCGCCGCCTCCTGGTAGTAGAACTGCGGCATCTTCGCCTCCCAGCGCGAGTGGTGGCGCCCCCGGCCGGACTCGAACCGACGACGCCCGCCTTAGGACGGCGGCGCTCTATTCCACTGAGCTACGGGGGCCCGCCGGGATCTTACCGCGTCGGCAGCATCGGGCGCGCCCTCGAGCTCGTGGCTTCGGCGACCGCTAGACCGACGCCTCGAAGCTGTATCGGTCCCGATCCCGAACCAGGCAGCCGACGGGATGGAACGGCTCGTGGGAGAGAACCATTGTCCAACATTCGGCTGCGGCGCGCGCGAAGAGGTCCGCTTTCACGGACACGGAATCGAGCGGGAAGTCGTCGAAGGCGGTAACCCATTTCGGGTTTGCGCTCCAAGGCCTCATGCACAGGTCGCCGAAGAAGCCGACCGTCACATCCCGTCCACGCACGAGCACGCCCTGGTGGCCGGCCGAGTGGCCGCCGGTTGGGAATACCGAAACACCGGGAAGGATCTCGACCTCGCCCTCCGCAGCCGACTGCAGACCAAGATCTCTGATCAACCGCAACTCAGGCTGGTCGTAGCTCGCGATCAGACGTGGGTTCAAGCCCAGGGCTATCTCCCACTCGGCCAGCTGGGCCACGAACTTGGCTCGCGGGAAGGCCAGTGACCCATCCGCGCGCAGCACGCCGCCGGCATGGTCGTAGTGGAGATGGCTAACGGCCACGGCATCCACCGAGTTCGGGGCGAAGCCAGCCGCCTCGAGCGCGGGGACGATCCACGGCCCCTCGTACTGGCGCATCTCGCGGCCCTTGGCGCTGATCCGGTCACCTATGCCCGTCTCGACCAGCGCGCGCCCCGACGGCGTCTCGATCAGCAGGCAGTTGAGCGCCTGCAGCAGCCGCCCATCGGCGTCTATCTCCCCGGCGACCAGGCTCTGCCACATCATCCTCGGCACGACGCCAAGCAAGGCCCCGGCATCCGAGCGGAACCGCCCGGCCTGGATCAGCGCGACGCGGGTGCCGCCGCCGAGTTCCATCGACCAATGAACGGCTTCGTTGAGCGTTGTCACGATTCGGGCCCTCCATTAGCCGCCTGTCGAGGGCTCACGCCCCCTCGGCGTCCCCGCTCGAAGTCCTCGAAGTAGGCCGACGCCGTCGGCTCCGACTGCCCCTGGTATTTCGACCCCAGTCCGCTGGAGCCGTACGGTCGATCGACCGGGCTCGACATCTCGAAAAAGCTGATCTGGCCGATCTTCATGCCGAAGTAGAGCGCGATCGGCAGATTGGCGACGTTCGAAAGCTCAAGCGTCAGCTTCCCCTTCCAGCCTGGGTCGACATATCCGGCGGTCGAATGGATCAAGAGGCCGAGCCGGCCGAGCGATGACTTGCCCTCCAGCCTGGCGACGAGATCGTTCGGCAACTCGACCCATTCGATGGTCTGGCCGAGCACGAACTCGCCCGGGTGGAGCACGAACGGCTCCTCGTCGGCAACGCTCAGCAGCTCGGTCAGGTCCGGCTGCGGGGAACGGACGTCGATGTACGGGTAGCGGTTGTTGCGGAAGACGCGAAAGCTGCGGTCCAGGTGCAGATCGACCGAGGACGGCTGGAGGTCGGCGGCGTCGTAAGGTTGGACCTTCACGCGGCCCGACGCCAGCGCCGCGGCAATGTCACGGTCCGACAGGACGCTCATTTCACGTTGGCTCCGCTCTCGCGCTGGGCGTAGAGGTTGTCCACCTCGCGCTTCAGCGTCTCGATGTCCTCGAAGCTCTGATATACGCTCGCGAAACGAATGTACGCGATCTGGTCCAGCGCGCGCAGCTTGTCCATCGCCATCTTGCCGATCTCGGAGGAATCCACCTCGGTGGCGCCGCCGGAGCGCAGCTGAGCCTCGATCTGATCCGCGGCCTGCTCTGCGGCGTCCTCGGGCAGCGGCCGCCGGGTCAGGGCCTTGCGAAAGCCCGAGACGAGCTTCTCGCGGTCGAACTCCTGGCGGGAGCCGTCCCGCTTGACCACGATCAGGCGCGGCGCCTCGATGCGCTCGTACGTGGTGAAGCGCGTCCCGCAGGTCTCGCACTCGCGGCGCCGGCGGATGCTGGCCTCGTCCAGGTCGCGCGAGTCGACGACCCTCGTCTCCCGTTCGCCGCATCGCGGACAACGCATCGGCAAACCTCCACCACGCCGCTCCCCCGGTCACGCGAGGATAGCACCGCCCGCCTCTCCTTCCGGAGACGACCGGGCGCCGATGCGGCCTCAGCGGTTACGCAGGCGCCACCCGGCCTCCGTCCCCGCCGGATTCGAGGCGGCGGCGATCGCTTCCCCTTCGGCCCGGATCGCGTCGCGGGCATGCAGCAGGTTCAGGTACCCGCGCTTGACGGACGTCTCGCCCTCGGCGATCCCCTCCACCCTGCCCTCGAGCATCAATTGCCGGCCGTGCTCGATGAGCTCGACCGCGCGCTGGGCCCGCTCGATCTCCGTCCGCAGCCCGCCACCTTCGCCGGCGGTGACGTACTTGTCGACGATGGCCGCTTCCCGGGCATACCTGCGCAGCGCCTGCGCACAGGCTCGAATGCTGGCCTCGGTGGCCTCCGGGTCGGCATTGCGCCGCCGCAGGTCGTCGACCACGAGCGACAGCTCGTCGAGCGACCGGTCTGTTCGACGGACGATGTCCACCGCCATCCGGCCGAGCTGGGCGTCCCGCCGGAGATCGCCGCCGACGACGAAGACACGCCAGAGCGCCAGCGCGATCGGCACGCCGAGCGCGAAGGCGACGGCGACGGGAATCAGGACGTCCGACGACATCGAGGGCGACCTCATATCCGGCCGGCGGAGTTCCTGAAGCGATCGACCGACGGCGTGACCACGGAACCGCCTCCGGGCTCGGACGCCTTCACTCTAGCGGCTGACGGCGGGATCGGCGATGTGACCCGGCTAGGGATTCCGTTTGCTCGGTCCTGGCCCGAATGGCCCACCCCCCCGCGGGTATGTCGGAGTGACGCGTCCGGCGACGCGGGCGCCCTTCGGCGCCCGTTGCGCCCCGGGCGACCCGCCCGGATTGCGCCACTCCTCGGCATCTCCGGCGGAACTGGAGACGAGTCTCACCGACCGGACGGTCGCGCCGGGCTCGATCTCGCGGATCATGTCATAGACCGTCAGCGCGGCGACGGCGGCGGCGGTCAACGCCTCCATCTCTACGCCGACCGGGCCAACCGCGCCAGTCTCCGTTCGAATCCTGACGGCGCCGGCGGCTCTATCGGGCACGGCGCTGACGAGGAGCTGGGTCAGCCCGGCGGGATGGACCAACGGGATCAGCTCGTCGGTGCGTTTTGCGGCGATGACGCCCGCCAGCTCGGCCACGCTCAGGACGTCGCCCTTCCCGGTGGTGCCGTCGACGATCGCGCTGAGAGTTCCCTGGGCCATCCCGACCTCGGCCTCGGCCACGGCGTGGTGGGCGATCGCCGGCCTGTTGGTGACCTCGGCCATGCGCGGCCGCCTGGTTCGGTCGAAGTGGCTCGATCGGCGCCGCTCGGCCCTCGAACCTTCGTCGTAGACGCCCTCGCCCGGCCTCCCGTCTGTAGGCATCGTTATCGTTCCTCCCTCACCCGATCAGCGTCCACCGAACGGGCCCTTCCGGGATGGGCCTCGAGCCAGCAACTCTCGCGCCCGCTCCTCGGCTCTCTCGTGGACGAGCCTGGCGGCCGAGCGGCGCGTCACCAGGGCGCCGGGGGTGCCGGCGGCAACCAGAAGGGCGTCCAACCCGGTCCGCTCCAGCACTTCCAATGCGGACCACAGGTCCGTCTCGCCGCTCACGCTGGGCACTGCTCCGATCGGAACCATCGCGTCGGCCGTTCGAGTGAGCGTCCAGCTTCGCCGCGGTATCCGCCTGATCTGGGCAGTCCCGATGAGCCCGAGCAGCTCCGAGCCTCGCTCCACGAGAGCTGCCGCGCCGAACCGCTCCCCCAGGTACTCGCCGGCGAAGACGTCCAGCGTCAACTGCGGAGGGATGCGCGGCGCTTCCGTGTCCTCGGCGTCACTGACGTGGAGTCCGGCGACGAGGGTCTGGAGACTCCTGCGCCGATCGAGGACTCTGCTGGATCCAGTCATGAGCCAGCCGGCCACGATCAGGGCCAGTCCCGCCGCCGCGTCCAGAAACGCTATCGCCATCATCCCGAGGAACATCAGGACCATGCCGGTGGCGCGGCCGACTCGGATGGCCGCCGCGGCCGCGGCGTCCTCCTTGCCGGTCCTCGACCAGACGAGGCCGTGGAGAATCCGGGCGCCGTCCATCGGATACCCGGGCACGAGGTTGATGACGCACAGCATCAGGTTGAAGACAGCCAGCATCGATGTAACGAACTGCACCGCCTGGAGTCCCGCAGGGGCTCGATCGATGTCGACCGGACCGAGGTACAGAACGAGGGCGACGAATCCGAAGGCCAGGGCCAGGGCCAGGCTCAGGACCGAACCTGCCAGCGAGATACGGACTTCCTCGCCGGCGGTTCGCGGCTTAACTTCCATGACATAGGCCCCGCCGAGCAGCTGCACGACCACCACGGGGATCAGCTGGCCGTTGCGCCGAGCGACGTACACATGCGCCAGCTCGTGGGCCGCAACCGACACGAAGACGAGGGCCGCGGTTGCTATCGAGGCACCCCAGGCCAGGCCGGGAGGCCAGACGGCAGCGGTGCCGTTGCTCAGGTCTGTACCGAAGAACACGGCGATGAGGGCGAGGATGAGGATCCAGGTCCAGTGGGCACGGACCTCCGTCCCGAAGACCCGGCCGAGCGTCAGCCCCATCACGACTCAGGCTCCGGCGCAACCGCCTCCGGGCTCGTGTCCGGCTCGCGGCCGAGTCGGCCTCCGACGACCGCAACGAGGACGGCCAGAGCCAGGACCGCGCCGGCCAGGGCAACGCTCGTCTCGGACCAGAACTGATCCGGGAAGAGCTGGACGAGCTTCTCGGTTCGCGGGTCGAACATGTAGGAGCCGGGCGCGAAGAAGATCTCGTGGAACAGCTCGAAGGCCTGATCGAAGAAGAGGGCGAAGCCCAATCCGACCACGACCACGCCCACGACCAGCACCCGTGCCCCCGCGGCCGCGGCCCGCCAGAACCATCGCCGGCCGCGACTCGCCAGCCCGACGATCAGGAGCAGGATCGCCGCGACCAGGGCCACCAGGCCGAGGCCCAGCAGCACCGTTCGGACGTCGGACATGTGGCTGCGCTCGCTGGCGTCCAGGACGGGGGCCGTCGCGCCAGGCAGGGTCACGTCGAAGCTGGGCGGCCCGAAGACAAGGTCGGAGAGGACGCTGCCGGTCACGGCCCGAACCTGCGCCGGCGTGTAGCCGGTGAGCTGGTCTACGCCGCTTCGGTCCTGGTCGAAGCCGACCCAGATCGGGTTGAGGAAGAGGACCACCGCCACGGCCACGACGACGCAGGGCGTCGCCACTGCGGCCACGACCGCCGCCACGACCGCCGCCACTCGTTCTGCGAGAGGAGATTTCACTGGGCCATCGTAACGCCTCGGGGCGCCGGCCCCGGTCCGGCCGGCATCGCAGCCGAATGGCGGCGTCTCAGACGCCCGCGGCCAGCCCCGCGGCCTCGCGCCGCAGGATCTCCCAGACCAGCTCCAGGTCCGAGTCCACGGTTCGCAAATTGGATATGGCGACCCGGATTGCGACGCGGCCGTGCAGCCGTGTGTGCGAGAGGAATGCCTGCCCGGTCCGGTTGACCGCGTCCATGAGTCGGACGTTCAAGTCGTCGATCCGCTCGGCGACGGCGGGCTCGTCCTCGCGTCCGGCGAGAGCCGCCGGCCGGTACCGTAGGCAGACGGTCGAGTACGGCACGGGCGCCATTCGCTCGAAATCCGGGTCGGCGTCGACCCACGCGGCGAACCTCTCGGCCATCTCGAGGTGGTGGGCGACGCGCCGGCGGAGCCCCTCCAGGCCGAAGTAGCGCAGGTGCATCCATACCTTCAGAGCCCGCAGCCGGCGGCCGAGGGTAGGCGTGTACTCGTTGTAGTCGCGGATCGGGCCCTCGCGGTCGAGCGTCCGCAGGTACTCGGGCACCAGGCTGAAGGCGTCGCGCAGAACGGGCATCCGCCGCGTCAGGAGGATCGAGGCGTCGACCGGAACGAACCACCACTTGTGCGGGTTCGTCACGATCGAGTCCGCATCCTCCCAGCCCGCGAACCCGCCGCGCAGCTCCGGGATCGTGGCGACGACGCCCGCGTACGCGGCGTCGACATGCAACCAGATCCCCTCGCGCCGGGCGATCTTCGCCATCTCCGCGATCGGATCGCTCGACGTCGTGGACGTTGTCCCGATCGTTCCGACCAGGGCGATCGGCCGGACTCCCGCGGCCCGGTCGGCGGCGATGGATTCCTCGAGCGCGTCGATCCGCAGCTCGAAGCGCTCGTTCGTCGGGATCTTCGTGAGGCCGGCGCGGCCCAGGCCGAGAGTCATGCAGGCCTTGGCGATCGACGAATGGGCCTCCTCGGAGGCGTAGACGCGCAGCTGAGGCACGTCCTCACGGCCGGGCAGCCCCTTTGCGGCGGCGTCTATGCCGGCGGCCTGTCGCGCGGCGGCGAGGGCCAGCATCGACGACGTGGAGGCGGTGTCGGTGATGAGGCCGTCGAATTCGGCCAGCAGACCGAGGGCCTGGCGGATCCAGTCAACGACCACCTGCTCCAGCTCGGTCCCTGCCGGGCTCGTCCGCCACAGCATCGAGTTGGAGTTCAGGACGGCCGTCAACATCTCCCCGATAATCCCCGGCCCGGACGCCGAGCTGGCGAAGTAGGCCAGGAAACGGGGGTGCTGCCAGTGGGTCAGATTCGGCTCGAAGAGACGCCGGTAGTCGGCCAGGATCGTATCCATCGACTCGGGGGCTTCGGGCGGCGAGGCCGGGAAGAGCGGCCGGAGCGACCCCGGTTCGATCGCAGGAAAGACGTCCCGGTCGCCGACACCCACGAGGTAGTCGGCCATGATGTCGACGGCCGCATGCGCGGCCGCCCGGAAGCTCTCCGGGTCCATGTCGTTCAGACCGACGAGCTGCTGCTCGTCGAGGTTGGCGGCGCCGTCCTGGTCGCCGGTTGCGGCCTTGATCGTCTCGGAAGCCATCGTGTCATCCCGGAGGTGGATCCGGTCGCGATCGCTGGCCGGTGATCCCGTCCGAGTGTAACCCGGGGCGCCCGGCCGGACCTACTTGAGGACGAAGGTCCCCATGAAATGCTGCGTATAGACCGTCGCGTCGCCCTCGACCACCGTCATGAGCATGTAGAGCCGGTTCCCGACGAACCAGAAGCGAATGTTGAAGGTCTGGCTGCCCTTGACGACACTCGCATCGCGGGCCTTGTACTTTCCGACCGTTGCGTCGCCCGAGGACACCAGGGTGCCGCCCATGCTGGACGTCAGGTAGGAGTCCATCAGCGAAAGGTAGCTGTTCGGATCGCCGGGAAACGTGCCGGCGGGCACGTCCACGAAGGCGACCGCGTAGGCAGCCGTGGCCGACGGATCCTCAGCCATATAGAGCGTCATGGTGACTGTGGTCGTGCCGAGTGGCAGCGACATGCTCTGCGTGATGGGAGCGGCGCTGCTCGGGAACCTGACGGACCACTTCTTGTCAGGAGAGGTGAAGGCGGTCCAGACGAAGTCGGGGGACGGCTCTTCAGTAGCAGGGGCCGATGTCGGGGTGTCGGTGGCCGTGGGCTCCGCCGTGAGCGGGGCCTCCGTTGCCATCGTCGCCGTGGCCGTGGCGCTGGCAACCGCGATCGCCGACGGAGAGGGGCCGCCGCCCGACGCGTTCTTCGGCACCATCAACACGAAGAGGGCGCCCGCGACCGCCAGCAGCAGAACGCCGCAGATCGCGAGGAATATCGGGAGGTTGGACTTGCGGGCCGCCTCCGCCGCGGGCTGGCCACCCCAGGCCGCGGGTGGCGGGAGCGGGGTGCCCCAGGCCGGCTGCCCGTACGTGGGCTGCGCCCCCCAGGCCGGCGGCTGCTGAGCCGAGTCGAAGCCACAGTTGCCGCACCGGGTGTAGCCGGGATACAGGGGCGAATAGCAGCGCGGACAGGTCGCAGGGATGGAAGGCGGCAGCGCGAACTGCGCCGGAGGTGGCGGCGGAGTGGGCTGCGCACGGAAGTCGAAGCCGCAGTTGGGGCAGAACGGGCTGCCGCCCGCCTGAGGCGCCGAACAACGCGGACAGAGGCTGGTCATCGAACTCCCTCCCGTGAACGGCCTGCCGTGCCACGGCCCTCACTGGGGATGGCGGCCCGATCGCGAATGATCGAGGTGGAGCGGATGCGGCGCCCAGCCTCGTGACCCCGCTTCCACTTCACGCGGCTGCGGGGCCCGACAGCCACGTCCGCCCCGATTATGGCGGTTCGAAAGGCGCCCGAAACGACGCAGAAGTACCGAAAGACCCGGCTCGAAGTTGACGCCGGCCGGCTCGGCTAGTCCGCCAGCATCCGGCCGGCGGTCCAGCGCGCGAGCGCCATGATCGAAAGCATCGGGTTGACCCAGCTCGCGGTCGGGAATGCGCTGGCGTCGGTCACGAAGAGGCCGCGCACGCCCCGGACGCGGCCGTCCGGGTCCGCCACGCTGGTGCGCGGGTCGGTGCCGATCCGGCAGCTCGACATCTGGTGCGCCGTGAACAGGAGAATCCGGTTCGGGCTGATCGGGCGGGCACGGAGCCGCCCCAGCCAGGCATCGAAGTCCTCGTGCTCCCGCCAGTCGAGTGGTGGGGTCAGCAACGGCACGATCCGCTTCGCCCCGGCCGCCCGGTGCACCTGGACCAGTGCCAGCGACCCCTTCCGAAGCAGGACTTGCCGAACAGGTGGCGAGCGAGCCCGCCGAGGGACCTCACCTAACCATCCCTAACCTTCCTCGTCCGCACCAGCGACCAGAGGATCTACGGCCGGCGTCTGGCCGAGGTGAAGCGCACGATTTGCCCTAGAGCGGGCCTACCCGTTGGCAGACTCCCGGCGCAGCGCTTGCTGAAGACGGCTCGGACGATGCGGCATTCTCGAGCTTGGAGGCGAACCGAACGCCATGCATGCAGCGCTAATCGAACTGGTTCGACACAAGACATGGGTGACGCTTCGCCTGATCGAGCACTGCCGGGCCCTGGATGACGAGCACCTGGATGCGTTCGATCCCCGGCACCTACGGCACAATCCGCGACACGCTGGCACCTCGTTGACGCCGACGAGGACTACGTCTCGATGCTGACGGGAGAGCAGTTGTCCCAGCCCTTGGGCGACCGACGGACGCCGATAGCTGAGCTCGCGGACCGCTTGGGCCGTCTGGCTCGGCGTTGGGAGGACCTAGCCCAGGACGCCGACCTGCCCACACGTGAGGTCGCAGCCGACGACGGTGTGCGCATGCCGGGGGCGGTTCCTATCGCGCAGGCAATCCATCACGCCGACGACCACCGAAGCTATGTCCTCTCGATTCTCGGCGCGCGCGGTCGCGAGGTTCCTCGTCTCGACGTGTGGAGCTATGCCAGGTCGCAGAACCAGCTGAGTGAGCCGACGCGACCGTCGCGCGACTAGGCACAGTCGTAGCCCGGTATGCACGGGCGTTCCTGGGGAGTTTCACAGCGGGGCCGCGCGGACGGTACCAGCGCCCGCTTACCGCCGGCTTACCCGGCTGGAGGCTCGCCGACATCAAGCGCCCAGTTTGCCGTAGGGTCAGACCCCAGACGCAGCCGCTCGAGCTGACCGGACTAGGCCGGGATCGAGCCCCCGGGAGCGGAGCGCGAAGAGAGGTCCTGCCCCGACTCATCAGCTGCCGATACGGACGCGCTCCCTTCCCTCGGGTAGGCAGTACCGATCATGTTGGTGAACGCGTCGCGCTCGTAGTAACTCGGATCGTGCCCGTAAATCAGCTTGAACGTGCTCTCCATCGCCTCGCTGTTTGCCCTCAGTGCCGCGTAGTCCTTGGGATCTCGGGGGTTCTCGTGAACTCGCTGCATGAGGGCGGCGAGCCCGATCAGACCCGCCCGCTCGCGGTCGCTCGGCGCGCGCCCACGCCGGACGAGGTACCGGCGGGGCATGAACTCGTCAGACGCCCCCGGTACACGCGCATACTCATCAAGCAGATTCCCGAGCGCCACACGCCCGTAGACGTCCAAGGTCGTTGGCTGCGGCCGCGCACTCGGGCGGGCCACCCAGGCCACATAGATGAGTGCCATGAAGCCGCCCATCAACACGGAGCCGCCAAGACCCGCGGTCGAATAGGTAACAGACATGCCAAAGAGGAAGATTCCCGCGGCGATGATCCAACCGAGAACGCTCACTCTTGCTCCCTAGTCTGCTCGGCGAGGTATCCGACGAACGTCGTGTTTCCGAACCGTACGCCGTCCTTCATCGATTGGGCAGAGGATCGGAAGTACCGCGGGTGAGAACGAGCAGAGTTCGTGCCTCCGGCCGCGGAGTCCGAGTCGGGAGGACGGGGCCCCCGACGCAGCCAGGCGTAGCTGTCACGACGTAGCCGACTTGCGGAGCGGGGCGAGCCTGACGAACGATCCCTAGATGTGGCGGATAGAGCGCCGGGCTAACACCAAGTCGCGGCAAGAACAGGACGCTAGCCCCAGTCCAGCTCCTTGTCGTCGGCGTGGTGGTGAATCGGGTCGTCTTGCAGGCGACCGCACTCCAGACATTTGCGCGACTCTTCCTCCGCCGCTGGCTCGACCGGGCCAACGTGCCTGTTGTCCAGCCGAAGTCGAGCCGGGATAGTGGCAGCGATGAACGGGTGTGGAGTCGGGGCGGGCTGGGCGTGTCGCCTGAACATGTTCCCCCTTTTGGCTCTGGTCTGGCCGCCGATGGTAGCCCCCGACGCAGCCGGTCTGGCTGTCACGACGTAGCCGACTAGCTTCAGGGTAATTGGCTAAGGGGTACAAACGCGAGGGACGCGGCAGCGGCGCCAAGATCATGCGACTTGCACGCTTCCGGGAGCCGGAACCCACGGCCCCACCAGCAACGCGCAGCGATCAGCCCAATGCGCGCCGTATGGCGGGCACGTCATCGCCGCCTAGCACGAGCCGGCCATCAGTGGCCATGTAGAGCAAATCGATGTTCGCTCCGGCCTCGGCCACACGGCGCAGCACAGCCGCCGCAGACCCTGGCCGGTTCTCTATCGCGATAACCACGACCTGGCGCTCCGCCTGGATCTCGAGGCCCCCGTCGAGGAGCGCGCGGCGCGCCCGCTCGGCCTCCTCGACCAACACGTGGTACACGCCCTGGCCCTCGCGCACGTAGCCACACGCGCCCTCGATGTTGACGCCGGCCCGGGCCAGGGCGTCGGTCGCGCGCAAGAGGGTTCCGGGTTGGTTGACTAGGCTTACGGTCAGATCGGTCGTCATCCTTCGCCTTTCAGTCCCTGCCGGCCGCGCCGATCGTATCACCGGGTCGAGGGATCTCAGGCTCAACTTCCATTGGTGGGTTCGCCACCAAGGTCGGCGGGACCTAGAGCGACCGAATGACCGGTATTTTGGGGGTCGCCGGAGCCGCGTAAGGAACGCGTAAGGGGCGGAGCCAGAAACAAAAACCCCCGGACGGCCGCCCGGGAGTCTTCTCACGCTCAGAAGATGGTCGGGGCGGAGCGATTCGAACGCTCGGCCTCCTGAACCCCATTCAGGTGCGCTACCAGGCTGCGCCACGCCCCGACGCGAGCAAGGATACCAGACGCGAATATGGCCCCCAATCGGCCCGGCGATTGCCGGCCCGCGGGCGGCCCCGAATCAGCGCTGAGGGTTGCGCTTGCCGCCGGGGCTCCGCTTGGACCCGCTCGTGCCCTTTCGAGCGGGCCCGCCGCTCGCCGACAGCCGCGCAGCCGCCCTCCCGGACCCGCCGCGAACGCGCGACGGACCGCTCGTTCCCGTTCGGCGCCCCTCTCCCTGGGACGACCGCCCGCTCGCCCGCTCGCGGAAGACCAGCCGGACGGGAGTGCCGTCGAAGCCGAACTCGGCGCGGATCTGGTTCTCGAGGAAGCGCCGGTAGCTGAAGTGGACCTGGTCGGCGTGGCGCGCGAAGAAGACGAAGGTCGGCGGCGCGACGGCAACCTGCGTGGCGTAGAAGATCTTCGGCGGGCCGACCTTGCCGGCCGGCGGCGGCTGCCGCAGAGAGGCAGCCCGGATCAGGCGGTTCAGCTCAGGCGTCGGAATGCGCTTGCGCCGCTCGCCCCACACGTCCACGGCCAGCTCCAGCGCTCGACCGACCCGCTGGCCGGTCTTGGCGCTGATCGACACCACCGGGGCGAAGTCCAGGAACGGCACCTCTCGGCGCATCGCGACGACGTACTCGTCGAAGGAGCGGTCCGTCTTCTCGGCGAGCAGATCCCACTTGTTGAGCGCTATGACGAGGCCGCGGCCCTCTTCGGCGACGAACCCGGCCACGTGCGCATCCTGGGAGGTCAGGCCCTCGAAGGCGTCGATGACGAGGATCGCGACGTCGGCCCGATCCACTGCCTTAAGAGCGCGGAGCGTGGAATAGCGCTCGGCGGCCGCACCGCTGGCCACCTTCCCAGGGCGCTTGATGCCGGCCGTGTCGATCAGGACGATCTCGCTTCGGCCCCACGTCAGGTGAGTGTCGATGGCGTCGCGGGTCGTGCCGGGGATGTCGCTGACGATAGCCCGGTCCTCGCCCAGGAGCGCATTCAGTAGGCTCGACTTGCCGACGTTCGGCCGGCCCACCAGGGCCACCGACACTGACTGCTCCTCCTCGTCGAAGGCCAGCGGCAGGTCCTCGCCGCCCTCCGCGGCCATCTCGATGGCCTCGTCGTCGCCGTCGAGGATGTGCGAGAGCCGGCCGGCGGCCATGTCGCGAGCCCATTCGTCGGCTTCGGCCTGGCGCTTCTTGCGCGCGATCTCCTGCTCGGTCTCGGGCGGCATCGCCCACACGATCGCGTCAAGAAGGTCCGCCACGCCCCGCCCGTGGGCGGCGCTGATCGGGTACGTCTCCTCCCAGCCCAGGGAGTAGAACTCGGCCGCCTCGAGCTCGCGCTTGTCGTTGTCGGCCTTGTTGGCGGCGACCAGCACCGGCGCCTTCGCGGTTCGCAGGAGAACGGAAGCCTCCATGTCGGCCGGCGTGGGGCCCGTGATCGAGTCCACGACGAAGACGATCACGTCGGCCTCGCCGATGGCCAGCCGGGCCTGCTCCTGGACCTTCTCCTCGATCGGGTCGCCCGGGCGGATCTCGAGCCCGCCCGTGTCGACCACGATGAATCGGCGGCCGTTCCACTCGGCGTCGCCGTAGATCCGGTCGCGGGTCGTGCGGGCACGATCCTCCACGATCGCGGCGCGATGGCCGACGATGCGGTTGAACAGGGTGCTCTTGCCGACGTTCGGCCGCCCGACGACGGCAACGATTGGCAGGGAGATCACGAATTGATTATGGCCGATCGCGGCGGCACGGCCGTATGAGCGCCGGAGTGGCCTCGGCAACGACGCTATCCGGCGGCGACGATCTCCGGCAGCGAGGTGGTCCGGCCGGCCGGCGTGGCGGCAACCATCAGAGCAGCCGTGGCCAGCTCTTCGGCTCGGGCGGCGGCTTCTGGTGTGCCGGCCAGGCACAGGATTCTCTCGGCGACGCAGCGCAGATCCTCGATCGGCGTCGATGTTCCGCCCGTGACGCCCACAACTTCGGCGCCGGCGAAGACCGCTGCATCCACCAGGTCCTCTTCCGACTCGATCTGGATTGCCCGCGTGCCGACGATCCCGCACAGGCGCGTCAGCTCTTTCGTGTTCGCGCTCGAGCGCCCGCCGACGACGACCATCAGGTCCACGTCGCGCGCGGCCTCGATCGTGTCCTCCTGGCGCCGGATCGTGACCGGGCAGACGGTGTTGACTATCTTGAGCTCGTGGCAGCGGCCCACCATGAAGGCGGCCAGCTTCTCGAACTTCCAGGGCGGCTGGGTGCTCTGGCTGAGAAGGGCCATCTTCTTGCGCCGGGGAATGTTGGCCCAGTCCTCTTCCTCGTCCACGACGAGCGTGTCCGGTGCGAAGCCGAGCAGGCCCACGACCTCGGGGTGTCGCGGCGTTCCCAGAAGAACGATCGAGTACCCCTCGTCAACGAGCTTCTTGATCTCGCGCTGCTCCTGGACCACCCACGTGCACGTGCCGTCGATGACGTCGAGTCCGCGCGATTCGGCTCGGGCGAGGACCTCCGGCCGGACGCCGTGGGCCCGGATGACGACCGCCGCGCCCCCGAGCACCTGATCGAGCGTGTCCACGGTCTCGATCCCCTGGGCCTGGAGTTGAGCGATCACGCCCTCGTTGTGCACGACCTGTCCGAGGGTATGCGTGCGCTTGCCGGCAGCAGCGGCTTCCTTTGCCTTGTCGATTGCCTCGCGCACCCCGTAGCAGAAGCCGGTGCGGCGGGCGATGCGGACTTCTCGAACCTTACCCATTGCGGTTGAGTATCCCACGAGAGGCGATCAATACCCGCCCGCGGTCTCCACCGTTCCGGCGTAGACGCCGCGCTGCTCCTCGGGGAGCAGCTCCGCGACGTGGCGCATCATCTCCGCGGTGGCGGTCCGAAGCGACTCGTGGCGGTCGCCGCCCTTCGGCATCGACAGCGTGAAGGTCTCCCCTACCCTGACCGTCATCCGCCGGCCCGGCCGGGGCAGCTTGCCCTTCGGCCAGAAGCGTTGCGAGCCGACGATCGCGATCGGCAGGATCGGCGCTCCGCTGCGAACGGCCAGGACCGTCGCGCCTTCCTTGACCTCCTGCAGAGCTCCGGTCGGCGAGCGCGTCCCCTCCGGGAAGATCGTCAGAACGCCCCCTTTGTCAAGAACGCTCTTGGCCATCCTGAAGGCCTCGAGGTCGCCGGCCCCCCGCCGCACTCCGAAGACGCCGTTCTGGCGCATGCCCCAGCCGAAGAGTGGCCAGCGCAGCGCCTCCTCCTTGCCGAGCCAGCCCATCGGACGGCCCATCGCCGGGACCACGAACGCCATCAGCAGCATCCCATCCGCGTTGGAGCAGTGGTTGCAGATCACGAGGAGCGGCCCGGATTCCGCGATCCTTTCCAGGCCTTCGACCTTCACGCGGGCGAAGCACGCCGCCATCAGGCGCAGGCAGGCGCCGCTGAACCGCGGGAAGAAGGGCAGCTTCCTAGTGGCCACCGGCGCCCCTCTCGGCATGGCGGATCGCCCGCACGACCGCCTCGACGGTCTCTCCGAAGCTGCTGCCGTCGGTCTGCACGATCACGGCGTCAGGTGCCGTCCGGAGCGGAGCCGTCTCCCGGGTGGAGTCGATCGAGTCACGCATCAGAAGCTCATCGAGGATCTGGCCGGCCTCGACCTCTCCGGTCGTCTTGCGTTGCAGGGCGCGACGCCGAGCCCGCTCCTCGGCCGACGCGTCGAGGTAGATCTTCAGCGCCGCGTCCGGCAGGATCACCGTCCCGATGTCGCGGCCGGCCATGATGATGCCCCCCTCCTCGGCCAGGGCGCGCTGCCGCGGAATCAGGGCGGCACGAAGCTCGGGAACCTTCGAGTAGTCCGAGACGGCCCGATCGACGGCCGCCTCGCAAACCGCCGTCGTGACGTCGCGGCCGCCGGCCTCCACGTGGCGGAGCCGTCCGCGCGAATCGGGAATGAGCGAGACCTCGTCTGCGAGAGGCACCAAACCGGCGACGTCGCCAGGGGCGATGCCGCGCTCCAGGGCCAGCCACGTCACGGCCCGGTAGAGCAGGCCGGTGTCGCAGAAGCGGTAGCGCAGCCGCCGGGCGGCTTCCGCGCCGACGGTGCTCTTGCCGCTGGAGCTCGGCCCGTCGATCGCGACGACGACCTTACGCCGGGCGCGGGCCGATGGTTCTGAGGGCGTGGTTCTGGTCACGGCTCGCAGGATACCGCCGTAGACAGGGCTCGATGGACCCGGGCGGTTACTCCTGGGCGGCGTCGCCGTCCGAGACGGCGGCGTCGGAGGCGACCTCCGGCGTGCCGGCCGCAGCCGCGCCCGAGCCATTCGAGGGCATCCCCGCCCTGGCGCCCTTCTGCGACCGCGCGCAGGCCGCCAGCAGGGAGACCTCGTGGCGTGTCAGGCGCCGGGCTTCTCCGGCCGGCAGGTCGCCCAGCTTGAGTGTCCCGACTCGGACGCGAACGAGCCGGCGGACCGGCACGCCCACGGCATCGAACATGCGGCGGATCTGGCGCTTCCACCCCTGGGCCAGCACGACTCGATACCAGCGCAGCTCGGGATACGGCGGCTCCAGGACGGCCATCAGGTTGCGAACCTGGGCAGGGGTCGTGTCGTCGAAATGATCGATGCGAGCCACGCCCTCCTCGAGCTCGATCCCGCTCCGCAAGGCCGCCTTCTGGAGCTTGGACACGGCCCGGTCCAGCCCGACCATGTACTCGCGCTCCACGCCGTAGCGGGGGTGAAGCAGCAGGTCGGCCCATGTCCCGTCGTCGGTGAAGAGCAGCAGGCCCTCCGACTCGTGGTCCAGCCGGCCGACCGGGTAGAGGCGGGCGCCGGGCGGAGTGTCGCGCGGCAGGAGCTCCATCACCGTCCTGGGGGCGTGACGGTCCTGGACGGTGGAGACGACGCCGGCGGGTTTGTTCAGGGCCAGATAGGTTCGAGGCGCCACGATCGCCGGCAGGACGTTGCCGTCCACCTCGACCCGTTGCGTCTCCGGATCGACCTGCTCTCCGATGATCGCGAGGCGGCCGTCCACGGTCACCCGGCCGGCCCGGATCAGATCCTCGCCGCCACGGCGCGAGGCGAGGCCGGCGGCGGCTATGACCTTCTGGATCCGCTCGCGCGTCATCCGTCGGCCGTCCGGGTGTCCTTGCCTTCGGCTGCCGGGCCACCCGCTAGTTCGCCATCCTCGGACTCGGAGAAGAGCCGCTCGGCGACGTGCGGCTCAAGAGCAGGAAGTCCTTCCAGGCTGATCAGCCCGAACCGTTCCAGGAAGTCGAAGCCGGTACCGAAGAGGATCGGCCGGCCCGGTGCCTCGGATCGGCCCAGCTCCACCACCAGGCGCCGATGCATGAGCGTCCGCAGCGTGTAGTCCGAGTCGACCCCGCGGATGCGCTCGATCGTGGCGCGGGTGCAGGGCTGGCGGTAGGCCACGATCGCCAGCGTTTCCAGCGACGGCGTGGAGAGCTTCGGCGCATCGGCCCCGACGTAGCGCGCGATCAGCGCCCCGGCCTCGGTCGCGGTCGCCAGCTCGACGCGCTCTCCCGACTCCACGAGGCGTATGCCACGCTCGGCCAGCGTGACCTGCAGATCGCCGATGCGGGCGTCGACCGTCTCGCGATCGACGCCGGCCAGGGTCGCGATCTCGGAGCGGGCCAGAGGCCGCTCGGCCACGAAAAGCAGCGCCTCCAGCTGAACCTCGGTCAGCTCGCCGGGCTGCGTGTCCGGCCTCGTGCCGACGCCCAGGTCGTTCTCGGCGTGGCCGGGTTCCGCGGCCTCTGGATTGGTGTCGTCTATCTCGGGCTTCAAGCGAAGGACTCCAGGCTCTCGTCTATCTCGGACTCGCTGTCGGCTGTCTCGGCCAGGCGGCGGGCGACGATCGGCCCCCATGGCTCGGCCTGTTCCAGGGTGATCTCGCGCCGCTTCGACAACTCCAGCAGCGCCAGGAAGGTGACGGCTACGACGACTCTATCGCGGACGCCGCCGAGCAGCTCCTGCAGGACGATCGTATCCGAGCCGCGCAGCGCCGCTCGGATGACCGCCGCCCGCTCGGCCAGCGTGATCGTCCTGCCCACGACTTCGGGCGGGGGCGGAGGGACCGGCACCACGGTGGCCAGTCGAGACAGCGCCCGCTCTAGGACGCTCGGCGGAAGGGGTGGCCGTTGCGGCGGTCTGGCTCCGGCTCGGCCCGCGATCGCGGCGACCTCGGCATCGCGGCGGAAGAAACGGTAGACGCCGATGCGCTCGCCGAGGGCCAGGCCGGCGTCGCGGAAGCGGCGGTACTCGAGAAGCCTGGCCCTCAGCTCGGCCTCCGGATCCGGCTCGTCGTCTAGCGGAACCGCCGCCATCTTCGGCGGCCGCGGCAGGATCGCCCGGCTCTTGATCAGGATCAGCTGAGCGGCGACGGCCACGAAGGCCGACACGTTCCCGAGACGGTCACCCTCGAGAGTTGCCAGGGCATCCAGGTAGGCTTCGGCCAGGCCGCCGAGAGGCACCGTCAGAACGTCGAGCTGGCGCGCCTCGATCACGGCCAGGAGCAGGGCCAGCGGCCCGTCGAAGGCCTCCAGGCGAACATGGGTGACGCTCTCGACCCGCGCCGCGTCGAAGTCGACCTCCGGCGCGGCGCCCGGTCTCGGCATGACGCCGATCCGGCCGCTCAGGCCCGATGGACCGCCCTCCGACGCCATCGGCCGCATCAGTTGGCCTCGTCGGCAGCGAGCAGCAGCCGTCCGGCGTCGTCCGTGGGTGCCTCCTGGTTGAGTATCAACTCGACGGTTCTAGGCGTGCAGCCGGCCTCGGCTGCGAGCTCCGCCGAGCGCCTTGCATGGTCGCGCAACGCGGCGAGTCCCGCGTGGAAGGTGGGCAGGTGGCTGCTCGCCCGCCATATCCGGGCCCCGTAGCGTCCCCCCAGCGACCAGGCTACGCGATGAACCAGCCGTACGCGCCTGCCCTTGCCGCAGTCGTGCAGAAGCCCCGCCACCAGGAGATCGCGGTCCGCCGATCCGGCCGACCGCAGGTCCGCGACCACGTCCAGCCCATGGCGCCGATCAGGTGCGGACATGCCGTCGAAAAGGGCCAGTTGTGAGGGCGTCAGCCACGCAGCCAGGTCGAGCCTCTCATCGGAGGTGACTACGGCGTGGAAATAGACCCACGTCCGCCGAAGCCTGGCCGACCACCAACCTCGTGCCAAGGTCAGTTACTGACCAGAACCTGAACGCCGGCGAGGAAGTTCACGGTGGGTATGAGAATCGGCAGGATGAGCCGGCCGGCGAACAGCACGACGAGGATCAGGATCATGAATCCGTACTGGTTCATGAGGTTGCGCAGGTCGTGCGCCGACCTCGGATCGATCAGATCGAACAGAACGTGCGACCCGTCGAGCGGCGTAATGGGGATCAAGTTGAACAGCATCAGGACGATGTTCAACTCCATTGCCTTGAGCATCACCAGCGCGACCATGTCCAGGGCCGATCTGTTGTCAGGCCAAGCTCCGGCCGCGTAGGCAATCCTGAAGCCGACGGCGAAGACGGCGGCCAGGGCCAGGTTGGAAAGTGGACCGGCCAGGGCCACCATCGAATCGGCATAGCGGCCGCGCAGGTTGTAGGGGTTGACCGGCGTGGGCTTCGCCCAACCGAACCCGAAACTTCCCCCGGACAGCACGATGCTGACGACCAACAGAGTCCCGCCGATGGGGTCGAAGTGCCGGACGGGATCCAGGCTCACCCGGCCGAAGAGCTTCGCCGTGCCATCCCCGAGCTTCCACGCCGTGAAAGCATGTGCGCACTCGTGAACAGGCCCGCTAATTAGGAAGAACAGGCCGACCCAGATGACCGTCTCGGCGAGAGCTTGCGAATTCAACCGGACCCTCGTTTCCCTGCGATGGCAAAGATGCGGGCGCCGCGACGAGCGCGGCGTCCGCTGCTTGGAACCTGACTACATGCGGCCGAGGATCTCGGCCTTCTTCGTCTCGTACTCGGCCGGGGTGATGGCGCCCTTGTCGCGCAGGTCCGCCAGCTGGGCCAGTGTGGCCGCCGCGTCGCCGCCGCCCGACGTTCTCGGCGCGGCAGCCGGGGTGGCGGCCGCGCCACGGTAGCCGTCCTCCAGGTTGTTCTTCGCGTTCAGCATCGCCTTCTTGAAGTCGACCACACGGGCCAGCATCTCGTAGCGATCGATCGCCTCTTCGTTGGCGGTCAGGATCTCGAGGTCGCCGTAGTGGAGCATGCGAGCCAGGAGGCCCTGCTTCAGGACGGCGTCGTTGATCTTGTCGAGGGAGCTGTCGCCGCTCTTCTTGTCGAGAAGGCCCTCGACCTTGAGCACGCGGCGACTCGTGATGACGTACTCCTCCGCCTTCCAGGAGAAGTACACGATCCCGATCCAGACCACACCGATGAGCGCCACCAGAAGGCCGGCAATCGCGATCAGCTGCGACCAGTGGAGGACCTGATGCTCGAGAAGGGCGAGTACTAGACCGGCCAGCACCAGCAGCAGGCCGTTCCGTGCGTCCGACAGCGGCGCCAGCCAGTGCTGCCGGGCGCGATAGAGGATCTGCTCGTTCTTCGCCAGCAATGAATCTGCGTAGCTCATCCTCATCTCCTTCGGCGCCCGTCCATCTGCGGGCAACTCCTACTCCGTCAAGCCCGTGGATGGGCACGAGCATATACGTCTTTGATCCGTTCGCCAGTCAGATGTGTGTACAACTGTGTCGTGTTGATGCTCGCATGTCCGAGCAACTCCTGGACGATGCGCAGGTCGGCCCCGCCCTCGAGCAGATGCGTGGCGAATGAGTGGCGCAGCGTGTGCGGGCTGATGCCGTCTTTCAACCCCGCCGATCGGGCCGTCGCCACGAGCATCTCCCAGGCCCGGCGCCGATCCAGCCGCTCGCCGCGAACCGAGAGAAAGAGCGGACCGCCGTGTCGGATCTCCCCGCGCCACAGCGCCAGCCAGGTCGGTCGAACCTCCGAGATGTAGCGGCGCAGCCAGCCGACGGCCACCTCACCAACGGGCACCTGGCGCTCGCGGTCGCCCTTGCCGATGACGCGAACCAGGGCCGAGTCCAGATCGAGGTCGTCGAGGTCCAGCCCGACCGCCTCGGATATACGCAGTCCGCAGGCGTACAGCAGCTCCAGCAGGGCTCGGTCTCGAATGCCTGCCGACGAGCCGTCCCCTCGCTGGATCAGCAGGCGATCGACCTCGTCCACCGTCAGGACCTCCGGCAGCAGGCGGGGCTGACGTGGCAGGTCGAGGCGGCCGGCCAGGTCGGTCTCGATCATTCCCTCCGAGTAGCAGAACCGGTAGAAGCCGCGAATAGAGGCCGTGCGGCGGCGCAGCGTCGTCGGCCGCAGGACCGCCCGGCGGCCGCGGCCCGGCGACCCGAGCATGCTCAGGTAGTGGATCGGCGTCTCGGCCGAGGTGTCCCAGGTTGCGACGGCGCCGCGACTCGCCGCGAAATCCAGCAGATCCGCGCGATACGCGCTCAACGTCGCATCGGCCAGGCCTCGCTCGACGCGCAGGTACGTCAGGAAGCCCTCGATCGCGGCCGTGAGCCGGTCCGGTCGGCCCGTCGACGCGCCCGCCGCCGCGCCGCCCACCCTATTTGTCCCTGGTGGTGAGCCGCCAGGCGCCGGCGCGTTCCAGCAGCTCCTCCGCGCTTGCCCGGGCCGCGGCTCCGCCCTCGGCGCCGGCCAGCATCTGGGCAAGCTCGTCGATCCTTTCCGGCCCCTCCACGCGCCGCACTTCCGTCACCGTCCGGCCGTCTCGCTGGTGCTTCTCGATGCGGAATTGGGCATCGGCGTAGGCGGCTATCTGGCCGAGGTGCGTGACGCACAGAACCTGATGGCTCCGGGCCAGCTCCCACAGCGAGCGTCCGACCGGCTCCGCGCTACGGCCGCCGATGCCAGTGTCGATCTCGTCGAAGACGAGCGTCGGGGTGTGATCGGCCTCGGCCAGGATCTGTTTGATAGCCAGCGCCACACGCGACAGCTCGCCGCCGGACGCGATGCGGGCCAGCGGCCGGGCCGGCTCGCCCGGGTTCGGGGCGATGAGAAAAGCGACGGCGTCGAGCCCGGTCGAGTCGAAGGCGACGCGCTCCCCCGTCAGCTCCACGGACGGCTCCGCCGGCCCAGCCGGTCGCCGCGTAACGGTCACGGAGAATGCCGTCTGGCGGAACCCCAGGCCGCCGAGGGCGCCCTCAACGGCCCCCGCCAGGCCCGCCGCCGCGACGGCGCGACCCCGCGAAAGCTCCGCTCCGGCTCTCGCCACTTCCACCAGAAGGCGCGCCGCCTCGGCCTGTCGAGTCTCGCGCGATGCGTCGAGGGCGCGCAGGCGGTCGGCCTCGGCCGCGGCCTTCTCCCCGTACTCGATCACCGCTTCCTCGGTTTCGCCGTACTTGCGCTCGAAGGAGTAGATATGGGAGAGCCGCTCCTCCATCGCGGCGAGGGCGGCCGGATCGTGTTCCACGCTCTCCGCCAGCGACCGGGCCTCGGCCGCCGCATCCTCCAGCTCGGCGGCAAGGCCCAACAGCCGCTCGGCCACGGGGCCGTACCGCTCGTCGACCCGTGCCAGTTCGCGCGCTCGCTGGGCGGCCATCGCCAGCGCCTCTCTCGCGCCACTCCCCTCCCCGGCCAGCGCCTCGTGGATCTCGACGCTGCCGCGAGCGATCGTCTCGGCATGCTGGGCGGCGGCGAGCCTCGCCCCGATCTCGGCCGCCTCGCCGACCCGCAGCTTCGCCCCCGCGATCTCGCCCGCCTGGTGCTCCTGCAGCTCGAGCCGCCGCGCCAGCTCGCGCGGATCGAGGGCCAGCTCGGCCAGGGCCGCCTGGTTGACTCGCCAGGCCTCCACCGCGGCAGCCATCGCCGCCCGCTCACGTTCGAGCCGGCCAAAGGCGTCGAGCAACTCGCGCTGCCAGCGCTCGTCCAGCAATCGCTGCTGATCGTGCTGTCCGTGGATCTCGACGAGACGGCCGGCGACCTCCGCCAGCCGGGCCGCCGTCACGGCCTCGTCGTCGATGCGAGCGGTCGAGCGCCCGGCCGCGTTGACCTCGCGGACGCAGATCAGCGGTTCGGGCAGCCGATCGAAGAGAGCCTCGACCCGGGCCGTCTCGGAGCCATGCCGAACCAGCGACGTGTCCGCCCGCGCCCCGACCGCCAAGCCGAGCGCGTCGATCAGCAAGCTCTTGCCGGCGCCGGTCTCGCCGGTCAGGACGTTGAGCCCTGGCTCGAAGGAGATACGGAGTCGCTCGATCAGGGCCAGGTCGCGGACGCCCAGCTCCGCCAGCCGGCCGGCCGCCATCGGCGCGGCCGCGGACTCCGGCACTGACTCCGGTGCGGGCTCCCGGTCCGGCGCCTCCCAGGCACCTTCGGCCTCGGCCGTGTCCGTCATGAGGGCAGGAGTTCGGACTTCTGGCGCAGCAGATCCCAGAACGGGACCGCGCCGCGCGGCTCGATCAGGCGGATCGGCCGGCCCATCTCGCACACCGACACGACGTCGCCGATGGCCAGGCGCCGGTCCTCGCGCCCGTCGACGCTCATCAGGACGTCGTACGCGTCGACGATTCGACAGCGGACCGTATGCCTTGGGCTTACCACGACGGACCGAATCGCCGTCAGATAGCCGGCGATCGGCGTCACCACTAGGTTCCGGCTCGATGGATCGACGATCGGGCCGCCCGCCGAGAAGGAGTAACCGGTCGAGCCGGTCGGGCTCGAGACGACCAATCCGTCGGCCGTGAAAGTGGCCAGGTGCGACGGTCCGATCTCCACTTCGAGACGGCAGACTCGCGCCATCGAGCCGCGTGCGACGGCGATCTCGTTTAGAGCGAAGAAGGTCTCGCCGGCCTCGTCCCGGCCGCCGGGGTGGATTGTGGCTTCGAGGGCCATCCGATCCTCGAGCCGGTAGTCGCCCTCGACCAGCTGGGCCAGCACGGCCTCCAGCCCGCCCGTCTCCACCTTCGACAGGAAGCCGACCTTGCCGAGGTTGACGCCGAGCAGCGGCACGTCCACTTCAGCCACCGCCCTCGCCGCCCGCAGGAAGGTTCCGTCGCCACCCAGAACGACGAGCGCGCCGGTGCCCGGCAGCTGCTCGACCAGAGCGCTCAGCTCGCCGGCGGGCGCGGCCCAGTGAGCGATGCCGCGAAGCTGGCACCAGCCCTCCGCTCGTTCGCGCAGCTCCAGCGCCGCCTCCTTCGTCGGGTTGTAGGCGAAGCCGATGCGTGCCAGTTTCATGCCCCGGCCAGCTCCCCGAACTTGTCCACCCACTCCTGGGACAGCGGACCGGGCTCGCCTTCCCGGGCCGCGAAGCCGGCCGGAACTTCCAGCTCGAGGAAGAACTCCCGGTTCCCGGCCGGTCCGGTGAGCGGCGATGCGACGGCGTTGCGCAGCTTCAGGCCGATGCCGAGCGCGTATCGGGCGACCGTCTCGAGCGTCTGGCGGTGGACCTGCGGATCGCGGACGACGCCGTCCCGAACCTGCTTGCGGCCGGCCTCGAATTGCGGCTTCACCAGGCACACGATCCGGCCGCCCAGCGGTCCGAAGCACATAGCCACCGGGCCGAGGATCCGGTCGAGCGAGATGAACGACACGTCCACTACCGCGAGGTCTACGGGCGTCGGCAGGACACCCCGCCCCAGGGCCCGAGCGTTGGTCCGTTCCATCGATACGACCCGGGGATCGTGCCGGAGGGCCTCGGCGAGCTGCCCGCGGCCGACGTCCACGGCATAGACCTTGACCGCGTCGCGCTGGAGCAGCAGGTCCGTGAACCCACCCGTCGACGACCCCACGTCGAGACAGATGAGCCCGACCGGCTCCAATCCGAAGGCGTCCAGCGCAGCCCGAAGCTTTAGCCCGCCACGAGACACGAAGGGCGGCGGAGCCTCCACCTCCAGGGCGATCGTGGTCTCGACCAGGTCGCCGGGCTTGCGGTCGGTCCGGGAAGTCGCGCCTTCGCCCACCCTGACGTGGCCGCCCAGGATCAAGGCCTGGGCCCGCGTTCGCGTCTCGGTCAGACCGCGCTCCACGAGGAGCTGGTCGAGGCGCTGGCGCGTCGGTCTGGCTGCGGGCGAACTCATATCGGCAATCGTGGCACACCCGGCTCAACTTGTGCTGCGCGTCCCGGTCGGAGGGCGCCGGGCTGGCCGCCCTCTTCGATTTCTGAGGCGGCCGAAGTTCAGGAGGCGCGGGACTTCGGGCGCAACGTCAGAGGGGTCGTGCCCGTCTCGGGGCCAGCCGGCTTTGTCCGCAACCGTTCGAGAGTCTCGCGGATCTGCTCGGCTATGCCCGCGGCGTCCAACTTCAGGAGACGGCGCAGCTGATCGACCGAGCCGTGCTCCACGAAACGGTCCGCGGGGATGCCGATGATCCGGACGGCGACGTCGCGATAGACCGGGTCTGCCAGACGAGCAGTCTCGACGACCTCCAGGACGGCGGCCCCGAAGCCGCCGGTCACGACGCTCTCCTCGAGCGTCACCACGAGCGTCTTGCCGCGCGCCGCATCGAGGATCAGCTGACTGTCGAGCGGCTTGGCGAAACGGGCGTTGATGACGCCGACGGACCAGCCTTCCGACTCGAGCAGGTCCGCCGCCCGGCGGCCTCGCTCGACGATCGGCCCGAAGCCGACGATCAGGATCTGGCGGCCCTCTCGCAGGACCTCGCCGACGCCGACCGGCAGCACCTTCGGCTTGACGGCCGGGACGCCGAACCCGGGGTCGCGCGGGTAGTGCAGCGCGAACGGGTGATCCTGGGCGAACGCCGTTCGCACCAGCGATCGGAGCTCCTGCTCGTCCTTCGGGCTGGCGATGACCATGCCCGGCAGCTGGAGCTGCGTCGGCAGCGTGAACATGCCCTGGTGGCTGGTGCCGTCCTCGCCGACCAATCCGGCACGGTCGACAGCTATCACGACCGGCAGATCGTTCTGGCAGACGTCGTGGACCTCCTGGTCGAAGGCGCGCTGCAGGAACGTCGAATAGAGGGCAACGACCGGCCGCTCGCCGGCCAGGGCCATGCCCGCCGACAGAGCCATGGCATGCTGCTCGGCGATGCCGACGTCGATGAACCGGTCCGGGAACTCGGCCTGGAACAGGTGCAGCCCCGTTCCGGTGGGCATACCGGCGGTGACGGCCACGATCCGGCGGTCCTGGCGGGCCAGTTCGATCAGCTCGCGCGCAAAGTGATACGTGTAGTTGGGCGGCTTGCTGGCGGCCGCGGCACGGGCGGCGTCGGAGGGAGTTCCCATGTCCGCCGACCCGGCCGAGGCGTTGCCGTTGCCCGACGGCTCGACCGGCGCATCGTCGGAATGGCCCGGGTGCGGCATGGCGCTCTCGAGCCGCGCCAGTGCCGGGCCGCTGAGGGACTCGTGGACAGTGGCGTGGGCTTCCGCGGCGGGCTGACCGCTCACCAGCTCCGGCATGGGCGGCAGAGCCGCTCCGTGGAAGCCGATCTGGTCGCGCTCGGCCGGCCTGTAGCCCCGGCCCTTCCTCGTACGGACGTGGACCAGGACCGGACCGGGCACCTCGAGAGCGGCACGGAAGATGTGCTCCAGGCCCCGCCTGTTGTGGCCCGGTATGACGCCCAGGTACGTGATCCCGAGGTCCTCGAAGAGCTGCCCGGGCTGGGCGAAGTTGACCACCATCCGCCGGATGCGCCGCGACAGCTTGAGGGCCGGCTGGCCGACGACCGGCAGCGACTCGACTATGCGGTCGTAGGCCGTCTTGCTCTGCTTCCAGGCGGTCGACAGCTTCAACGTCGAGAAGTACTGGCTGAACGCCCCCACGGTGGGGCTGATCGACATGGCATTGTCGTTCAGCACGATCAGGAGCTGCGTCTGGCGGTGGCCGATGTCGTTGAGGGCTTCGAGGGAGAGACCGCTGATCAGCGCCGCATCGCCGACCACGACGGCGATCCGCTCCATCGAGTGGCGCATGTCGCGGGCGGTCGCCAGCCCCTGGGCGATCGAGAGTCCGGTGCCGGCGTGCCCGCCGTCGAAGACGTCGTGCTCGGACTCCTGCCGGCGCGGGAAGCCGCCGATGCCGTCGAGCTGGCGCAGCGTCCCGAAGCGGTCGTAGCGACCGGTCAGCAGCTTGTGGGCGTACGCCTGGTGGCCGGTGTCCCAGACGATCTTGTCGCGGGGCGACTCCAGGACGCGGTGCAGCGCCAGCGTCAACTCGACGACGCCGAGCGAAGATCCGAGATGACCGCCGGTCTTCGCTACCGTCGAGATGATGCAGTCGCGGATTTCCGACGCCAGCGAGTCGAGCTGGTCATCTGAGAGTCCGCGCAGGTCGTTCGGGCCCTGCAGCTTCGGCAGGATTGCCAATTTCGCTTGCTCCCGGGCGAATCCCCCATCCGCGCCCTACTATTTCGAGGCCTTCCGCAAAGTTGACCTTCACGGCGCCTCTTTGTCTGGCGGGCAGTCTAGCGCTCCTGCGAAGAGTCGCTCGACGATGCTACGGACGGCTCCGAGTGGCGAGCCGTGATTGTCTCACTCCTGGTCGGCTACATCGGCGGCGCGCATCTCCGCCGCCTCCAGCGCCCCGGAGGAGCGTTCGAGGAGTCTCTGCACGCGCAGCTCGGCCTCGCCCAGCAGCCCGGCGCAGCGCTCGTGGAGAGCGACACCACGCTCGTACAGGGCGATCGAACGCTCGAGCGGCAGGCCGCCCTGCTCCAGCTCGCCGACCGTCCGCTGCAGCTCGGCGAGGGCATCGTCGAACGACAGGCTGGCAATCTCGACCGTGGCCTCGATGTCCGGCTGGTCACTCACCGCGGTTCTCCTCCCGGCCACGCTCTTCGATCGAACGATCGAGACGTCGCCCAAGCAGGATACCAAGCCGGATCGATGCGACGAACGCGACGCCGGCCAGGACCACGAAGGTCACTGCTAGCACGACCCCATCCATCACGGCTTGCGGCCTCGCGCCGGTTCTTCCTCGACGCGCGCGGCGAGGTCGCCCCGGGCGACCCGGATGCCGAGCAGCCCGCCCACGGGCGCATCGGCCGGATCTCGGATCACGACCCCGTCAGCGGCGCGACGGACGATGGCGTAGCCGCGGTCCAGCGTCGCTTGCGGGCCGAGGGCCAGGAGGGCCGCGGAGCTCCGACCCAGCGCCGTTCGGGCGACTGCCAGGCGCGCATCGACGGTCGGCCCCAGACGCGCCGATAGGCCGGTCTCCTGCGCCCTGCGCCGGGCCACCTCGTCGCGCAGGCGGCGCGTAGCGCGGTCGAGGAGATAGCCGGCCCGCTCGCGAGCCGCGGCCAGCTGGGCCGCCGGATGCAGCCGGTCCAGGGCTCGACTCTCGGCGGTCAGCTCGGCCCTGGCCTCCAGCAGGGTCGCGGCGACCCGGGCCCGTCCTCGGCGGGCGAGGTCCGCCACGCCGGAGGCAACTTCGCCGCGATCGGGAACGACCAGCTCCGCCGCGGCCGAAGGCGTGGGAGCTCTCACGTCCGCGGCAAAGTCGGCCAGGGTGACGTCCACTTCGTGACCGACGCCGCAGACCACCGGCACGGGATGGGCGACGACGGCCCGAACGACCCGTTCGTCGTTGAACGACCACAGGTCCTCCAGCGACCCGCCGCCGCGAGCCAGGATGACGACCGCCGGGGCGTTCTCGGGGCGCCCCTCGGCCCGGCACTGCTCACCCCATCGCGCCAGCCGGTCCAGCGCCGCGACGACGCTGGCCGCGGATCCCTCGCCCTGGACCTGGCACGGCGCGAGGACGAGCCGGGCCAGCGGCCAGCGCCGCCCGATCACCTGACAGATATCGTGCCAGACCGCGCCTGTGGCGCTCGTCGCCACGCCGATGACCGCCGGTCTTTGGGGCAGCGGCCGTTTGCGCGCGGAGTCGAAAAGCCCCTCGGCCGCCAGCCTGGCCTTGAGTGCTTCGAACCTCAGGGCTAGATCGCCGAACCCGGCCGGTTGCACCGCCGAGACATACAGCTGATAGACCCCCTGGGCCTCGAAGAGATCGACGCGACCGTGGGCGACCACTCGCAGGCCGGTGCGCGCCTCGAACGGCGAGGCCAGCCGGTCGTCGCGGAAGAAGACGCAGGCGAGCTGGCTGCGGTCGTCCTTGAGCGTAAAGTAGCAGTGCCCCGCCGACGAGATCGTGACGCGGCCGACCTCGCCTTCCACCCAGACGTCCCGCAGGCCCGGGTCCGACCGGACGGCATCGCGGACGGCGCGAGTCACCTCGCTGACGCCCAGGATCCGGAGCGCGAAACCGGGACTCGAAGGTGCCGGTGTTGGCGAGAATTCGATCGGAGCCTCGGCGGCCGGCCCGAGCGCATCGGCCGGCCCGGGCGTGGGCGCATCGGCCGGCCCGGGCGTGGGCGCAGCGGCGGGAACAGGCCGGATCGCCGGAGTGCTCGCCGACGTATCGTCGATGGCGTCCCAGGACGGCAGCGCCCAGTCGGGCGGATCGTTCCTGCCGGACGACTCGTTCCGGCGCGGCGGCACGACCGGTTCGTCGGAGGGCAGGTCGCCCCACAGCGGATCGCTCTCCGGCGGGCCCTTGAGATTCAACGAGGCGCCTCCTGGCGGACGACGAGGTGCGCCGGCCGATGGCGATCAGAGTCGGGTTTGATACTCGCCGGTGCGGGTGTCCACCCGGATCGTGTCGCCTTCGTTGACGAAGATCGGTACCTGGATAGTCAGACCGGTCTCGAGCGTGGCCGGCTTGCGGGCACCGGACTGCGTATCGCCGGCGAAACCGGGCTCGGTCTCGATCACCTTCAGGTCCACCGTCACGGGCAGCTCGACGCCGATCGTCTCGCCCTCGTAGCTGGTCCGATCGAGCAGCATGCCGTCCTTGAGGTAGTTGACGGCATCGTCGAGCTGGTCGCCGCTCACACTGAACTGCTCGTAGCTCTCGGTCTCCATGAAGTGGTAGTCGTTGCCGTCCTGGTACATGAACTGGATCTGGCGATGATCCAGCTGGGCGCGCGGCCACTTGTCACCCGCCTGGAAGGACCGCTCAACCGTGCCACCGCGCTTGACGTTGCGGAGCTTGATGCGGACCTGTGCCGAGCCTCGCCCGATCTTGAGATGGTGGTAGTCCAGGATCTGCCACAGGTCGCCATCTAGCTCGATGACCACACCCTTGCGCAGGTCGCTTGTCGAAATCATGGTGGCGGAGGGCTCCTCAGGATGATGGCCGGCTCTCGGCCGGCCTATTCGGTCCGATTGTACAGGGCGGCCCGTCTGCTCCGGTCCGGCGATCTCGCTACGCGGCCACTCCGGCCGCCCTGCACGATCAGACGCCGACGACGAGCGCCTCGCGAGGGAATCCGGTCAGGCGCTCGAGATCCCTCCTCGTGCGATCGAAGAGGACGAGGTCCTCGATTCGAACGCCCATCTCGTGGTCGAGGTAGATGCCCGGCTCCACGCTGAAGACCGTGGGGGTCGGCAGCGGATCGTCCGAGGCGACCCGGCTCAGCGACGGCAGCTCGTGAGTGGCAAGGCCGATGCCGTGGCCGGTTCCGTGCCCGAAGTGCTCGCCGTGACCCGCGGCTTCGATGACCTCTCTTGCGGCGGCGTCCACGGCCTTGCCGCTCGGGGCCGGGCCGTCGCTCCGCAGCGCCGTCTCCAGCAGCGCCATGGATGCCGCCTGGGCGTCGGCGACCGTCTGGTAGATCTCCAGGTCGCGGGTGCTGGGTCCGCCGACGAAGAGAGTCCGGGTCATGTCGCTGCGATAGCCGTCCACCATGGCCCCGTAATCGAACAGGAGGACCTGTCCCACGAGAACCTCGCGGGCCGACGGCGAACCGTGCGGCAGGGCGGCGTTAGGACCGGTCAGGCAGGCAACGCCGAAAGCCAGGGCGTCGGCGCCGCAGGTGCGCATCTCCCACTCCAGCGCGAGGGCAAGCTCCCGTTCGGTCTGGCCGGGCTTGATCCGGCGCACGATTGCGGCGAGTGCCCGATCCGCCACCGCGCAGGCGAACCTGATGCGCTCGATCTCCGACGGCTCCTTGACGGCCCGGTCGGCTTCGACCCAGCCGGCGGCCTCTACCAATTCCACGGCCGGCGCCGCGAGCGCCAGCTGGTCCCAGAGCCTGTGGCTGACCTGCTCCGATTCCACGGCAACGCGACGCGCCCCAAGGCCACTCAGCAGCTCGGCCCACCTGCCTGCGAGGTCGTAGGTCGTTGCCTCGATCCTGGCACCGGGCGCCTGGGCCTCGGCCTGCAGCCGGTAGCGGCTGTCGGCCAGCACGACCACCTGATTCGCCGAGACGAAGAACTTGCCAGAGTGGCCGGCGACTCGATCCTCACCGTCCTCGAGGGCGAAGCCGGTCAGGTAGCGCATGTGCTCGGGCCGAACGCCGAAGTAGGCGTCGATGCCGCCGGCGGCCATCCGGGCCTGAAGCCGGGCCAGACGAGCCGGCCTGGCCTCCACGTCGGCCGCGGCCCAGCGAGCCCGATCGGCATCGCTCGGCGGGGCAGGAAAGTCGGCCGGATGCGGCAGGGTCCGAACGAGGTCAGGCATGCCGATATGTTAGACCCGGCGTGGTGGCCCCGACCCGGCCCCGGCTACTTGATGTAGCCGTACAGCTTGAGGTTGGCGTCCTGCTCGGCCTGGGTCTTGGCGAAGGCGTGCGTGCCGCTGCCGTCGTTCTTGGCCAGGAAGTACAGGTAGCCCTCGGTCGTGTCTGGCGCCGTCGCCGCGACCAGCGACGCCGCGCTCGGCGAGCAGATCGGGTTCGGCGGCAAACCGGCGTGGTGGTAGGTGTTGAAGGCCGCCAGGCTGGCCGGGAAGACGACCTGGCTGAGCGGTCCGGTCGCCTTGATCGGGTTCCAGAACGTGTAGTCGACCCACGCGGAGATCGGGTTCGACTGCAGCCAGACGGAGTCGTTCGCGTAGTTGAGCGTCGGATCGGCGTCCAGGAGCCCGGTCGGCCACATCTTCGGGTTGAGGCGATTTAGGTAGACGCCGGCGATCAGGGCCCGGTCATCGTCGACCTTGGCCTCAGTCTCCACGAGCGACGCGATCTGGACCTTCTGGTAGATCTGATCCGGCGGGAGCTTCAGCAGATCCGGCGGGGCGTGGCTGGCGAAGGCATCCAGGAGCATCGTGATCAGTGCGTCCGGCGTCGTGTCGGGCGCTATGTCGTAGGTAGCCGGGAAGAGGAAACCCTCCAGCGACCCGCCGGTGGGCAGCTTGAGCCATGGGTAATTCGCCACGAGCTCCGCGGGCGGGTGCATCGCCAGCTGGTAGAACTGGCTGACGTTCATGTTCAGCGGCGCGGTGGGATCGTCCGGGTTGGCTTCCTTGTACTCCATCAGCGCGACCATCTGCTCGATCCGCAGTCCTTCGCGGAAGGTCAGCTTGACCGACGGTGGCGGGACCGGAGGCGTCGTCAGAGACGCGATCATCTGGTCGACCGTCATGGATTTCGAGACGACGTGACGCCCCACCTGGAACTGCTCGGTGACACCCTTCGAGATTGCCTCGTAGACGAAGGCACGAGGATCCTTTATCAGACCCGCCTGCAAGAGCTGGTCGGCGATATCGCGCGGAGTCGCGCCCAAGGCGATCACTATGACGACGGCCTTGGTGTCGGCCGCATTCACGGGCTCGCTGATGCTCGACCACAGCGCTCCCCTCACCACGTCCGAGACGAACGGCAGGCTCAGGGCCGTCGGGTTCTCAGCCGCCCAGTCCACGATGCCGTTGACGACGATCGGCCGGGCCACGTAGTAGAGCCCGCCGACCACGAGGCCACCGACGATCACGGCAAACAAGGCAAACCGGAGGAAGCCTCCGGGACCGCCTGAACGCGCCTTGCGGTAGTTCCGGCGCGTATCCAGGAGCCTCGGCCGCCGTCCCGCGGCCGTCTCCTCGGGATCCGGCGGGATGTAGTCGTCCCAGCCCGTGTCCAGGACGTGCCGCGCCTGATCCCCCTGGCCGCCGCCGGTCCCACCGGCCCTCGGCTTGTACTTGCCTCGCTGCGTCATCAGGGTCTGCGCTCCGCGTCTTCGTTGGTCATGGCGTCCAGATCATCCTGCAGGATCAGCGCCGCTGCCTCCCGGTCGATTCGGGCCCGATGAGCTTCCCGCCGCGCTGCGCTGGGCGGTCCGCCCGAGGGGCCGCGCCCGGGGTTACCAATGCGGCGCTCGGCTCGTTCGCTCGTCAGGCGTTCGTCCCGTAGTCGCAAGGGTAGTCCAGTTGCGGCCGCGACCGCCTCGGCCCACTCCCTGGTGAGGGCCGCCTGGCGTCCTTCGGCTCCGTCCATGTCGAGCGGTAGCCCCACGACCAGCGCCCCGGCGTCATGCTCGGCGGCAAGTCGCGATATCGCGGCGACGTCCTCGGCCAGGCTCTTGCCGCGGCTCAGCGTGACGAAGGGCGTGGCCGTCCGCGCGTCCAGATCGCCCAGCGCCACTCCGACGCGGCGCTCCCCGAGATCTATGCCGAGGACCCGGCGAGTGCGGCTCGCAGTCGGATCTCCGTGAGCCTGCATCAGGTCGGAGTTGGGCTCGCCGAAGGAAGGGCCGACGGCGTGTCCGATGGCGAAGGGGATGGCGCCGGTGTCGGTGTCTCCGTGGGACTCGGGCTTGACGACGCCGACACTGGCTGCGACGGCGAAGCCGCGGACGAGGCCGGGACCGGCGTCCGGGGCACGGTCGTCGGGCGCTTCGTCGTCCTCGGTTCGCCGGCCGCCGACGGACTCGCGCTCGGCTCCACCTTCGGCACGATCACCCGCAGGTCGATCCGGAAGTCGAAGCTCGGCATCGTCGACGACCAGTCCGGCGATACGGATATCTCGACCTGCCCGTATTGCGAGAGGAAGGACCGGGCCTCGTCGAGCGACTTGCCGATCACCCCGGCTTTGAGCTGATCGGCGTCGACGTCCGGCACCTGGACCGCCTGGATCGTCACCGGCACGACAAGGGCCGACCCCTGGGTGATCGTCGCGCCGACGTTCGTCGTCACGGAGCTCTCCACCAGCGCATAGCCCGTCCGGACCGCCGCCCGAGCCCGCCGTTCGGCCAGGGCAACGACGCTCGTCATGTCGGCCATCGTCGCCGTCCCGGTCGCCTGGCAGTCGAGCTGGAAGGTTGCCTCATTCTGGTTCAGGAGCAATTGAGGATCGGGATTGCAGGTGGCCACGCCGATATGCGCGGATTCGGCGAAGAGACTCGACCCCGACGGAACCGCTGCCGGCGCATTGAGGGCGTCCTGGAGCCTCGCGTCAAGGGCGGCGAGAAGGGTCGTCTTCGCCATGTCGATGTCGGCCTGCACGACCATCGGGGTCACTGTGTGCGTGCCGCCGGACGCAGCGGCCTTGTTGGAGACGGAGACCCCGAGAGCCGCGAGATCCGCCGGCAGCCTGGAGATGGCGCCGGCCGCGACGTTGCCCGACGTTCCCTTGCTCACAGCCTGCACCGGGGCGTCGGCGCTGCCGCGAGTGATCGTGCTGCCCGAGACCGTGGCCTTCGGCACGCTGATCGTCGAAGTCGTGGTGAAGGCGATCCCGCCGGCCGTCGTGACCCGCGTCCCGGCTATCACGGGTACGGCCTGGATGGTGTTGATGCTGGAGAAGGTCACCGTGCCTGTGGCGGCCGTGTCCACCACGTTCTGGCCGGTGGCGTCGAAGGTGTCCGACGCCTCAACCGGAAAGGTCTTGTTCAGCCCGGGGACCTTCAAGGCCTGGTCGTTGGCAGCGGCGATGGCCGGGTCGATGTTGACGCTCACCGTCATGGGCCCAAGCGTCTCCTGGCGGAGGGTCACGACGACGGTGGCGCTCGGGTAGAAGAAGAATGCCGTCGCGGCCAACACCGCAAGAACTAGTAGCAGGGCCCCGGCGACAAGAGGCCACGAGATGCGGGGCCGCCCGGGCGAGGAAGTCACGGCCGGCGGACGGCCGGCGTATCGCGGCGCGCCCTGGCCCGCCGGCCGGCCGGCCGCTCCCCCCGGGGCGACGGCCAGGGCCAGCTCGTCGAGCGCGGCACTGGTCTCGACCGGCGGCATTCCGTGCGCTCCGCGGGCCGCAGCCGCCTCCGAGCGTTCGTACTCGTTGACGGTGGCATAGACCGGCAGCCCGGCCGACCGGGCCACCGACTGAACCGACGCATCGGCGGTGATGATGGCCAGGCGCTTGTTGCGCTGCCGGGCCTCGCGGGCGAGCAGGCGGAAGTTGATCCGAGACGTGGCGACGCGCGAGCCGCTCGAAAGCACGAGGGCGATCCGGGTATCCGATGAGTCGCGGATACGCGCCGCCGCCGATGTGATCTCGTCGTCGATGTCCAGGTAGTAGATCGCCATCGCTACATCTTCATCGCCCGGAGGACGCGCCGCAAAGCGATGTCCAGCGGGTCATCGTTGGTCTGGAGCTCGATCGCCTGGTAGGCCAGGCCGAGCGGGGTCACGTCCTGCTGGTCGACCAGCAGCTTGGTTCCGTCCTTGATCCGCACGACCTGGTCCGGGGACATCACGACGACCTCGGGCGGCCGGCTGAAGGCCAGGCGCTTCCAGAAGGCTTCACCGCTCAGGGTGGCCGGTATTTCGGGGAGATGCGAGCCGCCGCCGCAGAGGTAGATCCGCCCGGGCAGGAGGTCGCCTTCGGCCAGCTCGTCGAGGACCAGCTCCACCCCGGCGGCCCAGATAGCCACGTCGTCGGCGACGATCCTGGCGACGTCCGGACGCCCTTCGACGAGCACGCCTCGAGCGTAGTCGAGCTTCATCTCCTCGGCCCGCGGGAAGGGCAGGTCCATGCGGTCCGCAATCGACTTCGTAAAGGCCCGGCCTCCCAGCGCGAACATGCGCGTCCCCTCGATGCCGCCGTGCCTGACCAGCGCCACGTCCGTCGTGCCGCCGCCGATGTCGATGAAGAGGGCGCCGGATTGCAGGACCTGCTCGTTGGCCAGGACGCGAGCGACCGCGTACGGCTCGGCCACGATCTCGAGAAGCTCCAGCTCCAGCTGCTGGGCCACGGTCTGCAGGGCGCCCAGGTGGACCAGCGGAGCGAAGGCGTTGAAGACGCTGATCTTGACGTGCCGGCCCCGGAATCCGACCGGGTTGGTGACCGGATAGCCGTCTATCTGGGCACCCGTGACGGCCGCGTGGACCAGCCGGACGTCCACCTGCGGCAGGCCCGTCTCCCAGGTGATCGCTCGCTCGGCTTCGCGAAGGGCGGTGCGCTGCACGCGGTCGATCAGCTTCTGCAGCTCGATCTCCGTGATCTGGCTGTCGGCGCGTTTGCGTTCCTGTGATTGGGAGGTGGTGAAGCCCTTGACCAGCTCGCCGGCGATGCCGATGACGCATTGGGTGGGCCGGAAGCCGGCCATCTCTTCGGCCTCCTGGAGCGCGACCGAGCAGTTGTCGACGACGGCGTTGATGTCCGTCACCGTGCCCGACTGCATGTGGGCGAGGCCCTGGCGCTTCCGCCCGACGCCGCGGACGGTGCCCATGCCGAGATCGTCGATCTCGAAGACGAGCGCCTTGACGAACTCGGTCCCGACATCCAGGGCCGTGCAGGCGGCAAGGGCCGATTCCTCCTCGCGGCCCCAGATCCTGCGCCAGAACGCCACGGCCGCTCCCCTATCTGTCGGCTACCTACCTGCGGTTCTAAGTGTATCCGCGATGGCGGCCATGGCCGCGGGAACGCCGTCGCGGCGCGTGCCCATGCCCTGTGCCATCTCCGGCCGGCCGCCACCGCGGCCTTCCATCGACCGCATCGCGACCTTGACGAGTTCACCGGCCGAAATGCCACGCTCGATGAGGTCCGGGCTGACGGTCACGAAGATCTGCGGCGTCTCGCCATCGAAGGCGACCGCGATCACGCCCGATCCCAAGGCCGCTCGTATCTCCTTGACGAAGCCCTTCCACTGCTCGGCCGAATCGAAGGAACCGGCGTGGGCGACGAGCTTGACGCCGGGCGCCGGCTCGGCCGCCCGGGCCACGACTTCGGCCGCTTTGGGCAGGCCGCTGCCGCCCGCGCGCAGCCGGCGGCGGGTCTCCTTGAGCTCTTCCTGCAGGGTCGCCACTCGCTCTGCGACGGCCTCCACCGAGGTTGCGCCAACCGCATCGGCGATCCGGCCGAGGACGGCGAGCCGCTCGCGCAGCAAGGCGTCGGCGCCGTCTCCGGTCACGGCCTCGATCCGGCGCGTGCCGGCACCGATGCTGCGATCGGCGGTGATGACGAAGCTGCCTATCTGGCCCGACGCGGAGCAGTGCGTTCCGCCGCATAGCTCCAGCGAGTAGCCCTCCACGGAGACTGTCCGGACTCGCTCGCCGTACTTCTCGTCGAAGAAGGCATCGGCGCCGGCGGCGATGGCTTCGGCCATCGGCCGGACCATGGTGGAAACGGGGCGGTTCTCGCGCACGATCCGCCGGACCTCGTCCTCGATGGCGCGCTTCTCCTCCGTGGTGAGCGCCCGATCCAGCGGGTAGTCGAAGCGGAGGTAGTCCGGCGCCACGAGCGAGCCCGCCTGGTGGGCCTCCGGCCCGACGACGTTGCGGAGGGCGCGGTGGAGCAGGTGCGTGGCGGTGTGGTTGCGCATCGTCCGGGCGCGCCGCTCGGCGTCCACCCGGGCCGTGACTGTCTCGCCGACGCGCAACCGGCCGTGGAGCTTGCCCCGATGGACGAACAGCCCCGCGATCGGCTTCTGCGTGTCCTCGACGGTGAAGAGGGCGCTGCCGCCGCCGGCCTCGAGTAACTCCCCGCGGTCGCCCACCTGCCCGCCGCCCTCGCCATAGAAGGGAGTGGCGTCGAGCACGATCTCGGCCTCGCCGTGACCCGTCAGCTCCTGGTATTCCATGCCGTCGCGCAGGATGGCGACGACGCGGCCTTCGGCCTCGGTCCCCTCGTAGCCGAGGAACTTCGTCTCGCCGGCGCGGCGCTGGACCGCCTGGTAGAGGTCGCCCAGCTCGGCGTGCCGGGCAAGGTCCGCCTTGGTGCCCTTGCGGCTGCGTTCCTTCTGCTCGGACATCGCGGCGGCGAAGCCCGCGCGATCGACGCGAACCCCGTACTCGGCGGCCATGTCGACGGTCAGGTCCACCGGGAACCCGTACGTGTCGTGGAGGCGGAAGGCGACCTCGCCGGGGAGGACCGGCCCATCCTCGGGCAGGCTCTCCGGCCGCCGGCCTATCGTTCGCTCGTCCTTCGACAGGGGCGCCAGTGCGGCCTCGAGCTGGCCCGTGCCGGCTTCGAGCGTCCTGGCGAACTGCGCCTCTTCCTGGCGAATGACCTTGAGGATCTTCTCGCGCTGCTCGGCCAGGTACGGGTACGCGTCCTTCATGACGTCGATCACCACGCCCGCCGTCACGTCCACGAACGGCTCGCGGCGGCCGAGGAGCCGGCCGTGCCGGACGGCCCGTCGGAGGATGCGCCGCAGGACGTAGCCCCGCCCCTCGTTGGAGGGCGCGACGCCGTCCGCCACCAGGAAGGTGACGGCCCGCGAATGATCGGCGATGACCTGGTAGCTAAACCGCTCCGCCTCGAAGGCCTCCGGGTCATGGCCAAGGAGGTCGCGCATGGCGGCGTGGATCGGCGTGAAGAGATCCGTGTCGTAGTTCGTGGGCACCTGCTGGATGACGCTGGTCAGCCGCTCCAGGCCCATGCCCGTGTCCACGGAGAGCATCGGCAGCGGGACGCGCGTGCCGTCCGCGCGCTGATCGAACTCCATGAAGACCAGGTTCCAGACCTCGAGCCAACGCGGGCAGTGCTCGGAATGGTCCGGCACGCAGTGCGGCCCTTCGCTGAACTTCGCGCCGCGGTCGAAGTGGATCTCCGCGCAGCGTCCGCACGGTCCCGTGTCCGCCATCCGCCAGAAGTTGGCGTCGTTCCCTTCCGCGACGTTGCCCCAGCGGGCGATCCGCTCCGGCGGCAGGCCGATCTCGTCGTGCCAGACGTTGTAGGCCTCGTCGTCGTCCGTGTAAACCGTGGCGGCCAGCCGATCGCCCGGGATCTTGAAGACCTCGGTCAGCAGCTCCCAGGCCCAGTGGATCGCCTCGCGCTTGAAGTAGTCGCCGAAGCTCCAGTTGCCGAGCATCTCGAAGAAGGTGTGGTGGCGCGGCGTCCGTCCCACTTCCTCGAAGTCGTTGTGCTTCCCCGCGACACGGAGGCAGCGCTGATAGTCCACGGCCCGAACGTAGCTGCGCTTCTCACGTCCGGTCAGCACGTCCTTGAACTGGACCATGCCCGAGTTGGTGAAGAGCAGCGTCTGGTCGCCGGCCGGCACGAGCGAAGCGCTCGGCACATCGGTATGGCCTCGCTCGGCGAAGAACTCGACGTAGCGGCGGCGAACCTCGGCCGCGGAGAGGTAGGGAATCGGCAGATCAGGCATCGCCGGTAACGGTACCAAACTGCGACGCCGGGGCGCGGCCGGTGGCGCGGCGGGCTTCCAGAAGCGCCCCGCCGTAGACATGCGAGATGGCACCCGGCGTCCTTCGCCGTGTCGCCAGGTGATCCATACGGGGCCCTCATGCGCAGTCTAGAGGGAGACGGCGGATCGTCTGGTTTGGACCGAACGTTCCGCCGGAACTCGCAAGAGCCGCTTTTGGGGTATCTTTCAGCCGCTTCTCAGGTGTCGAGCTCAGCATTGGCGTTCGGTAACACGGGCGCGCTGTGGCTTCGACCTGCGATCAGCCAGTGTGGCTGGGTTGTATAGGCCTCCTGTCTGAGCAGTCGAGGAAGACACCGACGCTCGCGGTCGGCGGCCGGTGCCGTCGAGATGCCGCGGGGCCCCACTCGCGCCGGATCGGGCAGTCGTGTACGCCCGGCCGTCGCGGCCGCGGCACAGCTGCCGTCGTAAGACGGACAGCCCGCTAATGGAGTTGACGCCCCTTGGACACAACGGAACAACCGCGCCTGGCCGATCCGGTCCTTCGCGCGCGCCTCGTCGTGCCGTTGGCCGAGCCGGCCGCGTTCCCCCTGACGCTGCTGGGCCAGTTGCTGCGACTCTCAGCCGCGCTGATTGTTTGGGTTGCCGTCTTCAAGCTGTCCGGCCAGGCGAGTCACACGTTGGCCATGATGCCGAACGGCTTGTTTGTGAAGCTCATACAGCTGACCGTGCCCGGCCTGGCAGCCAGCCTGGCTGCTTATGCGCTCTTCCGGCCATGGAATGCGCTGGTTGCCATCCTGGCCCTCATGCCGGTCTACAACGCGGCATACGTGAGCTGGCAGGTGGGCAACCTCCAGGTGATCCTGCAGACGATATTCGTACTGGCTCTGGCCGCCGGCGCTATCACCTCGACGACAGCCACGCGCAGCCTGCCCCGACCGGCCGCCTCGCGGATCGCGACCCGCCGCACCACCGGCTTCCTGGCGTTCCGGCTGGCGGAGGTCGCGGCCGCCGGCTTCGTCGGCATCGCCATCCTGTCCACGGCCGCCTCTCACAACGCCACGCTCAGCTCAACAGTCCTGCTTCACGGGATCCTGGAGCCCGTCGCACTCGGCGCTCTCGTGATCTACATGAGGCCCTCCCGGCGCGACCTCGTGGTGCTTTGTGTGGCGCTGGGCCTGGCGATCTCCATCGGGACGGTCATGAACATCGTCCAGATGCTCCCGACCGCGTCAACGTTCGCGGCGATGCAGGCGAACCGCCTCGCATTCGCACACGCTTCGTTCTACAACGTCGGCCTGTTTGCGGTGGCCGCCGCCACGATCATCCCGCTTGGCGTGGCCGCGTTTGCGGCGCGTCGCTCCCTGCAACTGCCGCTCTGGGCGACGGCAACGATCGCCATGTCGTTCGGGCTCGGGCTCGCAGGCCTCTTCCTGTCCTTCTCCAAGAGTGCCTGGCTCGCGGCGGCGTTCGCCATCGTCCTGGTGATGGTTCTCATCATCAAGACCTGGCGCCGTCGCATCGCTCTCGTCTTCGCCAGCGCTCTCGTCTCGACCGTTCTCATACCCTGGCCCGCGCTGTTCCTGCAGGTTGCACCGGCGGTCAACGCCGAATACAGGACGGTCATGGTCAGCCTCGTGGGTGAGAGCAGGTTTGATTCGTGGAACCCCGAAACGCTGGCAGGACGAGGATCTCTTACCGAGCGCTTCTACGCCGTCGACGCCGGCGTCCGCATGGCTCTCGCCAACCCGATCTTCGGTGTCGGTCTGGATCAATTCGGACCCAACTACTGGAACCCGGCATATCGGCCCGCTGCCGCCCTTGACGGCCTGGACCATGCTCACTCGTTCTTTCCCGAGGTCGCCGCGGAACTCGGGCTGATAGCCGCCGTCTTCGCATTCGTCATCTACGCGGCCGCCCTTTGGACCATGCTTCGTATCTACCGAAGGGCGAAGGATCAACTCACGCGCGTCCTGGCAGCAGGACTGGCAGCAGCCATCGTGGCCTGGTTGGTCGTGGCAACGGCGTTCGGATGCTTCATATACAGGCCGACCCTGGATCTCTCGTCCGACGTCGTCGCCTCTGCCGTCATCCTCGCCGCCGCGATTGCCCTGGCGCGGTTGGTAGATGCCGAGAAGCGACTCTCGTTCGCCGAGGCTACGAGAAGCCTCTACGGCTGAGGCCGACGCCACCGCCTCCAAATGCTCGACCCGGCAATTGCCGCACCCACCAGCGCACCGAGAGCCAGGCCACGGGCAAAGGCGACCCACCTGGAATCCGGCGCGGCGGAGCCCCTCCGGCGGGTCAGAATCGCGAGCAGCAGCTCCCGGATCACAGCTGCCGGTCCCTGGCCTCGGCCGGGCCCAGGATGAACAGGACCTCCACGAAGGCGATGCCTGCCCAGGCGACGGCCGAAGCTACGATCAGGTGGAAGTCCCCGAGTCTGATCGGGTCGACGCCCAACCGCCCGCCGATCGCGTCGCCGGCCCAGGCCCCCAGCGCAGCGGCCAACAGAATGACAAGCATCTGCGCGCCGCCGCGACCGCGCAGGAACATGAAGAGGCCGGTATGGAAGCCTCCGACGAGCAGCGCGAGAATCGGTGCCGGTCCAATTGCCACGCGGCGAGTATAGGAGCCGCTCACTCTCCGGGATCGCCGGTTGGATCGACGGCCTGGGCGATCTTCCCGCCACCGAGCACGACCTCGCCTCGATAGAAGACGGCGGCCTGCCCCGGAGCCGCAGCCCAGACTGGATCGTCGGTCTCTACCGCCCAGCGGCCCGATTCGAGCGGCCGAACCGTCGCGGCGCCGGGGCGACCGCGGTGGCGAATCTGGACCTCCGCGCGAAAGCCATCGGCGCGTGGCGCGTCGGCGCCTGAGCCGCCGTCCTCAGCGCCGCCCCGCGGCCCGTACTCCGGTTGATCGCCGGCGACGAACTTGACCTCCTCGACCTCGAACCGCCGGACCTCCAGGTCCTTACGGCGGCCCAGCTTGATGACGTTGGCGCCCGGGTCGATCTTCCAGACGTAGCGCGGCTCGCCGAGGGCGACGCCAGTCCCCTGCCGCTGGCCCACGGTGTACGCCGCCGCGCCGAAATGCTCGCCGACCTGGCTGCCATCGACGTCGAGCAGCCGGCCCGGCTCGGCCTTCCAGCCGGCGCGCTCGCGCAGGACTTCCCTGTAGTTGCCGCGCGGCACGAAGCAGATCTCCTGGCTGTCACGCTTCTCGGCCGTGGCGAGACCCAGCGCGCGGGCCGCTTCGCGGACTTGAGGCTTCGTCATCTCGCCGACCGGGAACTGGGCGTGGGCCAGCTGCTCCTGCCCCAGCCCGTACAGGAAGTAGCTCTGATCCTTGTTCGGGTCCAGGCCACGCAGCAGCCGGTAGCCCGCGGGAGTGTCGCCGCCGGGCTCCTCGATTCGGGCATAGTGGCCGGTCGCCACCGCGTCGCAGTCGTACATCAGCCGCGCCTGCCCGAGCAGCGCCCCGAACTTGACGACGGTGTTGCACTCGACGCAGGGGCTGGGCGTGCGGCCCTCCAGGTACGAGCGCATGAACGGCTGCAGGACGCCCTCGTCGAACTCGCGCTCCAGGTTGAGGATGTAGAACGGGATGTCCAGCTGCGACGCGACGCGCCGGGCGTCCTCGGCCGCGTCCAGCGAGCAGCAGCTCCGCTTGAACTCGGAGTAGCTGTCGGCCACGTCGCTGAGCCGCATCCAGACCCCGACCGGCTCGGCGCCGCTCGCCTTGACGAGCGCGGCCGCAACCGACGAGTCGACTCCGCCGGACATCGCCACGAGCACGCGAGGCTTGCTGGACCGCCCGGTCACCCGGCCGACGCCTCGACCCCTTCGTCGACCACCGACGAGGCGGTCGCCGCAGGCCGTCCGAGAGCCGCGCCGCGCTGTTCGGCCAGCGCCGCGGCCGCCTCCCGCTGGTGAGCCAGCGTCTGGACGACCAGCGCGGCCGCCTGCACCACCTCCGCCGCCGTCGTCGTTCGACCCAGCGAGAAGCGCAGCGCTCCCCTCGCCTCTTCGGCCGGATAGCCCATCGCGCTGAGGACGTGGCTGACTTCGGTCGAACCGCTGACGCAGGCCGAACCGGTGGAGCAGGCGACGTCCGCCAGGTCGAGCGCCATCGCAATCGCGCTGCCCTCGAGACCGGCCACCACGAAAGAAGCCAGCCCCGGCAATCGATCGGTCGGATGGCCCGTTTCGACGACGCCCTGGGCGGCACCCATCGCAGCTGAAAACGACTCCCGAAGCCGGCGCAAGCGCGGCGCGGTCTCGGCCTTTTCGGCGGCCGCCAGTTCGAGAGCCCGGGCCATGCCAACTGCCCCGGCTACGTTCTCCGTCCCGGCTCGGCGGTAGCGCTCCTGCGAGCCGCCCTGCTGCTGGGCCAGGATGTTCGTGCCGTGACGCACGTACAGGGCGCCGACGCCCTTGGGCCCTTCGAACTTGTGCGCGGCGATCGTCAGAAGGTCCACGTCAAGCGCGGTCAGGTCGATCGGCAGATACGGCGCCGCCTGGACCGCGTCGGTGTGGAGCAGGACGGCTTTGTAGCGCCGCACGCGAGCCGCGATCTCGGCCAGCGGCTGGATCGTGCCCACCTCGTTGTTGGCCAGCATGATGCTGACCAGGATCGTCTTCGGCGTGATCGCCGCCTCGAGTTCGTCCGGATCGACTCGTCCGTATCGATCGACCGGCAGTTCGACTACCTCGAAGCCAAACTTCTCTAGATAGCGAACCGTGTGCCCGATCGCGTGATGCTCGACCGAGCTGATGATGATCCGGTGCCCTCGAGCCTTCCCGGCCCAGGCCGCTCCTTTGATGGCCAGGTTATTGGCCTCGGTCCCGCCGGAGGTGAAGACGATCTCGCGCGGGTTCGCGCCGAGTGCCCGCGCCACCTTCTCGTGGGCCTCGTCAAGGCCCGCCCGCGCGCGCCGTCCGAAGCCGTGCAGCGAGGAGGGATTGCCGAACTGCTCGGTCAGATACGGCAGCATCGCCTCGAGGGCTTCGCGCCGCAACGGCGTGGTGGCGGCGTGGTCGAGGTAGATCGGCATCCGCCAGATTGTACGCCGCGGCCAGTTCCGACCCTCAGCTCTGAGTCGAAGACCCACCCGACGAGGTCGCCTTTCGGTCGCTCAGCTGCCGCCGAATCGCGAGCAGGGCGCCAACCACCGCGCCGACGTACGCCAGCGCCCCGATGCCCCACTGCGACTGGAAGCTGTACCTGCGCTGCTGTTCCGGAACGACATAAGCGGCAAGGGCCCGATGCCAATGTCCAACGCGGAGACGTTCGCGACAAGTGCCGCCAGCGAGATCACCGAGATCACGCTGATCCCGACGAGAAAAATCAGGACGAAACCGCCGACAGCGGCCTTGGTCACCTGGATAACTCGACCGCGCATCCCTCACCCTCCCGACAGGCCTGAGCGCGACGATGATAGACCGTCAGTGTGGCCACGGACGACTACTCCGACCCACCGCGCTCGGGGCGGCTCAATCAGGCAGCGGCCCCTCGGAACTCCTACTTCGAGTCGCGCTCCGCGAAGACGCGCTGTTCGTATTCGCGGCCGGCGATGCGGCGGCGGTCGTGCTGCGAGAGGACCCGCTTGCGCAGGCGGATCGACTTCGGCGTGACCTCGACCAGCTCGTCGGCGCCGATGAATTCGATGGCCGACTCGAGGGTCAGCTCGCGCGGCGGCGTAAGGCGGATCGCCTCGTCGTGGGAGTGCGTCCGCATGTTCGTCAGCTTCTTCTCTTTGGTCGCGTTGACGTCCATGTCGTCCGAGCGGGCGTTCTCGCCAATGATCATGCCCTCGTAGACGTCCACGCCGCTGCCGATGAATAGCTCGGAGCGCTCCTGCAGGCTGTAGAGGGCGTAGCCGTTGGAGATGCCCTGGCGATCGGCCACGAGAACGCCGCTGGTGCGGTGAGTGACCTCGCCGGCCCACGGGCCGTAGCCTTCGCCGATCTGGTGCATCAGCGCGGTACCGCGCGTCTCGGTCAGAAGCTGGCCGCGGAAGCCGATCAGGCCGCGGACGGGGATGACGTATTCCATCCGAACTCGACCGTCGGCGTCCGTGCTCATCTGCTCGAGGCGGCCCTTGCGGTCGGCCAACGCGGCCTGAACCGGGCCGATAAACTCGGGTGGGATGTCCACGGTGATCCGCTCGTACGGCTCGTGGGTCTCGCCGCCGATGGTGCGCAGGATGACCTCGGGGCGGCTGACCTGGACTTCGTAGCCCTCGCGCCGCATCTGCTCGATCAGGATTGCCAGCTGGAGCTCGCCGCGGCCGAGGACCTCGAAGGTGTCGGCCGAGTCCGTCGGGACGAACTGGATCGAGACGTTGCCGAGGACTTCCTTCTCGAGCCGAGCCCGGATGTGGCGGCTGGTGACGTACCTGCCCTCGCGCCCGGAGAGCGGCGAGGTGTTCGCCCCGAACGTCATGCTCAGCGTCGGGGCGTCCAGGTCCAGGCGCTGCATCGGCCGCGGGTCCACCGGATCGGTGATCGTGTCGCCGATCGTCACGTCGGGAATGCCTGCGAGGGCCACGATGTCGCCCGGGGCCGCTTCCTCGATGTCCACCCGCTCGATGCCATGGGCGGTCGTGAGGCTTGTGACCGTGCCCGTCAGAGTGATGGTTCGGCCGGGCACGATCGTGCCGTCGGTGTCTTCCTCTTCCTCGCGAACAATTGCGATCCGGCCGCCCATCTTGATCGTGCCATTCCAAACGCGGCCGACAGCCATCCGACCGACGTAGTCGTTGGCCGAGAGGTTCGTCACGAGCAGCTGGAGCGGGTGGTCCGGGACGTATCGGGGCGCCGGCGTGTGCTCGATCAGAAGCTCGAAGAGCGGCTTCAGGTTCGTCCCCGGGACGGCCAGGTCCATCGTCGCCGTGCCGGCCTTGGCGTTGGTGTAGACGACTGGGAAATCGATCTGGTGCTCATCCGCGCCCAGGTCCATGAACAGCTCGTAGACGTCGTCTAGAACTTCCGGAGAGCGGGCGTCCGAACGGTCGATCTTGTTGATCGCGACGACGACCGGCAGGTGGTGCGACATCGCCTTCTGGAGGACGTAGCGCGTCTGCGGCAGCGGACCCTCGGCCGCGTCCACCAGGAGCAGGACCGAGTCCACCATGTTCAGACTGCGCTCGACCTCGCCACCGAAGTCGGCATGACCGGGGGTGTCCACGATGTTGAGGCGGATGCCGTCGTAGTCCACCGCGGTCTGCTTGGCGAGGATCGTGATCCCCTTCTCCCGCTCGAGGTCGTTGGAGTCCATGACCCGCTCGACGACGACCTGGTTGGCGCGGAAGGCGCCCGCCTGCTTGAGCATCGCGTCCACGAGCGTGGTCTTGCCGTGGTCGACGTGCGCGACGATCGCGACGTTGCGAACGTCGGCGCGGATCGCGGTTGCGGCCTCAACGGAACGAACCTGGCCGGGATGTTCGAATTCGAAGGGCGTGGTGGAACGAGGCGAGTCACTCATGGGCCGCCAGATTGTCGCACAACCGGGCAGCATCGCCTCCGGAACGGCCCCGGGAACAGCCTGGCCCGACCGTTGGGCCGGCGCTACACTCGATCCAGGAGGCTCGAATGACCGTCGCAGCTATCGTCCTGGTCCCGGACGCCGCCGCCGCGCTCGGCGAGGTCGACGGCGAGGCCGCCATCAGGCGCGTCGCCCACGCCGCCTGGTCCGGCGGCGCGATGCCGATCGTGCTCGTGGCCCCGCACGAGGACGGCCGCCTGGCCGACGCCGTGACCGACTCGCCGGTGACACTGGCTCGCCCGGCGGCCGGCCTGCAACCCGGGATCGCCTGGTTCGTCGCCGGCGGGCGCGAAGCGCTCTCGGCAGTTACTGAGACCACCGCCGGGCTGCTGTGGCCGTTCCGGTACGGCTGGGTGGATCCGGAGACCGTCACTTCGCTCGTAGAGGCTCACGGGGCCACGCCGGAGGCGATCGTCCGTCCGGCATACGCCGGCGGCGCGGGCTTCCCGATCCTCGTGCCGGTCTCTTTCCTCGATCGCCTCGCCGCGAAGACCGGGCTTCACGGTGAGGAGGCCGTAACCGCCCTCATCGCCGAGGGCGTGCCGGTCCGCCTGCTCGAGCTTGGCGATCCCGGCATCGTCTTCGACCTGACGACGTCCCGCTCGGATCTGCCCGGATACCAGGGCCCGCCCGAGCCCGCCGGCGGCCCGCCGCCGGAGTGGAACTCCACGCTTGGGGCGCAAGCCCAGCAGTCGGGCGACCCCGCGAGGTAGGATGCGGCGGCGGCACGGCGCCGCCTTCCGGCCGCTGCTAGCTGCCCGGCGTGGCCGACGGGGACGGCGCCGGGGAGGGCGAGATCGGCGCGACCATGTCCGTCGGCACGCCGACGTCCGAGAACGTGTACGTGATCTGGATGTCGAGGAGCTTCGTCCCGCCGTCGCCGATGTTCGTGGCCTCAACCGTGGCCGACAGCGGCACGCCGTTGTCGTCCACCCAGAGGTCGAGGAGCATGGCGGTCGGCTTGATCGGCAGCGACGACAGGTCCGTCATCGTGATCCGGCTGATGTCGGGAGCCCACGAGCTCGTCGATTGCAGGTGGTTCATCATCTGGCCCGCGCGCATCGTCGGCCCGATCTCCACCAGATCCTGCGTGGAGGAGACGCCGAGAACGGGGCAGACCAGGAGGTAGGATGGCAGGTTGGGCAGCAGCGACCACTTGCCCGAGGGCAGACTCCTGACGAAGAAGAGTCCGCCCACCATTCTTATCTCCTGTGAGGTACCCCCCGTCTGGACCGTCCCCGACTGGTCCCCCTCGGAGACATGCCCGTCGAACTTCGTCGTGAGCGACTGGGTCTTCCACTTGACCTGGCTGTTCAGCTGGATGTTGGCCTGGATCGTGACGTGGGCGTCGAGCTGGTAGTTGGCGACCTGCCCAAGCGTCAGCGCGAGAATCGGCGGCAAGGTCGGTTGGCGGGGCTGGACCGTCTCCGCGCCGCGGACATAGACGGGCGCCCTGGTCGGGGTGGCGCCGCCCCCCAGCTCCATGACTATCACGACGACTAGGGCGCCTACGATCAGCACCGCCCCGGCGCCGACGAAGAGGGCCGGGCGGGACCGCCGACGAGGCCGCGGCGTGTCCACGATCTTGGCACCCGGAATCTCGGCCCCGCCCGCCTCACCGGCGCCCTCGACCTTGTCGGCGTAGCGCTCCGTGTAGAGCCCATCTATCGGCTGCAGGTTCGCGGCCGGCGGCCGGTACGGCACGCCGCACTTGGGGCACGGGCCTTCCTCGGCGTCGAAGACCTCATAGCAGCGACGGCATCGAACCCAATTCTCGGCCACGAGTCGCCTCCAGAACCGAGCTGCGCCTAACCAAATCGAGGCTGGCCGACCTCCCGCGTGGGAGCCCTACCTACTCCGAGTCCACGCCCCCGGCCCCACCGCCGGCGGGTTCGAACCCCACGAACCGGAGGCCCAGTTCAGAGTACTGCTCCGGCTCCGGCTCGGAAGGGGCTCCCATCATCAGATCCGTGCCCGACTGAGTCTTCGGGAAGGCCATCACCTCCCGGATGTTGGTCTGATAGGCGAAAAGGGCCGTCCACCGGTCTATTCCCATGGCGATCCCGCCGTGGGGCGGAGCGCCGTAGTCGAAGGCCTCGAGCATTCCGCCGAACAAGTCGTGCATCTTCTCCAGGGAGTAGCCCTGGAGCGCGAAGCTGCGTTCGAGGAGATCGCGCTTGTGGATGCGGACCGAGCCGCCGCCCAGTTCCCAGCCGTTCAGGGCGATGTCGTACTGCATGGCGCGGGCCTTGCCGGCCGGATCGTCACGCGAGGGCTTGTACGGGTCACCGGACTCGGTCACCAGCAGCTTCTCGTCCTCCGGCACCACTCCGCTGAACGGGTTGTGCGTGGCGTCCCACCGACTCAGCGGGGCATCCCACTGGTACATCGGGAAGTGGTAGACCCAGCAGTAGGCCAGCACGTTCTGGTCGGCCAGGCTGAGGCGCAGCCCCAGCTCCTGGCGCAGGCGGCCCAGGACATCGGCGACGCGCTCGTGCTCGGCGTCGGCGACGATCAGGATGAGATCGCCCGGCTTCCCGGCGACGGCCTTCACGATCGCGGCGATCCGGTCGTCGCCGAGGAACTTGGCGATCGGCGAATGCGCGGTTCCGTCGGCGGCGACGGACACGTGGGCGAGCCCCTTGCCGCCGTAGCGGCGAACGAAGGCCACCAGCTCGTCTACCTGGTGGCGGCTGGCGTCGGCCATCCCGGGCGCGGCGATGGCCTTGACCCGCCCGCCGGCGGCCAGCGCGCCGTCGAAGACGTGGAAGCCGGTGCTCCCCTCCCCCAGGGCGCCGCCCGCCAGCAGAGCTGGCGCAAGGTCCACAAGCTCCATCTCGAACCGAATGTCCGGCTTGTCGGAGCCGTAACGCTCCATCGCCTCGTGGTAGTCGATGCGCGGGAAGGGCAGCTGCTGGATCGGCCGGTCCGGGACGACGGCGCCGCTGACCTCCACGATCATGGCCTCGACGAAGTCCATGACCCGCTCCTCGGTCACGAAGCTCATCTCCAGGTCCAGCTGCGTGAACTCGGGCTGGCGGTCGCCTCGGAGATCCTCGTCGCGGAAGCAGCGGGCGATCTGGAAGTAGCGGTCCATGCCGGCGACCATGAGCAGCTGCTTGAGCTGCTGGGGGCTCTGCGGCAGGGCGTAGACCGACCCCGGCTGCAGCCGGCTCGGCACGATGAAGTCCCGGGCGCCCTCGGGCGTGGACTTGAGAAGGATGGGCGTCTCGATCTCGATGAACCCGGCCCGGCGGTGGGCCTCGCGGATCGCGGTCACGAGCTGGGAGCGGAGCAGCAGCCGCTCGAGCATCGGCCGGCGCCGGATGTCGAGGTACCGGTAACGCAGCCGGAGGCTCTCCTCGACAGGCGCGTCCGGCTCGTTGATGTAGAAGGGCGGCGTCTCGGCCTCGTTGAGGATCTCGATCGAGCTGGCCCGGACTTCGATCTGGCCTGTCTCCAGCTTCGAATTCTCGCTCCCGGCCAGCCGGCGGGCGACGGTGCCGCGGACCTCAACCACGAACTCGTTCCGAAGGCGGTCGGCGACCGCGGTCGCTTCGCGCGCCTCGGCCTCGTTAATGACGACCTGGGTCAGGCCGTAGCGGTCGCGCAGGTCGATGAAGATGAGCCCGCCGTGTTCGCGCCGGCGGTGGACCCAGCCGGCGATAGAGACCTCTCGCCCGACGTCCTCGGCCCGCAACTCGCCACAGGTGACGTCGCGATACGGCGTGGCGAGGCTGAAGGCGGCTTCGGGCGCGATCGACGGGCGTGTGGGATCACTCATGGCGTGAATGCTACCGGACAAGAGGCGCGGCGACAGTCCCCCACTTGGCCACCTCGGACGCGAGGGCGCTACGAAGACGAGGGAGTGTCCATCTGGAAGCAGCCGTCGTTGGTCCGGCCGGCCGCCCAACGGAAGCTGGCGACGACTGCCTCGGCCGCGGCGACCCCCGACGCGCCATCCGTGTGCGCCTCGATGAAGACGTTGTAGCCCCAGCCGAACTGGCCGCCCGGTTCGCGGATCTCCCAGACGGGGGCAGAGTCCGAACCGGTCCTGAGCACGGCGTTTGGCCCGAGGGTCGCGTTGGCGCTGACGTCGGCGCGACACTCGTCGGCCGGCCCGCCGACGCGTCGCCACACCTTGACGACGACTCGGCCGCCCGAGACGTCGAACGCGTCGCCGGTGCACGAACCGCCGCCGTGGCCGTCCGGATACGTCGTTTGGGTGCACCCGGTCCGCCAGACGCCGGTCCCCAATACCACGTCGACTTCGTTCGCGAAGCCCTCGTCGTAGGGACCCGAAAGCGCCCGCCATGACGCCGGATAGTCGAACGAGAAGTCGCCGTTGTCGAAATGCCCGGGCGTCCCCGGCAGGCTCGGGGCGGGTTCCGCCGATCCCGACGACGTCCCAGGCGACGCCGTAGTGCAGGCGCCCACGACAAGCGCCACCACTGCAACGCCCACGATTGCTCGCCGGAACGCCGTCTTGCCCATCAGTTGCTCGGCGATGGCGACGGCGAATCACCCTGGGCCGTCGGGCAGTTCCCGCCGCTGTAAGTGCTCATGTTCCAGTGGAAGCTCGCCACGATGCCCTCCGCCTTGGCAAGCTGGCCGGGATCGTCCGTGTGGGCCTCGACGAAGATATTGTTGGGTTGGCTGAACTCGTTCCCAGGCGGACGAAGCTCCGACGAGGTCGTGGATCCGTCGATGGTCTTGCGCACCGCGTTCGAGCCAAGCGTGGCGTTAGCCTGGACGTCTCCGCGACAGACCGGCGCCGGAGCGCCCCAGTAGCGATACACCTTCACTACGATCCCGCCGGGTGGGAAGGAGACGAGGTCGGGCCCACACTCGTGCGACGACCCGCCTGCCGACGTATGGCAATTCTCACTCCAGGAGCCGTTGCCGAAGACGGCCAACACGTAGATGATCGGGATCAGGGGCGTGTGAACGCCGGCGATGATCGGCCAGTCCGTCGGATAGTCGAACGAGACGGAGCCGTCGTCGAAGTGCCCGGGCGTGCCCGGCAAGCTTGGTGCCGGGGAGATCGACCCGGACGGTCCGCTCCAGGCCGCCGGCGCGGTCGGAGACGCGGACCCGGCACCGCACGCCCCAACCAGGGCCGCCAGCGCAATCCAGGCGATTGCTGCGATCGCCCGCCTCATGTGCTTCATCGCCCGCCCCCCGAACGACAACTCGCGGCTCGCGCCGCTCACTGAATGTACGCGTCGGGCCCGCCGTCGGACCATTCATCGGCCGCTAGCCGTGGCGGTGGCTCTTCGCGGCGCGGGCCAGCTCGCGGGCGAGATCCGCCAGCGGCACCAGTCGTTGAGTGCCCGCCTCCAGGTCCTTGAGCTGCACGTTCCCCTCGGCCAGCTCGTCGCCGATGATTACCGCGAAGTGCGCGTGCTCCTTGGAGGCGGCCTCGAGCTGCCGTCCGAGCTTGCGCGGCGCCAGCTCGGCGCGTGCCCACAGGCCCTCGGCGCGGAGCAGGCTCGCCACCCGCAGGCGCGCGACCGTGTCCGCGGGATCCGCACCCACCACGACCGCCAGCGGCGGCAGCTCGCCGATCGCGGCCACGCCCGCCTCATCGAGCCCCAGCAGGACGCGGTCCAGGCCCAGGGCGAAGCCGATGCCCGGCGTCGGGCGCCCGCCCAGTAGCTCGACCAGGCCATCGTACCGGCCGCCGCCGCCGAGCGCCTGCTGCTGGCCCTCGGCTCCACGGCGGTAGTACTCGAAGGCGGTGCGGGTGTAGTAGTCGAGGCCGCGGACCAGCGTCGGCTCCAGCCTGCACGGCAAGCCCATCGCGTCCAGGTGCGCCCGGACCGCGGCGAAATGCGCCGCGCAGGCTTCGCACAGGTGATCGGAGATCTTCGGCGCGGCGGCGATGAGCGCCGTCATGGCCGGATCCTTCGAGTCGAGCAGGCGGAGCGGGTTGGTCTCGAGGCGCCGCCGTTCGAGGTCTGGCAGCTGCGCCTCGTGCCGCCCGAAGTAAGCCTTGAGCGTCGCCAGGTACGCCGGCCGGCATGCGCCGTCGCCGATCGAGTTGAGCAGCACCTGGACGTCCTTAAGCCCCGCCTCCACGTAGAAGCGGTAGCCCAACTCCACGATCTCCGCGTCGACGGCCGGGCCCGGGTCGCCGATGGCTTCCGCGTCGAACTGCCAGAACTGGCGGTAGCGGCCGGCCTGCGGGCGGTCGTAGCGGAACATCGGGCCGACCACGGTCAGCTTCACCGGCTGCGGCCAGATCTGGAGGCCGTGCTGGACGTAGGCGCGGACCACGCCCGCCGTGGCCTCCGGGCGCAAAGCCCAGGATTCCGATTCCTCGCTCCGGGGCGCGAGCCGGAACAGCTCCTTCTCGACGACGTCGGTCGCCTCGCCGATGCCGCGCTCGAACACGGAGGTCTGCTCGAAGAGCGGAATCTCCATCTCGCGGTAGCCGTAGCGGGCGGCGAGCGAGCGGGCGATCGATTCCAGGCGGCTCAGGCCGGACCGAACCTCCGGCAGCAGGTCTCTGGTTCCCCTGGGAGCGCGGTATGGCGGCATTGGGCCATCCTAGCGGGCGCGGGCGGCGGTCGACGAATTGCTCGCCGGCCTGAAGCCGGGATCGAGGCCCTCGGGCGGCCGGTCAGGCCACGACGTTCTCGGTGTCCTCTCGAAGGGCCGAGCCCAGGCAGGAGAAGAACCGGCGCACGGACATCACCACGGCGCGCTTCGAGATGCCGCCCTCGACCGAGAGGTAGTAGTCGTAGAAAAACTTGCCGTTCGACGAGACGGAGGCCCGGATCAGCTTGACCTGGTCGTTGACCTTGTTGATATAGGCGAGCTTGGCATCCTGCACAGCCTCGGCGTTGGCGCCGAAGATCGCGTAGATCGAGATGAGACGCCCGTCCGGATCGGGGCGCAGGTAGCAGCGGTAGTTGTCCTTGACGATCAGGTCGCCATCCGTGTCCACGGAGACCTCCATGTAGGCCTCCTCGAAGAGCTTCTTCAGCGAGTCCACGCTGATTCCCTCTGGGTATATGAACTCGTCAGACACGGGATCCTCCTTCTGACCGGGTCCCCCGGGGGCTCGATCTCCCGGAGCGGCGACTGCGCGACGGACATGCGACCGACCCGCTGACTATACCGGACCGGGCCGCCTTCGACGCGTCACGTGCTCAGGTCGCGCTGGACGGAGATGACATCCTTGAGCTGCTCGAGTTTGCTCATCACTCGCGCCAGCTGCGCGACCGACGCGACCTCCAGGGTGGCTCGGACCGTGGCCGTTCTGTCGGGTGTCACGGCCAGGTTGGCGGCGACGATGTTGACCTTGTTCTCGGCCACGATCTGGCTGACGTCGGAGAGCAGCCCGGTGCGGTCGTAGGCCTCCAGGCGGATCGAGATGGGGTAGGTCTGCTGGACCTGGCTCTCCCATTCGACCTCGATCAGGCGCGGCGTCTCACGCTCACCCATCACGGTCTGGCAATTGCGAAGATGGACGGTGACGCCCTTGCCGCGGGTGATGAAGCCGATGATCGGGTCGCCGGGGATCGGGTGGCAGCACTTCGCGAAACGGACGAGCAGGTCCCCCACTCCCTTGACGCGGACACCGCCCTGGCGGGACGGGCTCGGAGGCGGGGCCGTCGGCGGCAGCGCCAGCTGGGCATCGTCCACGACACCGAGGCGAGTCACGATCTGCTGGGCCCCGACGGCGCCGTAGCCGATCGCGGCGTAGAAATCGTCCAGGTTGTCGAACTTGTAGAGCCTGGCCATCTCCAGGATCCGATCCTGGCCCACCGCGCCCAGGCTGGTCCGGGCCAGGCGCCTCAGCTCGCGCTCGAGCGACTCTCGGCCGTGGGCGATGTTCTCGTCGCGCTCCTGGCGCTTGAACCACTGCCGGATCTTCTCGCGAGCGTGGCTGGTACGGACCAGGTTCATCCAGTCCCGCGACGGGCCGTGCTCGCCCTTGGTGGTGACGATCTCGACGATGTCGCCGTTCTTGAGGCGGTAGTCCAGCGGGACGAGACGGTTGTTGATCTTGGCGCCGATGCACCTGTGGCCGATGTCCGTGTGGATGCGGTAGGCGAAGTCGAGCGGCGTGGCGCCTGCTGGCAGGTCTTTGACTTCGCCCTTCGGAGTGAAGACGAAGACCTGGTCCTGGAAGACGTCGAGCTTCACGCCCTCGACGAACTCGGTCGCGTCCGAGACGTCTCGCTGCCAGTCCATGACCTGTCGCAGCCAGGCCAGTTTGGCGTCGTACTCTCGGTCTGCCCGCGAACCCTCCTTGTACCGCCAGTGAGCGGCGATGCCGACCTCGCTGACCTGGTGCATGGTGTGGGTCCGGATCTGGATCTCGAGGGGCTGGCCGTCCAGCGCCATGACGGCGGTGTGGAGGCTCTGGTACAGGTTCGGTTTGGGAACGGCGATGTAGTCGTCGAACTGGCCCGGTATCGGCCGCCACATCGAATGCACGACGCCGAGAGCCGCGTAGCAGTCTTTGACCTCGTCCACCAGGATGCGGATGGCGTAGACGTCGTAGATTTCGCCGATCTCCGCGCTCTTGCGCTGCATCTTCTTCCAGATGCTGTACAGGTGTTTCGGGCGGCCGGATAGCTCGGCCTCGATGCCGGCCGCCTTCAGCTCCGGGCGGAGCGTCTCGATGGCCCGATGGACGAAGCCCTCCCGGGACTTGCGCCGCGTGTCCAGCATCCGGGCCAGCTCGCGATAGGACTCGGGCTCGAGCGTCTTGAAGGCCAGGTCTTCGAGCTCCCACTTGACGTTCCAGATGCCCAGGCGCTCGGCCAGCGGGGCGTAGATTTCGAGCGTCTGGCTGGCGATCCGGATCTGCTTCTCGTTGGGCAGCGCGTAGAGGGTGCGCATGTTGTGGAGCCGGTCGGCCAGCTTGATCAGGACGACCCGGATGTCGTCCGCCATCGCCAGGAACATCTTCCGGATGTTCTCGGCCTGCTGCTCCTCGTGGCTGTGCGTGCTGAACTTCGAGAGCTTGGTGACGCCGTCCACGAGCTGGGCGACCTCGGCGCCGAACTTCTCCTCGATGTCGGCGAGGGTGAAGTCGGTGTCCTCGGGAACGTCGTGCAGGATCGCGGCCGCGACCGCGACCGGGTCGATGCCGATGTCGGCGAGGATCTGGGCGGAAGCGAGCGGGTGGGTCACGTACGCCTCGCCGGTGACCCGGGTCTGGCCGTGATGGGCCAGCTCGGCCAGCTCGAATGCCGCCCGGAGCGGCTCGAGGTCCGCCTGCGGGTAGTGCCTCGCGACGGCGTCGCGGACGTGCTTGAAGCGCGACTCGATCGTCGGCAGGACCGTCAGGCCGAGGCGCAGCCGATCTGCCAGCGGCAGGCGCACGGACCTGCGCCGCTGATCGGTGCCACCCGTCTGGGCGGAGGGTGCCGGAGGTTCAATCGACATCGGAATCAGTCTACCAGCCGACCTCCGATGGACCGGCGTGCACCTCGCCCGCTACAGGCCGAGGAGCGATTGCAGGTTGATCGTCCCAACCAGCGTGACGGTCGTGGCTCCGACGGCGATCGAAGTGAAGTGGAACGGGTTGCCCGCGCCGGTCTCGACAAGGGGCACGACCGGGAGCGACGAGCTCGCCGGGACCAGCACGATGCCGCCGTTCTGCACGACGAGCCGGCCCGGCTCGGACTTGCCGTTGGCCGTGACGGTGACCCTGTCCGGAGCGGCGAGCTTCACGGTCGAGGTGATGCCGGTTGCGGCCTTGAACTGCGTTTGGGCCAGCTGCACGAGCTGCGCGCTCGACGTGGTCAGGGTCGCGGTGGCGGCCGTGCCCGCTCCCTCGACGGTGGCGCTATCGATGTTGATGGGGTCGCCGTTCGGGGCCGGCACACGGACACCGACCAGGGTTCCGTCGACGGTCCCGATCTTTCGATCGAACAGCTCCACGTTGCCGAGGGTCAGGTCGATCGAGGAGGCGTGCAGATCTCCGACACCGACCTGAGTGGAGGTCAGGTGGACGCTATCGGCGTGGCCCAGGAGGATCCGCGGGGGAAGCTTCGCGGAGACGTCGACCTTCGTGTCGGTCCCGGTGAACCCGGCAGAGTTGAGCGCCGTCGTGGCAAGCCAGCTCGCCCCTAACGGCAGCCCGAACCAGAGCAGGGCGAAGATCACGGCCACCGTCATCACGAGCTGGATGAGGCACGATCGCATCCCTACCGGCCTCCGACGTTGTGCATGCCGCCCGCTTCGCTTCGGTATCCAAGCCGTTCGAGGGCTCGAACGGCTTCGGATCGCTCGTCCCACGGCATCGGCCCGTCGGCCATGATTATGGTCTGCTCGTGGCCCTTGCCGGCCAGCAGGACCACGTCGCCCGGCCTGGCCCGCTCGAAGGCGGCTTCGATGGCCTTTCGACGGTCGGCGATCCGCAGGATCTCGCGGTCGGGCGGCCCGTCCGAACCCTCCGCCCCGGCCGCGATCTCGTCGATGATCGCCATGGCGTCCTCGCCGCGGGGATCCTCGTTGGCGACCACGACCACGCGGCAACGCTCCGCGGCGATCCGGCCCATCATCGGGCGCTTGCGGACGTCCCGTTCGCCGGCCGAACCGAAAACCGCGATCAGGCCACCACCGCCGGCCGCGGCTATCGGGGCAAGCACGCCCAGAACCTTCTCCAGCGAAGCGGGCGAGTGGGCGTAGTCGACGACGACGCCGAACGGCTGGCCGCAGTCCACTCGTTCCATGCGGCCCGGCACGCCCTCCACCGAGGCGAGGGCGGCGCGGACGGTGCCCCCGTCCAGCCCCAGGGCCTCGCCGAGGGCGATCGCAGCCAGGGCGTTGTGAACGTTGAAGCGACCGGCGAGCCTCAGTTCGACGCCGCCTCGCCAGCCCGGGGTGGCAACGTTGATTCGCATCGAGCGCGCCCCCTCCGCCACGTCGAGGGCACGCACGTCGGCCGTCGCCGTCTCGCCGTAGGTCAGGACGCTAGCACCGGCCTCCCGGGCCGCTTCGACGAAGAGCTGCGCGGCCGGATCGTCGGCATTGACGATGGCGACGCGCGGCCAAGGGCGGGCCGTTCGCTTGGCGGGCGCGTCCAGGCCCAGCCGGCGGAAGAGGCTGAGCTTGGCGTCCCGGTAGGCCTCGAACGAGCCGTGCAGCTCGAGGTGTTCGTGGGTCAGGTTCGTGAAGATGGCGACGTCGTAGGCGATCTCCGCGACCCGGTTCAGGGCCAGACCGTGAGAGGTGGTCTCGACGACCGCGGCTTCGTTGCCGACCGCAACCATCGCCCGGAGCATCCGCTGGAGCTGCGGCGCCTCGGGCGTCGTGACGTGCTCCGGGTTGGCCGTCCGCAGTGACCCGACCTTGACGGCCGCCGTGGTGATGAGCCCCGTCGAGATGCCCGCGGCCTCCAGCACGGCCACGGCCAGGAAGGCTGTCGTCGTCTTGCCGTCGGTACCCGTGATGCCGACCATGCCGAGCTCGCGGCTCGGGTCGCCGTACCACCACGCGGCCGCCGTCGCGAGGGCTCGACGGGTGTCGGCGACGACGATCTGCGATAGCGCCGCCCCGGCCACCGGCCGCTCCACGATGGCGACCGCCGCGCCGAGGGCGGCCGACGCCGCCACGAAATCGTGCCCGTCGGCGTGCGTTCCCGAAACGGCGACGAAGACGAACCCGGGCCGGACCTGGCGCGAGTCCGAAGTGACGCCGCGGACCGGGAGCATGCCGGCGCCGGGCTCCGCGGCGCCGCGCCGGCCGGCGGCCTGAACCGCGCGCAGCCGGCCCGAAGATCCCAGCCGCTCGATCAGTTCGCCGAGGGGACGCGGTCGCGCCGGCTCGGCCGCGGACAGAAGGCTCCTCATCGTCTCCGAAGGCGCCACCTCGCCCGAGGCGCGACCCGCCTCACCGAGGGAGCCCGTCACCCGGCCTTCTCCTCGGCCGGCTCGGTGGCCTTTTCGTCGGCCGAGCCGCCGGGGGCATGCGGCCGGCCTCGGACCTTGCGGATGCCGTGGCGCCAGGCCCCTATTCGGTCCTGCATGACCTGAGCGCTGTCGAAGGCGAGGCGACCCGCCGGATCGAGGACGAGATCCCACGCCCCAACGTACTTGACCTCGCGTCCTCCAAAACCGGCCTTGAAGCGCTCGATCCCCTCGTGCGAGATGCCCCACATGTCGTAGGTCCCGGCGCCGGCTTCGCGTGAGGTCCTGATCGCCTCCCACTTGAGGAGGTAGTTGGCGCGACGCTCTGCGCCGGCTTCGGTCATTCCGCCGTACGGCTCGATGACCCGGTTCCCCACTCTGAGCAGGAGGAGCGTCGCCAGCCCCACGCCGTCGGGACCCTCGGCCATCAATAGCCGGGCCATGCCCAGCCGCGCGAACGCCCGCCAGACACCGAGGTACGACTCGTAGGTTCGGATCACGAAGCCGGCCCGTTTCGCGGTCTCCTGGTAGATCGAGTAGAACTCGGGAAGTCGTTCCTCCGTCGCGTCGACAACGCGAACCTCGCCCTTGCGAGCCTTGTTGACGTACTGGCGCCACTTCTTGCGCAGGTCGCCCCACAGGGCGGCCTCGTCGGCTCGAAGGTCTACCTGGCGGGTTCGGGGCGGCTGGATCGGCGTGCCGACGCGCCAGGCGTTGCGCCGGAGGGCGTGCCTGAACTCGCCGTCCTGGTCAACGGTGCCATTCAGCTCGATCTCGGGCTCGATGCGGACGTGCGAGATGCGAGTCGCGCCCGACGCGATGGCCTGACGGAGCGTCGCCGTGAAGGCCTCCAATGTGGCCTCGTTCCAGGCCCCGAACACGGGGCCGCGCGGCGCGTAGGCGAAACCCCAGGGAAAGATCCTCGGCTTGCGGATCAGGAGCTGGACGCCGAATTCGAATTCCTCTGCGACCTCGGAGCCCTCGCCCTCGTCCTCCGGCTCGGGGACATCCTCGTCCACCGGCACGATCACCGTCTCGCCCGGCTTGACGGTCCCGGACTGCCCGGCAAGTGTGGAGCCGATGAAGCGCAGCGGCGTCCAGCCGTTGGGGGCCTTGACCTCGGCCCAGGCGCTGGTCTGGAGATACGAACCCGGGTTGGATCGCCTGACGAAGTCGTCCCAGGTCGACGTCGCGGGAGCCAGGTCCACGACGGACGCTCTCACCGGGCTTTCCCTGCCCGCCTCCGCAGCGTTCCTCGCGACCGCGTCTGCCATGTGACGACCTCCTCGCCGGGACGTGTCCTCGACCCGGCGTCCGCCCGATTGTAGGCCTCGGGCCCGTCGACCGGCCGGACGGCATCGCGGGCGTGGGCCGCCGAGAAGACCGGGGACGCGTCGCCGGTTTCGGTCGGCGACCGGCTAGCGATCGTCTTCGGGCCGAGGCGCCCGTTCAAAAGCCGCCGGATCCGGGTCTTCCCCGGTCCCGGGTGGACTCTTCTGCTCCGTCCCGGCGGCCAGGGTGGCGCGAGGGTGGGAGGCCGTGTAGGCCGCGCGCAATCGAGCCGGCGAGACGTGGGTGTAGATCTGGGTCGTGGCGAGGCTCTCGTGGCCCAGCAGCTCCTGGACCACGCGCAGATCGGCGCCGCCGTCGAGCAGGTGCGTCGCGAAGCTGTGGCGCAGCGTGTGAGGCGACACGCCTACCGGCAGACCGGCGGACACGCGCAGGCGCTCCAGCCGGTACCGCATTCCCCTTACGCCCAGGGCGCTCCCGGTGTGGTTCAGGAAGAGGACACCGCGCTCGGCGTCGTCCGGTTCTGAGTTGTGGCGGGCGGCCGCGACTTCCGCGAGGACCGGGCGCCCGGCCTCCAGGTACTGGGACAGGGCGGCCCGGGCCGGCCGTCCCAGTAGCGACGCTCGCTCCTTGCGGCCCTTGCCGGTGACACGCACTTCGCCACGTTTGATGTCCACCGCCCCGATGGTCAGCGACGCCAGCTCGCTTATGCGCAACCCGGCGGCATAGGCCGTCTCGATGATGGCCACGTCGCGCAGCGCCAGGGCCCTCTCCAGCTCGCTTCTGGCGCGGGTCGGGATGCCACCACTATGACCCGCGGACTCACTCCCGCCGGGCCTTCCTCCGCGACCCTGCTTCCCGGCCGCCTCGATCAACCGTTCCGTCTCCGCCACGGTGAGAACCTCGGGCAGGCGGCTCGGCTGCCGGGGTGTCGCGAGGGCCGTCAGCGGGTTGCCCGAAGTCAGGCCCTGGCGCGTCGTGAACCGGTAGAAAGATCGGAGCGCGGCCAGCCGCTGCGCCACCGTCCTCTTGCCGTGGCCCTCGCCGAGGACTCCGAGATAGGCCCTCAGGGCGGCCCGCGTGGGCGTCCGCCAGTCGTGCCCGTTGGCGGCAATCCACGCGAGGTAGAGGTCCACGCTCGTCCGATACGAGCGAAGCGTGTTGGGTGACGAGCCGCGAGCCTCCAGAGCCTGAAGGAAGCGCCCGGCCGCTGCGTCAGCCGACGCAGGATCGGCCCCGGGCCCGCCGGTCATCCCGCGCGGCGCGTGCCGCCGGTTCGGGTGCCCGCCGTCTTGCGCCCGCCGGTGCTCCTGGCGCCGCTCCCGGACCTGGATCCGCCGGTGCGACGCGGGCGACTCGACGTAGGCCTCGCCAGGGCGGCCGGGTTGGCCTCGCCACCCGCCAGCCGCTTACCGACGATGTCGTCGAGGCCGGCCAGGTCTATCGCCGCGCCGCAGACCAGGCAGAGCCCGCCCTCGGTACTCCGACCGACCGGCCCCTCATCGATATCGTGCATCGCCCCGAGCGGCTCGTGAGACGTCGTGAAGTCGCATTTCGGATAGCGCGAGCAGCCCCAGAAGAGCGAACCCGTCCGCCGTGCCCGGCGCGTCGTCAGGTGGCCCTGATGGCAGGTGGGGCAAGGAACCTCGAAGGCAAGCGGCTCCGGCGGAGGCGGCCCGTCCTTCTTGATGTAGTCGCAATCGGGATAGCGCGAGCAGCCCATGAACGGGCCGAAGCGGCCGCGTCGTCCGACCAGGGTTCCACCTTCGGTCGGGCCGCACTTGGGGCAGGCCTCGGGCGCGGCAGGCTCGGCCGCCCCGTCCTCGGCTCCGGCCCCGGCCGCCCCGGCCCCGTTGCCGTTGGCACCCGGCAGCTCGCGGGTCTCCTTGTGCTCGGGGTACATCGAGCAGGCCAGGAATTCGCCGTAGCGGCCGAGCCGGATGACCATCGGGTGGCCCTCCGAGCAGACCTCGTCCGAAGGCCGAGTGGTGAAGTCCGCCCGCCGCAGCTCCTTGGTCTTCTCTTCGATGCGAGCTCGGAAGGGCGTGTAGAAGTCGCGGACGACCGGCACCCAATCGCGCTTGCCGTCGGCAACGTCGTCCAGGTCGTCCTCCATCCGGGCCGTGAACTCGAGGTCCACGAACTCGCCGAAGTGGCAGACCAGCAGGTCCGTCACGGTCTCACCCACCGGCTCGGGCTGCAGCCGCCGCTCCTGGACTTTGACGTAGCCCCGGTCCAGGATCGTCGAGATCGTGGCCGCGTAGGTAGACGGCCGGCCGATGCCGTGCTCCTCGAGGGCCTTGATCAAGCTGGCCTCGGTGTAGCGCGGCGGCGGCTCAGTGAAGTGCTGCTGCGGCTCGACCGAATCGACGCCGGCAACGTCGCCCTTCGCCAGCTCCGGCAGCTTGCACTCGGCCTCTTCCTCGACGTCGTCGTGGCCCTCGGTGTAGACACGCGAGAAGCCGTCGAAGGTGGTCCGCGTCGCAACCGCGCGCAGGTCGTAGCCGTCCGCGGCAAGGTCGACGCTGGAGGTCTCCTGCTCCTTGGCCGCCATCTGGCTGGCGAGAGCACGTTGCCAGATCAGCCGGTAGAGGCGAGCCTCGTCGCTGCCCAGGCGCTTGGAGAGCGCATCCGGGTCGCGGTGGAATGAGGTGGGGCGGATGGCCTCGTGCGCCTCCTGGGCATTGCGGGTCTTGGTCCTGAAGGCCCGGCCCTTTGGCGTCGTGTACTCCGGGCCGAAGCGAGACTCGATGACCCGGGCGGCTTCTGCCATCGCCTGGCTCGAGAGCGCCACAGAGTCCGTGCGCATGTAGGTGATCAGGCCGACCTGCCCGTCGTCGGTCTCTACTCCCTCGTAGAGACGCTGGGCCGCGCTCATCGTCCGCTTCGGCGAGAAGCCGAGCTTGCGGCTTGCCTCCTGCTGCAGGCTCGACGTGGTGAAGGGCGGGGCCGGGGTGCGGTTCGTCTTCTTGACCGAGACGTCCAGGACGACCGGCCGGGATACGCGGATGGCGGCCGCGTGGCGCTCGGCGGTCTCGCCGTCGCCGATCTCCGGCTTCTTGCCCCCGATTCGGACCAGGTCCGCCTCGAACGTCTCGCCGTTCGGCGCGACCAGGACGGCCTTCAGAGTCCAGTACTCGCGTGCGGTGAAGGCCCGGATCTCGCGCTCGCGATCGACGACGAGACGAACGGCCACCGATTGGACGCGGCCCGCCGAAAGCCCGGCCCGGACCTTCCGCCACAGCAGCGGGCTGAGCGTGTAGCCGACCAGCCGGTCCACGACGCGGCGCGCCTGCTGGGCGTCCACGAGGTTCTGGTCGATGGAGCGAGGCTGTTCGAAGGCGCGCTTGATGGCGGCCTCGGTGATCTCGGAGAACGTCACCCGACGTGTGCGCTCCGGAGCCAGCCCGGCGGCCTCGGCGACGTGCCAGGCGATGGCCTCTCCCTCGCGGTCTAGGTCTGTGGCCAGGAACACGAGGTCCGCCTTGGACGCCGCCTTCTGGATCGCCGCCAGCTGCCTCTTGCGGTCGGCCACGACCTCGTAGGCGGGCGCGAAGTCGTGGTCCACGTCCACGCCGAGCTGGTTCTTGCCGGGGTTCTCCGGCAGGTCGCGGACATGGCCGTACGAGGCGAGCACGGTATAGCCCGGCCCGAGATATCGCTCGATAGTCTTCGCCTTCGCGGGCGACTCAACGATCACAAGGTTGCCGCTCATCGGCGGGAGTCTAGCATCAGCCACTCACCTGACCGTTCGCGGGGCTTGCGAACGCGCTTCGCGATGGGATCCGGGCCCGCACCGCGCGACGGCCGCTCTGCGGTCCGGAGGGTCTGGTCAGGGTTCGTGGATGCGCCGGAGGAGGTCGCCGTCGAGATCGTCCGAATCGGTCCGGCGGCCATCTCGACTTCGTGGGCCTCGACCGACTCGAGGTGGATCTCCAGGAACCGGACCACCGCGAGTGGGAGGACGAAGGTCGAGTCGGCCCTGTCGACGAAGATCGGCTTCTTGCCGTTCAAGGTCCGAAGGTTCCGGCAGATCAGGGCGACGTCGGATGGTATCGGCTCCGACACGAGCTCGGCCACGATCGGCTGCTCGTTGAGGATGTGGACGACAACCTCACGGAGCATTCAGCACGCATGGTCGGCCGCTCGAGTGGGTGGCTCTGCGAGGAGTATCGGCCGCGCCGAGGGTCAGCCATAGAAGTCGATCGAGACTCTTACGACCCCGTTGGCAACCCACACACCCACGCCGGCCTGGTTCAGGAATGGCGCCATGATGTTGTAGTAGTGCTCGCAGCGACACCAGTACTCGTTCTGGTAGAAGAGCTCGATGTCGATCATGCCGAACTTGCTTGCGTTGGACGGCGAGGCGATGTTCTCGCCCCAGCTGGCGCCGCAGTAGCCGCCCCAGTTGCACAGCCGCCAGTGGGGGTCGTGGTAGGCGTAGTGATCCAGGATCTTGCGATCGGCCATGTACTTGGCATAGGGCCGCGAGACCTTGTTGGAGATGTCGGCACTCAGCCGGAGCGGGCCTTGGGCGGGCAGGGTGTGGTGAGTCTCCGTGCTGCAGTTGCCGCCGACGGTCACCCAGCCACCGGTCCGAGTGCAGTTCATCAGCGCCATGTAGTACACCTCGGACGAGTAGTACGGGCGCGTTGACGAGGCAATGCCGCCGGTATAGGCGATGGTCGTCGCCTTGGGCCTGGCGACGGTGAACGTGGCGCTGGACCCCGCCCCCAGGTGCAATCCGTTGGCACCGGCGGCATGGGCCGCGGGGGTAACCCTGGCCACGACCTTGTCGCCGATCTTGAACGAGTAACGAGGCGTCATGACGAGCACCGTGTCGTTCTCGGCCCAGTACTTGCTGCCGGAGATGATCTTGCCGTTGACGGTCACCGAGAAGGCGGCCGCGGTGGACTTCTCGTCCATCGGCACGGTGAACCGGACGGAGACGGGCTGGTTCGTGTCGTAGGTGATGCCTCCGTCGACCGGACGGAACCGGATCACCCCGGGTGCCAGCATGGTGTGAACGCGCAGGGCCGTCACGGACTGGAGCGCCGCCCCGGCGGTGTCCGTGCCGCCGTCTGCCATCACGACGATAAAGTCCACGTCGGACGCGAGCTGGGTCTTGGGCGTGATCGTGAAGACCTGCGAGGCGGCGTCGGTCGGGTCGTCACCGACGATCGTGAGCGGCACGGCCGGGCTGATCCCGAGTCGAGTCACGACGGTCGCAAGCTTCACGGGCCGGGTGAAGGTGAGCTGGAACGCCGTCCCCGGCGAAACCTGATCGCCGCTCACCTGCGTCGCGACGAGCTCGCCAGACGTCGAGGCGCCGGACTCGAATGAGGTTCGGATGGGCGTCGAAAGGCCCAATCCCTCCTGGTCGCTCGCGGCTCCGGAGATCTCTACGGTGTAGCTGGTATGCGGCTGCCAGAACGGATCCGGCGCCAGCGAAACGACCTGGTTAGTGGCGTCCCACTGGAACTTGAGGTTGACCTTCGGAGAGATCGTCAGCGCGTTCTCGACCGACGCCTCGTTCATCGGCTTGGTGAACTGCACCTGGTACGCCACGTCCAGCGGCAGCGTGGAGTTGGCCTTCTGCGGTACCGCCTGCGGCGTCAGTGGGGCGAAGCTGGGCGGAGCGACGCCCGCAACCTCCTTCGCCGGGAGGCCCAGCAGCAGCCCGGCTACCAGCAGGAGAACGGCCACGACAACGCCGAACAGCTGGACTGATCCACCCGAGAGGCTGTGCCCGGGGTGGCCCGACTGACCCGGGCGGACGGCCTGAGCCGGCCGGCCCGGCGAGGTATGTCGAAGCACGGAAGAGAAGTAGTAGTAGACAAGGAAGGGGATGGCGACCGCAGCGGCCGCGATCTTGCGCACTCGGATGTCTCCTGTGGCGACGGGAGCACAGTCCCGGTTGGCGTCTGGCAAGGAGGGTAACACCGAGTCCGAAGATCCGGCAAATGGCCCGGGTTGCCTGTGCGGAGAACGCCGTCTCCGCGACCGGACTGGTCACGAGCCCGTCCTCGAGCGGTCCCGTCCGCTCAGCCGCCGCCCATCGAACCGGACCCCGACCAGCTCGCCAGCGCGCCGGAAGGCGAATAGCGGCCATAGGCGCACCTCGCCAGGCCCCGCAGCTCGAGCAGCGTCAGGGCGCTCAGAACCGACGCCGCGGCCAGTGAGGTGCGTTGCGACAACTGGTCCGCCGTGGCGGGACCGCGGATCAGTTGCTCCGCCAGAGCGAGCTCGACGGGTCCGAGAGCGGCCAGAACGGCCGCCCGGCCCGCGCCGGGCGGCGACGACGAAGGCCCGCTTCCGAGGCGCCCGTCGCGGCCGGGAGACGCGGGCGTGGCAGCCACGGTCGACCCGGCGGCGTCGAGCCCAAGGTCCTCGATCAGCTCCTCGATGCCCGCGACCACGCGAGCCTGTCCGGGGAAGTTGCGCAGGAAGGCGTGGCAGCCGGCACTCGTCGGCGCGTCGAAGGGACCGGGCACCAGGTAGCAATCGCGGCCCTGCTCCAGCGCCCAGCCCGCCGTTATCAGGGCCCCGCTCCGGCGGCCCGCCTCCACGACGACCGTCGCGTCCGACAGTCCGCTCACGAGCCGGTTCCGGCGCGGGAAGGTTCCCCGCGTGGGTGCCGTTTCGGGCGCCAGCTCGGAAACGACCGCGCCGCCCGCCTCGACGATCGCGTCGGCAAGGCGCTCGTGGGCCGCCGGGAAGAGCCGGGCATGCCCGCCTCCGAGGACCGCGACAGTTGTGCCGCCTTCCGCGACCACGGCGGCGTGCGCGGCGCCGTCTATCCCGAAGGCCAGACCGGAGATCACCGCGGCTCCGGCCCGGGCGAGGGCGGAGCCGATCCAACCGGCGATGAGGCGCCCCTTGTCCGTCGGCCGGCGGGTGCCGACCACTGCGACAGCGTTTCCGGCCGAGAGCGCGACGACGGAGCCGTGGACGAACAACAAAGGCGGCGGCATATCCACCAGCCGAAGCCGATCCGGGTACGCGGGCTCCTCGAGAGTGACGACGGTCAGCCCTAGTGCTCGCACCTGCTCGACGGCACTCGACCCGCGGGCCGCGACCTCGCAGATGCGTGCCGCCAGCTCGGCGCCGATCACCGGGCGGCGGCGCGGAGGGCGCTGACCATTCGGCGTCTCTGCGTCTCCGGCCACAAGTGCCGCACATGCGTCGAAGACGGACACCGCCGGCATCACGTCCAGACCTTCCGCGGTATCGGCCGCGGCGTCGGCCAGCGCCTGCACGAGCCGGTCCGGGCCACCCGGGCCGCTCGCCGCGAGGAGCACTCCCCTGGCCGATCCAAACGCCCCAAGCAGGGCCCCGAAGCTCACGGGCCCCAAACCCTGGACCGACAACAGCGCCACCCAGGCGTCGCGCTCGGACTGGACACCGGTCGGTGGCGGCGGCGCGTCCGTCCGGGCCGCGCCGACCGCCTCGCCTCCGCCTGGATGCCACCACGGCGTCACAGCCGCCCTCGATCCCGCCGCGGCCTCGCGGCCGCCGGACGCGAGTGGCGCGGGCTCCTCCGCCGTGCGGCACGGCACCACCGGTCCAAGGCTCTGCACTCCCAGCATGGCTCAGCTCACCGCCTCGTATCCATACCGCCGCCCCGATGGCGAGCGGAAGCGCGCCGCCTCGTCCAAGTGGGAGCAGTCGACCTTCTCGGCGCCCGCCAGATCCGCGATAGTCCTGGCCACGCGCAGCAGCCGCTCGATGCCCCGGGCGCTCCAGCCCTCGAGCTCCGCCAGCCGGACCGCGTGGCTCTGCTCGGCCGCGCCGAGCGCGCAGGCGACCCGAAGGCAGCGGCCCGTCAGACGCGAGTTCGGGCGGCCTCGCAGGTTCAGCTGGCGTGCCCGTGCCTCGGCGATGCGCCCCGCCACCTGGGCCGACCCTTCCGGCGCAGCCGACCGAACGTACTCGTCCGGCTCGACACGGGGCATATGGACCCAGATGTCGATGCGGTCCCGCAACGGACCGGATATCCGGGCGGCGTAGCGCTCGGCAATGCCGGGCTGGCAGCGACACCGCCCATCCCCCTCGCCCGCATGACCGCACGGGCATCCCTGCCAGTCGCCACTACACACAGGCGCCCAATCGGCCGATGCCCCGGCTGGCACTCCCCCACTCCATGGCCCAACCGAGACGTCGCCCGACCTCCCCAATGCCGCCGTCAGCGGCGGGTATGTCGTCTAAACAGCACATTTATGGGGGGCACAGGCCATCCGTGGACACGGCTCCCCGCCGGTGAGCCCGCTCACAGCGAATCAACTGGCCCCTACGTGTATTCCTGCACGGCCCGATGACGACCGCCTCGAGTAGACGGGGCCCCCCTTTGGGCGACCCGTATGGTGCTAGTTGGGAGTACCCGGGTTCGGGTCAGGGCGCGTCATGGCAGCCAACCAAAGGAACTTCGGCCAGGGGATTCGTAGATCCGCCCCCCGTTGCACGGCCTCCCGAAGATGACCAGAGAGACAGCCAAGACCGAACTGGCCGGCCACGGCCAACCGGCGGAGCCACGTAAGGAGCACGACATGGACCGGTCACGAACAACGCACCAGGGGTCAACTAGAGAACGCACTGGTCGGTCGCGCGGGTCGGCCGCCACCGAGGACCGGGAGCGCCCGATTGGGGCCGGGACCGTCACCGTCGGTCGGTCGGACTCCGAGTCAATCGCCCCCGAACTAGCCGGACTCGTGGTCCCTATCGCGAGCCTGACGCCACATCCACGGAACCCTCGAATTGGCGAGATCGAGGCCATCAGCGCCAGCCTGCGCCGGTTCGGACAGCTCTAGCCGGTCGTGGTCCAGGCCAGCACAGGCTTCGTCGTGGCCGGGAACGGCGTCCTGAGATCGGCCCGCGAACTTGGCTGGGAGCATCTTGCGGCGGCGGTCGTCGAGCTCGACGATGCGGCCGCGAGCGCATTTTTGCTGGCCGACAACCGCTGCTCGGACCTGGGCTCATACAATGACGCCCTTCTGGCAGCGATCCTGCAAGAGCAGGCAGCCGCGGGCAATCTCGCGGGAACCTCGTATGGGCCCGACGACATCGACGAGCTCGTGGCCAGAGTCCTGGCCGAGACCGAGCGGCGCGGCGACCCCGACGCAGTACCCGAGGAGCCCGACGATGCCGACGTCTATGTGAAGCCGGGCGATCTTTGGCGCCTAGGTCGGAATCGGTTAATGTGCGCGGATGCGACCGACCCGGCCGCTGTCGCCCGCCTGCTCGATGGCGCCGCGCCGACACTGCTGTGTACGGATCCACCATACGGCGTATCTCTCGATACCTCGTGGCGGGGCCGGCTGACCCGGCCAAAGAGCGCGCGCACCAGCGGCCATCGCAACACGACCATCGCGGGCGACACGCGAGTCGATTGGTCCGAGGCCTTCGCCCTGGTGCCGAGCCTGCAGGTCGGCTACGTCTGGCACGCCGGCGTCCACGCGGGCACCGTGGCCGCGGGTCTGGAACGCATCGGCTTCCAGATCGTTAGTCAAGTCGTCTGGGATAAGGGCCGGTTTGCGCTCTCGAGAGGTTGGTACCACTGGAGCCATGAACCCTGCTGGGTCGTGCGCAAGCGCGGCGCAGCAGTACCCTTCCGTGGCGAGCGCAATCAGGCCACGATCTGGCGTGCGCTCTCGCCCAAGATGGCGGGTCTCGGCGGCGAAGCCAAGTGCGACCACCCCAACCAGAAGCCCGTGGCCCTCTTCGAGATCCCCATCGCAAACCATCTGGCGGGCAGCGACGCTCTCTACGACCCGTTCGCTGGCTCCGGAACTTCGATAATAGCGGCCGAGCGCCTGGGTCGGCGGGCATACGCCATGGAGATCGATCCCAAGTTCGCTCAGATCACCATCGAGCGCTGGCAGAGCTATACCGGGGCGGCGGCGGTCCGGGAGGCAGGGGCATGAGCGGCTCCTGGGTTCGGTCGCGTCGCTCGACCGAGCCAGAGGGCCTCTAGGGTGGCTGCCCGTGGGCGCAAGACCGTCGCCCAGGAGCAACACATCCGAGAGCTCATCGAAACCTTCAGTCTGCGCAACATGGGCCCTTCTGAGATCCGCAACGCGCTGGCAAGTTCGCAGAACAGCGAGCCGATCAGCCTGTCGCTGAGCCAGGTCAATCGCTATCTCGCCCAGATACGGCGCGACCGGGCGAGCCGTATCGATCCCGCCGTGCGGGAGCAGGAGTTGGCCGACCTGCTCGCCCACACCAAGGATGTGATCGGCGTCGCGGCGGCTAGCTCTGCGAGGTATCGAGATTCGGCCCACGGCGTCGGATACCTCAACACCGAGCTCAAGGCGATCACAATCGCGGCTAAGCTTCAGGGCCTCGATGTCGCGGTCGCGCCGGGCCGCGGTGGTCCGCCGGTACAGGACGCCCATCCTCTCGATGACCTCTCGCCCGCCGAGCAGAGCGCCCAGTTCGCCCGCTGGGCCGAGATCGCCAAGGAGGCGGCGGTATGAGTGCGCCCTCATACCGCTCGGTCCTCCGAGAGCTCGCCGCATCCGACGACATCGCCTTTGCCGAATACGTGTCGGGCCTGCGCTATCCGGCCCACCTGCGCAGTCTGGTCCGCTTTGGGGCCGAGCATCGCCCGGGTGCCTGCGGCGCCCTGCTACCGCGCGGCCACGCCAAGACGACCGCGATGATCCATCTTGTGGCCAGGCTTATAGGCGAACGGCGGGGCCGAGTCAAGATCATCATCGCTACCGAGACCGACGCAGCCGCGGTCAAACGCTCGCTCGCGATCCGCCGGATCGTCGAGTCCCCTGAGTTCGCCCAGGTCTTCCGCTGGGCCGCCGCGGGGGTGGCCGGGGCGACTTGGAGTGAGGCCACCTGGACGGTTCGCGGGGCCGAGGCCCACGTGGACAAGGACGCCACCCTACGGGCGGGCTCGCTCCTGAGCCTAAAGCCAGGTCCCCGGGCCGACGTGTTGGTGTGCGACGATCTAGTCGGACCCGACGAAAGCACCAGCCCGACCCAGCGAGCCAAGGCTCTGGATCGTTACCTCGCAGTCATCGAGCAGATGCTCACGCCCGACGCCTGGGTTCTGGTCGTAGGCACGCGATGGCACGAAGATGACTTCTACGCTTCCTTAATATCCCGCGGCGTCCCGTTCTATTCCCGGCCTGCCATCGGCCCCGATGGCGGCGCACTCTGGCCCGAGTACTGGCCCCTGGATCGGTTGCTGGCAAAGCGCGAGGCCATGGGCTCAGCGCTCTTTGACCTCCAGTACCAGCTCGACCCAGCCGGCATGGGCGGGAACATATTCAAGCGTGACTGGTTCCGTGACGTGGACACCCTGCCGCCCGGGTCTCGTCGCGCCGGCATGGACTTGGCCAGCTCCGAAAAGAAGCGCTCGGACTACACCGCCGTGGTCGAGTGGTGGGAGGACGCCGATCGCAACCTTTACTGCATCGGCGCCTTCGCGGCTCGACTCGACCAAGGCCACAGGCATTGGCTGACCGGCCTGAACGACGACGGCACGATCCCGACGACCGGCGACAAAGGCATTCTGAGTGGCCCCCGATTGCTGTGGCCCGTCAAGCTATTGCCGCCGGGCCCTGCAACCGCCGGCTGCCATCCGGACCTTGCGCGTCCGATGACCGGTCTGAAAATAGAGGCGACCACGTTCCAGTCCACCTTCGTCGGGGAGGTGCTGGCCAAGACGCACCTGCCGGCCGGACCGGTTCACCCCGACCGTGACAAGGTGACCCGGGCCCGGACTCTGGCCGCGCGGATGGAGGCCGGCAAGGTGTTCTTTCTACGAGGCGCGCCCGGTGTCGAGATGCTCAAGGGCCAGCTGACGGCGTTCCCAAACGGCGAGCACGACGACCTAGTGGACGCCGCCGTGTACGGGGCTGACCTCGGTGGGACCGACTTCTACTTCACGTCGGGCCGGCGTTAGCGGGCGGACCCAGAAGCCGGCGGGAGTGGCTGCAGCCGTATCTCTTCGAAGTCACGCGGGATCTCCACGCTAAGAGGCCTGGAGGCCCCGTGCCGGCGTTGGTTCGTGCCCTCGTAGTCGGGCCGATCCTGCGTGTTGCAATACGACCCCGACTAGAGCGTACATGGACCACTGACCGCGAAGCAGTCCGCCATGACCTGCGATCGGCGTTCAGGGGTCAGCGAGGTCGCGAGCACGGTCAGGAGAGCTAGCGATGCCCAACGAACCAGGCATACGGCGGGTGGCGACATACGAGCGGGTCAGCTCCGAAGACCAGCGCGAGCGCGAGACCATCAGAACCCAGACCGACGAGATAGCCCGTCATCTAGCCCACCAGCCTGGTATCGCGCTGGTCGGACGCTACCTAGACGACGGGGTCTCTGGCATGGTGCCTCTCGCCGAGCGCCCCGATGGCAGACGCCTGCTCGCCGCGGCGGCCGCTCACGGCTTCGAGGAGCTGTGGGTCTACAAGGTCGATCGGCTCGGTCGCGACGCCGTCGATCTGCTCGTCGTCCGCCGGCGCCTCGATGCCCTCGGGATCACCCTTGTCAGCGTCGTGGAGGGTAAGCCTGACCTGCTCGGCTACGACGTCCAGGCCGTGGTGGCCGACCACTACCGGCGCGAGTTCGCCCGCCGATCGGCCGACGGCATGGCTCGCGCCGCGCGTGAGGGCCGCTACACAGGTGGCATCGTGCCCTTCGGGTACCGCATCGAGGGTCACAAGCAGACTGCCCGCCTGGTGCCCGACAAGACAATCATCTGGGAGGACAAGTCGGCAGCCGATGTCGTCGCCGACATCTACGTGCGCCTCGCGATCACACATCAGAGCTGCCCTCTCATCGCCCGCGAGCTCAACGCCCTAGGCGTCCCCACCCACTACGCCCGAGATGGACGGGGGGTTCGGGGAAGGCGCACGGCCGGGATATGGCGCAACGGCCACATCGGCAATCTCGTTCGCAATCCCGTGTACCGGGGCACCTCCTCATACGGCCGGCGCTCCGCGAAGCCTGACCGCGAGGTGATCGCCGCCTCGATCGAGCCCTTAGTCTCCCCTGCCCTCTGGGATGCTGCCCAGGCAGCCCTCGCTGCCAACCGGGTCGTGCCCAACCGAGCGCGCCGCACCTACTTGCTGCGCGGGGTCATGCGCTGTGGCATCTGCGGGCTCACCTACGTCGGCTCGGCCGGAAAGGATGCCGCCTGGTACCGCTGCGGCGGCCAACTCGTCGAGCGAGGACACCTGGCCGGGCGTTGCCCGAGCCGCTCTGTCCGCTCCGACTGGGTCGAGCCCCTCGTCTGGAGCGACATCGCGCGCTTCCTGCGCGACCCCCAAGAGCTACTCACCTCGCTGGCCGCCGATCAAGCTGACCGGACCGCCGAGCCGGGCCCGGATGCCGAGGCCGGAGCCTTCGAGCTCGCGTTGGCAGCGCTGGAGTTACAGCGGGCAACGACGCTCGATCTCGCCGTGCGGGGCCACCTTTCGGGTGACCTGCTTGAAGCCACGCTCGCGCGTATCGGGATCGAGCGCGACGACATCGGCCGCCGCTACAACACCCTCCGAGCCAACGGGCGCCACGAGCTGAGCCAGAAGATAGTGGACCTCGTCGCTCAAGCGGCAGGCCGCCCCGAAGACGACCAATCGCTCGGGGAGCGGGCGGAGCTCGTGCGGGCCCTGGTGGCCGTGAGCGTGGACACGGCGATCGGCCCCGATGGGCGCAAGTCCCTGAGCCTCCTCATCACATACCACCTACCGGTCCCGGATCACGCCGGTGGGGCGCTGACGGTCATCCGCCGCTGGCGTTCGGAGCGCCCTCGGCGATCGGCGCGGCTGCGAGTTCTGGATGACGGGCCTGCGCTCGAGGCCCAGGGCCAAGGCGTCTGATCGGGCTCAGCGCGCACCCACCCCGATGGCGGGGCCCTCTCTTCAAGCAGGGCGCCATTCATAGGGAACAAGGGACGCTCAGCGCGGGTGTCGCGACCAAAGGAACTGGTCAGGGCGCTTCATTGCCGCCGAGCCTGTGATTGGCCTCAGGGGCCCGTGTTGTTCAAGGGACGTTTATTGCTATGCGCCGACTGCCAATGAGCGAGCGGCAGGCGGCTCGTATCGCCTTCACCATGACCAAATGGTGGCAGGCGCTACTGAACGTCGGGCTTGGGGTCTCCGAGTCACGGCGGTTGGAGTGAGCGGGGCGTCAGGGCTCGATGCCAGCCGCGGGAGGACCCCAAGACGCTACGATGGTGGACCAGCGCCAGTCGTCTCGACGGAGGGGAACCATGCTCGGAAGAATCCTCCAGGGCCTGTCCGACCAGCCAACGATCGACAGCCCACGGCGCGTGCCGTACTGGGGAGATCCCGAGTTGAAGAGCGTCGGAGGGAAGGCCCTGCGCGGAGACTGGGTCTCTGTGGAGTCCGTGCTCAGAAGCGTTCGGGTGTTCGAGGTAAGAGACGAGATGCTTCTGGGGATTGTCCACCAGATCAATGGGCGCCCGAAGTGGCTCGATGAGTGGGTTGCCGCGAGACCAGGCGATCACCTTGCTCTTACGTTCCGCGGCGCCCATTCGCTCCATTGGGCGTGGGAGGCTCGGGGCCACAAGAGGGCTGCGCGGACGCCTCGTTCGGCCTTCGATCGCTTCTTCGCCCGCCTCAGGCTGGCACGGGAGGACCTGGCCATGGCCGCCAGCCTTGCACCTTCTGACGACCCTGGACCGTGGGTCCATCAACTGACGATGGCTCGCGGCCTCCAGTACGAGAAGCCCGCGTTGTGGGGGATATTCGAGGAACTACGGTCACGCTCGCCGTGGCATCCCATCGGCTTCTCCTCGATGATCCAGGGTCTGGCTCCCAAGTGGTGGGGATCGTGGGACACGATGATGGAGTTGGCCAAGTCGACCTCCGCAGGCCCGGAAGGCTCAAGCGTCCACGTGGCTCTGGTGGAGGCGCACCGAGAGGCTGAAATTGAGACTCAATCGGTGACGTTCTGGAACCGGCCTGAGGTCAGGGAGGACATCCTGGCCGCCGCTGCGAGATCCATCGAGTCGCCACTCTACACGCCGACGCCGCGCTCCCTACGGGACCACAACTGGTTCCTGTATGCCTTCGGCAGGCTTGGCGAAGCTGAGCGCTTCGACCGGGAACTTGCGTACGTACAGGGGAGATTGACCGCGCCATTCGCCATATCCCACGACCCTACCAACACCTACAAGGAACTGCGCGCGGAGGTTGCGTTCAAGGCGGCCAACCGGCGAGCCGGCGCTGCTGGGGGGATTGATCCCGGTGAGGGCAGCCGCCGCTGACCCCGGGAACGCCGTACCGGTACGCTCTGACGTGCCACTATCGCGGCATCGTCAGCGGGTTCGGCAGGCGTGGTCGGCGCCCATCGTCGCCGATCACCAGGCGGCGTACGCTTCGCGCGGAACGAGCTGGCCGCGAGTCCGGGGTTGCTGCCGGGAAGTAGAATCGGCGACAGGATGTGGGTAGCCGTCCAGTCCGATGTCCACGCCGAGCCGTGCCTGGAGTGCGGTGAAGAGACGGCTGTCGGCAGCTACTTCTTCTCCGACCGGGACAACGTCGAACTTCCGAATGGCACGCGCGGCTACGTGTGCTCCGAATGCGCCAACCGCATCCGGTCGGCCAAGGTCGACGCACTCTATCTCCGCGGCCGAAGCGTCACGGGCCGGGCACACGGCATGACGTACATGTTGTTTGGTCGGGTAACGCCGCAGCGAGGCATCGACCACACGCGCCGGGAGATCTGAGGAGCGCCCTGAGCGCCCCTGATTGGGGGAGCGGCGATGCCGCAGCCGCGGGGAGCAGGGGCCCCTTCTTCGTTCGCCGTCTGACATTCCCCGACCAGCGCCTGCCTTCCGCAACCCGTCCGCCTGTCAGTGAAAGCTATCCGGGCACCGCTCCTGGATCTCAGTCCTCGGGGGATCGGCCAAAATGGCGATCGGCTCAAGGGAGACGAACCGACCGAACCTGCCGGGTCGTGGTGCGAGGATGACGGCGTCTGACCCGTCACCATCACCCTCTATGAAAAGGAGCCTCGCCGTCAATCTGGCTGTATGGGTCGAACCCGAGCCAGCTCATGGCCCGGAGGACTGATGGCAGAATCGAGCAGCGCTCATCTCTCTATCGCCTTC